>JBCDAJ010000264.1:0-1514 GCA_039185935.1 Cyanobacteria bacterium P01_F01_bin.56 | reverse complement strand
CGAGGTGCAAGAGCTGGATTTTCCCAGCGGCGACGACAATGCTTACAACACCTATGACGGCAATCGCGGCATTTCGATTGCGCATCCCCTAACGCGGCTACTCTTTGCCTGGCATCTCAAAGACTGGAAAATGCTCTTTACTGAGGACTTTAACGCGTCGACTCGGTTGCTCTATCGCCGCCGTATTACCGATCGCGTGCAAACGATTGCGCCCTTCCTGCGGTTTGATACGGACCCTTATCTAGTCATTGCCGATATTGGCGATGACAGTGAGCAGTGGGGCAGCAATGGCGCTGCCGATGTCAAGACGACTCAGGCCCAGCCGAACCATCTGTACTGGGTAATTGATGCGTATACGACGAGCGATCGCTATCCCTATTCTGACTCTCTGGAAAATGATTTCAACTACATTCGCAACTCAGTCAAAGTCGTTATCGATGCCTACAGCGGGGCCATCCGATTCTTTACGACCGATGCGGCTGATCCCATCATCGAAACCTGGAGTCGGCTGCTACCGGGGATGTTTCACCCCGTTGCCGAGATGCCACCGGCGCTCTTAAGCCACATTCGCTATCCCCAAGATTACTTTCAGGTGCAGTCTAATCAGTTGATGACTTATCACATGACTGACCCGCAAGTCTTTTACAACCGGGAAGATCAGTGGCGGGCACCCACGGAAATTTATGCCAACGAGGCGCAAGAGATCCAACCTTATTACCTGATCATGCGGTTACCTGATCAGAATGCCGAAGATTTTATTCAACTGCGGCCCTTTACGCCGGCCCAGCGGAACAACTTGGTGGCGTGGCTGGCGGCCAGCTCGACGGGCGATCGCTATGGTGACATGCTGCTATATCGCTTTCCCAAGCAGGGCTTGGTGTTTGGTCCAGAACAAATCGAAGCGCGGATTAACCAAGACCCCGCGATTTCTCAGCGCATCTCTCTGTGGGATACCCAGGGGTCACGAGCCATTCAAGGCAACTTATTGGTGATTCCCATTGAGCGATCGCTGCTGTACGTTGAGCCGCTATACCTAGAAGCCGAGCAAAACAGCTTGCCCATTTTGGCGCGAGTCATTCTGGTTTACGCTAACCGCATTGCGATGGCGGCCAACCTCCCAGATGCTTTGTCAGCAGTGTTTAATGGCGAACGCGAAACCGCCGCCCCGGTCATCCGTGATTTAGAGACCGGTGGTTCCAGCTTGGATAGCATTCTCCCAGGATTAACGAGCGAGCCGGAAAGTCCGCCCTCTGAAGCCTCCGATGATGATATTTAGGGCGACTGGTCAATCGGCAAGTCGGCTGTGCTAATGAGGCTCAGAACAACGTATAAATCTTGCTAAACCTCATCAAGGTTCAGAAGTGGAGTTTTGACGCTTGTCCGACCTCACCGCCTGCGGCACCTCTCCTTCTCAAGGAGAGGCTTAATGACAGTCTGCTTCCGCTCCTTTGCAAGGAGCGGTTAGGTGAGGTTTTGATGGCCAAACATAACTCCACTTTTCAACTTAGACGCGG
>JBCDAJ010000263.1:0-1835 GCA_039185935.1 Cyanobacteria bacterium P01_F01_bin.56 | reverse complement strand
TGGATGCCGGGCGCAGACGGTGGGTCGATACCTATTGGTTTCGCGGCAACAGCTATTTTCGCATTGGCACGGAGTGGGTCAAAACGGCATGGCAAGAAGGCTGGCGCTTGCTCCGTGACGTCCCATTCCGGGGCAATCATGATCCTCAACCCGCCATGGCGTCGAGAAGGCAGTACCGCAGTACATCACAACAACTGGAGTTTAAGGTGCTCTCCTTTGAGTATCAGCCTGACTGAACTTTTGTCAGTCAACCAGGACTAACTGTCAGCCACAGAATTAAGACCCACAATATCTTCGTAAGCGGCTACTGTTGCGCAAATGGTTAGTGGAAAAGTTACAAAGAAACCAATACCGATCAATAACAACCCACCAATATTGATTAAACCCAGCACAATTGCGAAGCCAAAAAATGAAAACCACTTTTTGGTAATGAGTTTGCGGCTCGTTTCCATCGCAGGCCAGAAATCTAAATTCTTATCTAGCAGCAATGGCAAGGAAAACATATAAGAAACTGCTAGATAGATACCGGGCAGTATCAAACACAATGAAGCTACAACAACTAATAAACCACTGACAAGCGCTAATACCAAAATAGGTAATGCACGGTTGAAGCCTTGAAAAAAGTCGCCAAAGGCTGTAGGACGATTGCGCGCAATTTGAAACGCAACCATGTAAATGCCAGGAATTAATAGATTGAGTAAGATATTTCCGACGATGCCAAGTCCAGCTTGACCGTCCTCAAGATTACCACTTCCTAAAGGGGCCGGCAGCAATGCTGAGAGAATTCCTAAGCCAACAAACGTTATCAGGGTGAAACCAATAAAGAACAACGCATTGGTCTTAAAAATTTCCCACCCGCGACCGATATACTCGCCTAACTTGAAGTCGTAGTCGCGATCGCTAATATCAAATGAACTCATACTGTTAACGTACTAAACGGCATCTTGCTCAACCATAGCCAAAGGCCATTAACTCAGAAATAAGCTTTAGAAAAGCTTTAGCAAACACCTTCATGCTTCTACATAGATTGACTCCGCCCTCACAGCAAAAAATACTAGTCAATCAGACTGTGTAATCTGAACCGCTCGAAATTTTTGCCGCTGTAGCCAAAGGGTTTGATTAATTTCCAGTCAAAACGCCCTTAGTCTGAAGGCATGCGGAGAATAGGAGCAGGCAAAAAGCTCAGGCCAATCGCCGCTGCATCACTCAAATGATGGCAATGTAGATGAAAGCCCCTGCCAGCCGATTTCTAAATGAAGGACTTTAGTCTAAGCGCCGCTTAAAGAGTCGCAGTGAGCCCACATCATGCCTACTTTGTTCTCGCTAGGGAACGTCAACGACAGGTTTTGCTGACAACCTCTCGGGTTTATAAATGAGGGCCGTACTTGTACAGTCGCAACTTTCATGCGTTCCGTAGAGCAATCAGTGAGATAAATCCCCCAATAGTCATAGCCCCTTACATTTCCTAAATTCCGGAAACGCAAGGGGCGCTAGGCGTGGGCCCCACACTCTCTTAAAATCGTTCGCTAAACCCGCTCCAGAGTTCACCCTCATGAGGGATGACGTTCTGCTGAGCCGCAACCGATGTATCTTGGCCGGTAGACATCAGAGATACCCGTGCCACAGTGTATCCAGTAACAAACGTCACGCCAGCGGCTAATAAACCTGCGACCCAGCGATCGCCAGCAGACAGACTAGTACTCGATGGCATAAATGAGCATAGCGATTATGAAGTCAAAGGCTTGCCCGTGTAGTTCCATTTGAAGGGCTTAGCCATGGTGCGATTGAAGTAGGCGATGAAGTCGAGAATTTTGGCCTTGAGGTGAGCTTGACTG
>JBCDAJ010000262.1:0-2069 GCA_039185935.1 Cyanobacteria bacterium P01_F01_bin.56 | reverse complement strand
CTTGGCGAGTTGCCGAATCGACCCTTCTCCTTGCTCGTAAAGGGTGACGATGCGCTGACGTAAATCGGCGGAGTGGGGACGCATAGGGGCTACCAGAACAGTACAAATGAGCGTACTGCATAAGCTCGCACACCGCTATAAGTGAGGATCACTCAAATCATGGCCACCATACATCCAACAGTCGCTAGAGATGGCAGGTATCTAAAGTTACGCTGGACTAACGGCAGATGGCTTCAAGGATGGCGTTAGAAGACGAAAAAGAGCACAAGCCGTAGCAACTCAGATCGAGAACGACATTCTGGCTAAGAACTTCGACTCAGAGTCTAGAACACTATCGAGTTGCTAAACCTAAAGCTAATGCTTCTCTAGGCGATAAACCAAGACCGCCGTCAATTGATGGCGCAAGTCGCGCAAGCGTTGGCCTCTGGTGTTCAAGCCCAAGCAGAACAGGAACTGGGTTGGAACTGCGGCCCGCAAGGGCGCAGTTGCTTAATGACCGCCGCGCCCTTACAGAACTGCAAACGCCGATCGCCCCGTCCGTAACTAGTCGCGACGCTCTACCCGCCTCAGTGCCGCCGCCGGCCGCCGTCAACTGCTTGCCCAGACAAGGCTACCAAGAGGCCGAGTTACCCACTGAGGAAGTGCTTCGGCAACGGTTGAATCAGTTGGATTATCACCTCAAGCGGGTGGCCCAAATCCAGCTTCAAAAGGGGATTGCTGAAAGCGAGGCGATTTTTGCCGCAGTCAACCACCGCAATCAGGCCGCCGATGCCGATGAGCACACATGACGACTCTCCATCAACGCCCAAGCAACGATCAACATCGGCGACTACGACCGTGGGGAAAAAATCGGGGGCCGATGCCGGCGGCTGACCATGACTTTAAGCCGCCTGACAGACTGCCGCCATTCGGTATTTTGCGGCCCGCCGCCAACGACCGGCAGCTGAGTTTTGTGCGTTCCCAACTGACCGTCGAGGTAATTGTGGATTGCTGGGAAAACGAGTGGCCACAGCTCAAAGCACGATGTCCTCATCATCTCCGTCGTTGGCTGATTAATGCCGATAATGGGCCTTTTAGCCACCGTATCACAGCCAATATTACCCCGTGGTGCGCACCTTTGGTGGACTCGAACAGCACTGGCGGGACCACCTATTGGACTCAGTCGAAACGGGGCTCCGCGGTGCTGCATCGCGGACTTTCAAGGTGCATCATCCCACCTTAATCTGGTCACACAGACTGACCACACTGGCCTCAAACTCACTCCACAGGCCATGAGGCAACTCACAGTGAAACGACATCGATTGCCAGGGCTAGAAAAGTGGTTTGTCGAAATCGCTCCCATGTCTGTCTAGCTGACGGATGACTTTTTCCTTGGAGCGCTCTAAGAGGTCTACTGACAATCGCCCAGAATTCGCTATTGACGTCATTCTGCCCAAAGATGAAGTGGACTGGCCCGTACCACAGTGTCTTGTGTAATTTGAGGTAATGAAAGCACCGGACCTCACCAGAAGCGAAGTGAAAGTCCTTAAGTTGATGCCAGCCTTTGTGAGCGCGCCAAACCCTGGTCGTGCTTTTGAGCCGAATGCGATAGTGCCAACCCAATTGCCCCGTCACAATTTGCATCAGTTCCGTATGCCCAAAGCCTCGGTTTGCTAGGAGTGTGATGTTGACCCCAACGGGCAGGTCAGGAGGGGCCTCAATAAGCATCTGACGTATCGTCGCGAAAGGAGACGGAAACACTCTCATGCTTCAGCACCCGCCAAGTGAGCGGTAAGACGACTCGGCCCCGATACACCATCGCCAAGTGGATCAAGCAATACTGATCCCAAAAGCGCGAGGTATCCAGATTTAAATAGAGTCGTTCCTCCTGCCAAGCCGCCAAGGCGGCTTGAATAATCGGTTTGTAGAGGCGGTAAATGTTGATCTGGCTGATGCTTGACAGGTTAAGCATTTCTTGAAATAGTCAAGTCCCATATACAAGGGCTTCTTAGAAGAATAAGCACTAGATATGGATTCAGGCCAAAATGCCTGTTCAATGAGTATATTTACTTATTGAGGCTGAAAGACTG
>JBCDAJ010000261.1:0-2202 GCA_039185935.1 Cyanobacteria bacterium P01_F01_bin.56 | reverse complement strand
GTGTGCCCGAAGCGTACTTTGGTATGATGCAGGCAACATATTTTATTGGGGGAGGCCTGAAAGCTTCCCTATTTTTTTGCCTCTCTATTTTCTCAAAGCTTTGTCCAGCCTACTTTAGACTCGCCTTGTCACCCGCAAAGTGACACGCTACACGATTGGTGGCAACAAGCACCATCAGCGAGCTGAGCATCCCTCGCGTGACGTTCACCATCGGCGACGGCCTTTAGCAATACCCTAAGGGCTGTCATCAATTAGAGTCAGACTCTTTGCCCAGAGGTGATTTCAGCCCTAGCCAAATGCTCAGGGCGGGCGGGCTAATGGGCATCCACCAGGTTTCTAGAATGAATTGATGACGCGCCCTACATTTGATCTTGAAAGTCTGCTAAGACTCGCAGTAAATCGCCCATACAGCCTGTGGGAATTAAATCCATCAGGGGCATTTGCTGACGCCCCCCCGCCACCGGCACGGTAATGTCTCGCAGCACTGCCGTGACGTCGCTTTCGCCAAGGCGATCGCCGACCACTAATGGATACAGTCGTTGAGCCACCAGCGTATGCAGCTTGGCATCATTTAGATACAGATGCCATTTGGCAATATCCAAATAGACGGCTTCGCCAATGTTGGCAGCGAGCTTTTCTAGCGTTTCAGCTGGAGGAGAGTCATACATGGGTTGATTTCCTGAAAACTTGCAGCCATTACCAAGACGCGTCGCGTCGCGATCTCAGCCACTTTCTTCGGGCGCATCCTCTGGTTCGATGATGTACTCATCGGAATAATCTGCGATCGCAAAAATGTAGATGGCATGAATCGCGAGCACGATAAACCAGATCGGCGTCACCTTAATGATCCAGGGCACCCAGGCTTCATTGATCTGATGGACAAACCAGAGTCCCGAGTTGACCGCTGTAAAACCTGCCACATGCACGGCAAAGGTCATCCGGTCATCCAATTTACGAAAGTCAGGATCGCGACGATCAGGTTTTCGAGGCCAACGAGGCGGCATAAGTTATTTATCCAAACAGTTCACCTCTTTATTCTAGAGGTTGGCCTGGTAGTCTCCTGACTTGCCCCCAGTTTTTTGCAAAAGTCGTATGGTCTGAATCGACATGGATTTTTCCAAGGCTTTTGCCATGTCATACAGGGTCAGCGCGGCGATCGAGACTGCGGTCAGCGCCTCCATTTCTACCCCCGTTTCTGCTTTGGTTTTGACGAGGGCTTGAATGCGGTATCCCGGCAGCGATCGCTCCGCCTCAATCGTCACCTGCACTTGGCTCAGCGGCAGGGGATGACAGAGGGGAATTAACGATGCTGTCTGCTTGGCCGCCATGATGCCAGCCAGCCGCGCGGTTCCAAGCACATCCCCCTTGGGACTATTCCCCTGCTCAATCTGTTCCAGCGTGGCTAAAGACATTTGAATTCGCCCTTCTGCGATTGCTGCTCGCACGGTGGCAACTTTTGGCGATACGTCAACCATGTGGGCTTCCCCTTGCTCATTCAGGTGGGTCAGGGGTTTCGAGGTATTTGTGGGCTGAGTCATAGAAGATTGCTATTTTTGCGCCATAGACTGTGTTACCATTTAACTCCTGTAAGGGCGTGTAGCTCAGTGGACTAGAGCACGTGGCTACGGACCACGGTGTCGGGGGTTCGAATCCCTCCTCGCCCGTTTATCAAACTCTCAAGGTGCTGATAAGCTTCAACAGGCTTGTTAGTGCTTTAGTTGTATGGCCGTCAGCCTAACAACCGTTCCGGCTCCTTAAAAGCAACCGGAACCTGGCTTAATTATCCTTGCCGGTCAAATCAGCGAGTTAGGATTCCCCATAAACCCTCTGGCTTTCCTGCCTATCGCGGCAGAATGTTAATAGAACAGGACTTACGCATTGACAAAATCACCAAACCCATAATTCAAGCGGACCTCCCCCTCAGCGGTGCTTGGCGGATGAACTGTCGAGCCACGTCTTGATAGAGAGAACGTTGTAGCTCATACCAATTGCCTAACTGCTGTTGCCAGACCTGCACCTCCAACTCGATAAAGGCGCGTAGGGCGCAGAAGATATGGGTGTGAATAGCTTCCTTTAAGCGCACCCGAAAGCGTTTGAGGGCACACAACTGTTTCCCAGCCCGGTGAAAACATTCAATGCCCCAATGAAGGGTATGTAACCGCTCAAAGTCGTCCGCAGTCGCTGCTGCTAAGGCCTCAGGGT
>JBCDAJ010000260.1:0-2552 GCA_039185935.1 Cyanobacteria bacterium P01_F01_bin.56 | reverse complement strand
GAATGCCATGCTGAAGTCTCGCACCCCGTGGCAAGACACACTCGTCACGGCTCGCTATACCCCAGCCTGAGACCCCCTTTTGAAGTCTGCGACCGTCATATTCTGAGCAGTTTCCTTGACTTTCAAGATAATCGCTGCTATCTAGCCGGCATTTCCATGCCGCAAGATGCGATATTTCCCTACCGATGATGACAGTCGGTTTCCTAGAAACCGAGCAGTTCTGGGGCGATCGCTTAATGCGGCTTTGTGGCCTACATCAAATCGAGATCACCTTGTACATCTAACCGCTTGTAGGCGCCCAGCATCATATAACTTTCGGCTAATTGTTCAGCGGCATCAGGCGAGACCCAACCGAGCTGCTTCAACAAATGCACAGCCACGGCAGACTTTGCTCGCTTGGCCCCATCCCGGATTTTGATGGCGAGTCCCATGCCTTGCCCCACCCGACCAATACACTGTATGCCTTCGGCCCCCGATTTGCTCACCAAGGCTCCTTCAGTCAATTGCATTAGTTCCGTATCAAAGGCTTCTGGGCCTGCCACTAAGTCTGGATGATGGGTCATCGCTCGCACAATCCGCTCCATCTCTAAATTGTCGCCAGAAGCTAACTTCGCAAACAAGACGGCCATCTGACGCAGGGGCATGAGATAGGTCGGAGCGCCGCAATCGTCATGGGCACTAATAAATTCGTCGGCGGGCATGCCCAACAGCTCGGCCATTGTGTTCAAGATAAATAGCTGGAGGGGATGATTACGATGCAGATAACTTTCTAAAGGCCAGTTGCGCTGCTGACATAGAGCCAACATGCCAGCGTGCTTACCTGAACAGTTGTATTCCAAAGGGCTCTGCTTCCCTTCTGGCGTTGGACATTGCAACTGATGGGGCTCTAGCTCAGCCTTCCATAAAATGTGAAAGGCTTGCCGAACCTGTTCGATACGGCCTTGGTGCGAGGCACACATAATAGCCAAATCACGGTCATCTAACCCATATCGCTCCAGCGTGCCTGCCGCCGCCACTGCCAGCGCCTGAAAGGGCTTTAAGGAAGAACGAATAAAGGTCGCAGTTTCAGCATCGCCTGCCACGGATAACATGCGACCGCGGCTATCACAGACAACAGCATGACCGATATGCACCGACTCAATGATGCCTTCTCGAAGCAGCTGAATTTCGAGTTCAGGAGATTGATAACGTTTAACCCTAGTCATGGCTAAGACTCTGACATACAGAGGTCATAAACGCAACGAATTACAGAACTTTCCAAACCACGACTAATGTGACTCCAAGCGCCGAGAGGAGAGCTAATGTATTACGAACTCGCTGCAAGATGGGTTTGACTTGATAGTCCATAATGAGGCGATCGCGGTTCAGCACCTCTTCGGGTTTGGGCCACACCTGCCCGTCATACCAGCCAGACTCTTCGTAAGGCACCGCCGCCTGCTGCAACCGCTGGCCAACGTGCAACCAGCCAACATAAAGCTGCACCAACGCGAGCCCTGGCAAAATCAGCGCTGCCGCGATTGCCAGTAACCCAAAGGGTAGAGGATAGCGCCCCGGTGCATAACTCGCGCCGACCATCGGCCCAGTGACCACCCAGCTGAGCCCCCATAAAATAGCGATGGGCTTGAGGTATCCTGCTAGGCTGCGGCTACCCCAAGCATAAAACCAGGAGTCGCGCATATCTTCGTATTGGTTGATAGGCAACTGTTCCGGCGGCACCGGACAACGAGACTTAATCACAAATTGAGTCACTTATTAAAAGTTCCATTGCTACCTTAACGTGAAACCTCCATAATGAGAATGACTGTCAGTTACGCCGAGGGTGAGGGTGGGCGCAGAGGATGCCCCGCTTGCCCAAAAATGTCAGTTTCCGCCGCGATCGCGGCTTCTGCCAAATCTACATATCCGGCCTTGGCCTGCGGCCAAGCATCACAATAAGGCACATAGGGCTTGATATCCAGCACTGGCGTGCGATCCAAAAAATCGATGCCCTCGACGTGAATCACCGGATGCTCAATTTTCAGAATTCGAGTAGCGCTAAGACCGATCGGGTTAGGGCGATGGGGGGCCCGCGTGGCCAGCGTGCCTCGACGCACACGGGGGCCGCGCGGCGGCATGACGGTCGGGTTCCAATGTTGGTTGAGGTGCAGCCAGGCAATCACCCACAAATAGTCAAAGCCAGCCAAATCTTTGAGGGCAATGGCCGGCACCACGTCGGTAAATAGTTCAATTTGGGCGATCGCGGGCTCATAGTCTGCCGGGGTTTCAGAAAGTTGCGCCTGCCTAGGCGTACCATGCCGCTCGGTGTAGGGCGATCGCACCCAGCCAATCGGCTGGAGCGTCAATTGCGGCGGCCAATCGACCGATTTCACATAGTCTTTGGGCGGCAGTTTGGGCATAAGCAGTCCACAGATTCTTGACTTTGGACAATAAGAGTACCTGAAGAGCAGGAAAGTGGTAGAGGATATCAATCGTCATGCTCTACCACTCATGTCAGATCATCTTGAAACGCTGCACGAATTTCGCCAAGGCATTTACGAAAGTTTTCCGTATCG
>JBCDAJ010000259.1:0-2655 GCA_039185935.1 Cyanobacteria bacterium P01_F01_bin.56 | reverse complement strand
GTGACCTGCCGTCGATAATAGATGGTGTTGAGGGTCTCCGTGAAGGTTTTGCCACATTGAGGACATTTGAAGCGTTGATTGCCTTTGCTCGTTCGGTCGTGCTTATGGGCTTTCGGGTGGTCACAGTAGGGACATTGCATCATGCATCACCTGATTCATCAGATGCCGATGACGAATCCCACGTTTGTTTAGTTCACGACCCGAGAGTTTTCGTTAGCAGAACGACAAGGCAGGCTGACGCTGATTGCCGCTAAAGATGACCGCGATAGCGCAGTTAAAGACTTTCAAGATGTGGACCTGTACACAGCGACTTTGGGCACCAGAGCATTACATTACCTATGTCTCCGGTAAATCGATATGGCTGGCTACAGGTTGCCAGAGGCATCATTTTGCTTAATGAAAAGGAACTGCGCAAGGGGGATAGCATTCAGTTTGGCGGCGATCGCTCACTCAACCTTTCAACCGATATGGGTGGAGAGATTCTCCTCTTTGATCGAGCCTGAGCAATTACCGATGCAGCCGTGATCACGGCTGCGAGAACACGCCCCTGTTTGCCACAACGCCGATACCCAAACCCCCAGAACCCAGAACCCAGAACCCAGAACCCAGAACCCAGAACCCCAAACCCCTTCCTCATCCCCGTTACCCCCCTGACCCATGGCCGCTTCTAACGCTTATCCTTCCATCAGAGTTGTTAAAGCTCGTCACGATGACGACCAACCCGTGACCGCTGTGATTTCTCAGCGTGTTCCCGGTCGGCACCAGGCCGACTACGAACGCTGGATGCAAGACATTTCTGAAGCGGCCCGGCAATTTCCGGGGCATATGGGCATCACGGTCATTCGTCCCGAAGCGGGCATCTGCGTTGAGTTTGTGATTATTCTCAAGTTTGACTGCTACACCAATCTCAAGCGGTGGTTGGACTCAGAAGAACGGCAACGGTGGTTAGATAAAGCCCAGCCTTTTATCGCCAAGCAAAATCAAATTCAGATTCTCACCGGTTTAGAAACTTGGTTTACGTTACCGAGCAGGGCCGTACAGGGTACGCCGGCTCGCTACAAAATGGCCCTCTTGACGACCTTGGCCGTGTTTGTCACGGTGAATCTGTTTAATCCCATATTGCTGCCGCTGTTGACTCAGGTTTTGCCACAATTGTTGGCGTCTTTAATCGCAACCTATCTGGTGGTGTTGACCCTGACCTATGGGGTGATGCCGCGATTGACTAAGCTATTTCGGCGCTGGCTCTATCCACAATGACGAGCCACTTGGCTGATTGACGCACTAAGACAATGCCGGTTTGAACTGGGTTTGTCGTAAAGCCGCCTGATTCCAGTTAGCGGCGTTAGCGGCGGCTTGATAGGTGCTATGTAGAAATGCCAGCAGCAGCTGATCGGGCTGTTCGGCCTCACGCACCGCTTCGTAGGGCAAGACAAATTCCCCCAGCTCAGTGTGAAAAAATGCCTGCTCTGGCTGTACCGGCGCATCCTTGAACCCTGTCGGCGTGGGGTACGCATAGGAGTAAAATGCGGGATACCCTAACCCAGCACCGGGCCAAAAACCGGCACTACTCACTTCTTGGTTGTAGGCTTCTTTAGCCACGTCATCCGGCAGGTTAGGAACCCCACCAGGATGCTCTGGTGCGGGTTCTCCCGAAAATCGGGTGACGGCTAGATCAAAGCTGCCCCAAAAGAAGTGGACGGGGCTGACTTTGCCGCAAAAATGAGAGCGAAATTCACGAAATACGCGATCGCACTGCAACAAGACTCGCCAGCAGCGATTAGCATACTCGGCATCGTAAGCCTGATGGGTATCATCCTGCTCAAAGGGCATCGGGTCAGGCACCTCGTTCGGCAGTGTGTTGATTTTGACAGTGATGTCCAGTGCTGCCAAAGCCGCCATCACCGCTCGGTAGAAGTCAGCGACTGAGCGGGGTCGCAGTTCGATGGTTTTCGTGTGTCCTTCGCTGGTGGTGATACGCAACTGATGCTCAATAAAATCAAAATCCATCTGAAAAATCCGATAACCGAAAGGGATGGGGCCAGTCGTGAGCCCCCAAGCGGTGAGATACAGCGCCACATGCCAGGAATGATTAATCCACGGAGTTTGCACCAACCGAATTTTGCCGACAATTTGAGTCCACATGTGCAAGGTCGTGTAGGTATCCTGCCAGGCCTCAAGGGGGAGATGGGGCCAGGTTTCAGTTAATTGGATCGCCATAATGCAACCTAAGTAAAGGATTTGCGAGATGAATAAG
Organism: Cyanobacteria bacterium P01_F01_bin.56; assembly: GCA_039185935.1. Classification (GTDB taxonomy): domain Bacteria; phylum Cyanobacteriota; class Cyanobacteriia; order Phormidesmidales; family Phormidesmidaceae; genus Halomicronema. The sequence continues at coordinate 401 of JBCDAJ010000259.1, read as the reverse complement.
GAACGGCTAGAAGCCTTTGGAGATGACATCATCGCCATTATTATCACGATTATGGTGCTAGAGTTCCGAGTTCCTAAAAGTCCTCAGCTGTCGGTATTGTTGCCCCTTATTCCAAAGTGGCCGGTGAGGATTTGTCATTAGGTAGCGACAAAGCGGGATTTAGTCCCCTTCAGAATGCGCTTCATTAGTTGCTTGACTACTTGAATTATGAATATCTTGACTACTTGAATTATGAATATCTTGACTACTTGAATTATGGATATATAGCCATTCCCGGCCTGGTAAGGTACACTTAATACTACTTGAATTGCCCCAAAAAACCGAGATGAAAGCTTACTCTATCGACTTCCGTCGCAAAATTATCAAGGCTTACGAGGACGAATCAATTTCGCAACGCCAGT
>JBCDAJ010000258.1:0-2719 GCA_039185935.1 Cyanobacteria bacterium P01_F01_bin.56 | reverse complement strand
TAACTCAGCTAGTCGCTCGCGCAACAACTGGTTTTCTTGCTCAAGGGCAAGGATCTTCTCATTGGCTTCATTCAGCGTCATAGATGAACACTAGCACTGGAGCACAAGCTTGCCCAGAAGATACCGAACGTTGGCAGTTACCCGACTTCTCTTAATTCCGACTTCTTTTTATGTCAGATCGCGGCAAATACCACGCTCAACGCCTCAAAGCTAAAGGCGTGCTGCGCCTATACGCTGCTGGCGAGCGCGACTTTCGCGGGGCTGTCTTGCGCGGCTGCAACTTTCGCGAAGCCGACCTGTCGGGAGCCGACTTTAACGGAGCCGATATTCGTAGTGCGCGATTTCTGGATGCCAACTTGCAAAAGGTGACCTTTTGCCATGCTTATGGCGGACTGCAGCGACGCTGGGTAGGAGCGCAATTTTGCTTGATTATCGTGATAGCAGTGCTCGCGAGCTTTTTACAGGGTTACAGCAGCGGCTTATTGGGATATTATCTGCAACGGGGCATTGAGGGTGAGACAGATTTTCTCATTGCGGCGATCGCCGGTATTTTCTTAGTTGCTGTTACCTTTTTCGCGATCGCTCGCCAAGGATTCACCGTCAAAGCCCTCGGGAGCATGAGCGTCGCTGTCGCTGTCGCTGGCTTTTTCTCTCTTTGTATATTAATCATCGTATTCGTCAGCACGACCCCAAGTTTGTCAATCTTCGTATCATTGGCCTGGCTTTTGCGGCCTTAGGGGGCACCACTTTTAGCGGCGCCGATCTGACCAAGGCATCCTTTGCCCACGCCACGCTTAAACACCTCAATCTTGCTGATTCTAGTCAGCGCTCCACTATTCTGATCCAGGTTCGCTGGCATCATGTCCAAGAGCTCGATCGCGCCCGCCTCGGCACTAGTAACCTACAAGATCCCAGCGTTCGCAATTTGCTCGTCACCCTCAACGGCGTCGATCATGATTTCATCAAAGCTGACCTACGCGGCGTTAATTTAGCAGGAGCTACGCTCCACCGCATTAATCTGAAAGGGGCCAACCTCAACGGCGCAACCCTGGAGGGGGCAGAACTGCACGGTACCAACCTGACCGAAGCGCAGTGCGTTGGCACTGACCTCACTGGGGCGCATCTGACTGGCGCTTGCCTCGAAGCCTGGAACATCGACGAAACGACCATTCTCAAAGACGTGGACTGCGAGTATGTCTTTCTCAAAGCTCAGCCCGACAGTCGTGGTAGTCGTGAGCGCCGTCCCCACCATCCTGACAAGGTGTTCCAACCCGGCGACTTCGAGAAATTCTTCAAAGAAATGCTCGACACGGTGCAGATTTTGATTCGTCAGGGCATTCATCCCCAAGTCTTTAAAGAGGCGCTGGCGCAGTTGATGGCCGACTACGATTTGCCTGAAGATGCCGTACAGGGGTTTGAGAAAAAAGGTGAGGATATGCTGGTGACGATCGCGGTTCCTACCGACACGGACAAAGGACAGTTTGAGCAAGCCTTTGACGAGCTGCAGGCGCTTAAACTAGAGGCGGCGAGAACTCAGGGACTGCTGGCAGGGGAGCGTAAACGCGCCGACACCTTGGAAGCCATTTTGCTGAAGCCTGGCTCCACGACCAACACTTTCAACGTCAATACCACCGCCATGAATCACAGCAACAATCCCAACATTGCCGCCTCGGACGGCAGTTTCGTCAATACGGGCGACAACCTGCAGGGCAACGTCATCAACCTGGGTGAAATTAGCGGCCAGGTCAGCAATCAAATTAATCAGCTACCGGAGGCCGCGCCCAGTGCCGACCAGCACAGTCTCAAAGCTCTGCTCACGGAGTTGCAGGCCGCCATTGAAGCCGAGACTGAACTCAGCGAGGTGGAGAAAAAAGAGGCGCTGGGCGAGGTGGGTAAACTGGCAGAGGCCGGAACTAAGCCCCAGGAAAACGCCATGCAGCGAATGGCTAAGCGAGCAGCGGCTAATCTGCGATCCATTACTGAGCCGCTGACGGAGGCGTCAAATCTGGTGACGGTGTGTAAGTCGCTGCTGCCCTTGATTTTGGCCGTGTTTTAGGCGTCAGATTGATTCACAGACGGGCTTGTTCCATAAGGCCCATGAGCTTGCGTTTACGACCGTGGATATCTTTGAGTTGGCGGTGGTATTGCTGCCAGTCGGTGGCTTGGCCCAGAGCATGATGGGCCGTTTTTACCCGTTTGAGCCAGTCTACTGCGTGGTGATAGTACTTGGCTTTGCCCTCATCCATAATGGAATCGGCACGAGGACGAGCATTGTCAATGACCCACTGGCTGTGGGTAGCAACCACGGCATCCATCACCTTGAGCACTAGCTGACCGTGATAGCTGCTCAACTTTGAGGCGATCGCGATCGCGTCTGCCCACAATTCTTCGTGTAAAAAGATCACAACCTGCGCCTCTTCGGTACCCCAGTTTTGCAGCGTGCGCAGAGCGGCCAAGAGATCTGTCTGTACCACTGACCAATCCGCCCCCGCCAGGGTTTGCACGGTCTGATAATCCTTGAAGGAAGGACGGGCTTTAAAGCCCAGAATGCTAGCGGCCAGTGCCGTGGCGGTGTCATCGAGGCCCGTAGCCAGATCACTCGTCCAGGTGGCAAATTCATGGGCCAGATAGGGATTGGCCCCATCGCACCGCAACCCTTGCAAGGCAATCTGGAGCGCTTGGGGCAGTTGGTTTTGCGATCGCAGTGTTTCCGCGATCG
>JBCDAJ010000257.1:0-2803 GCA_039185935.1 Cyanobacteria bacterium P01_F01_bin.56 | reverse complement strand
GGGATCTTCAGCCATGCCTCATAAGCGCAATCCAATTCGCTCTGAGCGGTTGACAGGCTGCGCCCGCATTATTCGCGGTAATGCGATGGCGGCGTTGGAAAACGTCGCCCTTTGGCACGAGCGAGACATTTCTCACAGTTCGGTAGAGCGAGTGATTCTGCCAGATTCTTGTATCTTGATTCACTTCATGCTGGTGGAGACCACCAACTTGATTAAAAAGCTGCTCGTCTACCCTGAAAACATGCAGCGCAACATGAATATGTACGGCGGGGTTGTGTTTAGCCAGCGGGTGTTGCTGACATTGGTGGACAAAGGTTTGCAACGTGAAGAAGCCTACGAAATTGTCCAATCTTTAGCGCATCAAGCGTGGAATACGGCAGGCGGAGACTTTCGGGCTTTGGTGACTAGCAGCGATCGCGTGCAGGCCCACCTGTCTACAGATGAAATTGACGCCTGCTTTGACCCGAATCATCATCTACGCAACCTAGATGAGGTGTATCAGCGCTTAGGTATTTGAAGCACAATTTTGCAGTAATCAGGTTCATTTAAGGCGGCTAGCGCCTTCACTCACCCGAATTGTTGAGCAGATTGAAAACGTTGATAAGTTGAGACCGAGCCAGGCACAAGCCCAATTGACCAAAAGTGATTAGGCAAATTTTCACTCCCCAGAGTCTGGTAATTTGCCTACTTGCTAAGAGGATAGGGGCAGCGATCGCGACCTCCCCCTAGTAGTAATCGGTCAATGGCCAACCGCTCAGCCTCTTCTAAATTGGGTGAGCCAAGCGCTTGCGAAAGCACACGACGGTGGCTGTCGCTAATAGTGCCGGTGCAGACCATGCGGGCCTGTAACTCAGCTAGGGCAAGAGTAAGATTTTGAGAGGTCATAGCGCCAACTGATATCCCAGAAACACCCCCTTAGTCTGGCCGATGGAAGCAGATATCGTCTCGGTAGTTGTGCGGAGTATAGAAATATTTCAAGTATTCATGAGGTCAGCTTCACAATTGCTGCTCAGGCGTGCTGCACGGCATCAGTAGGCCGATCCCAACACCCGGCATAATTAAGGCAAGCTCTCTACTGACAAGCGATATGTCTCAACAGCTCTTGACTACTACCAAACTGCTTGACCTCGACTTTGTGCGGTCTCACTTCCCGGCTCTCGCTCACAATTGGACTTTTTTTGATAATGCTGGCGGCTCGCAGATTTTGCAGCCGGTGGTAGAGCGCATGACCGAGTTTCTCTACGATTCGAATGTGCAGTTAGGGGCTTCCTACGAGGTTTCTCAAGTGGCGTCTGAGCGCGTAGCTCAGGGTACTGCCGCGATCGCTCAACTCATCAATGCCCCTGATCCAGACACGGTCATCCTGGGTTCCAGCACTTCAGCCCTGTTTCGCATCTTGGCGCACTGCCTGGGTCAAACCCTACAGCCTGGTGACGAAATCATTGTCACCAACTGCGACCACGAAGCCAACGTGACCCCGTGGATGGAACTGCAGCAACAAGGAATAACGGTGCGAATTTGGCCAGTTGACCCCAATTCGCTAGAACTGCGACTCGAAGATTTAGAACCGTTGATGACGTCGCGCACTCGACTGGTGGCAGTAACTCACACCTCCAACGTGTTGGGAACGATTAACCCTATTCGGACAATTGCCGATCGTGTGCATGCTCATGGGGCGCTGATTTGCGTTGATGGTGTCGCCTATGCTCCTCACCGCCTGGTCGATGTCCAGGCTCTGGACGTGGACTTTTACGCTTTTAGTCTCTATAAGGTGTATGGTCCCCATTTGGCTATGCTGTATGGCAAGCGGCAGCATCTACTGGATTTGCCAGGGTATAACCACTTCTTTATCGACCAAACAGCCATTCCTTACAAGTTTCAACCTGGGGGTGCCAGCTATGAGTTGAGCTATGGTCTCACGGCAATTCCCCAGTATTTTCAAGCGCTGGCCCAGCATCATTGGGGTGAAGACGTGACCATGACCCCGGTCGAGCAGATTCAACAAGCATTTGACCTGATTCAGCATCACGAAGAGACGTTGAGCGATCGCCTTCTGACCTTTCTCCGCAGTAAACCCAACGTGCGCATCATCGGCTGTTCCGATGCTGACGCAAGCAAACGGGTACCCACCATTTCGTTCACTGTGGATGGCGTCAACAGCGACACCATTCCCCCGCAGATTGACCGGCATAAAGTCGGTATCCGCTATGGTCATTTCTATGCCCTGCGTCTGATTCAAACACTTGGGTTGATGTCCCAAAACGGTGTGGTGCGCATCAGCATGGTGCACTACAACACGGTCGAGGAATGCGATCGCCTTATCGCACTTCTTGATGCTCTGTTCTAGGCACTAATTTCATAACGGGTGGCAGCCAGAATGGCGACAGAATTTCTATGTCAAGCGAGTTGAAGCCTGACAACGAGGTTTAAAGGTTCGGTTTGATTCACAACCGGGTTCTTCCTCACTGGGGAATCGGCAAAAAGACTACTCCAGCCATGGCAGTGGAATCCCACAACTATGTACTCCTAACCGATGAACTCTTGAACAAACAAGGGCTTCATTAGACTGGGTAACCCCAAGTTTCAATTTATTTTTGTCGGCAACGCAGGGAAATTAGCGACGGCTAGAACGTTGAGCAGCCAGGATATATCAATGCTTAACTTCAATAGAGAGTAAAGTTATCGTGAAGTCAGTCAGAAAAGCTGCGTATATACACAGACGCTCACATACTATCCGTATAGGTGTGCCTCTTTTGATACGTAAGTAAATGCGTTTCAGATTATTGAGTCAGTTCAAAATCAT
>JBCDAJ010000256.1:0-3113 GCA_039185935.1 Cyanobacteria bacterium P01_F01_bin.56 | reverse complement strand
CCTCATCAAGGTTCAGAAGTGGAGTTTTGACGCTTGTCCGACCTCACCGCCTGCGGCACCTCTCCTTCTCAAGGAGAGGCTTAATGACAGTCTGCTTTCGCTCCTTTGCAAGGAGCGGTTAGATGAGGTTTTGATGGCCAAGCACAACTCCACTTTTTAACTTAGACGCGGTTTAGATGCTCGGGCCAAAGACTTTTTTGCTGATTTTGAGCCCACCGCTTAAGGCGATGTCCTTTACACTTTTCGCCAAACGCCCACAGTCTCAACACCGAGTTCCCCAGTCGTTTGATGGTGAGCGGGGGCGAGACAATCAGAACCGAAGCTACCCCAGTACCCAGTACCTGCTATCTGACACCCCACCCCCGACCGGGGAAACATTACGGTTGTGACTCGGCGTTCCGGCGCAGGCGGATAGCTTGTTCAGCCCACCGAGATACTGGAATGCCCCGGTTTAAGACATCCGTTTGTTCACCGGTGGGTAGGGCGACGTTTTCTAAGAGAGATACGCTGCCGGTATGCAAACCGACGATATAGTATTCGCCATCTTCGAACAGGGCAAAAATCGGTGCGCCTGACGCCCCAGGGTTAGTGTCGCAGGTGTGAATTAAACTACCGGCAAATTCTCCCGTTGAGAGCTCCGTCAAGATGCTGCAATCGGCGCTCAATCCGGCCGTTTCGCCTGGTTGGCCCAACCCCGATGACGCCGCTGTCGGAAAATCAGCCGAATATCCCACCACACTCAATTGACCAGCCATGGCAGTGAGCGTGTCAGCATCCGCAAAATTGACGTTACGCCAGCCTAAAAAGCCAAATTGCTCTCCCAAAGGAGTATCGAGTGTTAACAAGGCCCAGTCATCTGCCGTGTCGCCAGAAAAAGGACTGCCACCGTAGTCATAAGCCACCACAGTTGCCGTCGCATCTGCGTTCCCCTGCACCACATTGGGGCGAAATGTAATCCGATGCGTGGTGGGTTCGTCGGTAGCGGGGTCGAGTAAACAATGGGCGTTGGTCAGCACCAATTGCGGCCCAATCAGGGTACCGGTGCAAGCCCCCAATACCGTAACGCCATCGGCCGCGAGCCAATCTACCCGACCAATCGCCGACCAGGGATAGCTCTCGCTGAGTACAGGGGTGCGATCGTCACTATTGACCACGGCCCGCAGAGGACCCTCAACCGGTCGGGGAGAGGCCGACCGCGTGGGCGGCATATAGGCTGCCCCGCCAATTTCTGTCATGACGGGGGATAACGGCTCAAGCGTGACTTCGTGAAATTTTTGAGCCGTGACTGATGAGCCAACGGCTGATAAAGCGATCGCTGTCAGCAGGACCCCGGCAGCCGTTCTAATTCTAAAGATGTTGCCTCGCATCCTGAGCCTTGCCCCAAAGTACAACATAGAAGCGTTAAAGCCGATAACTGTCTACTTCATTCAACATGCCCCGATTTCCGAATTTAGTGTGCTGCAACTTTCCACCAGATGACAAACAGCAGGGCTATTGCTGTAGGGTAGGAACTCGATGGCGTCTGGTTTCCTCAGAAAATTCTCAGGCGATCGCGCTAAATTAAGCAAGATTTTACCGTTTGGTTCTCAAGTTAATGTTCCTGCAGCAACTCTGGAATCTAGAATCCCTGTAGGGTTGCTTGAACATCGATATCGGTTCTCATTGGGTTGAGGTATGAAAATCGTTAGGATTTTACGTGCCGTCGCGCTCACTTTCATTCATCAAAACCATTATGAGCAATCCTTCTTCTAAAACCTCGACTGAATCTCGACGTCCCTCAGCCAAAAACTGGCCCCTATGGTTGGGCGTGGGCTTTTTTAGCCTAGTGGGGCTGGCGTTGTTGGTTTCTCTCATTAGTTTTATGCGGGGCAGTGATGATTTGCCTGCCGGTGCTGATACTCCCGCAGCGCCAACTGCCGAGGCCAACCCACCAGAAGACTTACCCGCGCATCAGGCTTTGGTCACCGACGTGGTGAACGACTTGGGGCGAGAGGTGATGATTGGCGATTCGCCTACTAAAGGCAATCCCGATGCCGACGTCGTGCTGTACAAATTTTCTGACTTTCAATGCGCCTACTGTAGTCGTGCGACATCAGAAGTTAACGCCTTTATGGATGAGTACGCAGCCGATGTGCTGTTCGTTTATAAGCATTTGCCACTCATGAGTATTCATCCGGAGGCGGTGCCCGCCGCATTAGCGTCTTGGGCGGCCGGGCAGCAAGACCAATTTTGGGAATTTCATGATGCGTTGTTCGCCAATCAGGCTGAGTTAGGTGATTCTTTGTATGTGCGCACGGCGTCAGAACTGGGGTTAGATCTTGAACAGTTCAACCGCGATCGCGCCAGCGATGAAGCCAAGACGGCGATCGCCCGAGATTTGGCTCTGGTTCAAGAGCTGCAGTTAAGCAGCACCCCGACCTTTGTCATGAACGATCGGCTCATTCCCGGTGCCGTCTCTAGCGATTTCTTTGCGGAGGCATTAACTCGCCTGCAGGCAGAGCCGTAATTTGTGGAATGAATCGGTAGACAACGGTAGCAGTCGTCACCAATTTTGCGCGTCGTTACCACCTGCCCGTTTGAGAATACGAGTGGCGCAGCTAAGGGAGCGTTAACTAATTACTCTGGAAACTAAGTTCCTTGAGGAGCACAGCGATCGTAGTTCGATCCCCCGCTGCCGCCGCCCCCTTAAAAAAGGGGCTACTCAATCCCTGGATGGGGATGCCCCCTTTTTAAGGGGGTTGGGGGATCAAACCTCCGTCAATAAGGGTGAAAAGCTTAATTTACGCTGTACTAATGCACTCTTAAGGCTTAGTTTCACTTGGCATTGTCGGTGTACTCCTGTTCGGGGTCGGTGCCACGACTTTAGCGAGTGGCTCAGGAAGCCAGCGAACAGTTGTTTCAGCTATCGCAATACACCAGAACCCTCAACATCATTAAGAACATTGCGCCCTAAAGCCACGACGCTGACTGGTGGTACTTGTAGCGAGCGTTAGGCACCGGCACTGGGGCGATCGTCCTGAGGTGAAAATCATGTTCAAAAACCCTTAAGGCTAATGAATGGAGAAGATTGAATCTGGCATGATGTAAGTTCATACCTTTGCTGCAGAAATTTT
>JBCDAJ010000255.1:0-3224 GCA_039185935.1 Cyanobacteria bacterium P01_F01_bin.56 | reverse complement strand
GGCGCCTTCAAATTTCGGGTGCTCGTTGGAATACCGCCTCGGTCAGTGCCATGTTGAGTCTGCGCTGTGCTTACCTGAATGGTCAGCTCACCAGTTGATACTTTGTCGAAAGTGGGATGCTCCCCATCCCCCCTGCCACAGTCTGGTCCAGGTAATTTATTTTCAAGCCGCTCCCTAACCGCCTGTAACAAGCCGATTTGTGCACCCAGAAATCGCCATGTTCTGAGAGTTTTACACGACTGCGCACTGCTCCGCCAGTCGCTTAAGCCGGGTCGCAACGAATCTCTAACAAAAAGCCATCCGGATCGTAGAAGTAGATACCACGTCCAGTCGGGCGACTCACTGGACCATGATCAATAGACACTCCCTGGCGCTTCAGTGCGGCTACTGCCCGATCAAATTGCTCAGGGGCAATGTCAAATGCCAGGTGGTTGGCTCGGGTAAATTGCTGTGTAGGGTCTGGATGGGGTGGCCCTAAATCCGGTTCGCCAAAGAGATCCAAAATGGTGCCATCTGGCGTGCGAAAGTTGGCCACTTTGCCCTGCGCCACTAAGTCCTTGAGCGTTTCCGGCACCTCTGCCCCTTGCAACTCATGGAGACCTAACACCTCACCATAAAACTGGCGTGAGATCCCCATATTTTGCACATTCAACGCATAGTGATGCACTCGTCGCAGGGCACCAGTTGGGATGACGGAGGTTGGAGCGATCGCCGGTTGAGTCATCAAGCAAGATTGAGCGCAACTGCTAGCACCATACCGCATCTCACACTGGTCCCTGAGACCTGGCACCTAGTTCCAGAAACTCAGAATTGCCAGAACTAATCAGGCCCGCTGCCCGCGACGGATCTACCTGCTCATGGCTTACGAGAAAAAGAGAAATCCCGCTTCTTGCCAAGGTAAAAACCTGGATTCACTGCTGTTAACCGGTGACGCTCCAGAAGATACAGGCACGTCGCAGGGTGGTTGGTTGAACTCCGCCATACAAATGTTGGTATAGAGCTGAGCGATCGCCCGACGACCTTTGGCAGTGACCGATAGATACCGCATGCTACCTTTCACGTAGGGATAGATGACCTGCCAAAAAAAGTAGGGATACTGACCTTGTAGCTCGGCTGGCGTTGCGTAGCCCAACGCTTGGTTCATCCCAGTTTCTTCGAACTCTTGAAACAGAGCCGGTAACTTCTTTAAATACTCTGGATCACAAATTTGTCCCAGCAAGTCTGCGGCTCGACACAGCCCTGAATAGTTGAGTTTATGTTGATACCGAGACTGATGAGGAATCGGAAATCGAGTCATTTCGATCATTTCCTGCACTGTCTCAATTGTGACTTGGGGATGGATGACGTTGAGTGCGACGTAAGCTTTGCTGCGGTCAACATGACACTCAGACAAGGCGGCTCCTGTGGCTCCATAAAAGAGTTTTATAAAGCTAGATTTGCCATCATAGTAGAGATGACGTGAAGCATTGTCTCGCTCAAAAATTTCTTTTGCATAGCCAATATTCTGGCAGCCTAAAGCTGTCAAAAAGTGCAGCCAATCTCGAGGAGAAACATCACCATCGTGATGCTGTTTCCCTTCTAGAATAAGTTGCCCAATACGCATGACTTGCAAGGCATGCTCCAGGGTATGGTAAGGGGCATCACTCTGTGAGATCGCCTCTAAAACCGGCGTTAACACTTCTACCAAAGCTTGATCAAACGCAGGCGCGTTTTGGCCAAATAGGCTCCGGTAGCGATCGCACATCCACACCAACTCAGTCTTGAAATCTCGCATTCTGAAAAGCTCACAAATCAAAAAAATATCGCTGACGATGCTATGAATTATCAGAAAAATCGCTGCAGCAGTTTAATACTTCAAGATTGAAATGTGCAGCGAAATTTAAGAGCACCCTATTTGGAATCATGCAGCTAGCCGCTTCAAAACTGTTTACTACTACAGGAAATTTATTTCATGTAGTAAGTGTAGTTTTTTTGAAGATTTAGCGGTCGACTTGAATCAATTCCATGAGTGATTGTGATCAACCATAAAGGCGATCCCAATTCTGGTTTCGCGATGATCAGCTTCACTGACTTATCAAAAAAATGTTGTATGCAGTTGCCTTATGTTGGCTGGCCACCATTACCTAAGCTGTTGCCTAAACCCGCGATAAGCCCAGAGAGTTGCAGCGTTTGGCCGAGTTGCGATCGCTGCCCGAGAAACTAATTGCTGACGATGTGTTTCCCGTAACAGGACTCAGAAGCTAGAGTACCCAGGGGGAAACGCACTGGAACAAAGCGGTTACTTCTCTAAAGATGTCCCACGGAGTTTAGCCAGAAGCTGCTCACTGAACAGCGGCAACCACGCCGTAGGTTAACCGCTGTGGCTGGGGAGATTGCCGCCATGTGTGTGTGAGCCTTAACAGTCAATACAATCCTGCGGCGAAGATTTTCTAAAATTGAGGACAAGCGTCATGTGGGTTAAGCGTCAAGCGCGAATCACTGGCGTGGCTAACGTTATTGATTGGTTGAGCATTATGGAACCTACCCAAGCCCCGGTCTTGTTTCATCTAGCCTTTCCCGTTGCAGATATTCCCACGACCAAAGCGTTCTATGTCGAGGGGCTAGGCTGCACTGCCGGACGAGAAGCGGCCAATTCCATCATTCTGAATCTTTATAATCACCAAATTGTGGCTCACACCACAGATGAACTGATTCCACAAAAAGGGATCTATCCGCGCCATTTCGGATTGGTTTTTCTCGCCGAGGCTGACTTTGACAGCCTGCTGAATCGATCTCTAGAAACAGGTCTCAAGCTATTTCAACAACCCAAACGTCGCTTTTCCGGTTCGCCGCTAGAACACCGTACGTTCTTTTTAGAAGATCCGTTTTGTAACTTGTTGGAATTTAAGTACTACAGCAATCCTCAGGCCATTTTTGGGGAGGTTGCTCACGGTCGAGTGGGTGAAGCTCATTAAATGGTTTGGCCGTTGGAGAAATGACGTCTCTGTAGGTTGCCTTTTCTAAATTTCAGTTTTGCCTGACAAGGCCGCCAGATCGTCATGACTACTAGGACTGACGCAGTTGCATCCGATTTGGACCCCTAAGTAGGGGCTGCTGAAAAAGTCTAAAATACCCAACACGCAAGGGATATAGCCATTTTGAGTAGCATTTATGTGCAAGGCAAATTCGCTGAAAGCCCCATTCTCTCGTCAAAAAACCTTGCACTTCATCTGTCTTCGATTGGC
>JBCDAJ010000254.1:0-3402 GCA_039185935.1 Cyanobacteria bacterium P01_F01_bin.56 | reverse complement strand
TGCGGGCTTCGTCGAGTCGTGGCGACTGGGGGAAATTTCGTTTTGCCCCCAGACCCCCGGCTTCGCGCGTCCTGCGGCCTACGACCAGGACGAACTGCCGTCCTGGACCTCGCAGATCAGGTTATCTGTGGGAACTTAGGCAAGCTTTTGCGGCGGTTCGAGTCAATTGACGCAGTTATCGAGCGTTCCAAGCTGGTCGTGAAACGATTGCGATGCCAGCAATAGGACGACTTTTGTGTAAGGGATAGCAAATCTGGGGGATGTTGAATCCGATTTCCCCAGATTTGGGGATACAGGGGCCAAAGTCGGATTCGACTGCGTAAGTCCTGAGTAAACGCCTTTGCCGCCCAGGCTCTTATGCGTTGACTGTCGGCTGAACTGTCGGGCTGTTGGCAACGTAAAGGCACGGCTTCAAATATTCTTTTTTCAGAAGACATTGGATCGGGTCTCGTCTTGGGCGATCGCTGACAGCGACTCCACGCCCATTTCTGATTGGCCCTGACCATTAGAAAGCGAATAGCATTCGTCATTATGGCCATGACAAAATGGTGTTAACGATTACTCCAATGGGATACTAAAGCCACTTGCGGGCATTCTCATCTAATCTCAAAGGATTTTGTGTGACGTGCAGCGATCGCTAACTCCAGAATTGATTCAGCAGTTGTTGGCTGACAACGGTGCGGCAGAGTGCTTGGCGGACTATCAGCGGCTGATGGAAATTTATTGTGTGGTCAAGGTGGGAGGAACGTCAGCTCAGATCGTCGCCGCCCAGCGCTTACAAGAGGCTGAACAAGCCGCATTGGAAGCCGAGATAGCGGCGGTGGCGACCCAGGCAAATCCCGAGAATCGAGTCGCCGCCCTGCGTCAAGAAATTCAGGAAGTAGAGTACTCGGTAACCCACCGTATTAACTATTTACACCGCATCGATCCACAAGAAGAGCGCACCGTTCGCAGTTGCCTATCGCTGATTGATGCCCACTTTGCTAATTAACATTGATGCCGCTTGCCCTAACTCAGGGATGAACGGCGTCAATTGCGTAAATCCTAATAAGGAGTTGTATTTCAGCTGTAGCTCTGGTGTGGCAATCAGGGGCGATCGCCCCGTCTAGCCTTCGGCAATCCAATTGCGATACTGTCTCTCGCATTAACAGACATCGAAAATATTCGCGATATGCTTACCTACGCAGGTTCCACGAGAGTTCATGGACAAAACCGCCCTGGCATTTACCCCAGCCTTAGAGCAAGCGCATTTAATTCGCCACAAAACCCTCTCGCCGCTGGAGTTGACCGAACTGTATTTAGAGCGTATTGAGCGCTTAAATCCGGTATTGGGCAGCTATTTTACGGTCATGACCGAGGCGGCGATCGCCGATGCCCAACAAAAAACGGAGCACCTCGCCACGACGGACCCCGCTGATCTGCCGCCGTTTTTTGGTGTGCCGTTATCGGTCAAAGATTTGAATCCCATTGCGGGAGTGCCGTGTTCTTATGGCCTTGCCGCTGCGAAAGACCGCGTTGCCGAAACCGATGACGGCCTGATTCCCCGGCTGCGCGCAGCCGGATTTGTCATTTTAGGCAAGACGGCCACGGCGCAACTGGGGTCGTTTCCCTACACTGAGCCACCGGGCTTTTTGCCGACCCGCAACCCGTGGAATTTGGCTCACACGGCGGGCGGGTCTACCGGCGGGGGCGCATCAGCCCTAGCAGGCGGGTTGTGCGCGATCGCGCAGGGGTCAGATGGGGGGGGCTCGCTGCGGGGACCGGCGTTTTGTTGTGGCTTAGTGGGCATGAAGCCCTCGCGGGGCCGGGTCAGCTTTGCGCCAGTAGGCGAGCGCATGCACGGACTCGCCACGAATGGGCCACTGGGGCGTACGGTAGCTGATACGGCTGCCTTTTTAGACGTTCTGGCAGGGTATGTTGCTGGCGACCCCTACTGGCTGCCCCCGCCAGAGACGAGCTTTTTAGCTGCCACCCAAGTCGAGCCGCCCAAGCTCAAGGTGGGCGTGATCACGGGCGTGGCCCCCATTGGTGAAGCGGATGATGACTGTAAGCAAGCCGTCCTCGATACCGCCCAACAGTTAGCGTCTCTGGGACATCAGGTGGAATCCTTGCCGCCCCCCGATTTGTCCGAATTGATCGAACCGTTTACCACTGCCTGGCAATGTGTCATCGCCGAAGCAAAGATTCCCTTCTTTGTGTTGGAAAAGATGAATCGCTGGCTGTGGTGGCGCGCCTGTCAGATTCGCAGTGGTCAATATCTGCGGGCCGTGACCAAACTGCAGGTGGTGTCGCGCAAAATCGTCACGCAATTTCAGGATTACGACGTGATTCTCGCGCCGGTATACATGCAGCCTGCTATCCGCGTCGGGGAGTGGCAGTCGCTACGCTGTCGTCAGATTTTGGACAACATTATCAAATGGATTGCCCCCTGTCCCCCGTTCAACGCTAGCGGTCAACCGGCGATCGCCATCCCCACCGGCTTCACAGATTCGGGATTACCGCTGGGGGTGCAACTGATTGGTCGCCCCGCTGCCGATGAGACGGTGCTGGCAGTTGCCGCCCAGCTAGAGCACACCTATTTCAAAAATTGCGATCGGCCCGCGATCGCCGAATAAAGCCACAGCATTGAAGTCGATGTTAAAACTCATCCAAATTCAGAAGTGGAGTTTTGGCATTGGGGGCAACCTCACCGCCTGCGGCACCTCTCCTTCTCAAGGAGAGGCTCAACTGGACTCTGGTTCCTCTCCTTGAGAAGGAGAGGTTAGGTGAGGTTTTGAGGGCCAAACATAACTCCAGTTTTCAACTTGGACGTAGTTCAACTGATTGGACGTAGTTCAACTGATTGGACGTAGTTCAACTGACTGCGGCAAATACCTGTTGAAGACTTTCAGGAAGTTCAATTTCGGCAAAATAGCTGGCGGGATAAAGGTAGTCTTCGCCAGATTCATCGATAATACGGAGCATTTGACGTTGCTGGGCAGGGGTGTCTTCTAGCACTTGATAAAGCTTTCGGACTTCGAGGGCAGCGGGATAGTCTTGGTTGCTAATGCAGACAACAAATTTCATAGACTTAATCCAAAAAGCGATTGAATTTGAACTCTTTTTTGCCTTTGCCGCACATCTCCTAAAATTGCAGTAACCCTGCAAAGAATGTTTCGTAACTGTGGCTAAACGGTGCGGCTGTGAGTGAAGAACTGCTGACCCAGATTTATAACGCTTTTGACCCCAAGCGTCCGCTAGAACCAGACGACCCGTTTTATGTGAAATGCCACGAAGTGCGCGGTGACGAAAACATTGTGAACGAAGTCGGGCGCAATATTATTCGGTCAAATCAGCCAACTTGCCAGCTTTATACGGGGCATCGCGGGGGTGGAAAGTCGACTGAACTGCGACGGCTACGTC
>JBCDAJ010000253.1:0-3425 GCA_039185935.1 Cyanobacteria bacterium P01_F01_bin.56 | reverse complement strand
TTTATAGCATGAAACTTTGGCAGCATTGGGCCTTCCAACTGATGGCTCTCAAGCCCCATAAACGATGCTTTTTTCGGCGCGGTCTTCAGGCTCTATCCCTGATACAGCAAGCCTTCTAATTGGCTTGTCACCCGTTAAGCTCGCGCATAGAGTACCAGAATCTTGTCATCCAGACCGCTGAGTCGTCTTTGGTGTTTCGGTACCAACACCGGTTCAAAGTTGCCTTGGGCGAGTGACCATTGCGGCTGTTCTGCGGCAACGATTCTTTTGACGCATCGTTCGGTTTGGGAGGATGGTTCAGGTCCCCCGCTAACGCCCGCTCTAATAAGCGTTTGGTGAGCTATTTCAATCAGCCGGACTTGCCCAGAAGCGCTTCTGGGCGACCGTCCGACAACAGCTCGTCTAGCCACTCATCGGCACAATTCGGGGCTGGTTTCTTATGCGGCGGGATGCGGTCTCCTCAGTTATCGGGATTCTAGACCGCTTACACAAAATTCTGAGCAGTCTCGGGCAATCAGATATTCCCTAACCCTGCCAAAACAGAAGCAGGCTCTCCCCTTTTGGAGTGAGCCTGCCGATTCTATCGAGGGCGATCGCCCTCATTGTCTTCAGCTCTAAGCCGCTACGGCTGCGGGTAAATAACCCATCTCTTCGAGCTTGGCGATGACCTTATCAACGCTTTCATCGAGCGATTCCCTATGGGTTTCGCAGTTAACCTCGGGATTAGCTGGCGGCTCATAGGGGTCATCAATGCCAGTGAACTGCTTGATTTCGCCGGCCCGCGCCTTCTTATAAAGGCCCTTAACATCTCGCGACTCGCAAACTTCCAAGGGAGCGCTCACATACACTTCCATAAAGTCGCCAATCATTTCCCGCACTTCTTCTCGCACTGCCCGGTAGGGAGAAATGGCTGACACCAAAACAATCACGCCATTGCGCGTAAGCAGATGCGAGACAAACCCGATACGACGGACATTAATGTCGCGGTCTTCTTTGCTAAAGCCTAAGCCTTTAGTTAAGTTGGTCCGGACAATATCGCCGTCAAGCACTTCTAGCTTGCACTTGCGCTCAAGCAAGCGCTGAGTTAATGCGTCTGTAATAGTACTTTTACCTGCTCCGCTCAATCCTGTTAGCCAAACGGTAACGCCACGATTTTCCATGCCGTATTTCATCTCCTAAGTTGCGATTACGAATAAAAATTGGTGAAGATACAATGAGTAATTTTGCTTAATGTAGCATGCCTATTAAACGACCAAAGGTGAAACCCGTCAGCTTTGTTACTTCACCTTCAAGAACTCTTTAAGCAAATCTCACATTTCTATAAAGAACTCTTGAAGTTGTTGATTCTGGCCACAGCCTAGCTTGGTAATAGCCTCTCACACTCTTGCACACGCTAGAACGCTAACTCTCGTTGAGCTAGTGAACGTAGCGCCACACATCTGGTGCCCTCAGGTTTTTCCGCCAATAACTTTCAAACCGAGCACATCCCAGATTTGTCATTGAATACAACGCGTTTAGGACGAGCATCTGACCCATGAGCAAGACTAACCAACAAACGTTAGGATGCGCTCAGTCAAACTTAAAATTGCCACACCGAGTGCCGACCTTCGCCACCTGGCCAAGCTTGAATTTGTTGCAAGACTCACACAGTTGCATCTGATTTTGGCCCCTGAATCCCCAATCTTGGAAAAATCAGATTTTACAGTAGGCCCCATTGAGTTCAGACCATTTAAGATAGCTCAAACCCTAATCTGCAAAGGGGTTCAACTCTAAACTCTGTAGAGCTCTGCCCTTCCCAAAGGGTACTCTAGTTTCTGCACTTGGCTGTACATCCCCCCACAGCCCCAAAATTTAGCCATTAAAAGGGGGCTTTTGCAGCAGTCCTAGGTGGATGCGCTAATGCCATTGATGCAGAGGCTACTGGCGGCAGCACATTACACGAGTAGGTAAGCCAGACCACTAACACGCTAATCGCATTAGTCAAAAGCCCATCCTGTGAGCTGAGATCTGTTATAGATGGTTGAAGATCCTCGCTTCTCTACGCCTCTTTAGAAGGACTGGTTTTGCATGGCTTCAGATGAACAGCGCATTTCAGTCTCTCTCAGCAGTGTGGTGCTACTGGTGTTGTCAGTACCCTTGCTGGCTTTGCTGTGGCAACTGCGTAGCCTGTTTTTGTTGGTGATGATCGCGATCGTCTTAGCCGCTTCGATCGCGCCCGTAGTCGATTGGGCCGAGCGATATCGCATACCCCGCTGGCTCGGTGTGGTGCTTACCTATTTAGCGATCGCCGCCATTATTACAGGGGTGGCCTTTTGGGTCGGCCCGACCGTAGTAGAACAAATTCAGCGCTTGATTCGCCAAATTCCTGTATCTATCAAACAGGTGCTTGACTATGCCGAGTCGTGGATCGTGTCATTGAATGATGAACGACCTGATTTTGCCAGTGCGCTAGTTGATCGATTTGTCGATGTACAGGGCCTCACGCGTTGGGTGATTCGCTCTAGTCAGCAACTTTTAGTGCGCTCCTATGGACTGACAACAGGAATTTTAGGCGGCTTTTTTAGCGTGATTTTGGCGCTATTTTTATCGGGATATATGTTGGCCGACAGTCGCACCCTTGTGAAAAACCTGGTACGGTTGCTGCCTCAACCCTGGGATGATCGCTTGGCGGCTCAGGTCGGACCGATGAGTAACCGCATTGGCAGCTATATTCGCGGTCGGCTAATCGTTTCAACGATTTTGGCGGTGGCCACGACTGTGAGCCTGAGCATTTTGGGACTATCTGACTTTGCCCTCGGGTTAGGAGCCATCTCCGGATTTACGAATCTCATTCCATTTCTAGGGCCGATTTTGGGGGCGATTCCGGCCTTGGTGGCAGCGATTTCCCAAGGCGGTTGGACCATCCTCTGGGTGCTGATGCTCTACATAGTGATTCAAAATTTAGAAACCTACGTCCTTGACCCCCTGCTGGTTGGCACATCGGTTGGCGTTCACCCGCTGTATCAATTGTTGGCCGTACTGGGGGGAACCCAGGTTTTAGGCATCATTGGAGCGCTCGTCGTCCCCCCTTGGATCGCTGGCGGCGCTGTGCTCCTTGAAAATCTCTATTTGCGACCTAAACTTATGGCCGAGCGGCGGCGATCGCTCCCCATCGCAACCAGTACAGAAACCAAATCATCGAGTCGCCCGTCTTCTAGCCCGATCATGGCCGATGGCTGATGCTGAGATGCCGCAAGTAGAGCGAGCACACTAGCGGTTCAGGTGAAGGTTCAAGGGAACAGGCCCTAGTACCTGACGGCAGAAATAAAGGAACTATTCATGAGGTGAGTGGTTTGCCCGTGTAATTCCACTTAAAAGGCTTGGCCATGGTGCGATTGAAATAGTCGACAAAGGCCAGAATCTTCTTCTTGAGATGAGCTTGACTC
>JBCDAJ010000252.1:0-3512 GCA_039185935.1 Cyanobacteria bacterium P01_F01_bin.56 | reverse complement strand
GACTAAGTGCTCTAAGTCGTTACGTTCTTCCAGGCTCAGAGAAACGATATACTTTTTCGCGGGCATGGGTCTCGCTCATGACTCAACGGCTCTAGCATCGGACAGGCCTATCCCGCAAATCAAGCCTGACAGACTACTAGTAGTTAGGCGCATGGGAGCTGACTCTTTATCTATCAAGAAATTTTGCAGTTAGAGGCGGCCAAACTTCAGTCGTCTAAGTCAAGACTTACGCAGTTGAATCTGACTTTGGCGCCCGCACCCCAAAATCTACACCATCAGATTCGGCATCCTCCAGATGGAGGAAATTGATAGGGCTTTCACGTAAGCTCCATAAGTGCTATTGCTCCAAAATGGGCTGATTAAGATTGATCAGTGGGCGAGGTAACTCACTTGCTTCATTTGCGGCATTTAACAACCGCTCAGGGGGGATTGACTCTGCCAAGTTAGGACCAACGATTCCCCCTGAGAGCAGCACCTTGAAGGCATCTTCAATCGAAATCGAAAGGTTAATCACATCAGACTCAGGAACGACTGCATACCAACCGCTTGTCGGGTTAGGGGTCGTGGGAATAAAGACGCTAATCATGGGGGTCGCCATGTTGGGTTCAGAGGTGACAACGGTACCCGTCACAAAGGCAACGGCCCATAGGCCCCGGCGTGGATATTCCAGCAAAATGACGCGACGAAACCGACTTTTAGAATCTTGAAAAACAGTTTGCAATAACTGCTGCAGGGTTTTGTAGACTGACCCCGCTAGCGGAATCGATTGTACGACTCGTTCACCCAAGTCAAGCAGCCAGCGCCCAGCAATATTGCGGGCCATCAGCCCGATGAGTAAAATCCCTAGCAGTGGCACTGCGAGCCCGATCGAGAGATTAAGCAAGTCTCCGAGTAGTGGCGGTAAACCGGTGAAGGGATTGAGCTGTTTAGGAAACCGCGTCAGAAATCGAACGACCCAAAAGGCAACAGTAATTGTCAACCAAATCGTGGTCGCCAAAGGGATGACTACTAAAAGACCGGCAATGAGGTCATTTTTGACGTCCTGCTTGAGTTTTTGAAGCACAGGCAACTTAGCCAATGTGGGAAGACCGCTAATAAATCATCATATGAGAAGAGTTTGGGACTAACCAGTTAAGGAGTAGCTCTCAAAACTCTTCATAGCATCTAGTGTAAACTTTCGTCTCAAATAATGTGTCTTGGATGACTCGTTGAAAGTCCGCAACCCTTTGGGACGGCATCTAATTTTAGCGAAAAATGTATCCCAGATAACACAGACTTAAGTTGTCGTGCTGGGCATGGGCAGTGGCAAATATCGGTACAGAGACATTCCTGTTTTGGATTCTGGGTGCTGTTTGCGGAAAAGGTCCCCGTCCGGTAATGGTTTTCCAGATATCGCAAAGTGCGAAATTCAAAGTTCACAGTTCACAAATGAAACCACTGCAGGATAGAGGCTCTGGCTTTTCCAGGCATTTGAACCTAACCGCGGATTGCCATATCGCTACAGATTGGAGTTAAAAGCTATGGGAGCAAGGGGGGAGAGGGGTAAAGATGTGTAGCTGGAATTTAGGGGATCGGTATTAAACGTGTTGAATGCGTTGGTGGCTCTGCCAGTCGGAAATGTGTTTCATCACGACTACATCGATCGCAGCGATTAAAGGTTGATAATATAACGGGCCAGATTGAGGTAGATCAAGACGCCTAAAACATCAACCACCGTTGTAATGAAGGGGGCTGACATCAAGGCTGGGTCAAACCCAATACTGCTAAATAGAAACGGGAGGGCGGCGCCAGCGGTTGAGGCCAAAATAGCGATCGCCACTAAGCTGATGCCTACGGTAATTGAGACGGGTAAGCTGCCTTGCAAAATAAAGGCCCAGCCAGTTACGACTATCCCCAGCATGATGCCTAAAAATGCGCCCGCGATCGCTTCCCGACGAATCACCGCAAAGGCGCTGCGGTTGGCAATTTCTTGTGTGTTAATGCCGCGAATGACCACGGTGGAAGATTGCGCCCCGACATTTCCCCCTGTGCCAATCAAGAGAGGAATGAAGGCTGCTAGCACGACAACCTGTTCTAAGATGGCCTCCTGGCTACGAATGACCCAGGTAGTGACGGTATTGGTCAGTAACAGGATCGACAACCAAACTACTCGCTTGCGTGCCACCACCAGCAGATTGGTTTGAAAGTAGTTGTCCCCCCCTGACTGAACACCACCCAAAGCATAGATATCCTCGGTTGCCTCTTCTTCCAGAATGTCAATAACATCATCAACCGTGACAATACCGACAAGCCGCTGTTCCGTATCCACCACGGGCACAGCCAAAAAGTCGTATCGCTGGATCAGCTGGGCGACTTCTTCTTGGTCGGTGTCGGTCTGTACAGAGACGACCTCACGGGTCATAATGTCGCCGATGGTTTGCTCGGGTTGGCCCATCACCAGATGTCGCAATGAAAGAATGCCGGTCAGTCGCCGCGCCGCGTCAGTCACAAAAAGGTAGTAGACAGTTTCGCTCATCTCCGCCTGATTGCGGATATGTTCTAAAGCCCGCGAAATACTCCAGGTTTCCTTCAGGGCAATGTATTCCGGGGTCATAATGCGCCCGGCAGTATCGGCTTCATACCCTAACAGTAGGGCGGTAGCTTGCCTTTCTTGGGAACTCATTTGGCTTAGGAGGCGACGGACGACTTTGGCCGGCAGTTCATCAAATAGCCGGGCGCGATCATCCGGCGACATTTTGTCAACAATATCTAATACATCTTGGCGTTTAAAGTCTTCAACCAGCGTTTGCTGAACGCTAGAGTCCAGATTTTCATAAACTTCGATCGCCTCATCCTTAGACAATAATCGAAAGCCAATGGCCTGCATGGTCTCTGGCAACCCTTCAATGGCTTCGGCAATATCTACGGGCTGCACAGGCACTAAAAGCGCTTTCGCCCCTGGCAAGTTTTGCTGTTCTAAGAGCATTTCTAGTTGCGATCGCACAAGTTCTCGCAGCTCTTGCCGCGAGATCGTGGCAGGGACCGATGCCGATTGAATCTTCTGCTCTGTCAAAGGCTCACTCCGAAGTTCCATAGGCATTGTCCTACGAGTTTTGTGCCCTTCAGGTCACTGTCAGCTGTGAGAATACTGTTCTAACGCTTAGCAAAAAGCGGCATAAAACTCGTATAATACAGAGCTTATCTTGCTTTGGTTCGCTAACGCAGCGATGCCCATCAGTCGAGCCAAGAGCAGTTCCTTATCCATCACTGATGGCAGTTGAAGCTGAGCGGGCTAGCGGGAGTTGGCATCTATGGGTCCAAAATTATAGATAGTTTGCCCTGATTGGCATTCTCTAAAACAGGAGTTTCCCCAGTAGAGCCTTAACATCAGCGCGATGGGTGACAAGTTAGTGTCCGAGGCATGATGTCAAGATGTCCCTGGAAGCGACTTGACATAGGGTGAAAAGTCGAGGCGCTTGGGGGGTTTACGAATTGCCTTGATGACTCCAAGGTCGCGGTTTTCCGGGGCTGCT
>JBCDAJ010000251.1:0-3595 GCA_039185935.1 Cyanobacteria bacterium P01_F01_bin.56 | reverse complement strand
TCCGTCGCCGAATATGATCAGGGTTGCGAGAATATCGATGACTCATTGGATCGGTTCGATGCCGTAAACGCTACCCCTTTCCTAGCTTGATTTGCGACCCCTTGACTACTGAAGCGATGGCTTAACCTGACACGCATCGCCAAACGGGTGGAAGCATGACAACGAGTCTTAGATGTCCAGCGCCTGATTCACAACTGGGGACGCCCCCAGTGGGAGCTTGGCAAAAAGACGACACCCGCCATGGCGATGGGATACTGCAATCGTGTGCTCTCAACCGATGAACTCTTGACGACGCAGGGGGTTCATCGCATCACCTCTTAAGAAACCAGTGCCGACTTGTACTTCTTCAACGTCCGGTCAAAGTTGCCAGAAGCAATATCCAGTTCAATCTGGGTTGCTTTTTGGTGAGCTACAAGTCGGTTGATTTTGGAATCGGGTAGCCCAACCGCTAATGAATGGCGCTTACCCTCAAAGGTAAAGCGCAGTCTCAGCCTACCGTCATCATTTTCGACCTTGACAAAGCCCTAATCTGACTCGCTGCTTTGGGCGGGATGAACTGCAACGAGCATCTGCATAGTTTTCATTTCCTACCAATTGCCTACCACTTTTACGTCCAGAGGCGTCCAAAAGTGACTAACATCTCAGGGCAAACGCATACGAAATGAGAGCGCAATGAGAGCGCTCAGCCCTTTGCCTAGCATGGTTCTCAGCCGCCAAGCTCGTGAGTAGCTGAGTTCACTAGTAGTGATCAACCGGATTTCAGATTAGGAGTCTGCACTTGCACAGGTGCCATAGGCGATCGCCACTGCCCCCTCTGTAGTCGCTGCGACTAGCTCAACTTCTCCGGCTTCATTGACTAGCCAGCCGGTAATTTCGGTAACCTTATCATCGCCAGCCGCAGAAACGGGTGGTGTCGCGACGGTTTCCCCTTGCTCGGCAAAAGCGGACAAATCCCGCACATCATGCCAAATCGGGTTGTTCAACGCATCTTCTGGCGTTGGGGGCATGCCACCCCGCCCCGTCGCCACAAAGCTGTTCTCGTTGGTATCGGCACAGCCCGCCACAATCTGATCGCTGGCATCCACCAACTCCGAAGGCAACTCCACAATTCCAGAATCGGGGTCAATTTCTGGAGAGTCGACTGTAACCGTACCATTTACCCCAAATTGAGAACTGGCCGTAATGTCATTGCCAGGGGTCAAAGTTTCTCGAAACTCTAAACCAAAGATGCCTTGAGTCGTAATGTTGATATTGCCGCCGTTGCCTAATCTGGCATTAGCGACAACATCACTATTTTCAAACCCCGCGATCACAGGGACATTAAGGTTCACATTACCGCCGTCACCCGTGCCGCCTGCTGTCGCACTAATGAGACTGTTATTACGCAAAACCAAGGCATTCCCTTGCACTTGAATGTTGCCACCTTCCCCTGAAGCCGCTATGGCGCTGAGACTCCCTTGGGTATTGAGAAAAGTAGAGTCAGCGTTTACCCGAACATCACCCGCCGTCCCAGGACCATCGTTTCGGGTAGTGATAGTCGCGCCATCAGCAACCTCTAGCACGCTTGTGTTGATCGTAACTGAACCAGAACTGCCATTGGGCACTGCCGGTAATCCAAAAATAGCCTGTGTTGTCGTGTCAATGATTTCAGAAGCGGAAGCAATGCGGCTGACTAGAATAGAGCCCGCGGCGCGCCCTCGAACCTCAACAGAGTCTGAAGCATTGACCGTAACACTCCCGGCGGCCCCTGTAGAAAGAGTGTTCGATCCCAGAAATCCGCCATTTTGAACAATTAATCTATCTGTATTTACCAGCGTATCCTGGGCATTTCCAGGGCCAATAGTCACCGTGCTGACGCCGCTGGGAGAAAAAGTAAAGGGATTATTGCCAGAAATTTCGATGAGGTCTGTTGTGTTGATTTGAATATTCCCTGTTTGCCCCGTTGTTAGCGTTACCGAGTTAACAAAGCCGGCGTTCAAGAGCCTCAAATTGCCGGTTGATATTGTGATGTCGCCGGCACTACCGGTACCAAATGTAGCGAGGGTTGCAATGGAGGAACTTTGACCACTGGCAGGAGCAAATCCTTCCAAGTAGGTGGTATCTGAAACGTTAATGGCAATATCGCTACTATTCGCTGATGTAAGAGTTCGACTAGAAATCCAAGCACCGTTTTGCAGCGATAACTGGGCAGCCGAGACCGTAATATCACCGATCTGTCCTATGCCTAAGTTTTCAGTAGTAATGAAGCTGCCCAAGCGGCCATCAGTCGTATTGCCAGATAAGGTCACTGCACCAGTTGCATTAACGGTAATGCCTCCAGCAGATTGAGCGCCGAAGGGTTGGATCAGGGCACCAGAACCCTCTACAAAATTGATGTTTCTTCCCTGCAACTGGATCGACCCATTGCTGCCACTGGCATCTAGCAACGATTGTTGCACCAAGCGAATGTCGCCAAATTGTGCGCTCTCTGAATAATCGCCTACCCACCCTTGCCCAACCGCATTTAGGCGAACTTGGCCACCGCGAACACTGCCGATTTCCAAATGCCCACCGCTGTTAACAGAGGCGACACCCCCGGTAAAACTCACATCTCCGCCAATGAGCGCTAGCGTGTAGTTGTTCCCGACCTGTAAACCACTGGGGTTACCGGTTCGATTCAGAGAGGTCGACTCGGTCATTGCCTCGGTCATTATATGACCAGTTCCTTGGACAGTGATGGTCCCGGAATTACCGCCCATTTGCAAACCAAGCGGAGTATTGATCGTCAGCAAGGTAGGGGCGACTTCAGGATTCGTAGCACTAAACTCTAAACCGTCATCAAACAGCAGCGATTCGGCGGTGGTGGCTAAAAACGAACTGGGTAGCAACAGTTGGGCATCTGGCCCAAAGGAAATACCGTTGGGATTCATTAGAAACAGGTCAGGCGAGTTGCCGCCGGTGAGCTGTAGCTGACCATTGATGAAAGAGGCATTGGCCCCTGTCACTCGCCCCACCACCAGCTCAACAGCACTCTGAACGCCATCCAGTTGGAACAAAACGCTGGCATTGCCGGGGGAAAACTCCCCAAAACTGTGGAAAAGGGTCTGAAGCTGTTGATTGCCGCCGGTAATCACAAACGGCCCTGCGCCATTGACGACTGTGCCGGTAGTGCCATCAGACGTGACCGTTTGGGCAACGGCAGAAGCGGAACCGCCAAGCATGAATCCAGCGGTCACAAGGATAGTGAGGCCAGCACGACATATCGCAGTGCCTGACTTGCAATCCGGCTGGGGGGTCATGATTTTTCCTCGATGTAACCGTCCCAGAAAGAAAAAGAAATCTTAGGGAATGAAGCGGTCGAGCTTCGCTAAGTTGTGAGGATGAGCGAAGAAATTGAACTTGCTGGCATCAAGGTTCCAAAAGCCGATTGGGAGGCCACACCTGCGAGTATCCAGGCTTTGGTGCTGGTGCTGAGTGAGCGTTTGCAGCAACAAGACGAGCGGATCCGACAACTCGAAGAGCGCCTGAATCAGCACTCGCAGAACTCCTCTAAACCGCCTTCGAGCGACGGCTTTGGTCCGTCATTGAAGCCGAAGAAGTCTGCCAAACGCCCATC
>JBCDAJ010000250.1:0-3658 GCA_039185935.1 Cyanobacteria bacterium P01_F01_bin.56 | reverse complement strand
ATCGCAATGGCAAAGTCAATATCAATCGCAATAGCTTTATCACCAGTATTTGCTCTGGCTCTGGCAATCGCTCTAGCTCTACTAACAGCTCTGGCTATAGCGATTGCTTTGGCCCTGGTGAGGTCGTTGGCGATAGCAATATCAATGGTGAAGGCAATAGCGATGTCTCTGACATCTGCGATATTACTTGCAATATCGTTAGTGATAGTGGAATCTCGGTTACTGGCAATAGTGCTGGCAATGTCGCTGACGATGGCAATTGCTGCTGCTCTTTTTACTACGGGTGAATACTCTCCTTGAGACGTGTCTATGCAAGTCTTACTCCAGCAAATCAATTTGTATAATTTGCGATAGTTTTCCAGACAAGCTTTTGATTCTTGCTCAATTAAGCCTAATATTTGAATCGCTCGATTGATACATAATCCTGCGACCAGCAAGAACACCTCGCGCCAACGCTTGTCGATTAGATATTGCTTAACCAGGACCTCTTCTAATCGCTCCTCAACGATGTGAAAGGCAGTGAGATATTCCTGCAATGTGAGATGAGAGAAGGAGTAAATGTCGGTGGCGCGTTCAACGAGGATACCCTGCTGTTTCTCGATCGCCTGTAACACCTTTGCTCCATCCAAATGCTTCGGGGCATCTAACGTATCGGCCAAAAACGCGCTGATGCGACGAGTCAGGTCATCTTTGGAAAAGAACAGTTGATCATTCTTGAAGCTGTCGTAGGCAATCTCTGCCAGCAGCACCTTTTCCAAGTCGGGATGAAAGCCTTCGTAGATGGGGTCTTGTTCTAAGCGCTTTTGGGCCGCCCATTCTGACAGCAAAATATTCAGGGCTTTGCCATACAGGGTGCTGCGCTGAGCCGGTAGGGTTTGTTCGCGGTCGTACACCAAACAGAGAAATGTCAGCAGCAGTGGGGTTTGGGCCAGTTCTTTGGTGGCTTTGTGTTCGTCTTTTTGCAGCAGGTCCCAATAGCGGTCAGCGGTACCGGCTTCTTGGTCGAGTTGTGACCGAAACCAGCGACGGACGAACTGTTCAATCTGCTCATCGTCGAATTCTGCCAGCGTCACATCGGTAAAGCGATGGAAGAAAGCGCCCTGGCTGCTGCGATAGGCGGCAATGCGACAAGAGGCAACAAAGGCATTTTGGTCGTGGGCATCGACAAAATCTTCGATGTGTTTGATGACTGTGTTCAGGTTGCGGGTCGGCACTTCATCCAGTCCATCCAGCAGCACGAACAGTTTGCCTTGGGCCAGCGACGCCTCGGTAAACGCCGCCGCTTCCGGAAAGCCGCAGGTGGCAAATTCGTCAGCAATCTTCTGCTTTAGATCAACCGTTTCGCCCCGCAATTCCTTCAGCTCAATCAGCACTGGAATGCAATCACGGTGAATTTGTTTCGTGTTGTCTGACTGTGCCTTCAGCGCCTCTAGGCCAATCTTTCGCAAAAAGGTGGATTTACCAATCCCTGGCCCACCCAGCACCATCAGATACTGTTCGGCATTGGCAACCGCCATACCGTCCTGGCGTTCTCCCTCACCTCGGCCAAAACTGCGTCGTCCCTTTTTGCGGTAGGTTTCTTCCAGGTCATCCAGCCCCACAAAATACCGGATGCTCTGGTCATCCAGCAGCTTGACTGCCGTGTAGATTTCGTCCAAGGGTAGGGGTTCTTTCATTAACCCCGGCATTACCTTGACCTGGCAGTGGCGCTGGTCATAGCGCCGGATGTAGTTCTGCGCAGCGGCTAGCTTTTTCTGTTCGGCTTGTACGCCGGTGTAGGCAGCTTTAATCTCTTTGTGGGCGTAGCCCCCGGCTCGAATCGCCTGGTCGGTAATGGCTCCTATCAAACCCACGATCGCACTTGCACTGGTAATTGGCTCCATCGCCTGTACCTTTCCACACCGCTAGTCGCCTCTGTTATAGCCCACCCAGCCGGGCACCTGGTTCGGCCCCTGCAAACGCTTCACAGTTCTCTACGACACCGGAGCTGGATGACAGACGCGGTAATTCGACGAAGAGTTAAAACCATTCGCTTTGGCCTAAGGGGGGCGCGCTTAAATAACATCCCATTGCCCTTGCGACCCATTCACCTGCCACCCATTCACCCTGCGCCCCATTCACCCTGCCACCCATTCACCCTGCGCCCCATTCACCCTGCGCCCCATTCACCCTGCCACAGTCTTGTTCGGGTATTTTTTTCAAGCTAATCTCCAACTCCCCACTCTCTGATTTCTTCGCCGCCACATTAAATCTCCCGGTCTGGTTCACACAAACCGCGACTTCCGTGCTTACAGTAGGCTTTATAAGTGAGGAGACGCTGAATTCGGGATGGATTTTGAGTATTTGCATCTCTTTGTCAACAATGCTGAGGTCTGGCGAGATTGGTTCATCAATACCCTCGATTTTTGCCCCCTGCCCGACCAATTCTGGCAAGAGTTCGGCGAGTTTGCCGTCCAGCACGATCGCATTCTCATCCTGCTATCGTCGGCCCAGTCCGGGCGACCCGAGGTGCGACAGTTTTTGCAGCGGTATTCTGAGGGTGTGGGGGATGTAGCCTTTCGGGTGCGCAATTTAGATGCGATCGCCACGCGTCTGCAAACCTTGGGAGAAAAGTTGAGTCAGCCGATTCGTTCGCTTAAGACCACAGCGGGGCAATTGCGGTGGTGTCGCGTGCGCAGTTGGGGTGGCCTCTCACACACGTTGATTGAGCGCTCGGCGGCGCACTCTCCAGTTGCCAACCGGCAGGACGCCGGGCAACTCCGTCAGACTTGGCTGGGTATCGACCATACGGTGTTGAATGTGCCCGTAGGTGAATTAACTGCCGCCGCCACCTGGTACGAACAATGCCTTGGCTTCATTCCCGAACAGCAATTTGTCATCGAAACGCCGCGATCGGGCCTGCGCAGTTTAGTGCTTCAGCATCCTGATGGTGATGCGACCTTGCCCATCAACGAACCCACGTCGGACAATTCGCAAATCCAGGAGTTTTTGACTCAGCATCGCGGCGCTGGCGTGCAACACGCGGCCCTCAAGACGCCTGATTTGGTGCAGACCGTGGCTCAACTGAAACAGCGGCAGGTCTCCTTTTTGTCAGTGCCCCAGAGCTATTACACTCAACTCGAAATGCGACCAGGTTTTTGGCATGATGCGGGCGATTGGGCGGCGATCGCCGAACAGCAAATCCTGGTAGATTGGCCTGCCACCGAACCGCAAACCCGTCTGTTGCAAACCTTTACTCAACCGCTATTTGATCGCCCCACCTTCTTTTGGGAATTTATTGAGCGGCAATCTTGCCAAACACCTAAGGGCATTAAGCAAGCCAATGGTTTTGGGGAAGGCAATTTTCAAGCGTTGTTTGAAGCGATCGAACGCGAACAGCAGCTCCGCAGCAGTCTGGAAGCAGATTGAAGTAGGGAATAGGGGATAGGGAACAGGGGACAGGGAACAGGGAACAGGGAATAGGGAGTAGGGAATAGGGAACAGGGAACAGGGGATAGGGAATGGAATACTACTCCCCGATGCTTGACAGGTTAAGCATTTCTTGAAATAGTCAAGTCCCATATGCAAGGGCTTCTTAGAAGAATAAGCACTAGATATGGATTCAGGCCAAAATACCTGCTCAATGAGTATATTTACTCATTGAGGCTGAAAGACTGAT
>JBCDAJ010000249.1:0-3702 GCA_039185935.1 Cyanobacteria bacterium P01_F01_bin.56 | reverse complement strand
TGCGCTCACTGGAAGCGAGAACCTACCCAGACTTAGCCAAAGCCATAGAAGAAGCCTTCGAATCTGTTTCTTTGAAAGATATCGAAAACTGGTTCACAAATTGCTGCTACTGTACCTCATCAGAGTGAGAACCGCTATATAGATGCCAGGGTGACGGCAATTTCCTCAAACACACAGCATAGCGATCGCGTAGCTCGACCCCTGCCGCACCTGATTACACTGTTCTATGGCTAGCTTGATGTCGCCTAGCAAACAGGTAAACAGGCCATGGATTGGACGCCGATCGCCATTAGTGTTGGGGCTGTCGCGGGTGCCCTGAGTCGCTATTATCTATCGCTGTTTTGGCTCCAGCGAACCGGCGATCGCTTTCCCTATGGCACTTTATTCGTTAACCTCACCGGCGCTTTTATCATTGGCGTTGTCGCTGCAGCGGCCCCAGCTTGGGGACTTTCCCCGACCTGGCAAACCTTGATTCAAACGGGGTTTTTGGGCGCTTACACCACCTTTTCGACCTACATTTTGGATACGGTCAAGCTATTGAGCAGTCGGCAATGGTTAAAAGGCCTGTTGTACTGGTTAGGCAGTGCGACTTTAGGCTTGATTTGTGTCGAACTGGGTCTGTGGGTCGGGGGCTTTTGGCAGTAGCCACCCGGCACGTTTCCCAGCACCCAGAAGAGTTTTAATTGGACTTGCTCAGCTGCCGAGACGCAAGGGTCAAGGCTCTGAATCATTCGCTGGTCGCTGCCGCAGCTGCCGCTGTTGCGCAAAATAACGATTCAAACTGGCATTCGTCACGAGATAGATAGGAATCAGTAGGCTGAGCGCCACCATAAGCCAACTGCCCACCACCAAAATGGCTGATAGCTCCGATCCTAAAACCAAGAGCAGCCCGACCAAGGCAAATGCGGAGAGGCCGAACAGCACAATCAAAAGCCATTTCGCCCATTTTCGCCCTTGCAACACGAAGACCATCACCGCGATGTTCAAGCAGATGCGAGGAATTGCCCACAAATCCCCCACCAAAATTACTAGCACTACATCTAGTACGCAAAACACGATGAACAAACCCACCAGAGTATTGCGGGCTCGTAAGACTGCTTGATCCATTGGCGTCATCTAAGTCAATTAAGGGTAATTCTCAAAGTACCGTAATTGGGTTTGAGCGATCGACCTTTGCACTGTAGCGAGGTGATGATGTTGCTCAGCATCTTAAAGAGAAGCGATTTTATCAACTTACCTTAGAGAACAGCGGTTACTCATGCATTGGCTGCGGACTTTACTGTTGCCGAAACCGTGATTCTGTGGGCTGAAGTTGTTTAAGCCGATACGATGCGCCAGAATTGTTCTAATCATGATTACGTTGTGAGTTTCGGGGATCACCGTGTCTTTTCAAAGCGCTGTTGAGGAGTTCCAAAAGTTTCTGCGTTGGATTGCAGAACTCATTGTTACCAAAAACTGGTTTGCACTACTCGTGCTATCTGCGGTGTTAATCTATGTACTCTTTACACCCCCGGAGCTGAACTTTTTTAGCTTGATTGGGGATAGTCAACCAAGCGGTTTGCTGAGCGGCCTATTCAAGCCCTTGGAGGGTTTCCCCGCATGGTATGTGCTGGGGTTTGTGCTGTTAGAGCTGGGACTTATCATTGGTGCACTGATCATTGCGATTCGCTCGCTGCCCGCACCTCAGCAAAACACGCTGGCAGATATCGCAGAGCGCAAAGCGATTAAAGGCTTACGCCCTTTTAGTGCAGAAGATGCGGAGATTTTTGCCAAGCTGCAGCGGACACAGAGTTTGCGCGATTGTTTGGAATCCCTCACGAATTCCACATTTCGCTTTGGGATTTTGATGGGAGAGTCGGGTTGCGGCAAGACCTCCTTTCTCCAGGCGGGGATTTGGCCTCAACTGATCAATGAGTCGGCCAATGTGATGGGGATTTATGTGCGCTTCAGTGACCGCGACCCGATGCGCACTATCGCCCAAGCCCTGGCCGAGCAGCTGGCCTTGCCTCTAGAAGACCTTATCGCGAGTGAGTCAGCCCATACATTGAGGCAGGCTGAAAATGCCTTATCGCCAGCACCGGCTGACCGGCTGATGCAGATCTTTAGCACAGCGGTAGACCAGACGACTAAACCATTAGTGCTGCTCTTTGATCAGTTTGAGCAGTTTTTTGTGCATTACAAGCTGCCAGAGCAACGGCAACCCTTTGTAGACGGACTCACCCAGTGGTATCGCAGTGATGAGCCGCTGCCGGTCAAAATTTTGGTTTCCATTCGTTCTGATTTGGTGTATCAGCTGGATGATCTACATCAGGCACTGGGGTACGCCTTGGGACCCCAGGAGGTCTTTCAGCTAAAGAAGTTTATACCAGAAGAGGCGGCAGCGGTGTTGGAGGTGATTGCCGGGGCGGAAGAACTGACGTTTGATCGACGCTTTGTGGTTGACTTGGCTGACCAGGAGCTGGCAAATCGGGA
Source organism: Cyanobacteria bacterium P01_F01_bin.56 (assembly GCA_039185935.1). Classification (GTDB taxonomy): domain Bacteria; phylum Cyanobacteriota; class Cyanobacteriia; order Phormidesmidales; family Phormidesmidaceae; genus Halomicronema. The sequence continues at coordinate 1,230 of JBCDAJ010000249.1, read as the reverse complement.
AGATGGGCGCATCTCGCCAGTTGATTTGCAAATTTTAGCTTGGATGATTGAACGGCAGACCGCAACGGATTTACGGGCTTTTAACCGGGAGGCTTTTCAGAAGTTTGGTGGGGTGGAAGGATTGCTGCAGCGCTTCTTAGAGCAGACGCTGCAGGCTCGGGTTACCAAAGCGCAGCGGGAATCCGCCATTAAGGTGCTGCTGGCGCTGACTGATCTGGATCGCCAGGTGCGGGCTGGAGTGCTCACGGTGACCGCGTTGGAAAGCGAGCTTAAAGGGACGGTGAGTGCTGGAGACGTGAAGGAAGCGGTGAGCTGGCTCGCTAGGGGCGATGTACGCCTCATCACGCCGCAAGAGCAAGAACGAGAGATCGGTTACGAACTGGCCCACGAACGGCTCATTCCCGCATTGATGCAGCAGGCGGGTAAAGAGCTGTCAGCCGCCGACAAGGCCAACCAGCTCTTAGATCGGCGCGTGAATGAATGGTTGGGCAATGGTCGCCAGTCGCGCTACTGGTTTGGGCCACTGGAACTATGGCAAATTGAGCGACAGCTCCCCTATCTGATTTGGGGGCCGAAGAAACGACAGAAAGAACAGCTCTTGCGGTTGAGCCAGCGGCGAAATTACGGAGTGGCCAGTGCCATTGCAGTAGTAATCATTGCCTTCAGTGGATTTATGGGGTGGTGGCTTTATACGCCCTGGGGGCAACTGCAGCGCGTGCGGGTACAAACGTTTGGTTTGCTTGATAACGCGACGACCTTTCGTGAAGCCCATGTAGCCTTAGCCTATGCCAAGCACAATGACTGGGCACAAGCACAAAAGATTCTCCAGAAACATGTGGCGCGTGAAGACCTCAATCTGTCCTGGTTTATCCGCGAGGTAGCTAAATTTACCATTTTTCATATCGACCCAGCTCATAGCACCCTATCTCAACAAATACTGCCACTCGCTGAGTTGATTGAGGATGAGGTGTATAAATCGTCGGCGTTGCGTGCCATCGCCACAGCCTATGGGGAATTAGGGGATGCGAGTGCGGCGCAGCCGGTGTTGACCCAAGCGCTGACGGTCGCCGAGCAGATTGAGTCTGAGGGGGCTAAATCGTCGGCGTTGCGTGCCATCGCCACAGCCTATGGGGAATTAGGGGATGCGAGTGCGGCGCAGCCGGTGTTGACCCAAGCGCTGACGGTCGCCGAGCAGATTGAGGATGATTGGTCTAAATCGTCGGCGTTGCG
>JBCDAJ010000248.1:0-3812 GCA_039185935.1 Cyanobacteria bacterium P01_F01_bin.56 | reverse complement strand
GTCCGACCTCACCGCCTGCGGCACCTCTCCTTCTCAAGGAGAGGCTTAATGACAGTCTGCTTTCGCTCCTTTGCAAGGAGCGGTTAGATGAGGTTTTGATGGCCAAACATAACTCCACTTTTCAACATAGACGCGGTTTAGAGTCAACTATGACGTGGCGAAAAATCTATTTGGTATACATTAGCCTTCAGGTCGGACAGGCGAAATAAGCCGTCGTCAATTCTTGTTAAGACAATTTCTAAACTATCCAGGCTCATTTCGCCCGAACAATAGCCGCATCCTTCAGTTTCTGGGGTTGAGAAGAATTCAAAATCGACGATTCCGTCCACGAAATATGCATAAAGGATCAGCCTATCTTTGATTATTGACATCCATCTTTTGTGTCCAAACGCACCGCCAGGAAGCGAAGAAATCTCAAGTAGATTGTTTGTAGTTTTAGCAATTTCAAGAACTTCTCCAATCAGGCGATTATCTGAGCCTAGCTGTTCAAATTCAAATGAACAGCGATCTGTTCGGTAGTATTTTGCGGACACATGCAACATAAGCAATAGCAAATACGATTAAAATAATCAGCGACATAACTATTATTTGGCACCGTAGTGGGGCTGATTTTCAGCACACGGGTGGTATCACGGATGCCACTACCTTTCATCGCCAGTTCGCTGACTTGCTCTTTCACCTCGGGAAGATATCCACGGTAAGTGTAGTCGAGGATGAAGGAGGCCCCAGCACCATGCCCGTTGCGGCAGCGATAACGCTGCTTCCCTTCGCCACTTTTCCCGTTCTTGAGCACATTCGTCGTAACTCGTATTTATCCATCTGGGCAAGTTCTCTGGCTTTACCCAATGAAAGCAAGTCTTGCGCATAGAGGGCGATCGCTAATTCATGCAATAACTCTTGTTGAACCCGCTGCTCAGGGAGTCGGAGGGCTTAGAGAATGGAGTCGGGAATCGAGAGTTGCAAGCTCATGACGGCAGCTATCAAGAATTTTGCATCATTCTAGCTTTGGGGCGGACGGGTTTGGTGTTGTCTGGCAGGAAGGAGGCGGTTGAGGTGTTGTTGTCCTTGTTGTCGGCGATCGCGGCAGGAGTGAGCGATAAGTTACGCTTCCCAGAATTTGCTCTTTTGACGTGGAAGCTAAATTCACAACGAATGGCCTCATCAATCAATCAAAATCCTCAACTAGTCGGTAATCATATGCGGGGACACATACCCTCGATGTAAATATTATGCTGAGTCTCGAAACGCTGAGTCTTGAAAGCCAAAAAGGTGCATTACGCCATTGCTTTATCCAAACAAGTCATAATCGACCTTATCAGCGGTTTCGGTACCATCCATCAGACGCTGGCAATAGTCGAGTAGGGTTTCCGAACCAGTTTCAGGCGTCGCATCCGCATCGTAACGTCCTGTCTCCGGATTAAGCACCAGCATCGATTCGGTGGCATAATAATGACCGATCCGGGCTAACTCTGCTTTGGCGGCCAGCGGTGGAATAATCTTTCCACACCAGTCTAAAACGGTGGCGATCCGCGCCAGAAATGATGCCGGAACACTTTGGAATCGCGGTTCCTTCCCCAGAAGTTTGAACAGATATTCTCCCTGGTCTCGCAGCGTGATTGCCGGTCCCGGACCACCGATGGGCAAAACTTTGTTCTGGAGGGCCTCATCCTGGAGACAATCCGCCATATACTCCGCCAGATCACGGTCACTAATCGGCTTGCAAGCGGTCAGGGTGCCGTCCCCAAACAGTAAAAATGTCTTGCCTTTTTTCACCCGATCTACCTGCCCTACCAACGATTTAAAGTACGCAGTTGGTCGCACAATAGAATAGGTCAACCCTGACTCCATCAGCTGCTTTTCAAACTTCAGCTTGGCATGCTGAAACACCAGGCGCGGCTTCTGTACACAAATCGCCGACAACAGCACCATTTGGTTAACTCCGGCCGCTTTGGCCAGAGTTAATAGGTCCGCATGGGCCTGATAATCGATCGCCCAGGCATCTTTCGGCTCTCCCGTCCGTGATGCCATGCAGGACACCACCGCATCAAACGACTGAGTCTGGAAAACCTGCTCAGATAGAAACTTTGAATCAGTGACGTCACCAAAGAGCACCTCGGCCCCTTGGAGAAGACGGCTGGTTTTTTCCTGGGTCCACTTGCCGCCGCTGCCCGCTTTCGGTCGTGCAATACAAACAACCTGATGGCCACGCGCCACAAGGGCGGTAACCGTAGCCCGCCCAATGCTACCTGTACCGCCCAACATCAATATGCGCTTGACGTCTGGAGTGTTGGGGGCCGTTTTGTTGGCCAGAGGCTGCTGTGTCGAAGCGTTTTCGCGACGTTCCAAGTTAATTAATCCCAACGATTTAGCTTGTCTGGAAGTAGACAGATCTTAAATTCTAATGGAAAATCTCTGCTGAATTGAGTGTAATTGCCTAGGGCGGTATGCTTACATCTTCGTTTGAACTGTTGTGGTCAAGTAATTCTGGCCACAGTTTTGGGTGAATCGCCTCATGTCATCTCAGAAAAACTCGCTGAAGACTGTCCATCGAAGCCCTCGCTGTTATTTCTTGGCTGTACCAATTTCTATGCAACAGAAAATTGAAGAACCCGACCTTAGGGCGCATCATCAATTAAATCCAAAAGCCTTTAACAATCAGCATCATCGCGCCCGCACTCAAAATACAGGCTAAGGGGCTGTATCCCTATCGCTGAGAGGACTTGACAGCTAAATGATGACAACCCCGAGAATATTGGGCTTCAATCCAACATAAAATACGTCACATAGGCCTTTATCGTGAGTGATGAAAACGGAGATTATCTCGACTCAATTGATCGAGCTTGGTCACTCCCATCAATTTCATGTCACGCTCAATCTCAGTGCGCAGGTTGCCTAAAGCCCGCTCAACTCCTGCTTGCCCAGCAGCGGCTAATGCATAAAGATAGAATCGCCCACCTGAACATGCTTTAGCTCCTACAGATAACGCCTTAAGCACATGCGTACCGCGCTGAATACCACCTTCGCAAATGACGTCAACCTTATCCCCAACCGCATCGCAAATTTCTGCAAGTTGATCAAAGGGACTGCGCGAACCATCGAGCTGACGGCCACCATGGTTAGAAACCATAATCCCCGTACAACCGATATCAACCGCCCGCTTGGCATCTTCCACACTCATGATCCCTTTCAGTGCAAACTGCCCGTTCCACTGGGCGCAAAGTTTCTCAGCATCATGCCAATTCATGGATTGATCTAACATCGTTGAAAAGTAATCGCCAACAGAGACGGCTACATTCGTTCCCGCCGAGACATAGCCAGACAAATGGGGCATGTCAAACTTTTCTTTTGTGAGAAAGTTCCAAGCCCATGTTGGGTGCGTCGCAAAACTGACTAAAGAGTCAAGGGTTAATTTGGGTGGCGAAGTAAATCCGGTCCGCAAATCCCGTTCGCGATTGCCACCAGTAATCGTATCAACGGTTAATGCCAACACATTGAAGTTCGCTGCGCGGGCGCGTTCAAGCAACGCATCATTCAAGCCTCGGTCTTTATGGAAGTAGAACTGAAACATTTTCGGCGTGTGGGCAATCTTGGCGATTTCTTCAACGGTTACTGTCGCCAGTGAAGACACCCCGAACATCGTGCCATATTCTGCAGCAGCTCTCGCAACCGCCCGCTCTCCTTCATGATGAAACAGGCGTTGCAATGCTGTCGGGGCACAGTAGATAGGCATGTCAAGTTTTTGCCCCATCACCTCAACTGACATATCCACATTTTCCACACCGACAAGCACGTTCGGAACAAGATCACAGTCT
>JBCDAJ010000247.1:0-3922 GCA_039185935.1 Cyanobacteria bacterium P01_F01_bin.56 | reverse complement strand
TGCAGAAGAACAAGCCGTCATGACGCGCCTAGAGGCCGCCGCCCAAGCAACGCTTGGCAGCGATCACTGTCACCAATGTTATGCCTGCCTACCCTGCCCTGAGTCGATCAATATTCCCGAAGTGTTGCGATTGCGGAATCTCGCGATCGCCTATGACATGACCGAGTACGGCCAATATCGCTACCGCATGTTTGAAAAGGCCGGTCACTGGTTTCCGGGACGCCAGGGCGATCGCTGCACTGACTGCGGTGATTGCTTGCCCCGCTGCCCCAGCAACTTAGACATTCCAAAACTATTACAAGACACCCATCAACGGTTAAAGGGACCCGCCCGCCGCCGTCTTTGGGAATAGTCCATTCTCAAACTCCAAACATCGGATGGTGGCCGAGTGAGAGTGGGAGCCTGAGAAGTTTCAGAAAACCTTGCCCGCCCAAGCTGAAATCCTGGCTTTTCCCTTAGAGAAGGAGCTTCAGTTCGCCATGGGACCGTCTCTCGCCACAGGTGCCAATCTCCCCAACCCCGTTCTCTGTCTGAGGAAAAACTAAGAGTAGAGCGCCCAAAACTTGGAGTCCCCATCCCACGGGTACTCCTCCAAGGCACTTATGCATTCCAATGACATCCCGAGTTCACGAAAATCTAGCGAGCACAGATAGTAAAGTCCTCGCCCGCCCAGCAAGCTGAATCCGACGCTAATCGGGTGGCCTCTCCCCAGCGAGAGTTGATGCCATCGGTCGTCAGTCCCCGAACTTCCGCAACCCCTGGTTGAATGATCGACACACTGATGAGCGATCTGCCATCAATTAATCCAGACGGTGCTTGAATCGAGAAACTGCCATTTCCCCCCTCCTGCTGGAAAATGCAATCGCCCTCAAAACGAATTTCGTCGGATGCGCCTCTAACCTCACAAACTGCATTGGCTGGCTGAGTTCCAGAGGATTGGGCGGCATTGCTCCCAGCAGGATCCGGCCCATCTGGTGCGGCACCCACCAGAGACATTGAGATCCACCCCAACTGACCATCCCCATCTTCAAATTGGCACCATTCCAAGTCTGCTGAGCAAGTTTTGATGTAGCCAGCCAAACCGTTTTGGGCGAGCGTTTTCTGGATCGCAGTTTGAGTGCTAGGACCAGTGCGCACATTAACGGCCCCTGATGTGGCGTTATAAAAGGCAAACTCAGACGAATAACGCTGTGTCCAAGCGGCATAGTCGGCCTCGGAATAATCCACCGTGGTTGTAGCAGTGGTGGTGTTGGCAGAACTGGCACTGTCGCTAGCCGGTTTGGCGGCGGGGTCGGCGGCTGTGGTCGTGGCCTCTTCTGAGGTTGCAGCGTCAGTAACCGCTGTAGGGGAATCTTCTACAGCCGGTGATCCACTCGTCGTTTCTGCCGACTTTGAACAACCGGAGACAGCCAAAATAATTAGTAAGGGAAACAGCGTAATCCATGACAGGGATTTCATAAATAGAGCAGCCTCGCAATTGATGTGTAAACAGGGGCACATATAGACAACACGCCAAAGTGCTGTTGACTATTGATCAAGCTAATAGGGGCAGGTTTTGGGACCATTCATGCCAAGTAGGCAAAGGAGGTCAATACGGGCTCAGCAAATTATTCGGATTTTAATCAGACAAAAACTCAAGCAGTTGAGGTCACTTGATCCGTAGAGTCCTGTTTATTTTGGAGTGCTGTATTGTTTGCCGTTGGGCTTAGTATGTACCGATTGAATTCATTCATCCCAGGCGGAATTACGAACAAATATTTCACTGGCAGAAATTTATGATTGTTTACATGGTGCCAGCCAGGTTTTGGGATTCGTTTCGTTTGGGAACTTGATTGGCTACAGCCCTCTGTTTGAGGTGGTCTTAGCCACGACGGGATACAGCGGCTCTTGACCATTCAACTGCCAGAGACTGAGGCAAAGGGCGGTGGCGATCGCCAGCCATACAGCCGAAGGGAAAATGACCCAACCCGCTAGTGGCAATACCTGGTAGTAGCTCATGGTGACTACAGCTACAGAAAGTAGTGGCCCCACAAACACCATTGGCACTGCCGCACCTAAACGTCCCTCTACCGTGAAAATCGTATTCCAAGTGTCGCCCAAGCTGAGGTGGATCATGTAGAGCACCAATGGCCAGCAGAGGAATGTCTGTCCAAGCGTTGACCAGACTAAATAGGCTGAAACGACCCGTAAAACTGCAATACTCATCCACACAATTGGAAATGCCAGTGGCGGCGGTGCCCAACCAGGACGATGAATCGAGGTGTAGCGCCCACTGTTGCGTGTGTTGTCCAACAATGAAAAGAGACGAGAACGTAGGGTGATAAAGGCAAAAAAGCCACAGGCGATCGCGGGTTGACTCCAAGTCGGCCAATTGGCGAATGGTAATTGACCAAACCCCAGATCCATTAACCACAGGAGCGCGGTCATGACACTGATTTGAGCGATCGTCGCTCCCAGGTAATTGAGCGTTGCGCGTGGATCCCATTGGGGATTATCTAGATCCGTCTGTACGGTTTTGTCAGGTGAGCCTTCTTTGACCCCCATCACAGAACGGACGCCACCTTCTACCAAATCTTTATTACTCATCTCTGCTGATTGGAATTATTCAAAGGGGATGAATCTCAACAACAGATGTATCCTATCCGGCATCGACCTGACAAACAAAGCCGTTTCGTCAGTTAGCGCTGTGGTGGTTGCCCCTTCAGCACGTAACGGAGACAGAACGAATAGCAGCTTTCAGAGCAGCACCCCAACTTTTTCGCTAAAGACCTGAATTTTCCTGAGTTTTTCCCCATGGTGACTTTATCGAGCGAAGGCCATCATAAAAACATCCTGTAGACTCGCGTGTGCTCCTTGAGCACCAGTTGGGGGAAGTCTTCCGAACGGAAGCTTCTACCCAACTTTTTGTTTTAAAGGAAAAATGCTCTATCCCATATTCACAGGGGCTTTAACGCCTGAGGATGTAGAACAGAGCAACAATGAACAATACAAATTGGCAAAAATACTACGGCCAAAGGCTTGGGCTTAAATACTCAGCCAGCCAAACCAGGCAAGAATAATGGCCACCAAAATGAGCCCGACCGCGCTCGCTCCGAAAATTGCGATACTGGCACCAATACGCCTAACCAAGGGCGCATAAGGAGGCTTTTGCCATTGCCAGCGAATGGGTGAAAGTTGGAAAGAGCGAAGATAGCCACCCGGCTCATAAATAAGCACGCTCAAAGTTATAGCCGAGTGCTTTGAGTTGGGTTAAATGGTCCTCAGCGTAGCACGGCATATGGGCAAAGGTTACCTCGCCCTGAATGCGCTGCGGTAAAGTGCGTCGTCGCTGATAGGGCAAGACGTGTTCACCAAAGTTGTCGATATACTCCTGACTCTCAAGCAACTCATTGACAAAGCTAGCGATCCCTTTAGTGCCAATGAAGATAGACCATGACAACAGCTCGCGATCGCTATATGCTTCACGACCAAGAATCCGCTGCAAACACATTCTGGCAAAGCGATAAGTAGGCAGGCGTTATTAAATTGCAAATGATGTAGGTTGCGGTTTAGGAACGAAACCCAACACTCGCAAGGGTTTCGTCACCATAAGCTCGTTCTACAAAAGATTCAACCCACCTGCTTAGCTAAGGCGCACAACGCAAACTTATGGCTCCTTAGCTATTTAAACGGCTTCTGTATTTTGAAGCATGTCATGAATTCATCTCAGAAACCATTTGAGAATAGGTCTTACGTCCCCCTAAGTCGAATTCCTGAACGACTGCATCCCCAGATTCGTAAATCTTGACTTTGGACAATAAGAGTACCTGAAGAGCAGGAAAGTGGTAGAGGATATCAATCGTCATGCTCTACCACTCATGTCAGATCATCTTGAAACGCTGCACGAATTTCGCCAAGGCATTTACGAAAGTTTTCCGTATCG
>JBCDAJ010000246.1:0-3991 GCA_039185935.1 Cyanobacteria bacterium P01_F01_bin.56 | reverse complement strand
GGAGTTTTGACGCTTGTCCGACCTCACCGCCTGCGGCACCTCTCCTTCTCAAGGAGAGGCTTAATGACAGTCTGCTTTCGCTCCTTTGCAAGGAGCGGTTAGATGAGGTTTTGATGGCCAAACATAACTCCACTTTTCAACTTAGACGCGGTTTATATTAGCTTTTTTTACCTAGTTAATCTCACTCAGTCTTAACATTAAGATTGTCGCAGAACGGTGATGCGACCTGATAGTAAGCCGTATTTCTGGGAGTGAACTTAAAGCTATTTGTTCTCCCATAAGTTGGCCAATGAATGATTTATCTATTCTCAAATTTTCATGCAGAATGATACTTCGATCATCCAATTTCCTGATCTCCTTCAAATAAAAATTGCTGCCAGTTGGCTGGCCAAACATCGGCACCAAAATCCTGCTTTAGAATATGCCCTGGCTCATTTCTTAAAGGGACAGATTCCTCTACAGGCAAGACCAGCCATCATGGCGATCGCCCATACCTCTTTAACCGATGGCTTGATTCAGGACAGCATCAGAGGAATTGTCATGGCGCAATCTAGAAATGCGGTCATAGCTCTAGAGAGTAGCGATCAACTGACTGCCGAGCAGTTATTCAAACTCACTCAACCTCAGGGCCCCCCGCACAAACTACAGGCTTCTAGCCAAGTGAAGCATTGGCTTCGTCCAGGGTTGCTTCAGCATTACTCGTTAGAACGAGAGCATGACTCATTAGTGATGGTTTGTACACAAGCGCCTGATGGTGGGGCCGGACGATGGGCTGTACCACAAGATAAACCCGCTCTACAAGCTTATGCTGAAGCATACCTGGCAGAGCGAGGTGCAGGTAACTTAAACCAAAACTGGGATGATCTGATTCAACAACAGCGCATTGCGGTTTTAGAGCATCAGAAACAAATCGTGGCTGTGGTCAAGTGGGGGGTAACATTACACCATGCCATAGTCGTCGGCATCTTTACCTTTCCTCAGTTTCGTAGACAAGGTTTTGCGGGCCGTCTAATGGCATTTCTGATTCATAAAATCCTGGAAGACGCCTCATATCCTGCTATCAAACTTTGGGTGGATGCTGACAATTTCAAAGCGATCGCACTTTACAACTCTCTGGGTTTTCAGGAAATGGGTACTTTCTATTCTGGATACTTTAGGTCGCTCAGATGCCCCTAAGTAGGCAGTTGGAATTAAATATAAGTAGGCAGGCGTTATAAAATTCTGGGCTTTGGACAAACCCGATGAAAAAAGAGCAGGAAAGTGGTGGAGGATTGAAAACTCTAAGCCCTACCCCTGATGTCAAACTATCTTGAACCGCTGCGCCAATTTCGCCAAGCGATTTACGACAGCTTTCCGTATCGCCGCGATAGCTTACTGGATTTGCTGGACGCCTTCAGTCGCAATGACCGCGCCCGCTCCACGGTCGAACTGAGTCTGAATCCCTGCTTTCGCCGCCAGTAAGCCCTAAATAGGCAGTTACTGGGATGATCGCCCTGTAAGCCTTGTGGCTTCGTTAGCAAAACTATCCGGACTGTTGTTGAAAGCAGTTCCTCCGTGCCGCTTAGCAAATGATCATCATCTGATTGCCGCCTCTTTGAAATTCGTACTGAACAGGCTCGATCGCGACTGTGTACCCGACTTGTGTGAAGTGCTCCTGAATCGCGACTATATAGGGTGACGGGGTGCTAGCCAAGGTAAGCAGCGGGAAGATTCTGACTTCTTGAGCGACGTTTAGTAGGGTTTGCAGCGATCGCACATGAAACTCTAGGGACAGGTGCTTGCTGTACAGAAATAGGAAGTGAGACACCAACGCAAGGTCAAACTGCTGAGGTTGAAACGGCAAATCGGGTAAGCTGTCGGCCCGGTAGCGGCCTTCTGTTTTGCCCGTTTCATAGTCGGTGAGAAATGTCTCCATCGCTTGCATCCGGACTGGGCCGAGTTCCTCCACGGAAGCGATCGCTGTCCACACATAATCGGTCGGATTCTGCCGCACCTGATTGAGAATCACATCGTAAGTTGCCGCAATCCGACTGCGAATCTCCTTAGCAGTAAAGGCATAAAGGGGATCGACCGAGATGACTGAATTGCCTTGTTGCGTCATCACCGCATTGAAAGCCGCTGGGCCATCGGCACACCCCAAAATGCGGCCTGCTAAGTCAGCCTCAGTAAGGTTAAACATCGCCACATATTCGGCGTAAGAGCGCCCCCAGGGAACGATAGTGTCGAGGGTGATGGCCATGATGTCAGTGTGCGGCAGAGAGAGTTGGCGGTCGGAAGTGTGATGAAGTATGAGTGTGTACGGGTATAAGGGACAGCGATAAATGAACCTTGATTTCAGTCCATGTCACCCAGAACCTGGAACCCTAGGGATTAGCTTGAAAATAAAGTGCCCGGACAAGATTGTGGCAGGGTGGATGGGTAACAGGGTAGGTGGGATATTATTTAAGCGCGACTCTCCTACAACCTGAGACCTTAGGCAACCGTGCCCCTGAACTTGGCCTGACAAGAGTCTCGACGGAGTTGTCGCTACACATTTATCGGAGCTTGCACAACAATCACCGAACAGCCTGCATGGTGCATGACATAGTTGCTGACGCTGCCGATCCACAATTCTGATAGGCCCGAACGGTTATGGCGTCCGATGAGGATCAGATCAGCCTGCCAGTCCCTGGCAACCTGGCAAATTTGCCGCCCCGGCTCCCCTACTGCTTGGGTCCATTCGGTAGCAACCCCGTGTTCCTGCTGGATCTGATTAACTTGGATATCGAGGGCTTGCTGATTGGCTTGTTGTTCTGCTTGCCACTGCCCGATATAAATCTGAAAGGCATCAACACTCACGGCAGAATGCATACCGTCAGCGGTCATATACATCGGGTTGGGGTAGCCAGATTCAGGTGGCAACAGAACGTGAATCAAGTTGAGGGCGCCTTGACTAGGTGCCGCGATCGCGATCGCCTCACTTAGCACTTTTTGATCAATCGCTTCTTCATTGCCTAAAGCAACCAAAATTCTTTGATACATAGGCAGTAACTGGGGTTGAGAGAATAGATTTGGAGTTTAAGACGAGAACGGGGCGAAGATTTTGGATATCAGGTCTCAGGTTCTAGATACTGTGTTGAATTTGGCATGTCAAGTAGTGCGAGGCAGTAGTTTGTCCGGGTCAAAAGGCTGTCTGGCCTTGAGGATGCCATAGATGACGCGAATGAGTTTGTGCATCAAAGCGCCAATAACTGGCATCTTGTTCTTGCCTACCGCCGAGAGCCGTTCGCCAAAAGCTCGAGCCTGAGGACATCGCCGCCAGCCGGTCAGCGCCGGAAAGAACAGGGCTTTGCGCAGTCGTCGATGACCGATTTTGCATAGCCGTGTTTGCCCTTGCACCGAAGTGCCTGAGGTCTGTTCCTGCGGCGTCAGCCCAGCAAAGGCGGCAAGCTGACGAGCGGAAGTGAAGTGTTCAATCGCGCCGATTTCCGCTAACACCTGCGCTGCGGTACTCTCCTCCACGCCCACGATGCTGGTGAGCAATGCCTGCTGGGACTGTCGTGACTCATGCGCCTGAATAGGCCCGCGCAAGCATTTTTTACCGTTGCCACCTGCCTCTGCAGAAACTGGATATAGGCTATGATATCGGCTTCTAAGTCTTGGGGAGTGACTTGGAGACGATTCTTCTCTTGCGTGAGCATATGCTCCATGTCATCCAGACGACGAGTATCGCTTTGTAACTGGCTTACCTTAACTGCCGAGGGCTGCCACGGCGCAGGTTTGAGGTCACGGCAGAACTGGGCAATCAGCTTGGCATCGGCGCGTTCACTCTTAGTCCGAGAGCGTTGGCTTTTGCTGTAGCCTTTCACCCCAGGGCAATCGCATACTCAAGCGGCTAAGACTTTGAGGAGATAGTCGTTATTCCATCCGGCTTTGAGCCGCTTGGCTTTCTTGCCAACCTTATTAGAAGTCTCTTGGGAGAACAGGTTGAGAGCAATTTTGCGCATCAAGG
>JBCDAJ010000245.1:0-4043 GCA_039185935.1 Cyanobacteria bacterium P01_F01_bin.56 | reverse complement strand
TAAACGAATAGTTTGCAGTGAAAGAGGCGCGTTCCTTCAGAGAGCTTTCTCTTACTTCCGTCCTGGCCAGATACCCTGGTCGGATGAACGATTTAGTAACCGTCAGTTCTAGCGAACCTTAGCGCCACGATAAGTTAAACCATCAACGCTCTGACTCGGAGCATTGGTTGCGACGCGACGAGTGACTGGAGCACCTCGGTAAGTACCGATCACTTCTTCAGAATAGTTGAAATCACTTTGACTGGGTTCGTATTCCGCACCACGATAACGTAAGCTCATTATTTCGCCTCCAAATGACAACAAGGATGTTGATCGTGTAGTGAAAGAGGCGCGTTCCTTCAGAGAGCTTTCTCTTACTTCCGTCCTGACCAGATCTGCTGGTTGGATGAACGATTTACTTTCTGTATCTAAATATACTTTTTCTAAATTTATCTGTCAAGAGGGCAGCTCACTCTTGGGTTGAATTGTGGCTTAATGCGGCATTGATTTTGCTCAATAAGGGGTGACTATTTGGTTATTGGCATGAGGTGAAAGGCCTTTAAGCGGATCTGCCACGACTGTCCTCGCGTTTTTAGAAGGTCCCACTTTTCGCGGTAGACCTCAGCTTGCAAGATATAGTCATAGGGGCTTGTAGGCGGACTTTGGAGCTTGATGTAGAGGCTCAATTTGTGCCGGGTTTCGGTAGCCCTGGTTAGCCAACCTCAAACAGTATTGCTTTGCATCTCCATGCGCAAAAACTGTGCATGGTGGGCACGTAAACCGATATGGAAGGGGGATGACGGTAGCGGATCAATCACTTCTAATTGACAGTTCAAGTCGATCACCTCGATTTGATGAGCCCCGACCTGACGGGCACACGAGAAGTGTTTGTATTCAGCCACTCAAGCTCGTGGTCAACATGACTCAGGCCTTAAAGTTTCGTCGGTTCATCATGGTGAACGGCTCAAAAGCGGATGGAGGAAAACGTGTGACGCTCGGCCTCTAGCGTGGAGGCCATGGCGGCCGGTATTTGCTCAGCTTTGGTGAAGGCCAGGGTGGCTGGGGATGACCAAACGTGTAGTCAGGGTCGCATGCGTCATAAATACCCGATTGAGCGCCGCGATCGCGCCAATAGCAGTTGACCAGCTAAACGGTTTCAACATGAATTTTTGAGCGACTCCATGAATCGCCTTGATTTAACTTTGCAATAGTTCAAACGGCAGATCAGCGTCAACGACGCTGGAGTAACCAAACGGTTTCGCGGGCGGCACATTTGCCTCTAAAGCCGCCGGGCAGCTCTTGACTCAGCATCTGAGAGATCTGGTAGCGATCGCCATAGTGGCGATAGACCTCGTCTGAGCTGATGGAAAAGGGTGGCCCGGACATCAACGTTTGGTCGTATTCATAAGTGATCAGCAACTGTGGTGCTTGGGCGGTAATTTGCCTCAGATGGGTAGTATAGCGATCGCGCACGTCCGCTGGCAAAGCCACCAAAGCCGCCCGGTCATAAATGGCATCGACCGAGCCCAGCATCTCGCTAGAAATTTGAAAAATATCACCGACGAACAGGTCGATATGCTCTGCGCTGTAGTGCTTAACTTCACCCAACTCCAATATTTGGGGCGTAACGCCCAACTCGGCAAACAACTGCTGAATGGCGATTTCAATCAGCTCAGCTCCCGCAACCCGATACCCCTGAGCAAGCAGCCAACCAATGTCTAGGGTTTTGCCGGATAATGGCACAAATACTCGACTGTCTTTGGCTATAGCAAGCGCCTCAAAATAGTTGACCAGAGCAGGATTTGCCTCGCTTTTGTGAAAAGCAATATTGTTCGATTCCCACCGTTGACGCCAAAAATCTGTATTCACGTTAATCCTCGTTAATGAAAAATACGCTCATCCTTATACCTAACACCCGCGAAACGCTTTGACCGAGAGATTAGCCGCCGTCGCCAACCAGCCAGCCCAATTCTCCGAAGCCGTTGACGGAGCAGTTCAATCAGGCCTTGGGGGAGAGGCCTCGCGGCGGTAAGTTCCGGTTGTTGGCAGAGGTGTTCCCACGTTTGCTCCGCTCGGCGGTGAGGGTTTTAGCCCGCTGTAGGCACAACCCAGCCGCCTGGCGGGCACTCAATGTCGTGGGCAAAGCGGTCTGATGTTGAGTTGCCGGTTCTCCCCTTGGGGAGCGGCTTGAAAATAAAGTACCCGGACAAGACTGTGGCAGGGTGGATGGGTAGCAGGGTTGGTGAGATGTTATTTAAGCGCAACTCCCCTGGCAGACCTTTAAGTGGCTCAGCGGACGGCCGATTTTGAGGTTGTACTGACGGAGGTGCCGAGCGTAACGGGCCACGGTGTCGTAGCTACCCCGATAGCTCTGCAGTTGAATATAGCAGGATGCGAAATTCTGAATACTCTTCGGGAAGGGCAGAGCCCTACGAAGTTTGGAATCAGAACATTTGCTGTGTGCTGCTTTCAGAAATTACAACTGTCTTGACCTGATTGCGGATCGCTATATCAGTGAACCGTTGCTTGGTGGGTGGGTGTCCTTGCAGCCATCTGTTCCAGTCAATAGCCTGGGTCAGGGTTAAGGTCACTGCCGCGTCGTCGAATCGAGGGTTGCCATTCGGGAACCGTCTCATAGAACAGATCGGTGTAGACAGTGCGTTTGCCCATACCGAGATGATGTGCAGTGTCTTGGATGTGCTCGCCTTGCTGTCGTAAATCATGACCTTGCTCATAGCGCTCTAAGCGTTGTGCTCGTTTACTTTCAGCTTTTTGTGTTGGCCATAACGCTGTTGGTCAGCATGGTTACTGCCAAGCCTGAAAATTTTAACTACACTAAGCAATCAGAGCCGTCTACTAATCCAGTTGGCCAAAATTTGGTCGGCAGATTGTTTGGTTGATGCGTACCGATTTGAATATTTGAGCCCCCATTGCTTTACCATGAATCCTCTCAACTCCATCCTGCACGTTGTCGGTGCTGGTGCGACTGCTTACTTACTCGCTAATCAAGTCAGAGATGCTCAGCAGTGCCCTCACGTACTAGCTGGTTTCTACTTTGCCGAGTCAGGTTCAGTGCCGTTTTTGACAAAGTTGCGCGATCGCGCGCAGGCAGAGGGCGACATCTGGTTAGCAAAACAGCTCACCCGCCACGCCAACGAAGAGCGCCGTCATGGGCAAATTTTTGCGAATGCCCTGAAGCAATTGGGCAAGGAGCCGGTTTCTCCAGAGGCCATAGCTGAAACTGCTCGGTCCGATAAGAAAGAGCAAAAGAGTCCCTTTTTAGATGCCTATTATCAAGGCTACAGCCAAGCTGATTTGAAAGCTGAGGTTATTGACTGGCAAGTATTCCTAGGGAGTACTCACATTTTGGAAGCCGATGCCTGTGGGGACTTTCGTCGCATGGCCCAAGCTTTGGATAATGTTTCTGGCATGGAAAAAATTCAGGCGGGTATTTTCAGCGTGTCAAAAGACGAGCAGCGCCATGCCAGCTATCTCAAAGAGGCCATGCAGCGTCGGTACGGCTACTTGAAGACAGAATCGCTCATTGACGCCTGGCGATCGCGCAAAGTAGATGCCCTCATGGCGATGCTAGGTGGCATGCTCGAACGTCGCGGGGCAATGCGGACCTTGGCACAAGATCGTTCAGATACGGCTACTACTTCACTCTCGACTAACACGAAAGCTCCAGTTGCTGCTTAACGACGAACAGGCTGATGGCGAGTGAGTGGCTGTTCATCGTTCAAGGTCCACTTTTTGCGATCCCTAAGGGAGCAGCTCGAAGCCGGTGGAACAGGGCAAACGCAGACAAAATGAGAACTCCCAATCTATTCTCTGAGCAGGCTTTGAACCTTCATCACTATCCTTTCGTATCTGTTTAGCGTGCCGTAGAATCCCCCGCTGTCGCCGCCCCCTGCAAAAGAGGGCTAGTACTCGATGGCATAAATGAGCATAGCGATTATGAAGTCAAAGGCTTGCCCGTGTAGTTCCATTTGAAGGGCTTAGCCATGGTGCGATTGAAGTAGGCGATGAAGTCGAGAATTTTGGCCTTGAGGTGAGCTTGACTG
>JBCDAJ010000244.1:0-4306 GCA_039185935.1 Cyanobacteria bacterium P01_F01_bin.56 | reverse complement strand
TCCGTCGCCGAATATGATCAGGGTTGCGAGAATATCGATGACTCATTGGATCGGTTCGATGCCGTAAACGCTACCCCTTTCCTAGCTTGATTTGCGACCCCTTGACTACTGAAGCGATGGCTTAACCTGACACGCATCGCCCTGGCCAAGGAATTTGGGGCCAATTACCATGTCAAAAAAGTTGTTGATTAAGGCATAACCGATAAAGACGAGCACCGCCGCCCAAATGCCAGCATCTAGCAGCGCCAACAGCAACGGGGGAATCAGCGCAATCACGTAGCCAATATTGGGGATGAAGTTGAACAAAAAGGATAAGACGCCCCACAGCACGGCAAAGTCGACTCCTAAAGCTAATAGCAATAAGGTTTGACCAATTGCCGCCATCGCCCCTAACCAGCCCTTGATTAATAAATAGAGGCTGACACTTTGCCCAAAACCGAGGATTTTGTTTAGCAGGCGAGGACGATGCTGAAGTCCCTCTTTCAGCTTGTTAGAAAAACTCTTGGAACCGACCAGCATGTAGATAAAAATGAAGAGGGTAAGCCCGATATTGCCCACCGTGCCTAACAGGCCAGTGAGGAATGACACTACCAGTTGGATCAGGCGAGTGGGCTGCAAAAAATCGAGATTGAGCAGATCCGCACTTTCCAATCCTCTACTGGCGAGCAGCGCCTCTAGCTGCGCTAATTGCGTATCAATCAGATTGCGATATTCGGGCACGGCGCTGGTTAACTGCGCCACAGAAGCCGCTAAAAAGAGCACCAGCAATAGCCCAACCGCGACGACGCCTAAAATGACCAGGGTGTTGGCCAGCCACCCTGGCAGGCGGCGGGCTCGTAACCATTGGGTGATCGGGGCCGTGACGAGGACAACAAATATAGAGAGTAATATTGGCCCCAACAAATCTGATGCGGCTTTAAGCCCCGCGACAATCACGATAAAGGCCGCGATCGCCACTAGTGGACGTAAGATACTGTGTCCCTCACGGTCAACCACGCTTTTGACTCGATAACTCAACTTCCTGGCAATTATGGCAGTTGTTGGTCAACCCCCACAATGTAATGTGTGGGCAACTGCTGGCGTTACGAATGGGTTGAAGACATGGTTGTCGATGGGGAGATGTCGTCTTGCCAGCGACAATTGTCAGGCGTCAAGGTAATCAAGTCTTCGATATTGCGCTGCATAGTTTCGCAGATGGTGTCGAGGGGCAGGTCATTAGCGTCATGACCAAAGGGATTTTCAATTTCAATCCCGATGGCTTCGATCCCAAATACCGCAAAGCTGATGAGGCCGACAGCGATCGCCGTCCACCAGCCCAGAGCACTCACGATTTGAAACGGCAATGCCAGGCAGTACAGAAGCAATAGTTGCTTAAGGTGAATCGCGTAGGCTAGCGGAATGGGGGTTTTCTCAATCCGCTCACAGCCGCCTAACACGTTGACTAAGATATCAACCTGGGCCAGCATTGCAGCCAGTTGATAAGCATTTAGCCGGCCCTGATTAAAGCAAGACTGCAAATAATCGGAAGTCCAGAAGGCGATTTCTAAAGGCGGATGGTGCATCTTTTCGAGTTTTATGAGTTCCTGCGAGGTGGCGACAGCGGTCAAGCTCATCCCCAAAGGCTCATGACGCAGGTGTTGCTTGGTGGCGATCGCAAAAGCCACGAGTAGGCGTAATTGATGGACTTTAGTCTCGTGGTCGATCGGGGTATCTTCTCGAACCGCAACCCAGATTTGTCGAGCCAGATTGCGACTAGTGTTGACGAGTTCACCCCACAACTTTCGACCTTCCCAAAAGCGCTCATAGGCGGTATTGGTGCGAAACACCAGCAGCAACCCTAAAACAATGCTTGGCACAATGTTGACTAAGTTCTGAAAGTAAACCGGTGCTCCAGCCTGGTGTAAAAAGGCAATGAATAACCCAAAGCCAGCACAGAACAACGATCGCGGTATTACCGCAGGCAACACTGAGCCATGCCAATGAAACAGTGTTCGAAACCAAGGACGATGATCTGGAAAGCTAGCGGTCGAATCTGTCGAGGGCGATCGCACTCACCACCTCCTAAAACTCTGGCAACACTATAGCCTCAACTGTATGAGCGAGCATCGCAGAGCCCAAACTCAACCAGGGCAATCGCATACTCAAGCGGCTAAGACTTTGAGGAGATAGTCGTTTGAAGTGGCCCCCAGAGCTTGGACAACTTGAAAGGGTAATTAAGCTCTGAAAGATCAATGCCCGTGCTTCCGCTTTTCAAGAATTATGCAATGGTAGCCAATTTTTAGCCTTATCACTCTGCACAACCCTCGATACGGGCAGAATTGAATGTCGAAGCTAAGTTGGTCAGAGCGGCGATCGAGCCAGAGCTTTCTAATCAGTCAAAACAATCCTGAGATCAAGCAAAAGCGATAGACTGACCAGGGCAGGGTTGTACCGTCATCAATCACCAGAGCCTTTTGGGCACGCCTTTGCCGTGCTAAGTCTGGAGGCATTATTTGCCCTGAGCATTGATAAGTTTGCCAATGCCAACATTGTTAAGTTGAATTCTCGAATCTCCAAGCGCATGTCATTTACTACGCCGATTCCCATTTTGCTAGTGACTGCTGACCAGTTACAGACCGACTTCAAGACAGAAAAAAATTGGATTGAAGCAATGGGATTTAAGGCGGAGCCAGGGACATTTTGCTTGTTACCTGGAGCTCAACAGAGCTTGTCTAAAGTTCTCGTAGGTCGCCCAAAAGACCTGGATATGTGGTTGCTAGGGCTGCTTTCACAGTCTTTGCCCACCAATCGGTATGAGATAGTCAGTGACCTCACTTCAGAGGAAGCTACTGCCCTAACGCTAGGGTGGCGGTTGGGCCAATACGCTTTTAGTCGCTACAAGCAAGCTAAACCCAGAGCGATCGCTGAGTTAGTCACCCCTGAAATTGCGGATATCGACTACATCGAAGCCACGGTAGAAGCCACTTGGCTCGCCCGTGACTTGATCAACACCCCAGCTAACAACATGGGGCCAGAAAATCTTGAAGAAGCTGCCCGAACTTTATCCGTCACCTACGATGCCGATCTAACCATCATCAAAGGAGAACAGCTAGAAGTCGAAAACTATCCGATGGTCTACGCCGTGGGACAGGCGAGTGCCTCGTCGCCCCGCCTGATTGACCTCCGCTGGGGTGATGTTGATGCTCCCAAAGTCACGCTTGTGGGTAAAGGCGTCTGCTTTGACTCTGGTGGACTTGACCTCAAACCGGCTAAAGGCATGTTGATGATGAAAAAAGATATGGGAGGCGCAGCGCATGCTTTGGGGCTAGCCACCATGATTATGAAACTCAATGTGCCAGTTTGTTTGCGCGTACTCATTCCAGCGGTTGAGAATAGTGTGGCCGGTAATGCTATGCGCCCGTTAGACGTGCTCGCCACGCGCAAAGGCATTACGGTTGAGGTGGGTAATACAGACGCTGAGGGTCGCCTTGTGCTCGCCGATGCGCTGTGGGAAGCCAGCAGTGAACAGCCAGAACTGTTAGTCGATTTTGCCACCCTCACGGGGGCGGCGCGGATCGCCTTAGGGACTGAGTTACCCGCATTCTTTTGCAATGCGTCGGCGCTATTGGAACCGTTAGAAACAGCGATGCAAGTAGCAACCGATCCGCTCTGGAACCTACCCTTGCATGAACCTTATCGCGACCTACTCAATAGTAAAGTCGCTGACCTGTCGAATATATCCAGTGGGTCTTATGGGGGAGCGATTACGGCGGCGCTCTTCTTACGGGAGTTTGTCAAGCCAGAGATTCCTTGGATTCATGTGGATGTCATGGCCTGGAATCTACGAAATCTCCCCGGACGCCCCGAAGGTGGAGAAGTAATGGGCATGCGGGCAATGTTTGAGTTGATTCAGCAAACCATTGCTGCCATTGGGAATTCTTAGAGAGCAACAACAGACTTGGGGCTGTCATACTCGCACTGAAGGGCATTGGCCTGTAAATACTGAAGGGCATTGGCCTATAAATAATGACCGCGCTCAGCTAAAGCCAGCCAAAATCAGCAACACGCCAGCCCCTAAAGCGACGAGTGCTAGTACCAGCCCAGCATTAGGGCTCCCTTTCCAAGAATATTCTTTTTCTTTCGGCATGGTGGTTTATAGCGGTTCTCAATCTGGCGAGGTACAGTAACAGCAATTTGTGAACCAGTTTTCGATATCTTTCAAAGAAACAGATTCGAAGGCTTCTTCTATGGCTTTGGCTAAGTCTGGGTAGGTTCTCGCTTCCAGTGAGCGCAGGCTCGACTTCACCTTTGACCAGAAGTTTTCAAT
>JBCDAJ010000243.1:0-4356 GCA_039185935.1 Cyanobacteria bacterium P01_F01_bin.56 | reverse complement strand
AGGTAACAAAACCGTAAGCCGTCGAGTGAGACTTGTTGAAACAGTTCGACGCCACTAAACCATTTGCCAGCAAAAAATTGTGGTCTTTCTTAACCCCAATGTCATAAACCGACCGCACACCCAACGACTGACGACTAACAACCTTAACCATTGCCTCAATTCCTTTAGAATTTTCCTGAAAAATATTCAGATGCCACTCTTGTCAAAACTCCTTGCAGAATGGTTAAAGAGCCGCCGCCACCTCTTTGGGCAAGGAAATCAACTGTCTTCTTCCAAATAGTTGGATTCTTTGCATTTGCAACAAAGTCATGCTCATCATTCAGGAGCCTGTAGATTTTGTAGCCCTCTATCTGAGGAGCATAAACTGTATCGTATGTAAGTAGTTCCATATTGATTTTGGCTTCAATGTAATGCTTTTCTTGTAAGAGTCTGACGTGTTCAGCAATTTCTTTCTCTTTGTAATCCCTAACTTTTAACGGAGAACTCAAGGCTTGACCTATAGGCAATTCTTCTACCTTGAGTAGGATTTCTCTCCAAAGTTCTAAATCTCGTTTCATGGTCAGTCAGATTGTTCTTCTGTGAACTGAGCGATCGCTTCAACCATCCCCTCCGAATAAGGCTCAAGTACTGTTGCACACACGTGTAAATCAGCAAGCGCTTGAGCGAATTCTTCGGATTCGGCAGTGGCTCTTTCCAAAACTTGAATTGCTTGGAGGGCTTTTTCTAACTGCGGCTGATATTCACTCAAATGTCTTTTGAGTTTGGTCAGCGACTGTTCTGAAAGTGCTTGGGTCATGAATTGAGCCTCCTTTCAAGTTTGGAAATTTGCTGTCGGCAATTAGCGACTGTTTTCTCCCAGTGGGCGATTAATCCTTGGTCTTGTTGGTCGAAAGGTTTAGCTTGTTCTTGAGCAATCTTGTCTAGGTGCTCTACAAGGGCTTCTTGATGTCCTTTGAGCTGCTTTCGATAAAGCTTATTTCTACCCAAAATCTAGTCAACCCCTTGATGACGCTGTTACTGGCAACTGTGTCATCAAGGGGTTGGCAGGTAGGCTTGCATCTGTCAAGAATTCGCTATCAAACTCCTTCAACTCTAGATCTTTCTCAAAGATTTCGTTGATGGGGCGCATTTCGCCCGTTGTTGTCATGAATTTATGATCGGCGGTGGCGCGAATGCTGCGACCATCTTCAAGCTGATATTCAAAGATTTCCTGCCGTCCGCGATCGTGCCATTGGACAATAGGCTGCGTGTAGATAAAGCCATTAGTGTCAACACTATAGATATGGCATTCAATTCGTTCTTCCACGATACGACCAATTTCTAGAGGACCATATTCCACAGTATGCAACTGAGTATCTGCGCTCAGGCAATACTCCGCAAACTTCACCATCTGATCCCAAAGTTCCTCGACCACCTTCTTCGGGACACCCTTTTCGACGGAGCCAGCAATGAACTGTCCTTTGTGCTTCTCCATCTCAGCGACTTTCTTCTTACCCATGGCGCGTCGCAGCAGGTCTGCTTGCCCCAGGGAATAGCCCGCCATGTCCTGGGCAATTTTCATGATCTGCTCTTGGTAGACCATGATGCCGTAGGTTTCACTGAGAATGGGTTCCAGGATTTTGTCGGCAAAATCAATCTTCTCGCGCCCGTGCTTACGGTTAATGAATTTAGGAATCAACCCCGCATCCAGTGGTCCCGGTCGATATAGGGCTAGCACGGATGAAATATCTTCTAAACCCGACGGCTTCAGATCGCGCACAATCTGCCGCATGCCCGAAGATTCCAGCTGAAATACTCCGCCCAAGTCTCCCTTTTCCAGAAGTTTGAAGGTCGCCGGATCATCCATCGGCAAGTCGTCCATATCAAGGACTTCACCCCTACCTGCTTCCACCAACTCCACCGCCCGGTGAATCATCGTCAAGTTCCGCAGCCCCAAGAAGTCCATCTTTAGGAGTCCCAGCGCTTCCACATCTTCCATGTAGTACTGCGTGATCACCTGACCATCATTGTTTCGTTGTAGCGGCACGATCTCATCCAGCGGGTCTTTTGAAATCACCACCCCAGCAGCATGTACGCCAAAGGTTTTGTTCATCCCCTCGATTCGCATCGCCATCTCAATCCAGCGCTGCACTTGCGGATCCTTGTCGTAGCGTTCTTTAAATTCGGGTGCCGGCGTCTCATCCGACACCATGACTTTGAGCTTGGTCGGCTTGCCACGAGACACGGGGATGAGCTTCGCCATGCGATCGGATTCTGCATAGGGAATGTTCAGCACCCTGGCGACATCTTTTAGTACGGCTTTCGAGGTCATCCGGTTGAAGGTGATGATCTGCGCTACCCGCTCTTTTCCATATTTCTCTGTTACATAATCAATCACTTCGTCTCGCCGCTCGATACAGAAGTCCGTATCAATATCAGGCATTGACTTCCGCTCAGGATTCAAGAATCGCTCAAATAAGAGACCGTGGTGTACCGGATCAATATTCGTGATGCCCATCGCATAGGCCACCAGCGATCCTGCGGCTGAGCCTCGCCCCGGCCCGACTGGTATATGGTTTTCCCGCGCAAATCGGATGTAGTCCCACACCACTAAAAAGTAAGTAGGAAAACCCATCTGAATCATCATTTTGATTTCGTATTCGAGGCGTTCTTGATATTCCTCCGAAATCTCGCTCAGATTACTGACCTTCATCCGTTGCACGAGTCCTTCCCGAGCTACATGAGCCATGTAGTCCTCTGGACCCTCGAATTCTTCAGGAATTGGGAAGTCTGGAATCCGTGGCTGGCCCAAAATCCCGGTGTATTCTTCGACTTTCCCCGCGACTTCCAAAGTGGTTTGGATAGATTCCTCAATCACGTCGTCCGACAGATGATCCCGAAACAGCCGCCGCATTTCCTCAGCCGACTTCAAATATTCGGTACCGCTATAACGCAACCGTTTATCTTCAGTGACCAACTTCCCGGTTTGAATGCACAGCAATGCATCATGAGCTTCTACATCCAGACAAGAGATGAAGTGAGAATCGTTGGTGCAGATGATTTTGATATCCAGCTCACGGGCAATCTTGACCACTTCTACATTCACAATGCGGTCTTCTGGCGATCCATGATCCTGAATCTCTAGATAGTAATCGTCCCTGAAAATATCCTTGTACCATTGCGCTACTCGTCGGGCGATCTCCGGTCGCTTCTGCAAAATGGCCTGAGGCACTTCACCGCCTAGACAAGCACTCGTAACGATGAGCCCTTCCTTATATCTCTCCAGTAAATCCTTGTTAATGCACGGGCGTGAAAAGATTCCTCGTCCTTGCATGCCTTCTAAATGAGAAAGGGTTGTCAGTTTAACTAGGTTCTTATAGCCCTGAGTATTTTTCGCTAGAATTACTTGGTGGTAACGAGGACGCCGCTGCTGCTTATCAATGTCTCCGTTAATCAAGTACATCTCGTTGCCAATGATGGGCTTGATGCCAGCTTTTTTACAAACTTTGATCAGCTCGATCGCGCCGTACATGACACCGTGATCAGTCAGGGCGATCGCAGGCATGCCTAGAGTCTTCGCATGTTCAACGAGCTGCGGCAACTGACTCGCACCATCTAACAAGCTGTAGTCGCTGTGAATATGTAGCCCAACAAAAGACATAAGCCCGACCCTGGCACTAGTGCAAATTTACTGCAAAAGCATGGTTGAGTGCTGTTTGAACTCAAAGCATGCCTGATATGCCCATAGAGTAGCCTATGCCTTTCGCTATATCTAGACCTGATTTACTGATTTCTTCGAGATTGACACCAAATGTAGATGATCGACACAAGTTCAAATATCTTGACTCGCAGACCATGTCTTAATTTGCTAACGCCAGCATGTATGTGTTTAGCGTGCCGTAGAATCCCCCGCTGTCGCCGCCCCCTTCAAAAGAGGGCTAGTACCTCAGAGGTTTGGAAGTCCCCCTTTTGAAGGGGGATTGAGGGGGATCGGCAGTAGCTGGACGCTAAACGCATACGCCAGCATGCTGGCGTTTCAGCATACTGAAAAGACGAGATTAATATGAATGCTACTAAACAGCTTGAGCAGAAAAGCAGAGAGAAAGCTATTTCATCTCCGCTCAAAAACTTAAAGTACTCTCAAAATTCCTACATCTGGCCTTCCATCCCATGCTTCGCCCCCAAAAGCCTTGCCGTCAATAGTTTTCAGCCCATCGCAAAATATGTTTCAGGGACCCATTGACAGGTTTTATGGGCTTCGTTATATTGGTAAAGCGCTGAAGGGAATTGGCACGAATAAGTGTCGAGACCTGAAGTGAGAACCTCGACAAAGTATATTGAAAGCCAGAGACCTAAATAGGTTCCTGTCAAAGAATT
>JBCDAJ010000242.1:0-4526 GCA_039185935.1 Cyanobacteria bacterium P01_F01_bin.56 | reverse complement strand
TCGGCGTAAATTTGATCACCCATTGGCCCTCACCCTAAATCCCTCTCCCCAAAACTGGGAGAAGAAGCCGGTCAATGTAGAGCTTTGCTCTTCTCAAAGGGTGGGCAGATCGATATCAAGACTTGTGCCGCCGGGTACTAGTGAAGCCAATGGAGGAGACTGCTCCCCCCTATAGGAAACTCCAGTGTTTCCTTTCTTATTGGTATCTTTTGCGTCGCTATGAAACGGTAACCCGTATGGAGTTTTAGTTATGCTGCAAGTCAGTTTGTTTACCGGCCCCGATTACCTGATTGAAGCTGAAGGCACCGTCTCGGCCCATGCTTTTCTCGTTATGGGAGACGTGATTCCCGAAGGAGGGCTGATCGTCTCGGTCGATGCGCTCAATCTCAGCGAGTTTGACTTGGCGGGCGTTTCCGTCGAAGGCGGCGAAATCGTGGCGGTGCGCGACGGTGGCTTTGACCTGCGGATGACGGAATACACCACCCTGGTTAATCTGCCCATTGCCGCTGATGGCGAAACCGAAGCAGGCGAAACGGCAAACTTTAGCTTAGCTTCGGGGGACGGCTACGAAATCAACTCAGACTACGGCGGCGGCACGTTTAACCTGGTCGATACGCGAGCGGATATTCCCCGTGGCGTGGTGACCGAGCCCAACGACATCATTGGCGTCGCCGTCGATACACAGATTACCGCTGAAAATCCTTCCTTCTCGGCTGCTAGCTCTATCTACTTTGATATCGGCAACAGATATCTCAATCCCGACGGCACCTACACTTATCTCGACTATTACGAGGATGTGGATCTGTATCAGTTGGGATTAAGTGCAGGAGACACCGTCGCCGTTGAAACATTTGATGTTGAAGGCAATATAACCTTCGCTAACCTAGGAGCCATACCAGCCTTAGCAGCCTTTGACGCGGACGGCAATAAACTGATTGCTAGCACTTATCAAGTTACTGCCGCCGCCCCCGACAAGCTGTTTGGTACGGCTAATGGACCAGTCGGTTCATACAATGAAGATGGGACGGTTGATTTTGATGAGACAGAAAGCTATCTAGAATTTACCGCTCCTGAAGATGGGCTCTACTACGTTGGGGTTGCCGGCCTCTTTTCTTCGGCTCTTAGTTACAACGGATTGGACACTGCTTACAGTATTGAAGTCCCGGGGTCGGCACAAGAATACATAATCGCCTTTGGTAACTACGAAATCGAGATCGACCTATTAACGCCTGACAATCCTCGTAAGACAGGAACACCTACCCCGCCAGTCAGCAACCCTAACGTCATCAACCCACCAACCCTCTCTTTGGAGGCTATTGCCACGACTGAAGATAGCGAGGGAAATATTATTCCGGGAGTCGTAGAGTTTGTCGAAGAGGGCGGCACTTCTGAGGTTAACTTCACCATTCGAGCTGAAGATGAAATTCCTGAAGGGGGCATTGAGTTTGTCCTCAACAGCAGTGCCAATCTGTTTGACTATGTTTCATATTTCACGCAAGACCAACTTCCCAGCACCATTGGCGGACAATCGCTAGGCTCGTTTTACAACGAAGACGGCATTCCCACAGGCATTCGGCTCCTGATTGAAGAGCCGACGATGACAGTCACCCTGGAAGCGGCCAATCGGGCTTCTGGCATATTTGATCTGCTAGAATTAGGACCTTTTCTAGATGTGTACGAGCCGCTAGAAAACGACGGAGCCGAGGATGTTACCTTCTTTCTGCAGCCAGGGGAGGGCTATGAGATCTCCCCCGATGCTGGGGCAACAGAAGTAACTTACTACGATTCGGTAGAGGATGTCCCTGCTCCTACGGGGGGTGGAGACACCGGTCTCGAAGTGGGCGTTAGCATTAGCGAGTCAACGCTGATTGAAACGGAAGGCACTGAAACGACGCTCACCTTTACCCTATCTGAACCCCCACCTGCAGAAGGTCTGAGAATACTGCTGGATAGTGAAGACGGTACCCTGATCGGCAGTCCCCTGAGTCAGTTTGATGTGCTCAATGCCGAGATTGTTGGTGGTGATTTCCCGATTGCCACCGCTGATCGCTCAGGCTTCTTCTTCAACATGACTGAACAAACGGCGACTATTACTCTGGCCGTCTTCGATGAGTTATCGGTGGATACGGATTTGCCGCCAGAAGATTTTCAAGAGGGCATCGTCGATCTAACCTTTGCTCTTCAGCCTCAACCCGGCTACACCATTGACTCCGACGCGAGTGAAGTCAACGTCAGAATTTTAGATAATCCCGACTCCCAGATTTTTGTCAACCCCAGCGCGTCTGGCGATGCTTTGATTGAGTCCGAAGGCACGGTTGGCACGCTCAGCTTAAGCTTGGGCGCACCACCACCCGCATCAGGCTTAACCGTTAGCCTCAGCACCGATGCGCTTACTGATTTTGACACTGAAGCTATCGAGGTAGACGGCGGCACGCTCGCCGCTGTGCGGGACAACGGGCTGGATATCACCCTAACCGAACAGGAAGCCACTATACGCTTACCGATTCTCAACGATGGCATTGATGAGGGGGGCGAAACGGCTACGTTTAGGGTAGAACCCGGCGATGGCTACGAAACCGCTGAGGCAGTCGCTGAAGTCAGCTTTTCTCTAGGGGATACGCTCGGACAACAGGTTAGCGCCCCAGAAGAAATTGAGGGCAATAGCACCCTCTCTGAGGCCAATGCCCTCGGTTTAAGCACAGATAACCCGATGGTATCGATTAGCGGGGGGTTGTCCGCAAGTGGCGAAGAGTTTGGAGAAAGCGCTTTTGGCTATTCCGAAGATGTCGATTTCTACTCGTTCACCTTGACGGCAGGTCAGACCGTGACTTTGGATGTGGATGGCCTTGATAACTTTTCCAATCTCAGCCCCTTCGAGCCTTTCCCAGATGCGTTTCTCTTCTCCGCGCTGCAAGATATCCCTCAGCAACCCGATCACGAGCTGCGCTTATTTGATGCAGACGGCAACGAACTGGCAGCCAACAATGACGGCGCGGCACCTGGTGAAGTGTTCTCCCGCGACCCTTACTTAGAGTTCACTGCCGAAACCGCAGGCACCTACTACGTGGGTGTCAGTCACCTGGGCAACCGCAACTACGACCCCTTCGTACAGCTCAGCGGTACCGGCTGGACGTTTCCAGAGGTAGGCGTGTTCAATGGCTTCTACGACCTCACCGTCACCCTGACTGATAGCGCCAGCGACAGCATTGATATCGGGCTCTATGATGCCGATACCGACACCTTGATTGCCACCCTGAATGAAGGCACCGAAGTGCTGGCCAGTGAGATCTTGGGCAAAGACATCACCCTCGCGGCGCTGGTGCCCGACGATAGTGCCTTCTCGGGTCAGGTGGAAAGCATGGTGCTCAACCTGAATCAAGGGCAATTTACCCGCACGGAAAGTGTGGCCCCCTATGCCCTCTTTAGCGACCGCAACGGTGACTTCCGGGGCCAAGACGCTGTGCTAGCAGTCGGTAGCAACGACATTACCTTCGACCTGTATTCAAAGAATCGAGGTCAGGGCGACCTGCTCGCCAGCATTAGTCAAAGCTTCACCGTAGTGGACGACATCACGGGCACCATCGGCCTCTCGGTGGGTCTCTATGATGCCGATACCGATACTCTGATTACCACTCTCAATGATGACGATACGGTGCTCGCCAGCGATATTGCTGATCGGAATGTCACGATTGCGGCCTTCTTGCCCAACGATGACTTGGCATCGGGTCTGGTAGAGAGCATGGTGCTCAACTTGAACCAGGGCCAGGTGGTGAAGACGGAGAACATCGAGCCCTATGCCCTCTTCGGGGATAGCAACGGCGATTTCCGGGGCAGCGGTGCTGGCCTCCTATCGCTGGGAGCCAACAGCATTGACTTTGAGCTCTACTCCGAGAATCGGGGCCAGGGCGACCTGTTGCAGAGTGAGACGCTCACCTTCACGGTTGTGTAGGGAAAGAGAACAGGTTTATCTGATTCTTTTGATCGGATCGAACGGCACCACTGAAGAGGCTCTGAGCGACAGCACCCATGTCTTTTTCGAGCCAACCCCCCAAGGGGGAGACCATGTGTAGAGGTCTGGCAACACTTACTTCTTTGAAGACTTATTTGGCGGGGGTGAGCTGGACTTTAGTGATGCCGTCTTTACGGTGGAAATTGTTTGAGATCAGCGTTGAAAAGGGAAAGGGTAAAGGGAGTGCTTGAAACTGTCACCTGTTACCTGATTCCCTATTCCCTGCTTTCGGTCTTTCTCTTGGGAGGGTGAGGGAAAAGGCCGAGAGTGAATTGACGTCCTCAGACTAACTTGAACCATCTATCCGGCTGTGCTCATTCGAGGCCGTCGGATTTTTTATGCGGATTCGGCTGCAGAGGGCTGGCGCGATACTCCAAAGGAGCAACTAACTCAGCACAAAGTGCTGCGTGAATGACGGAAGAAACTTGTTCAGCCCTGCTAGGGTGCTGCTGTGTTCTGACAGTTAAGACTGCAGCCCCACTAGTGCCTGAGTGCCTGAGAAGGAGCATAGTTCTGG
>JBCDAJ010000241.1:0-4555 GCA_039185935.1 Cyanobacteria bacterium P01_F01_bin.56 | reverse complement strand
CTCAGGGTCGTGTTATCGGCACCTGGGCTGACGTGATCAACCGTGCCAACCTGGGTATGGAAGTAATGCATGAGCGTAATGCTCACAACTTCCCCCTCGACTTGGCGGCTGCTGAGGCTCCCGAAATCATCGGTTAGTCCTTCCAGCTCAGCTAGTCTGAATAGGTAATTTGAAAGGCGCTTCTCTTCGGAGAAGCGTCTTTTTGCTTGGGCCGGGGGAGTTTTCAGGTCACCCTTGTGGAATTCTCAGCGTTTTAGAGACGACTCTCTTTCACCTCATTAGCGATGCCAGTTGTCTTGCTGGCAGCAGGCCATGGCAATGTCTAACCGTTGGTCGACGGTTGTGGGTCGCCTAAAAGCCTTGCGAGAGAGTGGTAACAGCGATCGCTCTGAGGCCCAAACGGGGTGACCCATAACCTTTTCTGTTGAGGCACATTAAAAATGCTGAGCAGACTGAAAAGTGAAGCAAAGCCCTTTGAGTATAGAATTCAGTCAATGTTTCGGCTTTCTTGCATCTACCTAAGTCGATGCAAGGTTGTTGGTCTGTAGCAAGCATGTGATTACGGTCAAGGCTGTTGCGTGGCTAGCTTTCTCGATGTTGATAAGTGTGTTTTGACAGTTATGGCGATCGCTCAAATTCCTTGGCTCACCCTTCTCCTGCTGCTACCGCTGGTGGCAGCCCTGTTCACACCACTGATCCCCAAAGACAGTAATTACTACTGGGCTCGTTGGTATGCCGTCGGAGTGGGCTGTCTGGAGCTAGTGTTGATGAGCCTGCTCTTTTGGACGCACTATGATGCCACCAGTGCCGAATTTCAAATCGTTGAAAGCTTTGCTTGGTTGCCTTCCCTCGGGCTGAGCTGGACGGTTTCAGTCGATGGGTTGTCCGCACCCCTCGTGCTGTTAGCCTGCTTTGTGACCACGCTCGCAATGGCTGCTGCCTGGCGTGTTAATCGCCGCCCCCGACTATTTTTTGCCCTCATCCTGGTGCTCTATGCGGCGCAGATTGGCGTCTTTGTCGCTCAAGATTTGCTGCTGTTCTTCATCATGTGGGAAGTGGAGCTCGTCCCGGTCTATTTGCTAGTGAGCATTTGGGGCGGGCAAAATCGCCGCTACGCCGCCACCAAGTTTTTGATTTACACTGCTGCGGCTTCCATTTTTATTCTAGTTGCGGCTTTGGCGATGGCTTTTCATGGGGATTGGGTGACGTTTGACATTGCCCAACTGCATCTCAAGTCGTTCCCCCTACCGCTCGAATTGCTCCTCTACGCCGGGTTATTGGTTGCCTTTGGGGTGAAGCTCGCGATTTTTCCCTTCCATACCTGGTTGCCCGATGCCCATGGCGAAGCGTCTTCGCCGGTTTCGATGATCTTGGCGGGGGTGCTGTTAAAGATGGGCGGCTATGGATTGATTCGCATCAATCTCGAACTATTACCCCATGCCCATGTTTACTTTGCGCCAATCTTGGCTGTCTTAGGCGTTGTCAATATCATCTATGGCGGACTAAATTCCTTTGCCCAGACCAATATGAAGCGCCGTCTGGCCTTCTCGTCGGTCTCGCACATGGGTTTTGTGCTATTGGGCATTGCCTCCTTTACCGATTTGGGGGTGAGTGGGGCGCTTCTACAAATGCTCTCGCACGGGCTGATTGCCTCGGTGCTGTTCTTCCTGGCAGGGGTGACCTACGATCGCACCCACACCATGATGATGAACGAAATGAGCGACATTGGTCAGGCATTGCCTCGGGTATTTACGCTCTTTACGGCGGCGGCGATGGCTTCGTTAGCATTGCCCGGAATGAGTGGCTTTGCCAGTGAGGTGGCAGTATTTGTCGGGTTTACGACCAGTAGTGCTTATAGCGATACCTTCCGCACCGCGATCGTCGGGCTCTCAGCGGTGGGCTTGATTCTGACGCCGGTGTATTTGCTCTCGATGCTAAAGCAGGTATTCTATGGGGCCAAAACCCTGCCGATGTGCGACGTTTTACCCTTCTGTGATGTGAATGATTTGGCTCTCAAAATTCAGGGCAATGAAGAACCGTCTTGTTTTGGGAATAACTGCGATTTGCCGATGCAGGCCAAATTTGATGACGCTGGCCCCCGCGAGATTCTGATTGCCATGTGCTTTCTCGCGTTGATTGTGGGAATCGGCTTTTATCCCAAGCTGGTGATGCAGATGTATGACGTCAAAACCGTGGCGGTCAACACTTCTGTCCAGCAAGTGTATCAGGAAGTCGCCCAGGCCAAGCCGCAACTGTATGCCGAAATTCTGCGGCCGACTGTCTAAATCCAAAGTCCGCTGTGATTTGATTCAGTCTTTCCCCCTTAAATGAGTCGCCCCTCCGTCGGCGCCTCCCCTTGCCGCGGCACGCTGAACGGGGCGACTGCTTGCGGCATTAACGAGAGCTGCAACCCCTCCTGCCACGCATCATCAATCGAAAGCTGCCCGAAGAATTCCGCCTTGAGCCATCGCTGCTTTGCCCGAAACTGACTGTCAAACTGCAGATGACAGACCGGGCAAAGGGCCTTGAGATAATCAGGGTCTTGATTACTGGGCTGCTGAGCCAAATGCGCCACTGTGAGCAAGTAACGCCAAGGCGCTTCTTCATACTTGGCTGGCGGGGGCGACTGCGATCGCCGCCATGTCTTCACCCGCTGAAGACATGTGGATAACGGTTCACTGGGTTGCCGACAGGGCCGCTGACAGTGCTAACAACACCAATTAGCTTGATGCTTGATTTTTAGCCCACATTTCGCAGGTTGAAATTTAGAGAAAGATAATTTATCAGATACCCTAAAACGCTCGCTGTGCATGCATTTTACTGTTTTTGACTTTTCCATTCTTAGCCGCTGAAAAGCAGACTGACATTGAAGCTGAGCTTCCAGCACAACTCTATTTGTCCAAAATCAAGTTCTTCAGTTCCCAAGAAGCTCTCGATTGCTTTCTATGGTGTGTCTAAAGCAAGGGCAAGCACTTATGAGCCTTGGCTGAATGGGTTCCTCAGCTTTCTCAGGTAGGGATTAAGGTCCGCTTATTTCCGCATCAGAGGCGGTTCAGGGATGCCCTCCACTATAGAAATCAAGATGATTCAGTCGCCAACGCGACCAAGGAGTTCAAACCATGAAACGCATTGCACTAGCCCTCACTGCATTGACCGCTGTTTCCATCGCGATTGCTCCCGCTAGCTACGCCGCTCCTGACTTTGAAGAACTGCGTCAAGAAAACCTGGACAAAGACGCCACTGATTTCGACCAGCTCCGCCGCGAGAATCTAGAGAAAGATGCGGTTGAAACCATTCAAGTTAAAGGCATCAGCTTCGATGAGTTGCGCCGGGAGAACCTTGATAAAGATGCCGTTGACTTCGATGAGCTGCGCCAAGAAAATCTCGACAAAGACGCGGTCTATGAAGTGCTGGCAAAAGGTATTGACTTCGATGAACTCCGCCAGGAGAACTTAGAGAAGGATGCAGTTGACTTTGACGAGTTGCGTCAGGAGAATCTCGATAAAGATGCTGTTGTTGAAGTGGCATTAAGAGGTGAGGATTTTGACGAGCTCCGACGCCGCAATTTGGACAAAGACGCAGTCAACTTTGATGAGTTGCGTCGCGAGAATCTAGAGAAAGACGCCATTGCTTAAGTCCTAGCCTTTCTAGCCGACGACATTCCCATTCACACATACTCTAGCCCCCTGAATGAATCTCGTTGAGGGGGCTTTATTCAAGCTTGGGGCCCGAACTCCAACGCGAGTTAATCATCTTTTGGGCTCCAGGGGCTCTGGTCTGCAAAGATTCAGAGCCTTTTTCTGATGGGCACACACCATGACCTGAATTTTAGGTTGTGGAACACCTCAATTTTCCCCAACAAACCTGAAGTCCAGATCGGGATACTAAAAACATCGAAGGACACACACTTACGCCGAGCTCTAGTGAGGAAATCATGACAGCTTATCAAGGTAAAACCACAACAGGCGATACCTCTTCTGACCAGACCGTTGATAGTCAAACTCTTCAGGAGCTGCTTGCCGAAATTCAGCTGCTTTCTGTAGAGATAGCAAAATTCACCGCAGATGTCCGCAAGGGAGTCTAAAGCCCTTTTTCCTTTCTAAGCTAAGGAGTAACTCCACATGACTGCCCGATTTCCATCTCAATTACGAGCCGATTCTTTTTCCTTTACACAAGCCTCCCATGTGAACGATAGCGCTCTCGAGCAGAGGCGAGAAAATCCGCAGGTGACCCCGCCGGATAAGTCTCCGCAAGAATCTACGGAAGAATCTTGGATACTTTTGCTGTATGTCGTCACCGTCGGAGTTGTGAGTTTAATTGGGTTATGTACGGTTTTCTTAGGATTTAGTCTGACGATTGAGACGATAATGCAATCTCACAGTTCTCTAGTGTTAAAGTCATCGCCATATCGGAGATAAACCTCATCAAGGTTCAGAAGTGGAGTTTCGACGCTTGTCCGACCTCACCGCCTGCGGCACCTCTCCTTCTCAAGGAGAGGCTTAATGACAGTCTGCTTCCGCTCCTTTGCAAGGAGCGGTTAGGTGAGGTTTTAATG
>JBCDAJ010000240.1:0-4615 GCA_039185935.1 Cyanobacteria bacterium P01_F01_bin.56 | reverse complement strand
GGTTTCAATCTCAGCATCTTGAACAGGATCAGGATGGCGGCCAAAGCGGTGACTGCCGGGGACAATGCGCGTACCGCCGTTCTCTTCAGTCATGCCGTTCAACATAAACACACTGCCCGCTCGGCCGGGCAGTAAATCCTGCATGCGGTCCCATTGATCGTCTCGAAGGGCATAGCGGCGCGACATTCTAGAGCGCCGGTCCAGAACTCGTAGTTGACGAGACCGCCATCTTGAGGGGTGCCATCCTGACCGAGTAGTCTATTCTCAGAGTTCCGTGAGGAAAGCGAATGCGTCCTGGTATGTGGCATCCTTCTATCGAGTTATCGGCGTCAGAGGCCAAGGTAAATCAGCGGATCAAACGAGGCAAGCTCTTTAGCTTTTTGCGAGCCCACCGCCACGAGATCTTTACGGCGGCCTTCCAGCAAGAGCTATCGAGTCTGTTTAAGGATAGTAGTATGGGCCAGGCTCCGGTCTATCCAGCCCAATTAGCGCTAGCGACGATTCTGCAGACTTACACGCAAGCCTCAGATGACGAAGTAATCGAGTGTTTAGTGATGGATCGGCGGTGGCAATTGGTGTTGGGATGTCTCGACTGCGAGCAGGGACCGTTCGGCAAAGGGACGTTGGTGCGGTTTCGTGGGGTGTTAATCGCCCAAGATTTTGACCGTCGTTTACTGGAGCGGACGATTGAGGTGGCCCAAGGGCATCAGGGGTTCAGCGCCCGTTCTCTGAAAGCGGCCCTGGATTCGAGTCCGCTTTGGGGGGCTGCCCGGGTAGAAGATACGTATAATTTGCTTGGACATGCCTTGGATAAGACCTTACGAGTGTTGGCCCAAGCGTCGGGTCAATCGGTTGAAGAGATGGCCAACGTCGTAGATGCAACCTTGATTACCGGTAGTAGCTTGAAAGCATCTCTGGACCTGGATTGGGATGATCCAGCGGCCCGTGGAGAGGCCTTAAGTGAGATTCTGGCGGTGTTAGAACGCTTGGATGCCCAACTGGCTCAAATGACCGAGGTCGCCTCAACGACCACCAAACAGGCCTATGAACAGCTCCAGGTGGCCCGCCAGATTCAGCGACAGGATGTGGAGGTCACCGTAGCGGGGGACCCAAAGCTCAAAAAGGGGGTGGCCAAAGCCCGTCGGATTACGATTGAAGATGAGTCCATGCGGCATGGCCGTAAAAGTCGACACCAACGTATTGATGGGTATAAGCGCCACAGCCTGTTGGATCTCGACTTAGGCATGGTCCGTGCCGTCGGCCTCACCCCCGCAAATGAGCCTGAGGCCAAAGTCACCGAAGCGATTGAAGCCGACTTAGCCGTTCAATCTGTCACCCTCAAAGAACTGCATATCGACCGCGCCTATTTGGCCAGTTCCCTAGTGAAAAATCGAGATCCGGAGCTTGCCATCTTCTGCAAAGCGTGGCCGGTGAGAAATGGCCAACACTTTTCCAAACAGGAGTTTACCTTGGATTGGCAGCAACAGCGGATCGTCTGTCCCAATCAAGTTCACATGTCCTTTAGCCCTGGGAAGGTGGTGCATTTTCCCCCTCAACGGTGCCAAACCTGCCCACTCCAAGAAAAATGCACCTCTAGTCAGACGGGACGCAGGGTTGCCATCCATCCCGATGAGCAATTTTTGGAGACCTTACGCCAGCGGCAAAAGACCTCTGAAGGCCGAGCAAAATTGCGAGAACGAACACCGGTCGAACATTCCTTGGCCCATATCGGTCATTGGCAAGGAGACCGGGCTCGCTATTGGGGACTGCGCAAAAATCTGTTCGATTTACGACGCACTGCCGTTGTCTATAACCTCCATGTACTGGCGCGGATGATGTCGCCAATCAGTGCCAAAACAGCTTAAATCAAAAAACTAGCACAAGAGGCCTTTTGTCAAGCTTTAATTCTGGACCGGCGCTCTATAGATACTGTGTATTAGATGACAATGACATCGACGGGTAAACCCCGTTGATGACAGCTACCAAGGCGGGTCGAGAGCCCTGTTCTCCATCCCTTGTTCCAGCTATCGCCATAAAAAAGACACTGAAGGCGTTTTCCCCAGAAGTGGGGAAGCCTCCAGTGCCCAAACAAACGATTCAAAGTTATCAAATCAGAGTGTATATGAATGCACGAGAGCTCGGTTTAACCCAGAGCGATGCGGCTTCGATTGCCGAATTTCCGGCACGCACCGGCCAGCGGATTGAAGCGGGAACGCATCAACCCAATCGCGGTCGTGTGCGAGACTGGCGCACTAGCGCCGACCTGCTCGCGGGAGTATGGGAAGAAGAACTCGAACCGATGCTGAGGCGGGAACCCCGGTTGAAGC
The DNA here is from genome assembly GCA_039185935.1 of Cyanobacteria bacterium P01_F01_bin.56. Lineage (GTDB taxonomy): Bacteria > Cyanobacteriota > Cyanobacteriia > Phormidesmidales > Phormidesmidaceae > Halomicronema. The sequence continues at coordinate 2,288 of JBCDAJ010000240.1, read as the reverse complement.
CGATGACACTGTTCGAGTATTTGCAAGAGCGCTATTCGGGTCAATATCCGCAAGTGCTACGGACTGTGCAACGGCGTGTGCGCACCTGGAAAGCGCTGCATGGCGAAGCCCCGGAAGTGATGTTTGAGCTGCATCCTGCACCAGGCGTGATGGGTATTTCCGACTTCACTGAGCTGAAAGGGGTGGAGATTACCATCAACAGTAAGCCGTTTGAGCATCTGCTCTATCACTACCGTTTGGCGTACAGTGGCTGGCGGTATGCGCAGGTGATTCAAGGCGGCGAAAGCTTCATCGCCTTGTCGGAAGGTCTGCAGAATGCCCTGTTTGAAAGTGGCGGAGCGCCCAAAGAACATCGCACTGATAGCCTCAGTGCGGCTTATCGCAATACCGGTGGCAAAGGCCGCAAACCGTTGACCCGGCTCTATGACGACCTGTGTCACCACTATCGCCTCAGGCCGACGCGCAACAACAAAGGGATTGCTCACGAAAATGGCGCGATTGAATCGCCTCACGGTCACCTCAAGAATCGCATTACTCAAGCCCTCTACCTGCGCGGCAGTAATGACTTTGCTAGCGTGAGCGACTATCAGGCCTTCATGGCTGGCATTGTCGCCAAGCTCAACCAGCAACACCAAGCCAAGTTTGCGGCAGAGCAGAAGCACTTGCAACCTTTACCGCCCCAGCGGGTAGCGGACGATGAAGTGCTCACTGCTAGGGTCAGCAGTCGCAGCACCATTGATGTGCGCTGCATTCTCTACACCGTGCCGTCGCGGTTGATTGGCCGTCAACTGGAGTTGCACTTTTATCACGACCGCATCTGTGGCTACCTTGAACGCCAATTAGTCGTCGAACTGCCCCGCAGGCGCGTCACGGCCAAAGATAAACGCCGCGCCCGTTGCATCAACTATCGTCACGTCATTGAAGGGCTCAGACGCAAACCCCGAGCCCTAATTTACTGCACCTGGCAGCAGGATTTGTTGCCCAATGAACTCTACCGGCAACTGTAGCAACAGTTCCAAGCCGACTTTGACATCGATAGTGCCGCCGTGTTGATGGTGGAAGCGCTCTACATTGCCGCTACGCAGAATAAAGAAGCTGCTGTTGCTGAATATCTATCGATTCAGCTCGCCGCTGGCACGTTGACGCTAGCCACCTTACAGAAGCACTTTCAGCTCTTGAAGAATATGCCTCTGCCTGCCGTCACAGTCCAACAACATGACTTGAAAGACTATGACCAACTCCTCCAACCAGATGCCACAGGCGAGTCCCTACCAGAGTCTGAGCCTCCATCTCAAACGTCTACATCTCTCCCACATGCTCCAGCATTGGGAGACTCTGGAACACCAGGCCATGCAAGAACAGTGGTCTTACGCTCAGTTCTTGCTGGCACTTTGCGAATTGGAGGTGGACCGACGCTGGAGTGTGCGCCTCAAACGCGCCCGGCAAGAGGCCCAACTGCCCGCCGCCAAAACGGTTTCCAACTTTGACTGGGACCATGTCCCGAAGCTCAATCCGGCTCCCTTGATGCAACTAGCCACCGATACCGGTTGACTTGAGCGCGCCGAAAACTGTTTGATATTCGGGCCGTCTGGGGTGGGGAAGACCCATTTGGCAGCCGCGTTAGCAAGAGCTATCGTCGAACTCGGTAAACGCGCTAAGTTCTTTTCTGCCACCGCGCTGGTGCAGCAATTACAGCAAGCGAAGTCGCAGTTGCAACTACCCGCTTTGCTCAAAAAGCTGGACCGCTTTGACTTGCTCGTTATTGATGACCTCGGCTACGTCAAAAAGTCGGAGGCCGAAACCTCGGTCCTCTTTGAGCTGATTGCCCATCGCTACGAACGCCGCAGTCTTCTCATCATGGCCAATCAGCCTTTCAGTCAATGGGACACCATCTTTGCCGATGACATGATGACCGTTGCTGCTGTCGACCGCCTCGTGCATCATGCCTTGATTATCGAAATTCACACCGATAGCTATCGCAAACGCGCGGCGGCCTCTCGCTCAACCGCAGCCAATCCTTCAGACTGAGCTTGACGGCATTAGCGATCATCGTTGTCATTTCGATCTTAGTTGTCGCGACAAGACCATGATGCGATTGCCGATCGCACTCGCTGATCCTCACACTCGACTATCTAGCTGTCGCGTCACGCTCAACGCGGCTCTTCCCAGCTTTTGGTGAAGCTGGAACAATCCGTGAGACTGGTAAGTTTAGTTCCTTCTGGGTGCGCTCACCATGCAGTTCTTCCAGTATCTTTTGCCTGACTGCTCTCAGCTTCGTATGGAGAAGC
>JBCDAJ010000239.1:0-4704 GCA_039185935.1 Cyanobacteria bacterium P01_F01_bin.56 | reverse complement strand
CCTGAGCGGACTCAAAAATCGGCCTACCAATGTTGATTTACTGACCGAGCAGCTAGAAGCTGTGCGTGATCGCGAGTACGCTGGGGTTTCCTACTTCTTTTACCAAAGTCTTTGGGCACCTGGCCAAGAGACCAGGGCAGAACGCGAGCAGCAGTTTCAAGCGTCCTTTTCACAATCGGTAGCCCGCCCCTAAAGGCTCAGCGCAGGCTTGTCATGAGTCAACCAGCCTTAAGGGAGTTGCGCTTAAATAACATCCCACCGACCCTGCTACCCATCCACCCTGCCACAGTCTTGTCCGGGTACTTTATTTTCAAGCCGATCCCTAAGCTGATTGGAGCAGCGATGACTCCATGCGGGCAACCTCTACTGCTTGCCAAAAATCACCAATTTCTGCAGCCGTTTCATTGGCATGAGTGGCGTAAAAAAAGTGGCGACCCTGGGAGCAGAGCCAGAGGCGATCGCCCTGCTTAAACCACGGATACCAGCCCTGGAGATGCACTGGGTCCACAATGGTGTCTAACTGTCCGCCGCAGACGAGCAGGGGCACCGAAACTCCGGCGGGAAATAAGCTAAATCGGTGCAGCGGTGAATGCAGTGATAATGATGTGGTTAAGTCTCGTTCCAACATGGTCAAAAGCCCGTGCAGGTAAGGCTGTCGCTGGTGACCAAACAAGCTGTAAACCATTTGCGTCAAGAGTCGCGTACGATTACAGGGCAAAAGATCCAACTGCGTATAATAGTGCGCCTTCCAATCAATGGCCGGATTTACCCCGACGCCCAACAGAGTCAAAGACCTGACTCGTTCGGGAAACCGGCGGGCATACACGAGACCAACCAAACCGGCGGTGCTGTGGCCAATGAGGTGAACAGGGCGATCGCGACATTTCAGATAATCATGCAACAGCGTGATGGCCACGTCTAAATCACTGGGTTCATCAGGCGTTTGTGAATATCCCCAGTGCGCCATCGCCCCAAAGCTTTGGTTTAAAGGCACCAGCAACTGCTGCTCTAACCGACGAAAACTAGGATTGACGCTCAGCCAGAGAGCCTTGGGGGTATCGGTCGTGAGAGTTTGAGTGGTCATACGAGTCTCAATAAAAACGCAAACAGTAGATTAAGCAGGAATTGCCATTCCGAAAACAACGGTGAGCGCTGTCAGCATTTCACAAGCAGGCAGAATGACCCGCCACAAATCGTTCTTAGCCGTGCCGACCCAATTTCGGCGAACGTCGAACCAGAGTAGTGGGCTCCCAGGCTGGCATCCGCTGACGACAAGTCGGACAAAACCAGTACACGCCAGCCTGCGAGGCATGGCGCAATAGATCATCAGCACAACAAAGACATGTCATCGCCACTTCATTCGTCAACTCATAACTAGAAAAGGGGGCATGGCTCTTGGTAGTCAGGTTAGGCTTAGTGCCCCCAAAGCTTTAATGCGTCATTCATCGCTCGCTAACGGCTAGTGAAATCGATGCAGCCGAGCTCGTGGTTCACAATTACCAGCACTGTGGTGAAACGCGAGCGCCACCAACCACGCGATTACCTCCTGCTCAATAGCCATGAAACTTGCTCGTATCACAACCCCATCTCCGTCAGTAGTAGAAAAAAGTTTATTGAATGTGTTTCTCAATAAGCTGATAGCACTATAAACCAGAATTGTTCTCAATAGCAAGGTTTGTATTTATGTAACAGTCGGCTATAGTCTTACCTGAAAAAATCGCTATGATCTCCAGACACTAGTTTTGGTATGTTCTCTAGCCCAAGGATTTATGGGGCGTTGATGAGTTGCCCTTGGGATGATTCAAGCCTATTAGCAGTAGTTTGTTGAGAATTAGGTTCAATAGTGTGGAGACTCGACTTTTCTGCATAAGAACACTGTTGCGAATCAGTTCTAACGGATCGACTAACAGTTGCCGGCCTCGGCTAGTGGCCTAGGTCAGAGAAAAATCGGATAGAGGGGCGCTGTGTGAGCGGTCAATGCGTTACTCGGCCCATCGTCGCGTGAGATTGGCCAGACTCTTGCAAAGTAAGTCAAACTCGTCGGTTTTGCCAGACTGAGCATAGAGCGATCGCCTGACAGTATCTAAATCAAACAGAATTTCTCGCTGGGCAGGATCTTTAACCCAGCTGTGTACCCACCCCACCGCCGCTAGCCGCACACCTGAGATTACTGGATTGACCCGATGCAGAGTTGATGAAGGGTATGCGATTGCCGAGCCGGCAGCATACTTATAGTCCTGTTCATCATCGGCTCCTTCCATCACGAGTTCGCCGCCTTCATAGGTGGCTGGGTCAGACAAAAAAACGGTGAACGAGACATCTGAGCGATACTGACCCATGAGCGCGTTATCGGTGTGGCGACCATATTCCATACCTGGATCGTAGCAACTCAACAGCATGGAGTGGATGTGTTTGGGCCGCACCGCAGCTTGAAACAAGGGGTGTCGGAGCAGCGCAGCTTTAACCAGGGCTCTGATGTCCTGAGCATCCTTGCTTTTAATTTGACGATTGTGTTTCACCTGCTTGGCATACCAGCCAGCCGTCAACTTGCCATCGATAAACTCAGCCTCGGCCAAGGTTGCTTGCACCTGTGCCAAGTCATCTGCAGATAAGACCATCGGTATTTGCAAAATCATTGGCTGTTTTACTGTTTACAGTTCGTGCGTTCACAAGCGTTTGCATCGTGTCAGTTGGCGTGGCCTAGGTTTGACCAGGACTAACGCAGTTGCATCCGATTTTGGCCCCTTAATACCCGAAATCTGGGGAAATCGGATGCAACATTTCCCAGATTGGGGGGATGCAGGGGGCGTTGGCGTAAGTCCTATGACCAACAAACGCAAAAGCCCTCTTGAGAGGGCTAGTTAGCGTTGAGAATCTGGCTGCGAGAGCGATCTCAATATTGGTTGTTAAGCGCAAAGCCATTGCCCTGCAATCCAACCTCACGTGAGGTTGCTGAAGTATGCTGTGGCGATCGCTTTACCAGCTCCCCCTTAGTCGGGAATCAGAGCCCAGTCTATCGGCTCCATGTTAGCAATGAGGTCAAATCCTCCATTACCGTCTGGCTTCACGACGTAAGCAATGCCCTGAGGCTCAGGATAGATGCCTGTTGCAGACTCAAACACATCATCATGACCCACAATCACTGTGTTTGTACCTGCCGCCGGTATCGCCGTCAGCAATGGCATCACAGCATCACGCATTTGAGCAAACTGCTCATCCGTATATTCTTCTGCCGGATAAAAGTTCAGCGCCGTCGTCTTTTCATATTCACCAAACGCGATAAAAGCAGTCTGCCACGCCCGACAATACTGGCTAGTGATGACTTCCCCAACGGGAATATCGAGCCCTTCAAACGCAGCACCGATCACGGCAGACTGTCGCCAGCCATATTCACTCAGGGTTCGCTGCGTCGAGCAGTCATTCAAATCAATATTGGGATCCGCTTGGTCAGCATAGTCTTTTTCGGTCTGAGCATGTCGAAAATAGATGACATAGCCGCCGTCACGCAGGGCGTCAACCAGCTCCGGCCCGTCTAGCTGGTCTTCAAACTCAGCGGAATAGCCGCCTTCGCCGCCTTCGCCGCCTTCGCCGCCTTCGCCGCCTTCGCCGCCTTCACCACCTTCACCGCCTTCGCCACCTTCGCCGCCTTCGCCACCTTCACCGCCTTCGCCGTCAGCCAGCAGATCAACGGTAACGTTAGACTCTTCAACTCTTTCAACATCTACTAGGTCAGTCGCGATCGCAGCTTGTGCTCCAATCGCCAAGAACCCAGTCGCCAAGAACAATTCTACAGACTTCAAGCGCTTTACCATTTCAAATTAGGAATAGTTGTCGACAATTCATCGAGTTTGAGATTACTTTGAATCAAGAATTTTTGTCAACAATAGACCAAGTTCTTCATTTTGTTTCAAGAATACGGTCTTGAGCAGTTTTAGAGATGACCCTCAAATCAGCCTTACTTTGTGGCAAGACCTCGTCACTTGTAGCGTAAATTTGCCTGCCGTTTTTAGGGCCGGGGGCAGCGGGGCCGGGGAGTCAAAAACGAAAAGGAGAGGGCGACTTCTGCGGCAGAGAATTAGCTTTGAGCGCTGACAACAGAGTTGGTCAGGGTAATTGCAAACCGTCATTGCGGACGAGTTTAGTCAAAATAATTGGCCTGATGAATCAGCTATTAATGACTAACCTGATACTGCCGCTGAGGCGTTCTCTAGCTGTGACGCTTTCGCGAATAAGATAGCTGGCGAGAACCGCCAATTCTTTAACGACTCTCAGCGTGGCCCTCTCTTAGAAAGCTACTAAGCACCCACATTTTGCAATGAACCGCAAGCATCTATCGCGATCTGCAATCAGGTCAGGACATTGGTATGGCGAAGGGCCAAAGGCAGAAGGCAGAAGGCAAGTCTTGCCAAACCAAGGCTCTAACGATCTACTCTACTCTACTCAAACCTAACTGCGACTGGCTATAGGTCGCTGTAATCTTTATCTGACAGACTTTTTGATTCCGAACTCCGTAGGGCTCTGCCCTTCCCGAAGGGGATTCAGAATTCCGCATTCTGCTATAAGTAGAGGCTGCTGAAAAAGTCTAGAATCCCCAATACACAAGAGACATAGCCGTTCTGAGTGGCATTTATATGCAAGGCAAATTCGCTGAAAGTCCCATTCTCTCGTCAACAAACCTTGCACTTCATCTGTCATTTGTTGGCT
>JBCDAJ010000238.1:0-4741 GCA_039185935.1 Cyanobacteria bacterium P01_F01_bin.56 | reverse complement strand
TTGGTATGTTCTGAAAAAAGAATATTTGAAATAACGCAATCACGTTGCCAACAGCCTGGAATTCCATAAACAGTCGAAGCGTAAAACCCTTATAAATCTGGGCTTCTATTTTTCTCTGCTCGTAACTTGCCAAGTCGTGTCATACAACGCCTTTGGGGCGGCATCTTGCCCGCAGGCAGACCTAACAAGCAAACGTGGAATGCGTTCAAAAACCGCCCCTTTAAGCACCGGCGCTCACATGGCTTCGGCAAATTGTGGCTAATAGCAGTCGGATGTCTAGCGATCGCGATAAGGTCATAGAGACATCTAGCCGCGTTTTGCATGGCTGTTTCTGCCGAAAATTCAGTATCTGTGGCTCCCTCTGCTCAAGAAATTCAGCAGCTCTTTGAGCGCATTGCTCCGGTTTATGATGACTTTAACCAGCAGTTAAGTTGGGGATTGCATCGTGTCTGGAAACAGATGGCCATCGACTGGAGTGGGGCAGCAACAGGGCAAACTTGTCTGGACGTTTGCTGTGGTAGTGGTGACCTGGCACTCTTACTGGCCCGTCAGATCGGGCAGTCTGGTCGCGTGTATGGTCTTGATTTTTCTCCGGCGCAGTTGGCGATCGCCCGTCAAAAAGCCGCTCGGCAGTTCCGTCTGGCGTCTCTGCACTGGGTTGAGGGGGATGCCCTCTTACTGCCCTTTGATGAGCAGCAGTTTGACGCCGCAACCATTGCCTACGGACTGCGCAACTTGACTGATTTACCTCAAGGTTTACGAGAGCTAAAGCGAGTCCTTAAGCCCGCAGCTAAGGCCGCTATTCTCGATTTTTTGCAGCCGCAATCTGCCTGGCTCAAGCAATTTCAACAGTGGTATCTGGAAACGATTGTCGTACCTACGGCCCAGCAGTGTGGCATGACCGACGAGTATGCCTACATCAGCCCCAGCGTAGACCGGTTTCCTCTCGGGCCAGAACAGGTCCAACTAGCGCTAGAGGCAGGCTTTTCTGACGCCATTCATTATCCAATCGCAGGTGGCTTGATGGGGATGTTAGTGCTCACGCGCTAAATCAATGGTTGAGAGCCTGTGATGTGAGCCCTGCTTGGATTGAAGGGAACTTTTGCGTAAGTCCGATTACATTGAACTAGTGAAGTTGCACTGCATTGCCATCGTTGATGTACTCACTTACTAGACCTTGGCGAAAAGTTACGGTCCTATCGCCGAAGTCAAAAACTTCTTTGCAGATGTTGTCTAGGCGGTTAACAGCCACTGGAGTTTGTTGTTCTGCTTGTAAGACGTCGGCGCGGTTAGAGCCAATGGTCCAGGCAGTGACGACGGCTTGACCTGGGGCGATCGTCGGCACCAAAGACACCAGCAGATTGCCATCCGTGTTCGTATACCCCATAACGCGATTGTCAATCAGCTGCACAATGCTGTCGTCGTAGTGCAGCGTGACCGCATCCTGAAACGTGCTCGTGCGGGTCGGGGTTCCTTGAATGTTAAAGATCTCTTCTTTAGTGGTGCCGATTGTCCAGGCATTGGGCGAAGACTGAAAAGAGACGGCAACCCGACCGTTACCCAGCACTTTTAGATTGCCGTCTAAATCACTGAAATCAATCACATAACCATTTTTTAGCTCGACCACACTGTTACCGTAATACATCACCTCTCGACAGGAGTTGCTGTACTGCAACATCCGTAGCGGCATTCCCTGAATTGACATCACCAGTTCGCGGTCAGACCCAATTGTCCAATAAGATTTCGTTTCTGGATTGCTCGGCGCGCGCGAGCTGACATTGCTTTCAGCGTATTGCAGATTACGTGCGTACTCCACTTGTTTTTGCTGAGCCACTTCGTAATGGGGATGCGATGTGGGTACTGCCTCCATCTGAGTAAGTGCTTGCTGCCACAAAATGGCGACTTGACTCCACTCTTCTCGATACTCGGCACTTTGGGTCAACTCAGCTGCACTCATGGCCTGCCGAGACCCCTGAGTAAACGGATCATTGAGTGGTAAAGAATGACTATTTGACCGCTGCCCCCACAGCAAGGACTCAAAAGCCTCACTAAACCACATGAGCCCGATCCCCAGGCTGACCCCAAATAAGGTCCACAAAACCTTGTTCCGAAGCGATTTACGTTGATTTTTCAACTCAAAGGTGTAAAGGGGCTCAGATTGATAACCCTCAAGCTCTGGATGGCGATTTTCTGACATAACGCGACTGATGGTAAAAAGGATGCTGTCGGTGGATGCTGTCGGTTAAAGAAACTGACTACTGACCAATGAAAATGATGCAATTAACGGAAATCACGCAAAGTTCAGGCTGCCCCTAATTATCCATGCCCACACTAGCCCAAATCAAAAAGAACACTACTTTTAAGGATGATTGAGGTAGCAAATTTCACAGTTCTTTTGCATTGAAACTCTTGCATTAATCAAAATGCTAGTGACCTCTTATCGTTGAAAATGTTCCTCAGATAAAGTCTGCAGCCAAATCACCGTTGCCGATCGCAATAGCGTCTGGCGAAGATAAAGAGGTGTAATTTCTACTCCTGCAGACCGTATTAATACTCATACAAAGCGTGAAAAATATAAGGCTTTGTGCCAACGATTGACGGTGGCCATCTGCGTCTACCGTACACCGAAGAACCGGCGATGTACTTTTCCAATATCAATTCTAGGACTTATGCAAAAGCCGCCTACATCCCCCCATCGAATGCAACTGCGTAAGTCCTAAATTCCTCAAAGGCCGCCAGTTAAAGCGTTGACGGGCAGGAGATGATGACCTTGATAGCCTTGCCGCCGCCGCGTGCAGGGGCAGCAGCCAATTTTTGACCGTGATTAGCTGCAGAAACACCGCATCAAAAAAATCAATGCCTAATTGCTCGATAAACAACGGTAAATCCACACGTTAATTTATGCAGATTCATCAAAAGGTTTTAGCGGTTTCATGAAGATTGCATGAACCTAGTTGTTAGCAGTTTATGGTGCATTAATCCTTTCGACTACGCTAGTAATATCACGCGGTCAATTTCAAATGCTAGTGGTTTATTGTTACTTCAAAGCGTTCACAACCTGCAGATAGGCTTTTTAGACCGTTATCAAAGCGTTGCCTAGAGGTGATTTTTTTGATAATGGAGTCAAGATGAGTTAAAAATAAGTGTACGTAAATACCGAAACTTATTAGGTGAAGCTATTCTGTTGTTTGTTTACTGATCGCTATTGGGGAACGCCTCTAAAGAGTTAAGGTGCCATGATGCAATGGAAAACCATACTTAATGAGGCAATTGATCGGGCACGTCGAGGTGACCTGACCCAGGCGATTGTTCTCTTTGACCAAGTACTAAGATTAGAGCCCGAGTACAGCAAGGCGCATTACAATCGCGCTTGCGCTTTAAGTGATTTGGGGCGAGCGCAAGAGGCGCTGACAGGTTTTACTAAAGCTTTAAGTTTAAATCCTGATTATGTCAATGCTTACCTTAACCGAGGCAATCTCTATCGTAAGATTGGCGATTATATTGCGGCAATGGCTGACTTTGAGGCCGCTCTACAAATCGAGCCGACCTCAGCTAAGGCTTACGGTAGCCGAGGGTTGACGTACCTAATTCAAGGCAGCTATGTGGCGGCCATTCGTGATTTTGAGCAGGCGCTCGCCTATTCGCCCAAGTTTGCCAAAGTCTATCTCTGGCGAGGCAGTGCTTATCTTCAGCTTGAGGATTATCACCAAGCAGTTGCTGACTTCAATAAGGCGCTGACTTATCAACCGGCTCTGGCAGATGCTTTTCACAGCCGCGGCTTAGCTCACATGCATTTGGGCAATCTTTATCAGGCGATCGCTGATATGAATCAAGCGATTGAGCTGAATTCTGAGTTTGTTGAGGCCTACGGCAATCGCGGCTTGTTGCGTCATAAGTTGGGTGATACTGAAGGCGCTGTCGCAGACTATCAACAAGTGATGCAACTCACGGCAGAGCTGTCGCAGCCGACTGTCACCACATCGTCATCCCCTCCCCCTGCCGCTACTCACAATACGCTGTCAGGCATGACGCAAACCTATGAAAAAACGATGACTTCAGCTCCCCAACTGGCGGAGATTTACAATAGTCGCGGCAAGCTGAGGGCAGAATTGGGCGATACCAGCGGCGCGATCGCTGATTACACCAAAGCCCTCGCGATTGAACCTCAAAAATCAGGCATCTATAATCGGCGAGGAGTATTACGCTTGCAAACCGGGCAATTTGAGTCGGCCATTCAGGATTTTGACCAAGCGATTCACCATTCCCCTAACTCGGCTGAAGCTTACAGTAATCGAGGAAATGCCTACTTTCAACTGGGAGATGCTAACACTGCGCTGCAGGATTTTACTCAAGCGTTGCAGCTAGACCCTAACTTGACAGAGGCTTACATCAGTCGAGCCCAAGCCCGCGCAGCAGCGGATGATGCCGAAGGGGCCTTGCATGATTACCAAAGAGCCTTACGATTGCGCGAGCAGTTTAGTAATCAGTCGGCGGCTCCCAGGTCGACATAAGGGAGCGGCTTGAAAATAAAGTACCTGGACAAGACTGTGGCAGGGTGGATGTGTAGCAGGGTCGGTGGGAGGTTATTTAAGCGCAACTCCCTTAGTACTCTGGAAAGTAAATTTCTTGCCATATCGTAGCGGCGTCCGATAAGCTATCGGGGTTCTTTTCCGCCCATCAATCGCGCCATGAGCCAGCGTCATCTTGAGCTAGAACCCTCTGACCGCAGTCAACTGCAAGC
>JBCDAJ010000237.1:0-4755 GCA_039185935.1 Cyanobacteria bacterium P01_F01_bin.56 | reverse complement strand
TCCCTCTTCTATCTTCCCGTTTCCGAAGGACGGGCGGAAGCAGGAAGAAAGAATCAGTCTTCAGATGCTTTTTTGTAGCGCCAAGATTGCCTTTTTCTCCGTCTTCTCTCTTCCGTCTTCCCTCTTCCATCGCGGCAACGCCTTGAGCGGTGACATAGAGCGTGGCCACTGCCAGAATCAAAAAGAGCCGTGATAAGTCACAAACGGAGCGAATTTCACTCTTCTGTAGATTCCAGCCATTGGACTGGTCATCGCGAAAAGCCTCCTCAATATCAAAGCGCAACCCATATTCCTGAAAGGTTTGCAGCCGCGTTTTCTCATCGCTCACAATCGCCCAAAACTCGCCATTGACGTCATTGCGCCCAAAGATCAGGTGAACTGGCCCATACCACTGTGTCTTGATCTTGACTGAGCCAGGCGCTCAGGGCATCGTAGAGGCGGGAGTTTTTTTCACAGCATTCTGGAGTTTTGAGTCGCATCTAATTCTAGAATGCTGGCTCCCAATTCATCCGCTCGATTCACCTACTGGCGAGTATCTTGGCGATACAGAACACGACTTTTGTCAGTCAAGCAGCGCTAAACTACTTAGCAAAACGCTACGAACCACAACCAAACTTAGTCCTTCTCCAAAACGCCGCGCCACCAAGGATTCAATCAGTTTTTATCCACTTCACCCCAGCAAAAAAAATCGTTCACAGCAAACCTTTCCAGAGAAAAATTATCTTTATCTAAAGGCTAGGTTGAACTAACGAAAACCCGCGTTAGGGTTAAGTCAATGACGCGATCGCCACCCGTCTTTTTTCAGCACCATGAGTCTTCACTAAAGCCACATTAACTGTTTGTTGTTACCGACATCTGAAGAATCATGGGCGATAGGTTCAACCAATACACAAGGCTCTTTTGAAAAGTAATTCAATTCAGCATTGAGGCAGGTCTATCGACACTGAAGACGCCTGGAAATTGTGTCCACCGAATACGACTCAAATACTGCGGTTCCCGTTGCTCTTTCAGAGCCTCATTTCTACGTTAAACGCTTGACTTGGCAGCGATTCATAGGAGGACTGACCAAATGTTTGACCAGTGGATTGGTTTCGAATCAGGTACTTGGATAAAGACGATCAATGTCCGTGACTTCATTCAGGCTAACTACACTCCTTATGAGGGTGACGCTGCCTTTTTGGTAGGAGCCACGCCGCGCACTCAGGAGTTGTGGCATCAGGTGCTGGGGTTGATGAATGAAGAACGCGATCGGGGGGTGCTGGCGGTAGATACAGCGCTGCCCACCAGCATTACCGCCCATGCCCCCGGCTACATTGACCAGGCCGCCGAACAAATTGTGGGGCTGCAAACCGATCAGCCCTTGAAACGAGCCATCATGCCCCTGGGCGGCATCCGCGTGGTGAAAAATTCTCTGGAAGGCTACGGCTACCAGCTCGATCCGCAAACTGAAAAGATTTTTACCCAGTACCGTAAGACGCATAACGATGGCGTGTTTGATGCCTACACCCAGAGCATGCGATTAGCCCGCCACTCGGGGATTGTGACTGGGTTACCCGACGCCTACGGGCGGGGGCGCATCATCGGTGACTATCGTCGCGTGGCTTTGTACGGCCTCGATCGCCTCATTGACGATAAGAAAGCTCAACAGAAATCCCTGGAAGTAGACGCGATCACTGAAGACGTGATTCGCCTGCGGGAGGAACTGGCCGAGCAGATTCGGGCGTTGTTTGAGCTGCAAGAAATGGCGGCCGCTTACGGGTTTGATATCAGTCGTCCGGCAGCAAATGCGAAGGAAGCCATTCAGTGGCTTTACTTTGGTTATCTCGGGGCGGTCAAAGAGCAGAATGGAGCGGCCATGTCCCTGGGGCGCGTCTCAACCTTTTTAGACGTGTACTGCGAGCGCGATCTGCAAAATGGGGTCTTCACTGAGTCAGAGATTCAGGAGTTCATTGACCACTTTGTCATGAAGCTGCGGATGGTGCGGTTTTTGCGGCCACCCCTGTATAACGAGCTGTTCTCGGGTGATCCTACTTGGGTGACGGAATCCATTGGCGGCATGGGAACGGATGGCCGCCCTCTCGTCACCAAAAACAGCTTCCGGTTCTTGCAGACCTTGTATAACCTAGGGCCAGCCCCAGAGCCCAACCTGACGGTGCTGTGGTCAGAGCGGTTGCCGATGGGCTTCAAACAATTTTGCGCCCAAGTTTCGATTGATACTAGCTCCATTCAGTACGAAAACGATGACCTGATGTGCGACTATTACGGCGATGATTATGGGATCGCCTGCTGTGTCTCAGGCATGCGGATTGGTAAACAGATGCAGTTCTTTGGCGCGCGGGTAAATCTGGCCAAGGCGCTGCTCTACGCCATCAACGGTGGGAAGGACGAAAAATCAGGAGAGCAAATCGGTCCGGCCTATGCTCCGATAACGGCGGACGTGCTGGATTATGAGGAGGTCGTTGCCAAGTACGATCTCATGTTGGATTGGCTGGCGCAGGTCTATGTCAATACCCTCAACGTCATCCACTACATGCATGACAAATACTGTTATGAGCGGCTTGAAATGGCGCTCCACGATCGCGATGTGTATCGCACGATGGCCTGTGGTGTAGCCGGCCTTTCGGTGGTGGCTGATGCGCTAGCGGCGATTAAATATGGCCATGTGCGGGTGATTCGCAATGACACTGGCTTGGCCGTCGATTATGACGTGCAAGCTGACTACCCGGCATTTGGCAACAATAACGATGACGTGGATGCGATCGCCGCAGATCTGGTCGAAACCTTTATGAACAAGACGCGGCAGCATCCCACGTACCGCCAAGCCGTCCTCACCCAGTCCATTTTGACCATTACTTCCAACGTGGTTTATGGCAAGAAAACGGGTAGCACGCCTGATGGTCGTAAGGCCGGCGAGCCGTTTGCACCGGGGGCGAACCCCATGAGTGGGCGCGATACCAAAGGGGCGATCGCCGCTCTCGAATCGGTGGCAAAGTTGCCCTACGAACACGCCCAAGATGGCATTTCGTATACCTTCTCCATCGTGCCCCACGCCTTGGGTAAGACCCCGAGCGATCGCATTAACAACCTGGTGAGCCTCTTAGATGGCTACGTTCACAATACGGGTCACCACATCAACATCAACGTCCTTAACCGCGAAACCCTGTTGGATGCCATGGAGCACCCAGAAGCGTATCCGCAACTGACGATTCGCGTCTCTGGTTACGCGGTCAACTTCATCAAGCTGACCCGCGAGCAGCAGCAGGATGTGGTTGGTCGGACTTTCCACCAGCATATCTAGCGACCACTGGCCGAACGGACGGTGGAAGATCGCCACCCGTTCAGCTTTTCAAGGGCCAATTGTGCCCCGGCTGAATGAGTGCGCTTGATCAGACCCACCGTCCCCCCACCTGTTGACTTGATTTATGACTACTGGACGTATCCATTCCATCGAGACTTGCGGCACCGTAGATGGGCCCGGACTGCGATTTGTGATTTTTACTCAGGGCTGTCCGCTACATTGCCTTTATTGCCACAACGCTGACTGTCAACGACCGGCAGGCGGTCATAAAGTCACGGTGGATGAACTCATACAGGAAATCCAGCGCTATCGCAGCTACTTGCGCCAGGGGGGCGTCACGATAACCGGAGGCGAACCCCTGATGCAGCCGAAGTTTGTGGCGGAAGTTTTGCGGGGTTGTCAGTCTATCGGCCTGCATACAGCGCTCGATACCTCTGGGTATACCTCTATTGCTGCGGCTCAGCCGGTGCTTAAGCATGCTGATCTCGTGTTGTTAGATATCAAATCCTATGATCCCAAGCTTTATCGTGACCTTACCCAGGTCGAGCTAGAACCCACGCTAAACTTTGCCCAATATCTGGCTGCTATCCACAAACCCATGTGGGTGCGGTTTGTGTTGGTGCCAGGGCTCACCGACGCTGTCGATAACGTTGAAGGGCTGGCACAGTTCGTTGCGACTCTCGGTAATGTCGAACGGGTAGAAGTGTTGCCTTTCCATCAAATGGGGGCTTATAAGTGGGCGCAAATGGGGCGTGACTATGTGCTTAAGGATACACTGCCGCCCAGCCCAGAGCTGATTGAAGATACAGTGGCGCGATTTACCGCGCAAGGGTTGACAGCCATTGGAAATTAAGACCATTGCCCCTCAGTCAAGCGACGGCTCTATGAACGTCACGATTCCCAGCACTGTACTGCCGCTACAGCGCCGATGGGGGTGCAGTCAGCCGTCTTGGATGGATGAGCAGTTGACTCAGTTAGGGCGGGCGGCAGTGCGGTTCTGCACCTTTACATCCGGCTTGGCTGGGGCCGCTGCCGTGAATCAAGGCGCGATCGCCGCTCACCATCAGCGATCAACCAAGACGGCCCATGAACAGATTTCCGGGCTCAGAGATGCGCCGTTCGCTGACGGTCATCTTTCCTCCGACAATCCCGAACGTTATCCCTACGGAAGCGGCGAGAGCCCAAATGATAAGGCAACTGCAATCACTTCACCGCCACCGACACTCAGTTTCCAGCTCCACATGCTGCGTGCTCCTCGCCAGCCACCTCCACGATCTTGCTCCGATAATCTCGATTCGATGACTGCGTTCTCGCATCCTTTATCCCTTGGAGATACCCTATGACCGTTAATACTCTAGAGACCCTTGAAGCGCTAATTGCACGCGTGAAGGCAGCTCAGACAGCCTATGCCAATTTCACTCAAGAACAGGTCGACCATATTTTTCATCAGGCGGCTC
>JBCDAJ010000236.1:0-4850 GCA_039185935.1 Cyanobacteria bacterium P01_F01_bin.56 | reverse complement strand
GCTGAAGCACTTGGAAAAGCGAGCGAGTCAACTGGGCTTTCAGCTAACCCCTGTGACCGCTTCGAAAGAAGTTTCTTAGAAGAGGCTTAATGACAGTCTGCTTTCGCTCCTTTGCAAGGAGCGGTTAGATGAGGTTTTGATAGCCAAACATAACTCCACTTTTCAACTTAGACGCGGTTTAACTACGATGTCAAAGCTAGACATTTAGAGCTTGTAAAAGCTACGGGTTGCAAGTTGACCTCAGTTGACGATGAAGCCCCTGAATTTATAGCATCAGCCACTTTGCCTGAGCTAGCCAAGATGCGGTTTCTTAAGCGCATAGCGTTCCGTGACGCACTTGAGAGAGCAATTTTGTGCAGGTTCTATGTGCCCTGGCAATCTACCCTCGTAATCAAGCTTTGGATTGCCCGCGGCGGCGGGTCAAAATCCCTTGGCGAGGACTAAACAACAATGCCAATAAAAAGCAGGCAAACAGCGTTAGCGCGATCGCCGGGCCAGACGGCGGGTCGAAATAATAGCGAATGTACATCCCCGTCAGGCAAGACAGCACCCCAACCCGGCCCCGACTCTTAGCGTCTAGCGTCGTTCTTTTCCTACTTCGTCAACAATGGTTGAACGATAGCGACTATATCCTCTCCCAGACGCAAGAAATCTTTGGGATTAGCTGTTAATAGAGCTTCTACCTCAGCAACCACAGCAGCCTGAGCAATCAAGGCATCATAAATAGCACCACCCGTCAGATTCAGTTTGACCAAGCGGCCAATCACCTTTGCATAATCGCTATGACTGAGCGCTACTTTTTCAAAGCCAGTTAAATTATGCATCAATCGCTCTACCTCAAAAGGAGACAATCGAGGTTGTCGAGGCAGCCGCGTCAATACGGCATACAGTTCAGCGAGAGTATGGGTTGAAACGTACCCCTTCAACTCATCATGCAAAGTAGCCTAAAACCAATGTAGAGCAGCCATGTGCAGAGGATGATCTTCCAGAAAAGCAGCAACCAATGAAGACGTATCAAAGAGAACGTGTTTTACCACTGCATCAATGAATTTAAACGTTCGTCTCTCACTTTATTGACTTCAGCGTTCCAAGATATATCAGAAACCCCGCTCAATTTTACAACCCACATCTCTCCATCTTGTCTGAGATTTGGATAATCGGCATCGTCCATGGGTTGCTCTTGAACCTTTTGAGCCATCGGAATCGATGAGAAATCTGAGGACTCTGACCATTTTGTTACCAGCGCTAAGATTTGCCTCAACGTCTTTTCTGGAAGCAATTCTAGTCGCTGGACAATTTGCTCAACTAATGGATTCATAGACGTTCTTCATCGTAATGAATAGGTTGGCATTGCCGTTATCATAACGCTTGTGTATTACCCCCAAAGCTGACGGCAGTGATCGACATGATGAATCATCGGTGGCAATGCCCCTCTCCTACTTTTACGTCAGCGATCGCGCCCACTGTAACGACTGCGGATAAGGTCTGAAAGAATACGATTCAGGGAGTCGCGCTTAAATAACATCCCACCCACCCTGCGACCCATCCACCCTGCCACAGACTTGTCCGGGTACTTTATTTTAAGCCGCTCTCTAAGTCCTCGAAATCAAGCTTTGAATCGTCCTCTACTGCGAGTCAAAATCCCTTGACTAGGACTAAACAGCAACGCCAATAAAAAGCAGGCAAACAGCGTTAGCGCGATCGCTGGCCCAGACGGCGTGTCGAAATAGTAGCTAATGTACATCCCCGTCAAGGCAGAAAGCACCCCCAAGCCTGCGCCGACTCCCATCATCCAGTGCAGTTCTTGGGTGAGCAAATAGGCCGCTGCTGCCGGGCTCACCATCAGCGCCACCACCAAAATAAAACCCACAGCCTTCATGCTGACGACAATCGTCAGCGTAATGGCAGCCATTAACCCAAAGTTCATCACCGTCACCGGCAGGCCAATGGCTTCTGCACCTAGCGGGTCAAAGGTAAAAAACAGCAGCGATCGATAGAACACCTTGACGCCCATCAACACCGCCAGCATCACCAACCCCATTGCCCACACATCGGCTGGGGCAATGCTGAGGATATCGCCAAACAACAGCTCTTCAAGATCAAAGCGGCTGCGCAGACTGGTGAGCAGGATAATGCCCAGAGAGAAGAAGCTGGAGAGGGTGATGGCCATGGCCGCATCGACCTTGACTTTCGATTGGGAACGAATCCAGCCCGTGACAAAGGTGCCGAACATGCCAAAGACAAAAGCGCCGATAATCAAAGGCATCTCCAAGAAGTTGGCGATCGCTAGCCCCGGCAGCACCGCATGCGCCACCACATCCCCCAACAGTGCCATCCGCTGCACCAGCAGGTAAGTGCCCACAATCGGACACAAAATGCCCATCAGCACGCCTGCGATGAGCGCTTGCCGCATAAACTCGTAACTCAAAGGGTCTAGCAACCAGTCCATATTTTTGCTGAGGGGATAGTGATTTTTGTACCAGCATCTTACTACCGCTCCAGCAGGCGGGGCATCAACTCCACCAAGTTGCAGGGCCGATGGCGGGCATCCAGCTGGTCGTTAATCAGAGCATTCCAGCCGGTACGGCAAGCTCCCGACGACCCTGGCAAGCAAAAAATGTAAGTGCCGTTGGCCACCCCTGCCAGGGCGCGGGACTGCACCGTGGACGTTTTAATCTCTTGGTAAGATACCATCCGAAAGATTTCGCCAAAGCCGGGGAGTTCTTTATCTAGCAGGGGGGCAATGGCTTCCGGGGTGCCGTCCCGCCCAGTCACCCCGGTACCTCCAGTGGTGATGATGGCCTGTACCCCAGCATCGGCAATCCAGCGGGAGACCACTGCTCGAATTTGGTAAATGTTGTCGGGCACGATCACTTTATCAGCCAGGGTGTGGCCTGCAGTTTGCAGGTGCTCTACCAACAGCTGGCCCGATTTATCCGTGGCTTCGGTGCGACTGTCGGAGACAGTGAGAACGGCGATGGGGACGGGAATAAAGGCGGCTACAGCCATGGCATTTGGGGATAAAGGATCACGCTCGATCGCAGGTGGAACATAAACATCATCTTGCACCATCCCTTGTCATTCAGCTCACTCTCAGCAAACCCACGTCACTTCATTCCAGGAACCGCCTCGCCCAAGGTGGCAGTGCTTGTCTCCAACGCTAGAGGTAGTGTCATCTAGATGACAAACGCTATTTGGTTTCTGTAGAAACATATTCAAGATTCCCGAGCCAAAATCTCTTTAGGAAAGACAAAATGGCTGAAAATCATAAAATGCGCTGGCTCAAGACTTGGCCGTCTTTGTTTGTAGCCACGCTAGTTCTCTGTTTGATGGCGAATTTTGTTCCCGGTGGCATGACCCCGGTTAAGGCGGCGGTGCCTCCCATTGAAAATACGTTACCAACTAGCTGTGGCAGCCGCGCAACCAGTCCTCGCCACTACGAATTGGCTGCCAGCCCTGAAACGGTGCACTGGGGCTACTACAGCAAAAATCTGGCACCGGTGGTTGCCATTCATTCTCAAGACTACGTCACCTTGGAGACCATTACTCACCACGCGGGTGATGATTACGATCGCATGATTGCCGGCGATCCTGCCGTTGAAGCTATTTACGGCTGGACGACTGAGGGCAAAATCGTCAGCGATCGCGGTCCGGGCGTACACATTCTTACGGGTCCTGTTTATGTCTGCGATGCCGAACCCGGTGATCTGCTGGAAGTCCGCGTTGTCGATCTGAAGTTGCGGCCCAGCGGTATGGATGCGACCAAAACCTATGGCTCTAACGCTTCAGCCTGGTGGGGCTTTCAGTACGACAACTACAAGGAAAATCCCAGCCCGCGCGAGGTGATTACGCTGTATGAAATGGACGCTACGGGTGAAAAACCTTGGGCTGAGGCTGTCTATCGTTACAAATGGACAGATCAAACGACCCCCGATGGGAAAGCCCATGAAACGATTGACTATCCTGGCATCCTTGTTGACCACGATACTGTCAACGAGATTGAAGACACCCTGGAAGGAGTCAAAATCCCCCTACGTTTACACCTGGGCTCGATGGGGGTCGTTCCGAGTGAAGCCGATGTGGTCGATTCCATTCCGCCTGGCTATTTTGGCGGCAACCTCGATAATCGCAACATTGGCGTGGACACCTCTATATACCTGCCGGTGGCTGTACCCGGTGCTCTGTTCTCCGGTGGTGATGCCCACGCCTCTCAGGGCGACTCAGAGCTGGATGGCACCGCCATTGAGACCTCGATTACGGGCGTGTTCCAATTTGTTCTGCATAAGCAAGCCGATTTGGCAGGAACCATTTTGGAGGGAGTCAACTATCCGTTGCTGGAGACTCCTGATTCCTGGATTGTTCACGGCTTTACCTACCCGAACTATCTAGAAGCACTGGGAGAAGACGCCCAGTCGGAAATTTATACGGTGTCTTCGCTCGACCCGGCACTTAAAGATAGTTCTGCCAAGGCCCGTGACTTTTTGATGAATGGCATGAACCTGACCGAAGATGAAGCCTTTTCGCTGATTACGGTCGGTACTGACTTTGCGATTACTCAGGTGGTCGATGGCAACTGGGGCGTGCATGGCATCATTCCTAAAGGCATTTTTGCCGAAGAGAATGTGAAGCCGATGCCGGCTGCCAGCTAAGCGATGCTCTCAAAATCTAGCTGTTAAACCGCGTCTAAGTTGAAAAGTGGAGTTATGTTGGGCCATTAAAACCTCACCTAACCGCTCCTTGCAAAGGAGCGGAAGCAGACTGTCATTAAGCCTCTCCTTGAGAAGGAGAGGTGCCGCAGGCGGTGAGGTCGGACAAGCGTCGAAACTCCACTTCTGAACCTTGATGAGGTT
>JBCDAJ010000235.1:0-4985 GCA_039185935.1 Cyanobacteria bacterium P01_F01_bin.56 | reverse complement strand
TGTCCGACCTCACCGCCTGCGGCACCTCTCCTTCTCAAGGAGAGGCTTAATGACAGTCTGCTTCCGCTCCTTTGCAAGGAGCGGTTAGGTGAGGTTTTAATGGCCAAACATAACTCCACTTTTCAACTTAGACGCGGTTTAGGACTGGAAGTATTGCTCACTACACACAGTCAGCCGATTGGCCGCGATCGCCACTTCCCTGTCGATGATTTGTTCATGGCATCCATTTGCATCCTATGTCTACTAACTCAGAAACGAATCCCAAAGCTTTCCAAGCGGGTGGGCAACTCAGCTTTTTTGAACGCTATCTAACAGTATGGGTAGCGCTTTGTATTGTGGCGGGCATTGGTTTAGGCCGGGTATTTCCAGGAATTGCGGTCACCCTTGACGCCATGAGCGTTTACCAAGTGTCGATTCCCATCGCTGTCTGCCTGTTTTTTATGATGTATCCCATCATGGTGAAAATTGATTTTTCCCAGGCGAAGCGAGCAGCCCAGGCGCCGCGGCCGGTAGTGCTAACCCTAGTGGTGAATTGGTTGATCAAGCCATTCACCATGGTGGTATTTGCTCAATTTTTCCTCGGCTGGCTCTTTCGCCCGTTGCTCAGCGGCACCGAAATGATCCGCGGTGCGGAAGTGGCGCTGGCAGATTCTTACATTGCCGGTTGCATTCTGCTGGGCATTGCCCCCTGTACGGCCATGGTGTTGATGTGGGGTTATCTGTCCTTTAGCAACCAGGGCCACACGCTGGTCATGGTGGCGATCAACTCCTTAGCGATGCTGTTTTTGTATGCGCCGTTGGGACGATGGCTACTGGCGGCCAACAATTTGACTGTGCCGTGGGAAACGATTGTGATCTCGGTGCTGGTTTACGTAGGGTTGCCGTTGTTGGCAGGGGCTATCTCCCGCACGTGGATTTTGCGCCACCAGGGACGCGCCTGGTTTAACGAGGTCTTTTTAAAGTACCTCAGCCCTATTTCGGTGATGGCCTTGCTGACAACCCTGGTGCTGCTGTTTGCCTTCAAAGGCGATTTGATTGTGAGCAACCCGCTACATATCGTGCTGATTGCCGTGCCGCTCTTGCTCCAAACCAACTTTATCTTTCTGATTACCTATGTAGCAGCGCAAAAGCTGGGGATGTTTTATGAAGATGCTGCGCCAGCGGCGCTGATTGGGGCCAGTAATCACTTTGAGGTCGCGATCGCGACGGCGGTCACGCTATTTGGACTCAACTCGGGGGCGGCCTTGGCAACTGTAGTGGGTGTGCTCATTGAGGTGCCGGTCATGCTCATGCTGGTGGAAGTGTGCAAGAAAACGGCTTTCTGGTTCCCCCGTGAACCGGCCAAGGCCACGTTGCCTGATCCCCGCTGTGCGCGGCCATTGGGGTAGAGCATGAGGGGGCGTTAGCGTAATGGCATGAATCGGTATGTTGGCCCACCCTGCTTAGGGAGTTGCGCTTAAATAACATCCCACCGCCCCTGCTACCCATCCACCCTGCCACAGTCTTGTCCGGGCACTTTATTTTCAAGCCGATCCCTTAAGGGGCTTGGGTACATGGGGCTAGAATCTGCCGAGGCACCAGACATTGAGGCTGAGAGATTTAGATCAGACGTGAGGGAAGCCTGTCAGACGTTGGGGAAGCCAGATGGCAATCTTGGTGCAGCAGCAATACGATCGCCTTGCCAGCATTTATGACCAGCGCTGGCAGTTTTACCTCACGAATACGCTGTCGTTTTTGGTGGACTGGGCCCGTATTACTCCACAGGAAACAGTTTTGGATGTGGCCTGTGGGACAGGCGAGCTGGAGCGTTTACTGGTTGAACAACACTCAGAGCAAACCATCACGGGCGTAGATTTTTCAGCACAGATGCTAGCGATCGCCCGACAGAAACTAGCAGCTAGCGCCTCGGTTACCTTCCAGCAGGCAGCGGCAGCGGCTTTGCCAGGGTCGCCATCTG
This sequence comes from Cyanobacteria bacterium P01_F01_bin.56, assembly GCA_039185935.1. GTDB lineage: Bacteria > Cyanobacteriota > Cyanobacteriia > Phormidesmidales > Phormidesmidaceae > Halomicronema. The sequence goes on along the minus strand of JBCDAJ010000235.1, from coordinate 3,028 downwards.
ACTTTGATGTTGTGGTCTGTGCCAACGCCTTTCACTATTTCAACAAACCGGCTCGGGTGCTTACAGAAATGCGGCGGATGCTGCGGCCAAACGGCAGGGTTGTGATTTTAGATTGGTGCCGTGATTTCTTGGTCTGTCGCATCTGTGATTGGGTGTTGAGTCGATTTGATCCGGGACACCAGAACTGCTACACCGAGGCCGAGCTACACGAATTATTGACCACCGCAGGCTACCGAATTCAGCGATCGCAGCGGTACCGATTTGGCCTGATTTGGGGCTTGATGGCGGTCGAAGCGATGCCCCTAGATTGATGACGAACTTATTAACCGGAGACCCTTTCATGAAACGAATTATGTTTGTCTGCAAAAAGAACTCTTCGCGTTCTCAAATGGCCGAAGGCTTTGCGAAGGCCTTGGGAAGGGGCAAAATCGCAGTCACCAGTTCGGGCTTGGAGGCCAGTTCGGTCAGGCCCGAAGCGATCACCACGATGAACGATATCGGCATCGACATTAGCGACCAAACCTCCAATGCCCTCAGTGAATTTCAGCCGGAAGACTTCGACGCGGTCATTTCCCTCTGTGGCTGTGGCGTCAACCTGCCCCCAGAGTGGCTCACCCGCGAGTACTTTGATGACTGGCAATTGGACGACCCGGCCGAGCAACCAGAAATCTTTCCCCGTGTGCGAGATGAAGTCAAAGAGCGGGTGGAAGCGCTCATTACCAAGCTGACTTCCGAAGTCGCGGCTTCGTAAAACTCATTGTTTGGGTTCGGGCCTTGACTGGCAAGCATCGGGCAAGCAGCAACGAATATTTTGTCTGGGGAAGGTTGACATTGATCAGTATTTCGATGATTATCGAATCATGAAAATGCAGTCAACCCCGGAAGATTCTTTGGCGCACATTGCCGCCGCGTTTGCGGCTTTAGGTCAACCATCGCGGTTGAGAATTGTGCGACTACTGTTGTCTGCTTACCCCCAAGGATTACCGGCCGGGGAAATCCAGAAAGAGCTGGAAGTATCAGCTCCAACCCTTTCTCATCACCTTGATAAGCTGCGACAGGTCGGCATTGTCACGGCTCAAAAAGACCGTCAGTGGATTTGGTATCGCGTGCAGTCAGAATCGCTGAGATATCTCATCGATTTCTTGTTTGAAGAATGCTGTACTCGTAATCAGGTGGTGGCAATGGCAGATCTGGAACTCGCGGAAGTGAGTTCAGAACAATCTAGAAACGAATGTTGTGATTAGCGACAAAAAATTTTGACGTTTATTTCGATGATTGCCTAAATATCGAAAGAAGTATTTTCAATGGCGTCTAACGTACTGACACGATTTAACCGCAGCGTGCGGCAGTTTGATGGGGTAGCCTTGGCGATCGCCCTCATCTTCCTGGTCCTCATTTTTCTCGTTCCGGCACAGGCTGCCGAGAGTCTTCGTTTTACCCTCAAAAACCTGTGGGAGGTTGCTCCCTTCTTGCTGCTCTCCATTGGCATTGCCGCCTATGCCGCTGCGAGTGGGGCTGACAACCTCATTGCCAAGGCCTTTCAGGGCAAGCTGGTGGTCATGATTCCCGTGGCAGCCTTGTTTGGGGCCTTCTCCCCATTCTGTTCCTGTGGGGTGATTCCGCTGATTGCCGCGCTGCTGTCGATGGGGGTGCCCGTCGCGGCCGTGATGGCCTTTTGGTTGTCGTCGCCGTTGATGGATCCTTCTATGTTTATCCTCACGGTCGGAACGCTTGGGTGGCAGTTTGCGATCGCGAAGACCATCGCCACCGTTGGCATTGGCTTGTTGGGCGGGTTCGGCACCTTAACCGTGATGCGCTCCGATTGGTCGTCTGCTGCTTTTGAAAATCCTCTGCGTGACGGTGTCGGCAACGGGGGCTGTGGCGGTAGCCGCGTTCGCCATCCCAAGCCGGTGGCTTGGCGGTTTTGGCAAGCGCCAGAGCGTCAACAAAAATTCTGGCAAGGGGCTAGCAAGAATGCTTGGTTTCTGGGTAAATGGTTAGCCCTTGCCTTTGTGCTCGAAAGTCTGATGATTGTATACGTTCCCAATGAATGGATTCAGGCGATCGCGGGTGACGGTGGTTTAGTGTCGATTGGCCTAGCGGCCTTAGTTGGCATTCCGGCTTACCTCAATGGTTACGCTGCGTTACCTCTGGTGGAGGGCCTGGTTCAGCAAGGCCTGTCTCCTGGTGCGGGTATGGCGTTTTTACTGGCAGGCGGGGCAACGAGCATTCCCGCTATGATTGCCGTTTTCGCCCTGGCTCGCCGCCCGATTTTTGTCGCTTATCTCGCGTTTGCGTTTATCGGGTCGGTGATTGCTGGTGCGGTTTACGCCGTTGGGGGGTAGGGAGGGGATTAGTGTCGGGTGTTGGGTGTTGGGCATCAGGCATCAGGCATCAGAGATTGGGTGTCGGATTTGAATGAGACGATTGAGCATCTTGGCGATGGAGTTGCATTCCTGTTCAATATGTTGATGTTGGGCCAAAGTAATGTCGCCAATCTCAAACGCAATCATGCTTTGAGTCACCACTTCAGCTGTCGAGCCTCTAGCGATATAGAAATGACGAACGGCTTGGGCATTGATATGAAGTTCATCTCCTTCGGCAATATGGCTGGGAACACTGACCGCTGCTCGCCGAATTTGATCCCGCAAGCCAAAATCCCGTGCAAATTTCCCTTGATCGGTCATCTGATAAATCCAAACTGCCAAGTCCTTTCCTTTTTTCCAAACTTTCAACTCTTGGTAAGTAGGTGGGTTGAATCTTTTGTAGAACGAGCCTATGGTGACAAAACTCTTGCGAGTGTTGGGTTTCGTTCCTCAACCGCAACCTACATCATTTGCAATTTAATAACGCCTGCCTACTTAAGGTGCCTAAACCTTTGCCCCTTTAGTACTCTGGAAAGTAAATTTCTTGCCATATCGTAGCGGCGTCCGATAAGCTATCGGGGTTCTTTTCCGCCCATCAATCGCGCCATGAGCCAGCGTCATCTTGAGCTAGAACCCTCTGACCGCAGTCAACTGCAAGCCCT
>JBCDAJ010000234.1:0-5307 GCA_039185935.1 Cyanobacteria bacterium P01_F01_bin.56 | reverse complement strand
GCTGGGGCGCTTCGCTAGGGACTCTAGCTCATCCTGTTCTGACTCGCTCAAAGTAATCGCTGGAGCAGAAAGACGGGGCATCATCGGAATCTCAGAGAGGGTTCTAAAGGGTAACGCCATTTCTGCCATGCGGTACTAGTGCTAGAGAGGACATTCTGAGGGTTGGATTATGCGAACAATCGTTGTTGCCACCAATCAATACATTTCCGCTGATCGCGCCCAGTTTACTGAGCATTCTCATGGCTTTTCTGGGCGTACATGCGGCGCTCTGTAATAGGTGCGACCCCCTGACTAACGTTTTATGTGAGCGATTCCCATTACAAAGCCTCTAAAGCGAGTGGTAATCCCGAGAGGATGTGTCAATATAAGGAGCTAGATTTGACCTTGCTAAATGTGCTGTTTGGGGTAGTGGGCCAATGACTGGGATAAAAAATCTGCAATGGTGGGGCTTAGCCTTGTTATTGGCAACTGGTGGCGTGGTGTCACCTCGAGCTTGGGCGGATGAATTTCCTCCTTGTGCGCCTCCGAGTACAAATGAATACTTGCTATTAGTGCAGGGGGATACGGTCGAAGCCCGCGATCGCATTCAAAATCTATTGCCGACCACCACCGTTGTAAGTATCTGTCGATACCTTGATGATGTAGTGGTGCGGGCAGGTGGGTTCACCAGCCTAGAAAATGCTAATGCCTGGGCCCAGTACTTAACAGAGGTTGAAGACGCTCAAGCGTTTGTGGCACGACCTGCCGCCCCAGGTGAAGTGGCCTCCAATACACCCATTGCGGCTGAACCTGTCGAACCAGAACCCACACCAGCCCCAGTAGAGCCGACCCCCGCTGAGCCGACCCCGTCTACGCCAACGGCGACCTCACCTAACGCTTCTGCTGAGGTTGCTTATACTCCCAAGCTCTTGGGCGAAGGCTACGCCGTCTTGGTGAACTATGGCAATGACCCGGCAGTCGCTAAACAGCTTGAACAAACACTGAACCAACCTGTAGGGCTAGCCATCTATGAGCAGCGCCCCTTTTTGCTAGCTATCCAGAGTGCTGATCCGCAGGCGGCAGCCCAAGTATTGCAAACTCTCAGCAATAATCGCTTTGGGGCTTTCATCGTTGACAGTAGCGATGTCGTATTGCTGTCGGGGGCAGTCGCCACCCCTTAATTACGACACGCCAGGAATGCCGCCAAGACTACCATCACCGTCGATCACTGTGCCGATCGCATAAGCAGCGATATTCTGCGCTTGGAAATGGTCAATCGCGGCAGTCCTGTGCTCAGGCGGCACAATTACCACAAACCCGATGCCCATATTAAAAGTGTGAAACATAGCTGGCAGGTCAACATTGCCGACCTCAGCCAACCAATGGAAAATAGGCAACACTGGCCAGCTATTGGGGGTCAGCACAATCGAGTGGCGATCGCTGAGGCAGCGAGGCAAGTTTTCGGGCAGGCCGCCACCGGTAATGTGAGCCATGGCGTGAATGGGAATACCGGCTGCGCGCGCGGTCACAATCGGCTTCACATACAGCTGGGTTGGGGTCAGCAACGTGTCGGCTAAAGAAGCCCCATTCAAACTCACTGGGCAGTCTTCCCAATCGTAGCCAGGCGCCGAGCGATCGCGGCGGGGAGCTTCCGCCATGATCTGGCGTACTAGACTGTAGCCATTGCTATGAATGCCAAGACTGGCAAGACCAATAACGACATCACCCGTGGTCACCTGCGAGCCATCGAGAATAGCGGCTTTTTCCACAATGCCGACACAAAAGCCCGCTAAGTCATATTCACCTGGGCCATAAAAACCGGGCATCTCTGCCGTTTCTCCACCGATCAGCGCACAGCCGGTGGCTCGGCAGCCCGTCGCAATGCCTTCCACCACAGCAGCTAATTGATCTGGGTTGAGTTTGCCCGTGGCGAGATAATCCAGAAAAAAAAGTGGTTCGGCACCACAGGTCAACACATCGTTAACGCACATGGCGACGAGATCAATACCGACCGTGTTGTGACGATTGAGCATCTGGGCGACTTTGAGCTTAGTGCCCACACCGTCGGTGCCCGCGACCAACACCGGGGTTTGATAGCCCTCCGGCAACTGAAACAGGCCACCAAAGCCCCCTAAGTCTCCCAACACTTCAGGACGGCGAGTGCTGTTGACCATTTGCTGAATGCGATCGACAAAGGCTCTACCAGCGACGACATCAACCCCTGCACCTTGATAATCCATACCTGTTCCTTCAACACAATCGTCTGTTGCCTATCGGCTGTCATTAGGACTGATGCAGTTGCATCCGATTTTGGCCCCTACATCCCCAATACCGGGGAAATCGGGTGCAACATTCCCCAGACTTAAGAGATGAAGGGGGCCTTTGTATAAGTCCTAGTCATAAGTCCTAGTCATATGACAAGGTTGCCATTGTCATTGTCTGACCTAATGGCGAAAACAACGCTTTTGATAAGTGAATCAGAGCAACAAGATAACGCTGCTTTATCAAATTCCCTGCATCGTCCATACAAGCGGCACTGCAAAAAATTGCACTAGTTCAGGACAATTTGCGAAACGGCACAATCCCAAGTGCTGTTACGAAGATTGTATTTTCAAAACGCTTACTCTACCAACGATAAGTTTTATTAACTAACTACAAGTCCTTAAGAATACTCAAACCCCACACTTCAAAAGGATCTGACCAATTTCCGTAAAAACCCAGGGAAGTTTGACATTCTGCTAACTGGAAATACAGGTAAGCTTCTGCGGATTACCAATCGAAATCTTCGTGCTAACGTACGGAGCGTTCAAGCGCGTTTGACAAGGTTACGTCGAGGTGGGCGTGATGGTTAATGGTCTGAATTGACGTTAATCACTGTCGATTCAGTCATGAGTGTTGTCTTGTTTAAGGTCACACCTGTCACTGTTCCGCTATGTTGAGTTCTTGGAATTAAGTTGAGTATGATTCAGAACTTGTGTCGCAGCTTTACGGTCGCCGCAGTGCTTTATGCCACTGGTATACCTCTAGCCGCAAGTGCTGAGCAACCTACAGAGGATGCTCGCGCCAGTCTACAGGAAACCGTCGAAGTCGCCGTTGAGCAGCCCAGCGATGCTGCTATAGAGGCAACTGCTGAAAGCGAGCTAGAATCCGCTCGTTTAGAACCTGAGGTCGCTGAGCTTTCAGATCTGTTCCGAATTGCAGCCCATAATTTAGAGGGGCAACGCATTGCTGTCTTGCATGTGGATAATTTGCCGGTTCTAACCTTTGTGCCTGAGGCAGCAGGTGCTGATCCAAGCGTGAACGCCGCCGTTGAGCTGGCCGCTGTGACCAATGATGAGCTGTTGCTCCGAGCTGAGTCTGTGGCGCGGCAAATTGATGCTTTTTATCAAGCAGAGGGTGACCCTCACGAAATTGGCGTCCGCTGGGATGAAGAGTTGGAGGGCTATGCTCTGACGTTAGATGGCGAGAAGCTCGTCCTAATTAACGAGTTGACGGGTTATGCGAATCCTTCTGGTCAGCTCAATGCTGACGCGTTGCAAGCCGCTAATCGTTTACGAAATCTGCTTGGAGCCTCTGAAGAGTTAACGGAAATTGAGGGTGCCCCAGAACCCGCGGCGGTTGCCGAAACTAATTGGGGAGTCGTTTCTACCTTTTCGGGAACAGCGTCTTGGTATGGTCCTGGTTTCCATGGTCGTCAGACGGCTAGTGGCGAACGATTTAACCGCAATGCGATGACTGCAGCCCACCGCACCCTACCGTTTGGGACCCGAGTGCTGGTCACAAACGTGAGTAATAATCGCCAAGTGGCTGTCCGCATTAACGATCGCGGCCCTTTTTCACACGGTCGAGTCATTGACCTCTCAGAGGGAGCGGCTCGCGAAATTGGCTTACACCTGTCGGGTGTCGGTACTGTGCGGGTAGAAGTCTTAGCTGACTAGTCGGCGGCTCGCTTGAGACGAGTCACTCTGTAGTGTCCCCAGGGGTTGGTTATCCCTCTGGGGATATTTTTTGAAGCTGAAGTGTGATGTGGCCACGACCGAGAGCGACTGTTAGCACTGACCATCAAAACTGTTTGATTCACGTATTCAGCGACGGCGAAGGCGGCGTTTTGTCACACACCGGAATGCTGTCTATCGCTCACTGTCGCAGTCGTCGCCAAATCAAACAATTGAATATTGCAGGCTGCTTGACCGATACAAACCGCCGCGATCGCCTGAGGGTCTGGCTGCCAAAGTTCAACGTACCAATCAGTTAGAGAACTGTCGGGCAAATGAACTGGACAGATAATTGCTGGTTTTGGCTGCAAGGTGACCTGCACTTGCTGGAGTGGATAGCTCAAGCCTAAGCCCAAGGCCTTGAGATGGGCTTCTTTGAGGGTCCAATACTGTAAAAAGTGAGTCAGCTGAGTCGTGGAATCGAGGGCCAAAGCAGCTTGTTCTTCAGGGGTGAGGCAGCGTTGGATCAAGGATTGCAGTCGTTGCCGAGGTTGCAGCACTTCCACGTCAACGCCGGTGTATGCACAACGGCTAAAGCCTATAATTACCCAATCGCCACTATGAGCAATATTGAACTGTAAGAGGGCTGGGTTACTGAGCAAGTGTGGTCGGCCATAAGCCCCATACCCTAATCGAATAGCGGCAGGCGGCTGCCCCAGATAGCTCGCCAACAAGTAACGTAATCCCCCTCGACTACAGATAAAGCGATCGCGATCTGCAGGACGCTGATATTGCTGTAAACGGTCGACTTCATCAGGCGCCAACCAAGTTTGCCAGTACGATTTCACCAGTTGCAGAGCAGAACACTGAAGCTGCCACACATGCACAGTTTTTGAGTTAGGCAGCACTCGTGCCTGTGGCACTGTCAGATTCACAGATGGCTGAACTCCCGTCGGTGCGATCGCCAACAGTCGGCTAACGCTCATGATCATTCCACAGAAAGCGACGAGTAAGGGATTAGCTTGAAAACAAAATACCCGGACAAGACTGTGGCAGGGTGAATGGGGCGCAGGGTAAATGGGATGTTATTTAAGCGCGACTCCCTAAGCATTGATGACAGATCGCCCGCGACTCCAACTGATAGGACTCACGCACAAGCTCACCGACAGTGGGCCATCTGCACGTCAACCACAACGACCATTACTAAGGGATGAGGATTAAATAAATTACTGAGGCCAAACCGGGTAACCTTTCACGACTTGGTATGTTCTGAAAAAAGAATATTTGAAATAACGCAATCACGTTGCCAACAGCCTGGAATTCCATAAACAGTCGAAGCGTAAAACCCTTATAAATCTGGGCTTCTATTTTTCTCTGCTCGTAACTTGCCAAG
>JBCDAJ010000233.1:0-5412 GCA_039185935.1 Cyanobacteria bacterium P01_F01_bin.56 | reverse complement strand
CATGATTGCCCCGGAATGGGACGTCACGGAGCAAGCGCCAGCCTTCTTGCCATGCCGTTTTGACCCACTCCGTGCCAATGCGAAAATAGCTGTTGCCGCGAAACCAATAGGTATCGACCCACCGTCTGCGCCCGGCATCCACCACGGCAACGCCTTGAGCGGTGACATAGAGCGTGGCCACTGCCAAGATGAAAAAGAGCCGTGATAAGTCACAAACGGAGCGAATTTCACTCTTCTGTAGATTCCAGCCATTGGACTGATCATCGAGAAAAGCCTCCTCAATATCAAAGCGTAAACCATATTCCTGGAAGGTTTGCAGCCGCGTTTTCTCATCGCTCACAATCGCCTAAAACTCGCCATTGACGTCATTACGCCCAAAGATCAGGTGAACCGGCCCATACCACTGTGTCTTGTGTAATTTGACGTGATGAAAGCACCGAGCCTCACCCGGGGCAAAGTGAAAGTCCTTGAGTTGATACCAGCCTTTGTGGGCGCGCCAAACCCAGGTCGTGCTTTTGAGCCGAATGCGATAGTGCCAACCCAGTTGCGCCGTCGCCATCTGCATCAGGTCTGTATGCCCAAAGCCTCGGTCTGCCAGGAGGGTGACGTGACCCCAGCAGGAAGATAGGGAGCGGCTTCCGTGAGCATCTGGCGATAGTCGTTAAAGGCCACGGAAGCACTCTCATGCTTCAGCACCCGCCAAGCGAGCGGTAAGGCTCGGCCCCGATGCACCACTGCCAAGCGGAGCAAGCAATACTCATCCCAAAACAGGGAGGTATCCAGACTCAGATAGAGGCGGTCTTCCTGCCAATTTGCCAAGGCGGCTTGAATCATCGGTTTGTAAAGGCGGTGAATGTTGATGCGACTATTGCCGAGCCATCGTCGGACCCGTCTTTGCTTACTTTGGGCAAAGTGCCCCCGGCAAGGAAGGTCAGCGACCCAGCGGGTTAAGTTGACTTCGCCAATCTGAATCAGCGCTGCCACCATCCAAGCACAGGTTGCCAGGTGAGCCAGATGCGCCCAGTCAGCATCTTGACTGAGCCAGGCGCTCAGGGCATCGTAGAGGCGGGAGTTTTTTTCACAGCATTCTGGAGTTTTGAGTCGCATCTAATTCTAGAATGCTGGCTCCCAATTCATGCGCTCGATTCACCTACTGGCGAGTATCTCGGCGATACAGAACACGACTTTTGTCAGTCAAGCAGGTATACAGTAGTTGAATCGGTTATTTGACTGAGTTAGATATCAGCAATATGACTACTTGAATAAGCAAATTGAGTTCAATAGACTGATAGCCATTAGATCATCAGCAAATCTTATTTCTGTACAGGATTACTACATGGTTTTTCTGACAGTATTTATAATCACTTTCTAGTTATTTTGAGGAAAGAGATGAGAGTTGCCAAAACTTGTAAGAGACCTAGAGAGAATACTGAAAAATCGCAACTTATCAGCAGTATCTTGCTGTTGAAATATCAAGCAGTCAAAGGGCTTAAGACTCAATGACAGCTACCATTATGGATCAGTATGCATTCAACGAATCGGAGAAATGAAGCTCATGGATTCTCAACAAACAAAAAGGGCATTAGTGACTGGTGGCAACCGAGGGATTGGCTTTGCCATCTCAAAAGGGTTACTCGCAGAGGGCTACGAGGTGATTATCACTGCCCGTTCTCTAGAGGGGGCGCAGCAGGCTGCCAGTAAGCTTGGTGATGGGGTGATGTCGATCGCGTTAGATGTCAGTGATGATGACTCTATTGAAACCGCGGCCAAAAAACTCACGCAGGACATTGACTACCTAGATGTCTTAGTTAACAATGCGGGAGTTTATCCTGACAAAAATATCGATGTTTTGACCATCTCACGCGACGTTTTAGAGACGGCATTACAGACTAATACGCTGGGTGTCATTCAGATGGTGCAGCGATTTTTGCCTTTATTAGAAGCATCTCCAGAGGCCAGAGTCATTAATGTTTCTAGCGGTATGGGATCGCTCAATGGGTTGACCAACACTGCCCCTAGTTATTGTTTATCAAAATTAGCCTTAAATGGGGCCACGATTATGCTGTCGCAGTCTTTACAGTCGAAAGGAATTGCGGTGAATTCTGTAGGGCCGGGTTGGGTTAAAACCGATATGGGTGGCAGTTCTGCCCCCCGCACACCCGAACAAGGGGCCGATACTGTTATCTGGCTGGCTACGGAAGCACCCTATAAGGAGACTGGTAAGTTTTGGCGCGATCGCGCGGTCATCAGCTTCTAAAGATACAGAACATTGTTCATCTCAGAAATGCCCGATCTCGTCTTGTATTCGATTGATTGCTTTGGGTGAAATGTCTTTGGACTTTCTATAAAACTTGTGAAAGAGCAGATCTAGTTAAGACTCTCCTGTACCGGCAAAGGCAACGTATCCGCCTAGCGAAATTAAGCCTACACCGGTAGCGATGCGTTGCCGCCTTCTGAATTTTGGACTCGTTCTCAATTTTTGACCAATAGGTCCTGCTAACGTAATCACCACGAGATCTGCCAGTGTGTTCAAGAAAACAGAAACACAGCCTAACAGTAGAAATTGCATAAAAACAATCCCAGATGGATCAACAAACTGCGGGATGAAGGCTAAAAAGAATAGGGCGGTTTTAGGATTTAAGGCCTCAACGGTAACGCCTTGAAAAAAGGCTTTCTGATAACCCCAAATATGAGTGACATCCTCATTCATAAATGAGTCTCGACTCATAATGGTCTTGATACCCAGAAAAATCAGATAAGCGGCACCAAGATACTTGACTAGGCTGAAGGCGATCGCTGAGGTTGCTAACATCACCGAGATACCCAAAGCTGCGGCAACAACATGAAATAAGCCACCCACAGAAGTTCCCATCGCTGAAGCGAGCCCTTCATGTCGGCCGCCCTTTAAGCTACGGGTCATCACATAAAGCTACGGGTCATCACATAAAAGATGCCTGGTCCAGGGGTAATAGCAAGTACAAAAGCTGCACTGATAAATAGACCTAGCGTGGCAAAGTCGGGCATCTCGTTACTCCATCTTTGGCATCATGGTGGGATTTCTAAGGCTACTGGGCCAGTGATGACCCTAGTGGCAGAGCCCTTGCTTGAGGGCCAGAGTTGCAGCCTGGGTGCGATCTCGCACTTCTAGCTTGGTCAGAATGTTATTGACGTGAGCCCGTACGGTGCCTTCAGACACGGTCAGGCTCTGGCTAATCTCACGATTGCTTTGCCCCTGCACAATCAGGTTCAAAACCTCGATTTCACGCTTGGTTAAAGAGGGCCGAGTTAGGCGCTTTGCTAGCTTATTGGCAATATCCGGCGGAATACATTGCTCGCCTCTGGCCACGCGCAAAATGCCCTCGATGATTTCTTCTGGTGGGGTGTCTTTGAGCCAGTAGGCCATGGCCCCCAGCTGGAGCCCGCGATAGATATCTTCATCCGTATCGTAGATGGTGAGCACGATAATGCGCGCCTTGGGGAATTCTGATCGAATCATCGCGATCGCTTCAATGCCTTTGATTTCTGGCATCTGGAGATCGATTAGCGCCACATCAGGCTGATGCTCGCGATAAAGTGAAACCGCTTCACGACCATTACTGGCCTCAGCGACTACGCAGACTTGAGGATGTCGCCCGATAATTGCCGCCAGGCCATGCCGTACGACAGGATGATCGTCAGCAATCAACACCCGAATCAATTCATCAGTCATAGAAAGCTCCGGTGACGGCGGTCGCAATGGGGAGGGTGACCTGCACTATCGTACCTTGGCCGCGCTGACTGCTGAGATGTAGGCGGGCCGAGATTTGCTGGGCTCGTTCTTGCATGGTGATGAGGCCATAGCCAAAGGTGGGGAGAGTCGTATCAAAGCCCTGACCATTATCTTGAATGCGGAGCTGTACCTGGCGCGGCTCATAGGTAAAGTCAACGACCAGTTCCGTTGCTTGGGCATGGCGCAGGCTATTGGTAATGGTTTCGCGGCTAATGCGGAGCAGATGCGCCTCGACCTCAGGGGGCAGACCATAGGGACTGCCGTGCAGTTGATAGGTAATCTGCAAGGGGCTATGGCTAGTGAGCTGCTGTAACAAGCTATTGATGGCTTGATCAAGTGTCGTTTGCTCTAGCAGTTGCGGGCGCAGAGCCTGCACTGAGCGCCGTGCCTCGGAGAGGGCTTGTTTGGCGAGTTGGCGCGCTTGGGTGACGTGGGTTTGCTTGTCTTGCAGCTCGGTGGTGTAAATGCTGTCGGCGGCCTGTAAATGTAAAACAATGCCGCCGAGGGACTGAGCGAGGGTATCGTGAATGTCGCGGGCTAGCCGGTTGCGTTCGCCCAGGACGGCAGACTGCTGGGCTTCGGCAGCCAGTTGAGTGAGCTGAATCGCGAGGGACGCCTGGTGCGAAAGAGCCTGGGCGATTTCTAACTCTTCAGAGGTAAACGTGCTGCGGCTGGCGGAAAACATGCACAACATTCCCAGCGGTGTCTCGCCAGAGCTGAGCAAAATGTTGATGCCCGATTGCAATTCTTCCCGTTCGGCCCAGTCGAGCTGCCAGTCTTTGGTGCCGGGGAACAGGTACTGATGGGCATTGTCGCGATTAATCACGAGGGGAAATTTGTGCTGCTGCAGGAATGCCCAGGCGGTGCTGCCAGTGACCACAATGGGCTCGGCCAGTGGCCCAAACTGATGAAACTCTTGTTTGGAATAGACCCGACCTTGAGCAACCCACTGGTGGAGATGCAGCGTCTGGTTGTCGGGGTTAAACAAATTCAAGGACGCCGTTTTACCGTCAAACTGCTGGGAGATCTCTGTTAGCACATAGCCCAAAAACGCTTCCAGGTCAGGGGCAGCCGCCAAGCGATCGAGACTGTTTTTGAGGGCTTGATTGGTTTTGACTAGCTCAGCGACCCGGTCTTGTTGGGCTTTGAGGAGGGCTTGCTGCGTCCGTAGCTCTGCGAGACGCAGTCTTTCGCGCTCAATGGCACTACCAATACAGGCTGCTGCCGTCTTCAAGACTGCTAGTTCTGCTGGGTCGCGGTGCTTGGTTTCGCGACAGTCGTCAATCCCTAAGGCTCCCCAACATTGACCCTCTACAAAAATAGGCACTTCATGGATTGATTGCACACCAACCTCAGCCATTTTGCTACGGAAGGGCTCAGGCAAAGCTTCTAGCGGGTAGCTAATGCTTTCTCCCTGGACTAAGCGCTCGGGCCAGGTTTCAATGCCAGCAAAGGTTCCTTTCTTGTGTTCAGAAGACCCAAGTTGAGAGAAGGTATAAGAAGAGTGCCATTCATAAAGAAGCTCCCATTTGACTTGAGACAAGTCTGAAACAGTTTCGTAGGGTTCATTTTCGAGAACAGCAATGCGATCGGTATCAAGACTTTCGCCAATAATTTGCAGCGCTGTATTAACCGCTTCCTCT
>JBCDAJ010000232.1:0-5456 GCA_039185935.1 Cyanobacteria bacterium P01_F01_bin.56 | reverse complement strand
TTCGGGCCATGTTACTGGGCCCGTGGGCAGGCAAGCGCCGCGATCGCCAGGTAAAGTGTTTGACCGCCGCCCCGAATCAAGCCGATCTGTTGACGTTAAAAGACCTGATTGAGGCGGGTAAAGTCACGCCATTTTGCGATCTCACCTATCCCCTCAGCGATGTTCCCCAAGCTATTCGTGATTTAGAGCAAAGGCAGATCAAGGGCAAAGCTGCGATTATCCTGTAGCATTCTCTCACTGCCAGCAGCACTGATGCGTAGCTGCCAAATAACTAGCCATCTCAGTTAGGGAGTTGCGCTTAAATAACATCCCACCGACCCTGCTACCCATCCACCCTGCCACAGTCTTGTCCGGGTACTTTATTCTCAAGCCGATCCCTTAGTCCGAGGGCAGCAGCCCGGATATGTAGGCTTGCAAGACAGCCCGCTGCTGCTCCACGCTTAACCGCCGTGATTGAATTAGGGTGTCTAAACTGATGCCGTTGGCCAAAGCGAGTAGCACGTTGGCTTCCATATCAAGATCAAGGTCGGCACGAATAATGCCTTGGTCTTGCAGCATTACTAACTCTTGAATGATCACTTGTCGTAGCTGGCCAGCACTATGCTGGTGTTCCGTCATCAAATCCTCGCGCCCGACAGCGTAACCCAAAAAGGCGACCCACACGCGCAGAATCTCTTGTCGCTCTTGATCTACAGGCAAAAACGAGGACAGTATTGCCACCAGGCGATCCGGGCCAGAAACGTGAGCTATCGCACTCTCCATTAACCCCTGCAGCCGCTCTGTCACTTGATGCAGCGCAAACAAAATCAGCTCTTGCTTATTGCGGAAGTAGTGGGTGACGACTCCCGTAGTGCAGCTCATCTCTTGGGCGATCGCCCGCATACTGGTGCGATCCAGCCCTTCTCTCACAATGACCCGCCAGGCTGCCTCAGACACTTCTAGACGTCGATCCTGTTGCACCATGGCGCTTCGTAGCCTCAATGTCGATCTATTGACTTTTATCATAACAGTTGTTATCTTCACTACATAACAACTGTTATGAGGTTAAAGAGGTTAAAAATGCAAACCGAAATGCCGTCACCCAGCTATTTTCCTGTCCCGCGTTCGGGATGGCTGGGGCAACTTGATCGACTGATTGGACCAGGGGGCACTCCGGCAGAACTGGGTTTACAGCTGGTGCCCTCGGTGGGGTCCGCGATCGCGGCTCCTCTCTATGCCTCAACCTTGTCGATGGACTGGAGTCCCTGGCAGTTAGGCTTAATCGGCATTTTAGGATTTGACTTGGTCGGTGGCGTACTCACCAATGCCACAGCCGCAGCAAAGCGCTGGTATCACCGTCCTGGTCAGGGTTGGCGACAGCACATGACCTTTGTGACTGGGCATTTATTTCACATTGGCCTGGTAGCGCTGCTGTTTCGCGGCGGCGATGCCCGCTTCTTTGTTGGCGTGGCAGGCTATTTGCTACTGGCAGCGGGTTTGATTTTGCGCAGCCCACTTTACTTGCAAAGACCGATCTCCCTGGGACTCTATAGTCTGGCGTTGCTGGGTAATCTCTATCTCTTTGCCCCAACCCCAGGCTTGGAATGGTTTTTGCCCCTATTTTTCCTGAAGCTCCTCATCAGCCATTTGCTGAATGAAACGCCCTATCAGCCGAGCGATCGCCGCTAGCAAGTGCGTCAACGTCGCTTTCGTTTTTATCCGCTTTATTCACTTTGAGGTCTAACATCATGACACGCTACAACTACTGGACTGCCGCTTTATTAGGCTTATCGGGGATGGCGCTCAGCACTCTGGTGCCAGGTGGCCCGATCGAGACGCGCAGTTTTGCCCACATCAATCCCTTTACGTTAGGTGCCTTCAATACGTTTTTGACCACCTTGTGCATCGGCAGCCTGCTGCTTGTTTACTTCGTTTGGCAAGCTGAACGTTGGGCGATCATTGCTGCGGCCTGCTTTGGTCTGTCTTACCTCGGCGTTTACAGCCTGGACTTGGCCCAGATTTTTCCGGTTTCCCCCGATGCCATGCCTCCGGCCCTGCTAATCATTGAAGTCTGGGGCGCGATCGCGGCGGTGCCCCTTACACTCATGGCGATGCAAGCGCTCCGAGCCGCCAACCACGAAACTCCAGCAACGGCACCGCCCGTTCACCTGAAAACATCCCCATTTAGTCTCATCTCAACCACGACTATCATCGGAGTAATCCTGATCGGTTTGGGGATTATTGTCTTTGCCACGCGATCGGCCATGGGAATTTGAGATAGCAAAGCATAGTCTGGCCCAGTTGCGTTACAAAAAACCTACAAACTACGCAGTATTCATTGTCTAGAAGAGGCTTGCTGTGACCAACTTTCTTGTCCTTGCGACCATACTTCCATTAAGCGCTGCGAGAATAATTGCAGTCGTTCTGAATCATCGGACACATTTGCATATTCCCCGCTGTACTGCAAATAGAGAAAAAGCTGTGTTTGAAACTGCTGAGAAATATTACGCGACTCAACCCACATTTTTTGAGAGTTAGTTTGACTCAACAAAGTAGTGGCAAGGGTCGCTAAACCGCTGACCATAGGGACAATCCAATCTAATGGCCCTAGTACTTGACTAGCAGACAACGCAGCCAAAATCGTTGTGCAAACCGCTAATGTAATGCTGACAACCTGAAGCCGCTTGTATCGAACTTTGTGTCGGTCAGCACGGTTGGCAAAGTCTTTGATCAGATGCTCGCACTGATGGAGAGCCTGCTGCTTTCTCTCTTCTAACGTGTCTGCTGCAGACAGCGGATTGTATCTCTCCATAAACTGGCTAATCTGATGGCTTCACATAATAGACATAACACTGATCTGAAATGGGCAATTGCCTGATTGAGTCTTTGTGACTCATCAAACGATCCCAGAGAAAACTCTACGATTCGCCGTTTTTCTAGAGAAACGACTTCACCAGGAGAATTCCGTAATGACGTTCTTTCAGCAGATTGCCGAAACCTTTCATATGACCGATGCCGTCTGGGAACGGCACGCTAATCCCTGGAGTGTCTGGACGCGCTATGCGGGCTTGCCGCTGCTGGTTCTGGCAATTTGGAGTCGGGTCTGGCTGGGTGGGTGGGCGATCGTGCCAGTTATCCTGACGATTCTGTGGATGTGGCTCAACTCTCGCGCTTTTTCCAAACCGCCAACGACCCATCATTGGACCTCCAAAGCGTTACTGGGCGAGCGCGTCTGGCTAAATCATGAAGCGGTGCCCATTCTCCCACACCACCGCCCGATGATTACGTTTACGAATATGGTGAATGCGATCGGCTTTGTCATTTGTCTGTGCGGACTGTGGAGCCTGCAGCTGTGGCCCACCTTACTGGGATTGTCTTGGGTGATATTGGGCAAGACTTGGTTTCTCGATACTCCGCAGGAGTGGCTTTGCCATCGCATGGTCTGGGTCTTTGAAGATATGAAAGAGCATCCGCAGTATCGCGATTGGCTGTTTTGAACCGCCTGGACCCACGCTCTCATCCTGTCGTTTTGAACAATATATTTTTGGGGCAAGCCGTCGTGCCCTGACCTAGCAAGCTGTAGTCGGTGCGAATATATCCAATTGCTAGAAGTCTTGTTCAGCCAGCTTTTTAATTCTGAACTCCGCATCTGAATTCGGCTATACCGTTGCCGGACTAACTAAAATGAGCACTCAAAACAGCATTCTGATTGCCGGAGGCTACGGCGTTGTGGGCCGACAAGTGGCCACCTTAATTCGCCAGCGCCATCCCGACCTGCAGCTCATCATCGCTGGCCGCAACCTCGAAAAAGCGGCGGCCCTAGCGAATGAGTTGGGTAATGCTCGCGGTCTACAGCTTGATGTTGAACAGCCCAACCCATTGACCGGCAAGCAACCCAGAGCTATCGTGGCCGCTGTGAATGACCCCCAAGACTATTTGCTGATGAATGCCGTGCAACAGGGCATCCCCTATGTTGATATCACCCGGTGGCCAGAACGGCTGCGGGCCTCAGTGGCCGAACTGGCAGGCAAATCTCTGTCAGCCCCAGTATTGTTCTCCTCGGGGTGGATGGGAGGCATCGCTGCCGTGATGGCTGTTGCCTTGGCTCAAACCCTGCAGCAACTCCAGACCATCGAAATTAGCGTGCTTTTTTCCGTCAAAGATAAGTCAGGCCCGAATTCTGTGGAATATATGGATCGGCTAGCGACGCCCTTCAATGTCCTGATTGAGGGACAATTTAAGCAAGTCTGGCCCTATACCGACCCGCGCCCGGTGACCTTTCCCAGTGGCTACACCACGCCAGTGTATCGCTTTGACACGCCTGATCAGCTGACGCTACCACAAACCACAGGGGCGAAAACCGTGGCCGCCCGCATTGCCTTTGACGATGCCTTTTCAACCAACTTCCTGCGATTTTTGACCCGCTCGGGTATTTGGAAATTGATTAGCGGCGATCGCTTCACTCCCCTGCGGCGATCGCTCCTGTACAACCCTGGCAGCGGGGCCAGTCATGAAATTCATATTGCGGTTAGTGGTCACGACGACCACGGCATTCCCAAAACGGTCAATGCCACAATTGCGGCTCCTCAGGGGCAAACCCATTTGACGGCACTGGGGGCCTTAATCCAGCTAGAACGCTTGCTTGGCCTAGACGGCGCCCCATCCCCAGCACCAGGCATTATTTACCCAGACACGGCACCCCAAGTTGACCATGCCATCCAAGTCTTGACTCAGTTTGGCGTCGACGTCTCAAGCGATCGGTACGCGATTCAACGTGGCTAAAAACTGACGCAATAGGTCAATCAGCGCTGCCGTTTCCGATTGACTCAACTCTGTTAACAGCCGATTTTCCCGCTCAAACAAGACTGGCATGACTGCATCCACTCGCTCCATGCCTTGGCTTGTCAGTTGCACCCGGATGCCGCGCCGATCTTCCGGGTCTCGCAACCGCGTGACTAAGCCCTCTTTTTCCAGGCGATCGATACGATTGGTCATCGCGCCAGAAGACAACATCAGCAGGCCATAGAGTTCCGTGGGCTTGAGTCGATAGGGGGCTCCCTGTCGGCGCAACGTCGCCAACATATCAAAGGACCAAAGATTTAAGTCAAAGTCGCCTAACACGGCTTCGCGACGTTTTTCGATCAAGCGAGCCATTCGTAAAATGCGCCCGATCACCCCTAGAGAGGAGAGATCCAAGTCGGGGGCTTCTCGCTGCCACTGGGTCAAAATTTTGTCGATGGGGTCTTGAGTCATAGCGACATTATATCTTGATATCGAGACTCTTGACATAAGCCTTTATCTCAAGCATCTTGATATCAAGTTAAATTGCAAAAGAGAGCAGCGATTATCTTGAAAGTCAAGGAAACTGCTCAGAATATGACGGTCGCAGACTTCAAAAGGGGGTCTCAGGCTGGGGTATAGCGAGCCGTGACGAGTGTGTCTTGCCACGGGGTGCGAGACTTCAGCATGGCATTCAG
>JBCDAJ010000231.1:0-5486 GCA_039185935.1 Cyanobacteria bacterium P01_F01_bin.56 | reverse complement strand
TTGCTCTCGCTACTGCAAATGCCCTTTGTCGGCTCTGGCGTACTCGGGTCTGCCGTCGGGATGGACAAAGTTGCCATGAAAACCGCCTTTGCCCAGGCCGGTTTGCCCCAGGTAAAGTATGTTGCTGTTGCCCGCGCGGAGGTGTGGTCTAACCCGTGCGTGTTTCCCAAACTGTGCGATCGCATCGAAGCAGAATTGGGATATCCTGCGTTTGTGAAACCAGCAAACTTGGGATCATCTGTGGGCATCGCGAAAGTGCGATCGCGGCAAGAACTCGAAGCTGCTCTCGACAGTGCTGCTAGCTATGACCGTCGCATTATTGTGGAAGCTGGAGTCGAAGCCCGCGAAGTTGAATGCGCTGTACTCGGCAATGATGTCCCCAAAGCCTCAGTCATTGGCGAAATTGCTTTTGAGAGCGACTTTTACGACTACGAGACGAAATATACGACGGGGCAAGCTGACCTGATGATCCCTGCTCCATTACCACCAGCAGTCACTCGGCAAATTCAAGAGATGGCGGTGCAAGCCTTTCAAGCGGTAGATGCCGCCGGCATTTCGCGGGTTGACTTTTTCTATATCGAGTCAACTGGCGATGTCTTTCTCAATGAAATTAATACGCTGCCTGGCTTTACCCAAACCAGCATGTATCCCATGCTCTGGCAGGCCAGCGGGATCACCTTTGAAGAACTGGTCGATCAGTTACTGCAGTTTGGCTTTGAGCGATTTCAATAGGACTTAGGCAAAAGCCCCCTCAATCCCCCCAATTTTGGGGATGTTGAATCCGATTTCCCCAGATTTGGGAATACAGGGGCCAAAATCGGATGCCAATGCGTAAGTCCTGTTCAATCAGGCCACAATGCCGACTTCCGAGGGGCAAATGCTCCTCGGTTTCAGTAATGGTCACTGATCTACGACACCTTTTTCATCATGACGATCGCACAGCTCATTAAGCAGTTTGAAACCTGGGCCCCCCCTCACTGGCAAGAAAGTTGGGATAACTGTGGTTGGCAAATCGAACCGGGAATTTTGGCGGCACCAGCTCATGTATTAGTGTGTCTGACCCCGACGCTGGCCGTCATGGAAGAGGTGATCGCACTGCGAGCAGCGGGCACGCCCATTAACTTAATCCTTGCCCACCATCCGTTAATTTTTAGTCCGCTCAAATCCGTGCAAACCGGCAGCCCCATTGGCGATATGGTGCGTCTGAGTTTTACCCACGGCATCGGGGTTTACAGTGCCCATACGAATTTTGACCAAGTGTCTGACGGCACGGCTGATGTCCTGGCTCAACTGATGGCTTTGCAAGCAGTCGAACCGATTACCCCCACGCCGTCAGGGTTGGGCTATGGGCGTGTCGGCATGGTGCCAGGTGACCATACGCTGCAACAGGTGTTGGCGAATATCCAAACTCGGTTAGCGCCACCCGATTTACTCTATTCTCCAGAGGCCGACTTGCAGCAACCCATTCATCGCTTAGCGGTGTTAGGTGGCTCTGGTGCCAGTTTTATCGGCGATGTGGTGAAGTCTGGAGCTGACGCTTATCTCACCTCCGATTGCAAATTTCACCAATTTCAAGAAGCGCGCGATCGCGGCTTAGTGCTCATTGATGCCGGGCATTATGCAACCGAACGGCCAGCCTGTGCGCGGCTTGTGGATAAACTGCTGAGCCTGGGGGCAGAGACCGCTCGATTGAGCGATCGGGACGAAGACTTTCGCCAATTTTGGCGCCCGACTCATCCCACCTTAGGAAACGCCAGCGAATAATTCAGCGAACGATTTCTGGGTCACATTCTCTTGAGCGATAATCTCGACAATCTTATTTTTGGCGGCGGCATCACTCAGGGCGGCGACACAAGTTTCAGCCACCTTTAACCGGGGAATATTGCCCTCAAACAGCGTGTCAGCAGGAGCCATGATCAGTGGCCGCTCATCGGTATCATCGCTCTTCAAGCCACCAGGCCGCACAATGGTGTAGGGTACGCCGCTCTTAGCCAAGTACGCTTCTGCTTGCTGTTTCCAGTACAGCACCAGCCAAAAGAGATTGAGCGGGTGGAAAAACCGAGAAACACACAGAGATGACACGATGACAAAGTGATCGATGTTGCTGCTTTTGGCGACATCGACAAGGTTTTTGGTGCCTTCATAGTCCACCTGATAGGGACCAGTGGGATCAAAACTCGGGCGCGCCCCCGTGGCACAGAGCAAGACAGTACAATCGGCGATCGCGGCTTCGATGGTGTCACGCTTCATGACATCTCCCACCACAAAGTCAACCGCACTGGGCAAAATTTCTTGAGCCTTTTGGCGATCGCGAACTAGCACCTTAACGGAAATGCCTTTTGCCACCAACACCCGCACAATTCGACGACCCGTTTCTCCAGTGGCGCCCACTACCAATGCTTTCATAGAGCTTTTTTTCCTTTCAGCAACACACAATTACCATTGATTTTTATCTATCAAATCAATGAATAAATCGTAAGATTTTCAATCTCAAACCGTAGTGACGGCTTCAAACCTCGGCCCAGTTTTATTTCTAAGCTAACCCTACTCCAGTAAGCCCACGGAGAAAAGTGCGTGATCATTTCAGGAATGGTCTTTAGAGTCCGTGTATTTTCGACTGATAGAACTCAAAAACCAGGCTAGTCTGACAAACAGCTAGACATCCTTCAAATTTTTAGTGAAGGAAAGATTTCCGGATGTTCGTCAGTTAAAATAACTTCTAAATTCCCACTAAAGTTTAGCTGGTTGTTGACTTGTGCCCTTGGGCATTTGCGTTTATGAAATAGATAATCAAGCGCGTCCATGCAAACACCTTTTACAAATCATCGAGCTAGTGACCTGCCGGACCCAATTTTGGGTTCTGGTTCAGGCTCCGTAGACAATCAAGAGCGTCCCCTAGATCATCACGCTGTCGAAGAATCTCGCAGTAGCCCCATGCTGTTTCACGGTGACTATGCTGGCAGCATGGAAATGTCCGCTGATCGAGATACCGTAGTTCGTTATCTCGATGATCACCGAGCTTGGTTTGTCCGGTGTGCCCACCCCATGACGGTCACTTTTATTGGGGACAACGGTTATGACTTGACCGTCGGGCATTTTGGCGCTTTGGGATATGATGTTGAGCCAAAAGTCGGCCTCCACCTGCTGCCGCAAGATCACGGAATCTATCGCATTGAGACTATTGAGATTCCCGGCCACAGCTCGCCAGGGTACGAAGTAGATTTCAAAGCATCTCTAGAATTGAATGAAGCAGTTTACTCAGCCGGCCAACCCCTCACCCAAGTTGACTGGAACCTAGATTTGAAAGTCTGGGTTTATTTTCCTCGCTTTATTCAGGCGCTACCCCAACGGATTATTCAGAAAACTGGGGATCATCTTCTGAGTCAAATTGTGCGTCAAGTCTCTAAGCGTCTGACCCACAAAGTTCAGCTAGATTTCCACGAAACGCTAGCTCTACCCTTTCCGGAAAGTTATCGGAAACGGAACCATCATTTCTTTGATCGATTCTCTAAGGCGACGGACGTCTCCGAGTAGTGCTTGACGCTCCTTAATCTTATTGGAGGCGGCTATCGTCTGGTAGTCGGGCTTTCATGACATTAAAGCAACAGCTCTAATTTGGGCCTGTTGGTGGATTCGTCAATGCTAATGCGCAAAGCCTTCTAAAACTATCAGCCAGCAAAGCTAGGGCGTGTCATTATTTAGCGGTCGGGTCCTGATGTGGAAAATGTTTCTTCAGCCCTTAGCCGGATGTTCGGAGCCGTTACGGTATCGCAGAATGCGGAATTCTGAATACCCTTCGGGAAGGGCAGAGCCCTCCAGAGTTCGGAATAAGGGATTAGCTTGAAAATAAAGTACCCGGACAAGATTGTGGCAGGGTGGAACGGGTAGCAGGGTAGATGGGATGTCATTTAAGCGCGACTCCCTATGAACACCTGCTGTGTAGCGCTTTCAGAAATTACAACTGTCCCGACCTGATGGCGGATCGCTATAGTGCTGATACCGCCAGCATTCTGGTTGTAATTGATGACCGCTCCTGGAGACTCGTTGCTTAACTGGCGACTTTACGGAGTTCGGTCTGTCTCTACCGAGAAGCCAGGTCTAGAGACGGGTTTTCTATGTTGGCACTTTCGGCTTGACGGGCGTCGCCCCCGACTACCATTCCTGGCCGTCAGCCCTCGTTTTGTAACTATGCTGACCACTGCCCTCTGTTGAGCACTTAGAGCATTGCTGGCAAACGGTATTGTCTCAAGCGTGTGTTTTATATTTGCTTGGGTACTCTGAGATCACCTTAAAGATAGACCTGTCTAGCGACCATTGTGGTCTATGGACCCCCTAGATAGACGATAGAAAAAAGAGGTTTTCTAGAATGGCTGCTACTCGTTCACGCAACGCCCACAAAGCAAAGATGCTGGTTGTCGATGATGAACCCGATAACCTAGACCTGCTTTATCGAACTTTTCGCCGTGATTTCAATGTTTTGCGGGCTGAAAGTGGGCATCAAGCTTTAGAAGTTTTGGCTGAACATGGCGAAGTCGCCGTCATTATCTCTGACCAACGCATGCCAGAGATGAAGGGAACAGAGTTTTTGAGCAAAACGGTGCCGGAATTTCCTGACACCGTGCGGATTATTTTGACCGGATTTACTGACGTCGAAGATTTGGTAGACGCCATTAACGCGGGTCAGGTATATCGCTACATTACTAAACCCTGGAACCCTGACGAACTGAAGTTGGTAGTTGACCAAGCGGCGACGACTTATGACTTACTCAAGCAGCGAGGAGAAGCCATTGACCTGCTACATAATCAGCATTGGCTCGTCATGGAAATGACAAACATTGCTCAGTCACACGAGAATGCTGTAGCGGCTTTACCGGCGATCGCGGCAGTTTTGGAAAAGGTTGCTGGCGCCGCTGGGGCAGGGATACATCTGGTGGAGAATGGGGAGTTAGGTAATGATGTCGGCGTATCTGGCGCCGCTACCCCAGCACTATTCAAGCAAGTTCCTGTGGTTGCTGAGGCTCTGACATCTCAGCAGATGAAGTATGTCGTCGATACGGCGAAGAGCACTGATGCCGATGTGAAAGCGCTGTACGAAGCTGCCAATGTCGGTGCCCAGGGTGTTGTGCCAGTCATATTCCGTGGGACCGTCGTGGCCCTGATCTCCTTGCAGTGGCAACAGCCCCATGTCTTTACAGAAACCCTACAAGATTTTTTGACCATGGCGGCGCAGCAAGTAACCCTGACCTTGGCCTGTCTATAAGGCGATGTGGGCTAGCTAGGTCCAATCAGGCGATGATTGAGCCCCGCCAAAAACTAGGGCGCATCCCAGATTGGTGATTCATACAACACGACTTGGTATGTTCTGAAAAAAGAATATTTGAAATAACGCAATCACGTTGCCAACAGCCTGGAATTCCATAAACAGTCGAAGCGTAAAACCCTTATAAATCTGGGCTTCTATTTTTCTCTGCTCGTAACTTGCCAAG
>JBCDAJ010000230.1:0-5682 GCA_039185935.1 Cyanobacteria bacterium P01_F01_bin.56 | reverse complement strand
CCCTTTGCGAATCGTCCCTCGGTTCCAGTCCAACTCCCGTTCAGCTTGCGATTGCCCGCCAGGTCCCAAAGCTTGCACAACTTGAGCCATAAATTGACGCCGGTCAGTTCCTTTGAGCCGTCGAGCGGTGTCTTGCCATAATGCTTTCAGCGTATCCGTTAATTCAAGTGTCGTATCTGACCTCATTACCTAAAGCTACTCAACGTACGCATACTAGGTTAGTGGATGATTATTTCTTTGGCCCACTCTAAGTGGCGATTGAGTGGCGTATCAGGCATCTGCAGCGATAAGAACTTCTCATTGCCTTGGTAAGTCCATCGCAGCCGCAGCATACCGCTACGGGAAGTAACAGAAACTGTTCCTTTCTTTGCACGTGAATTTTTACGTTTGCGAGACATAGCTATTCAACTCCTGTCGATGTCATCGATAAAAATCACCTTGATAGACATCACATTCTAAAAATTGCCGTTTTCAGATGGGCAGGTCGGGCAGCAGGCTAAAACCCTTGCAATGAAGCCTAGACCTCTTGCAAAAATAGTTCCGGCATTCAGAATGGGCCATAAAGTGCTTAGACCATCAACTAACCTTCAACTCATAGCTGTACAACGCCGCAATTAAGTTGCAGCGCAGTCCAAAGCGACATCGGCGATTACGGTAGCGCTGCTGCAGGATTCTAAAAATCTTCAGTCGCCGGTTGACATGTCAACGCAGATTCTCTGCCGTGCCAACTCCTGGTTGTATGCCTTCTCAGAGGCTGAAAGCTCTCCATACTTGGGCTTCTTTTTCGGGATGAAACTATTGGCATGAAACTGAACAATCCCTTGATAGCCGCTGTCTTGAAGCGATGCAGTCTCAGGGTGAAACCGTATCCCTGAGACTTTGAACAGTGCAAAATCATGACGCCGTCCCTGTCCAAAGAAAGTACAAATGATTTCGCTTGTATAAGGGTCCATGACCACCTGAGATTTGAGCGTATGCTGTTTCTTCTTGCCTGAGTAGAACCGTTTCTGTTTGCGTTTGGGTCGCTCAATGGGCGTTTCGGTGACATCCATCACGACGACCGCAGGCCTCGTTCCCAATCCTTTGAAGAGTCTTTTTTTACCAGGCAGACGAAAGTGAGCAGACTGAATCAAGGCATTTTCGACGCGATGGACGCTACGACAGAGGGTTGACTCTGAGACCTGCCAATCAGTGGAGATGTGGAAATAAGTTCGATACTCTCTCCCGTATTCAAGGGTCACAAGCACTTGCCCTTGTCGGGATAAAGCACAGGGACGACCGGCTTTGGAGCGCTTCAGCTTCGGTTGTTTTAGCGCTTCAACCATGCGGTTGAAGGGATGGCGTTTACGCCAAAGCGCCGCTTGAATTGAGTGGCGCTCAAGGATTGAGCGATTTCTGGGGTCATGGGATAAGGCGCGCTTCGATATATAGCGGTGCCCACTTAGGTTAAGTACAGATTCGTAATCAAGACAGCTCTGCAACGGATACCTGGTGTACTTAATTGATCTAGGCACCGCTATAGCCCAAGAACTCAACACATTTTTGATTTTGCAAGAGGTCTATTAACGCTAGGTCTTACGCAGTACTCATTTTTAGGGAAGGGTACTTGAGTTGCTGACAGAGATAGTGGTCGAGTAGCCCGTGCTTGAGTTGGTAGATCGTTTACTCCATCTGGTGAGCCAACTCATTGAGCCGGCCCCAAACCAGAAACGCACAGCCAATGTGATTGCGTTGAATGCGAGCTTTGCGACATTGGCAGGATTCCAAGCTGGTCACTTGCTTGCCTTCGCGGTGCAGTTGCTCAATCTGCCATCGGAAGCCACACGCCTGTTGTACGTCCTCCGTAGTGATTTCAGCCTCCTCGTTAGTGACAACGAAGTCCGTGCGGTGGGTAGACACCGCAACCCGGAAACACTGCGCCTTGTGGTCTTTAGGAAAGCCTTTGATTTTCAACCGTTTGCCTGATTGGAGTTCATCCTCGTCCCAGCTCAAGTTATCGATGCGCTGATAGGCTCGTTGTCCTCCGGAATCATCCACTTGGCGATTCGCCTTGAGCGGGCAGTAGTACACCTTGTGCAAAGACTCAATCAACCGCATCAGGGACTTGGTGGCATACCAGGTGTCCATGAGCACGGCGTCAAACGGCACCTGTTTCTGATACACCGTGTGGCTTAGCATGTCATCCACAGGGTCTAACTTGCTCTTGCCATCCCCCTCGGGGTCGTCAATGCGGTAATCAATCAGCCAAAACTGGTCGAGTTGCGGATTGACAGACACGCCGGTGACCACCCCGATGCCCTTAATCACCCCATGGGCATTGCCACTGTACTGGCGGCGAGCCCACTCAATGGCAAACAAGTACTGCTTATCGAGCACCGTGTCATCAAACACGAGATAGCCCTGAGCGGTCGCCACACCTTGCTCGGCAAGGTTCTCCCAGACGAGGCGTGGGGTAATCTTCTCCCCCGCCAGATACCGATTGCTCTGGTCACGGGAAAACCGCTCACAATGGTCGGCAAAGTTGGTCAGCGTATAGTTGATTTAACTGACCAAGTAGATACTGGCAATAGTCCAAACGGCTTCCAGAGTCTTTCATCCTTTGACTCTAGCGAGTCTGCTACAAGATGTGGCTCTGTAGCTCTACTCTTTCTGCGTAAGTCCTACATATTGGCTGGTAACCATCTCACGCAGAGAAGATGGGCACAGTCTAAAATTATGAAACCGCAGCAGCAGGCTACCTTTATTGAGGTATGCTGACCTGTGTTTTTGTCCAGAGAAGTTGGTTTATGTATTCCCCGCTCCCCTTTGGCACCGTACTCCAGTCACGATATCAGATCGTTCAACTGCTTGGTCAGGGCGGTTTTGGGCGGACATATTTGGCCCAGGACCAAGGGCGGTTTAATGAGCGCTGTGCCGTCAAAGAATTTTTGCCTCAACAGGGGGAAGATCACTTTTCTGACAAGTCGACAGAGCTGTTTCAACGAGAAGCCACGATTCTCTACCAGATTCAGCATCCGCAAATCCCCCAATTTCGCGCCACCTTTGAAATCGAGGGGCGACTTTTTTTGGTGCAAGACTACGTTGAAGGGCCGTCCTATCGTGAGTTACTGCACCAGCGACGATTGCAAAACGCGACTTTCTCTGAAGCGGAAGTCCGGCAATTTCTTCAACAAATGCTGCCGGTGTTAGCCGATATTCACGCTAAAGGCATCATCCATCGCGACATTAGTCCCGACAATATTTTGCTGCGTAACCAAGATCGTCTTCCCGTGCTCATTGATTTTGGCGTCGTCAAAGAAGTTGTTACGCGGGTCCAGTCGGGCAGTACTTACCATGCCACGACTGTCGGTAAGCCTGGCTATGCCCCCAGCGAGCAGATGCAGTCGGGGCGGGCGTATCCGAGCAGTGATTTGTACGCTTTGGCCGTGACGGCGATTGTCTTACTCAGTGGTCGCGAGCCACAAGACATTTTTGATGATGTGAATCTGACCTGGTACTGGCATGATTATGCCGATGTGAGTCCTAGTTTGACTCAAGTGTTGGACAAAGCGACGAGCTATCGACCCGGCGATCGCTATCAGAATGTCAGTGAAATGGCTCAAGCCTTGGGAACTGCTAGTAACTTTGCCGCGCCCCCGCCCATTCCGACGATGCCGCCGCCGGCCGCCATTCCCAAATCGCAGGTGCGGACTGTGGCCGTCGGACGGCCCGCACAATCTACCACCATGGCGGGGCCAGACACCCCGGCAACGTATCGTCCGGCAACTCCGGCCGTCCTCGCAGAAGACGACGGTTCCATTTGGGAAAATCCCCTCGCGGTTGGGGCTTTGGCTCTGGGGCTAGCGCTCGTTGCCGGACTGGGGGGGTGGGGCCTGGTGAATGCCCTCAATCGGCCAGCGCCGGAACCCGACGTGCCGCAGATTGAAATCGACCCCGACCAGCCAGTGACGCGCCCGACGCCGCCACCGACCCCGGAACCCGAACCGGAACCTGAGCCTGAACCGGTGGAATACACCCAAAATCTGGACATTCGCACGGGCGAATCGACCGCAGTTGAAGGCAGTCTCAGGGCTAACGAAACGGTGAACTACATCGTTGAAGGCCGACAAGGAGAAACGCTGCTGGCCCAACTAGAAGGCGAGGGCGTCTTGATGACCGTGTTGGCCCCTAATGGCAATCCACCCGATGGGCAGGCCCGTCGCGTTCTTGGGTGGACGGGCACCCTCGATTTTACCGGCGACTACACCATTCAGCTCAGCCCGGTCGAAGGGGTGGAGCAAAGCGACTATACGCTCGACGTTTCCCTTTCCGAAGGGAGTGATCCGGAAGCGCCTACGGATCCTGAAGAACCCGAAACGCCTACGGACCCTGAAGAACCTGAAACACCCACAGAACCAGAGGAGCCCGAAATCGTTTCCGAGCAGCGCGTTCGCTTCCCGCCGGGGCAAAGTTCGACGCTGGTGGCTAATAGTGCTGGCCCCAGCCGGATTCGCCGCTATGTGATTAACCTACGAGAGGGCGAAGTGCTGGAGGTCTCTGTCGCCAGCTCTACGGCTCCCACCACCTTTACGGTTCGCCTGCCGTCCGGTGAGCCTCTGGCGTCTTCCGTACAGCTGTGGGAAGACGCGGTGCCTTTGGGCGGTGATTACGCCATCGATGTGACTGCGACCGAGAACTCTGAATTTACGCTGCAATTTGTGACGAAGTAACGATGAATACCGCAGTTAAAAATGGTCTGCTCATTACTGGCACTGACACAGAAGTCGGCAAAACTATCGTAACCACTGCGATCGCGGCCTACTGGCTCCAGCATTTTACGGCTGCTGCTTTGGGACTTATGAAACCGATACAGTCAGGGGTGGGGGATTTTGAAACCTATACGCAACTCTTTGACTTAGCCCAAACCGCTGAGTCGATTACCCCTCAGCGGTTTGTGGCCCCCTTAGCGCCGCCCCTAGCGGCGGCCCAAGAGGGCAAGATCATCGACCTGACAATGGTGTGGCAGCATCTCAGCCAGCTGCTTGCCGAACGACAGTTGGTGCTGGTTGAAGCTCTGGGAGGTTTAGGTTCCCCAGTGACGGATGAGTGGACGGTGGCCGATTTGGCCGCAGCCTGGCATCTGCCCATTGTGTTAGTAGTGCCGGTGAAGCTAGGAGCGATCGCGCAGGCCGTCGCCAACACTGCCCTGGCCCGTCAGCACCAACTTACCGTTAAAGGGATTGTGCTCAACTGCCCCGTGCCCCTGACGGCAGAGCAGCAGCAAAACTGGGCCCCGATCCCTCTGATCAAGCGCCTGACCCAACTGCCCGTGCTGGGTACAATGCCCTACTTAGAACAAACGCATGACAAAGCGGAGTTGGTGGCCGCTGCCTCTGGGTTAAATTTGGAGGCCCTGCTGCCGAGTCTCGCACCACAATTCTGAAAAAACAAACCAGGACTGACGTAAAAGCCCCTCGTTTCCGACAATCTGAGGATATTGAATCCGATTTCCAGAGTATTGGGGAATTAGGGGATCGGCTTGAAAATAAAGTACCCAGACATGACTTGGTATGTTCTGAAAAAAGAATATTTGAAATAACGCAATCACGTTGCCAACAGCCTGGAATTCCATAAACAGTCGAGGCGTAAAACCCTTATAAATCTGGGCTTCTATTTTTCTCTGCTCGTAACTTGCCAAGTCGT
>JBCDAJ010000229.1:0-5724 GCA_039185935.1 Cyanobacteria bacterium P01_F01_bin.56 | reverse complement strand
GGGGTACTGCAAGCGTAGCTGTCACGAAGTGCAATAAGCCGAAATCCGTTGATGTACATGGGTTTCAGTGATTGTTTTTTGAGCAGTACAAACCCGATGACACCGCTGAAGCATAAGTTTGGCTTATACTGTCTGCCCTCGCTTTACGCTCACTAGAGACGTGATTCTAGAGGCACAGGATGAAACGAAAATGGGAAAACCATGAGCTAGTTGAGCACTGGACAATCGATGAGGAAGATCAGCAACTCATTGATAAGAAGCGCGGTATCAATCGCTTAGGCTTCGCACTACTACTGAAGTTCTTTCAACTGAAGGGCCGGTTTCCCGAGAAGCAGTACGAGATTCCTCGTGTGGTGCGTGCATTTGTGGCTGAGCAATTGGGATTAGATGAAAGCCTCTACGAGCAATACAACTGGACAGGCAGAGCACCAAAGTATCACCGGGTCGAGATCCGCAATCTATATGGCTTTCATCGGATGCGGACAAATGAGTTTAATAGCCTGCGCCAGTGGCTGATTGACGAGATTGTGCCGCAGGCAGTCGATGATAGATGCCTCAAAGCCTTGCTCTATGAAGAGTTGAGAGTCCGCAAGATTGAGCCGCCGACATATGGTCGAATTGAGCGGCTGATCAATTCCGCTCACCGTCAGTTTGAGAGCCAACTATGCGATTCGATAGTTGAGCAGTTACCCGCTGAGTGTCGTCGGGCATTGGATGAGCTGACCGGACCGCAGTCAGATTCCTGGATTCTAGATGCCGATGAGATTCCCCTCAATCAACTCAAACAGGAGGCTGGCGGTGTGGGTCTCAAAAGCTTGAAAGCAGAGCTATCAAAGCTCAAAACAATCGAAGAGCTGACGCTACCAACAGACCTATTCAAGGACCTGAATGAGCGCTTAGTGGACTGCTATCGGCAGCGGGTCGAAACCGAGTCACTTACAGAGATTCGGCGACACCCCGACCCGATTCGCTACCTGTTGCTGTCGACGTTCTGTTACCAGCGTTCGCAAGAGATTGTCGATAGCATCATTGAGTTATTCATTCTACTCGTGCATCGACTAGAAAGCCGTAGTCGCAGGCGGACATCGTCAGAGATTGTCGCCACTGCCCAGAAAAATCAGGATCATGACCACCTGTTATACCAGATTTCGGTGGCAGCGCTCGCCCAGCCAGAGGGCACGGTCCAAGACGTGATCTATCCAGTGGCTAATGAAACGCAGTTAGAGACTGTCGTCGAGACTTTAGGCAAGGGTGGTCAGAGCTTCAAAGCACGGCTCCACGCAACGATGCGTCGTTCCTACACGCACTACTATCGTCGCCTGCTACCGTTAATTCTCAAGGCCTTAGAGTTTCGCTCTGAGAGTCTCAATTTGCAGCCGTTGCTAGCGGCTATCCAACTACTGAAAGCCTCTGTTGAACTGCCCAGCGCTGAGCCTTACCCAGCCGAGACAGAGGTGCCGATGGATGGAGTACTCAGTGTCGAGTGGCAGGATACTGTGATGGTTACTGGGAAGCAGGGTGACCCCGAAATTGACCGCGTCAGCTATGAGCTGGGGGTCTTACGCACCGTCCGTGAGAAGCTGCGTTGTAAGGAGCTGTGGGTAGTCGGAGCTAAGCGATATCGTAATCCAGATGATGACCTGCCTCAAGACTTTGACGTGAAGCGAGAGCAGTACTATCAAGACCTCCAACAGCCATTAGACGCAGCCCCTTTTATTGATCAGCTCCAGAAGGAAATGACAGAGGCGCTTACCGAATTCAACCAGGGGTTACCTGATAATCCCAAGGTGAAAATCCTCAATAATCGTGGGGGGTGGATTCACCTGACGCCTGTGACTAAACAGCCAGAGCCAGAGCATTTAAAGGCATTGAAGCAAGAGATCACCCATCGCTGGTCAATGGTGCCCTTGCTCGATGTCCTGAAAGAGACGGAAATGCGGCTTCAGTTTACTGAGCACTTTAAGAGTACGGGTAACCGTGAAGCCCTTGCCCCGGAGGAGTTGCGCAAGCGGCTGTTGCTGTGTCTTTACGCGACAGGTACCAATCTCGGTATCAAGCGAATTGCCCACGGTGAGCATGGGGTCAGCACCCCTGACCTGCGCTACGTCCAGCGCAAGTTTATCTCGAAAACAGCACTCTCTCAGGCAATTGGCGATGTGGCGAACGCTATCTTTCGCGTGCGGCTATCCCATATCTGGGGCGAGGCCACCACTGCCTGTGCCTCTGACTCAAAGCAATTTGGCACCTGGGACCAGAATCTGATGACTGAGTGGCACGCTCGCTACAAGGGACGCGGGGTGATGATCTACTGGCATGTGGAGAAGAATGCAGTCTGTATTCATTCGCAGCTCAAGCGCTGTTCGTCGTCTGAGGTGGCCTCAATGATCAAGGGGGTACTCAAGCACTGCACCCAGATGTCAGTCGATAAAAACTATGTCGATACCCATGGCCAAAGTGAGGTGGGTTTTGCGTTCGCTCATTTGCTTGGCTTTCAGCTGATGCCTCGGATTCGGAACATTCAAAAGCAGACGCTTTATCTGCCAGAGAAAGGGCAGAATCAACAGTTTGAAAACTTGACGACAATTATCAAGCGACCGATTCGCTGGCAGCTGATTCGAGCGCAGTATGATGCGATGGTCAAGTTTGCTACTGCGCTCAAGCAAGGCACCGCAGACCCGGAAGTGATTCTCGCTCGCTTTACACGCAACAACGCCAAGCACCCGGTTTATCTGGCGTTAGCCGAACTGGGCAGAGCGGTAAAAACCATTTTCTTATGTCGCTACCTGCACGATGAGCGGGTCAGACAAGAGATTCAGGAGGGCTTGAATGTCGTCGAGAATTGGAACAGTGCCAATGACTTTATTTTCTATGCCAAGAATGGTGACTTCACCGCTAGCCGGGTGGCACTACAGGAGATCTCCATGCTCTGCCTGCATCTACTTCAGATCAGTTTGGTCTATATCAATACTCTGCTGATTCAGCAGGTGCTTTCTGACCCGGAATGGATGCAGAAAATGGGGACAGATGAGCTGCGGGCTCTGACACCGCTTATCTATGCTCATGTCAATCCATATGGTGTTTTTCGGTTGGTCATGGCTGAGCGACTGCCGATTGAATCGATGGCTAGTTGATGCCTTAGATTTTGAAGTCGGCGTAGCCTCTCCTTAAGAATCACCTACACCAGTGAGATGGGAAAAAAGCTGTCTCTGAAAACATAAGTTGAACTTATGAAATCACCCCTGATTTTCAGTGTTTTGGAGGCAGTGATACGCTTATTGCACTTCGTGACAGCTACGCTTGCAGCACCCCATCGAGGCGGGGGTGATGGCCATACCCTACATAAAGTATTTAGAATCGCTGACACCTGAGCAACATCGGTTTCTCCGCTGGCGGATGCGATTATTCTCCATTTTGTATCCAGAGTTGCAGGAGTGGTTGCAGACCTGGGAGCTGGGCTGTAGTTTTGAGGCTGTCTATACCGAAGCGCGTCAGCTTATCTATGAGCGTTTAAAGCAACCAACGCCAGAGCAGACTGATTGGATTAATGCGCTGATCGCCGAAGATGATCAGAATCTGCCCAGGTCGGAGCGGGTATTGCGTTCTCAAGTCATTCCTATGCTGTCAGCGCTGTTAACCCAGGAAGACCGGCAGACGTTAGCGGATAAGGCAGCCCAGGGGATGGCCCAGGGCGTGTTGCAGATGGTGCAGGTGGATACAGTACCACCCGTGGCAGTATAAAGCTGATGGCTCAGAGAGCCAACTTAACTCCCAGATGGTAACAGATGGGATGGCGTATCACTTGCTCGGTTCTTTTTAGTTATCCTCAGCCCGATGTGATAGTTCGGACTGAGAAGATTGATCTTGAGCAATTAGTCGGTGTTTGGGCAAGAGCCTAATGCTGATGTATTGGCATCGCTTTAATTTGAAGGATAGATTACATACGTGTATTTTCGAGTAATTTCTGAAACGTAGGATGTTCTTCAGGCATACCTAAGCCGCTATAAAGACATGCAGCTAGTCTTGCCCATCGCCGAGTTGCAGAGGGATTTCCCCGTGCGGCTTCTAACTGAGAAAAGGATTTTTGATATCCAGCGACTCGGCGCTTATTTCTATTTTGTTGCGCCATGGGCAAACCAGCCTTAAGGTATTTTGCTGCAGTATCGAAATCTGTTTCATGAATGGCTATATCAGCAAGTTTGTTATATATGTAGCAAATGCCCCGATTCCAATGGATTTCACGCGACATCCTTAGAGCTTCCAGATATAATTGTTTAGCCGCAACCATATTCTGTTTTTCATACTGAAGCTTTGCTTGATTTCGACGTAAATTAACTTTCCAACGTTGAAGAACTTTTGGATTCATGCTTTCGGAAGCCGTCAAGTTCTTGATGATTTTTTGCATGCTTTTGAGAACTTTGGCTGCATCGCTGTATCGTCCGCTATATGTGCGAGACAAGAAAAGGTGATGCGCGACGCTTACCTGTATGCTATGTGGAGCAAGGTGCCTTTTGGACCAGGCTTCTGTGATTATTTTGCTTGCCTCAACTGCACTCATCTCATCTTTGGTCATTAAGAGTGTCCATGCTTTTCTAGATAAAGACTGAACATAGGTTGCCGGGTCTTTATCTTTTGAAAGCTTAGAGATTTCGTCTAGCCAGACTAGGCGATCCCGCCAGTAACCATATAGATCCGCAAAATGATTGACATTATTCCAGATGGTTTTAAGTTGTTCATCGTGTTGGTTCTGTTGGCACCAACACAGTACGACTTGAATATTTTCCCATTCTGCATTGATGAGATCGTAGTCTGTATACCAATCCCCCCAATCGAGGCCACCATATTGGGCGGTAAAGTTTATATAGGTTTGAGTCAGATTTCGATAGATGCGGTTGACATCTCTGGAACCACATTTTTTGACTGATGTAATCAACTTGAGAATAATAGGATTGATGCTATATCGCCCCTTTTCTTCAAACACAAGATTTAGTCGATTTAACTGGGCAAGACTATCGTCAATTTTCTTAGAGTCAATCCTTCTTAGCTTGCCATATTCAATCAAAATTTCTTTGTGAAAGGAGTTATTCGCAAATGAAAGCACCTTGAGAATTTCTCGAGATATCGATGAGCTGATGGAGTTAAATAACTTTTGGTTGAGAACTCTTTGAGTTTTAATGGTATCTTGCGCCGTTAAGGTTTCCCATTTAATGCAACCAGGATAATTCTCTGAGATGAGCAGAGCGGCTTTTATTAAGAGCGGATTATAGGAGCAGCTCTCGACAATATTATTGATTTCATATTCTTCAAGAACAAGATCTTTATCATCTGCGATGCTTATGGCTAAGTCAGTAGCATCTTCCTTGGGCATGGAGGATAAGTTAACCCCATAAAATCCAAAGTCCTCTTCACAAGAGGTGATAATTACTTTCACGCTAGCAGGGAGTCCTTTGCAAAATACGTCAATTTCCCTAGCTGAAACGATTGACGTATCTAGGTTGCTTAAGATGATGAGGATTTTCTTTTTTGAAAGGCTTTCATAGATACATTCTAATTGCTTTTCTGGAGATGAGAAATTGATGGATATATCGTCAAGACTATGGGAAATAGTACGAGCTAAATATCCCATATAGTCCAAATTAAAATCACCGTTTAATTTGGGTGATTTAACATAGATACAAGCATCAAATATATCTGGCCCAATATAATTTTTAGACTGTAGATTTTTTG
>JBCDAJ010000228.1:0-6012 GCA_039185935.1 Cyanobacteria bacterium P01_F01_bin.56 | reverse complement strand
TGAGCAAGACCTTCTATATTTAGACAACGAATACGCTATCCGGCCAGACAGTTGGGTGGTGATTCAGAAACCTGACGAGAATACGCCGCGCATTTTTCAACCTGCAAACGTGGCGACGCCGTCTATTGCAGCTTATGGACTGAGCGGTAAAACGACACGATTAGAGCTAGAGACTCAATGGTTAGATAGCTTCCCTAATAGAGATGAGCTTCGAGAAAATCCCAATGCACCGGGGGAAAAGTTCGACAGCGTTCGCGGCACGGTCGTTCATGCCCAGAGTGTCGAGCAAAAGCTAGCAGAGTCTCCTATCAAGGATGTTATTGGCAGACGTCTTGAAGACAGTCTTGAGGACACGATTGAAGCGGTCGATCGCATCGAGCTAGACAGGCTGTATGACGGACTAGAATCGGGACGCTGGCTGATTGTTGCGGGCGAACGGGCCGATGTGGCTGGGGTGCAGTCCAGCGAGTTGGTGATGCTGGCCGCGGTAGAGCAGTCCTTTCGGACGGATGTTCCTGGTGAAATGCCCCATACGGTACTGGTGCTGGCAGTCCCCCTGGAATATTCCTACATTCGTAGCACGGTGACGATTTACGGCAACGTGGCGCAGGCTACCCACGGTGAAACGCGGGCGGAGGTGATGGGTAGCGGCGATGGTCGCAAAGCCTTTCAACAGTTTGTGCTGAAGCAGCCACCCTTGACCTATTTGCCCGCCCCCACGGCCATTGGCGCTGCCAGCACTCTGGAAGTGCGCGTCAATGAGGTGTTGTGGCATGAGACCGATTCCCTAGTGGGATTGGCACCGAGCGATCGCGCCTACACCCTCACCACTGACGACGACAGCAACACCACCGTGATCTTTGGCAACGGCATCACCGGAGCACGCTTGCCCAGCGGTCGAGAGAACGTCCGGGCCGTCTATCGCAGCGGCATTGGTAAAGCCGGTAACGTGGCTGAGGAACAAATCAGCATTCTCGCCACTCGTCCCGCTGGCTTGAAGGGGGTCATTAATCCGCTGCCTGCCACCGGGGGAGCCAACCGAGAAAGCCCTGACACCCTGCGGCGCAACATTCCCCTCGCAGTTATGTCCCTAGATCGCTTGGTTTCCACTCAAGACTACGCGGACTTTGCCCGCACCTTTGCTGGCATCGGCAAAGCCAGTGCCCAAGAGCTATCCAATGGCCACCAAACGGTTGTTCACGTCACCATTGCCGGCGCTGAGGATATTCCCATCGATGAAAGCTCAGACCTTTATCGCCATTTGCTGCAAGCACTGCAGCAGCAAGGAGATCCCTATCAGCCCATTCAGCTCGTGCTGCGAGAGCTGATGGTGCTGTTCTTAGTGGCCAGCGTCAAAGTGTTACCTGATTATCGGTGGGAATTGGTCGAGCCAAAAGTGCGGGCCAAGCTGCTGGAGACTTTTAGCTTTGAGCACCGGGAGCTGGGACAAAGCGTCGCTCTGAGCGAAATGATCAGTGCGATGCAGCAGGTACCGGGAGTAGATTTTGTCGATGTGGATATCTTCGATCGCATCTCCGAAAGCGAGGCCATGATGATTACGGCCGATGAGCCTGACCAGGCAACCCTGAGCAAAAAACTCGAAAAAATTGCCGCTGGCTTGTACGTCGATGACGTTACGGGAGAAGCCCAGTCACAGCCGCGACCTCAGGTTCAGGTTAACCTTGCCCGTCGCATCCATCCCTCTGGCGTTCGTCCTGCCCAGATCGCTATCTTCAGTCCCGAAATCGCCGACACCCTCATCCTACAGGAGTGGAAAGCATGAGTCCGTCTCGCGATCGCCTCTACCAACTGCTGCCCGTTATCTATCGCCAGCGCGACGAGTTGCAGGGGGGGCCGCTTAAGGCGGTCCTGGAAGTCATCACCGAGCAGGTGAATCTGGTCGAAGCGGATATCGGTCAGCTTTACGACAACTGGTTTATCGAAACCTGTGAGGACTGGGTCGTTCCCTACATGGCTGAGTTAATTGGTTACCGAACGACGGCGGCTGCCGGTAAACCAGGAGACATCACCACACCTCAAGGCCGAGAACGCAACCGCATCGTGATGCCGCGCTGCGAAGTTGCTAACACGATTCGCTACCGGCAACGCAAGGGGACGCTAGCGCTTTTAGAACTGTTATCTAACGATGTGGCCGACTGGCCGGCTCGAGCGGTTGAATTCTACAAGCTGCTGGGGTGGACGCAACATCTTAACCATTTGCGATCGCCTCAAGGCCGCACCGTCAATTTGCGCCATGGGGATGCCCTAGATCGCCTGGACGGAGCCTTTGACGAACTGGCTCACACCATCGATGTGCGTCGCATCCAGTCATCTCGCCGTCAGGGACGATATAACCTGCCCCACGTGGGCCTGTTTGTGTATCGCCTCAAGGCCTATTCTGTTACCCGCACTCCGGCTTATTGTTTAGAAGAAATTGGGCCCCACTGCTACACCTTTAGCGTATTGGGCAACGATACGCCCCTGTTTACCAAGCCGCAGCCTAATCCCGACCCCTCCGGCATCGAAGGTGAGCTAAATCTGCCGGTACCCATCCGCGATCGCCGCCTCGAATCCCATAAAGAGAGCTACTACGGGGAGCACAAGAGCATCCAAGTTTTGGTTGGCAGTGTCCGAGCGCCCCATTCAGCAGAGCGGGTGCCCGCAGAACGCATCGTAATTGCCGACCTGAGTGACTGGCAGTATCGCTCTCCCCGTGGCAAAATCGCCCTTGATCCAGAACGCGGGCGCATGGTATTTCAGGTGCGGCAATTGCCCAAAGGCGGCGTTTGGGTGCATTACTACTATGGCTTCAGTGCTGATATGGGTGGGGGTGAATACGATCGCCCCCGATTCCAACCCACTGACCATACCCTCTACGCGGTCGGTCGAGAGCAGCCGTTCGCCATGATTACCGAAGCGCTCAATCAGTGGGACCGCGATCGACAGGCTAGTCCCGAGGAACCGTCTCGCCACCATGCGGTGATCGAAATTACCGATAGCCGGGTCTACACTGAGCGTCTAGATATCCACCTGCCAGAGCACTGTAGTCTGCAAATCCGCGCCGCCAGTCACACCCGCCCGGTGATTCGGCTACTGGACTACCAGGCAGACACCGCCGATTCCCTGCGGGTATCCGTTCAGTCGGGGAGCCAGTTTACCTTGGATGGCCTGCTAGTGACGGGACGCGGGCTCCAAATCCAGAGCGAAATCACTGACTTTCTGGCGGCACCCGCGACGGCAACGGCCAGCCCCGGAGATCTTCCCGCTGCTCCAGGCGTGCCTGTCCGCATCAAAATTCGCCATTCGACGCTGGTGCCGGGATGGGGACTGCAGGGCAATTGCGACCCCAAACGTCCCAATGAACCGAGTTTGGAGTTGTTTAATATCCATGGGATGGTCGAGATTTCCCACAGCATCGTGGGGTCGATTCAAGTGAATCAGGACGAGGTCTACACCGATCCACTGCCCATTCACATCAGCGACAGCATTGTGGATGCTACGAGTCCTGAGCAGGTGGCTTTAGATGCGATCGGCTATCCCGTCGCCCACGCTCAGCTCACCATTCTGCGCACGACTGTGTTTGGTCAGATTCTGACCCATTCCATAGCGTTAGCCGAAAACAGTATTTTTGCTGGCGTGCTGCAAGTCGCCCGTCGCCAAACCGGCTGCGTGCGGTTCTGTTACATGACTCCCAGCTCTCGGACTCCCCGTCGCTATCGCTGCCAGCCTGACCTTGTTGAAAGTGCCATCTCGCTTCCCTCCGGCCCCGAGCTAGACGCGGCGAAGCAGCGGGAACGCGATCGCGTTCGGCCCCAGTTTAATAGCGCTTTATACGGCACCCCGACCTACTGCCAACTGGCCGACACCAGTGCCGAAGAAATTAGCCAAGGGGCCGATGACGAGTCTGAGATGGGCGTTTTCCATGATCTTTTTCAGCCCCAGCGCGCCGCTAGTTTGCGTACTCGTATAGATGAGTACACGCCTGCTGATATGGAAGCCGATATTTTTTACGCAACCTAGGAGACCCCTGATGCAAGGTGAATTTCGAGGCGACTTTACTCGCGATACGCACAATCCGAGCAAGCAGTTTTTGCGCGTATTTATGCAACAAGGGCGCGTCCAGCTAGACGCAGATTGGAACGAACAGTCTGCCATCCTGCTGCACTACCTGCAATCATTAGCAACTGACCTTATTGGCCCCTATGGTGGCCCAGTCGAGAACTGCGGGTTTGAAATGATCTCTCGCAGTTCGCTCGAAGAGGCTGATGCCGAGTCGGAACTCTTAAAGCGATTTGATGAATTAGAGGCTAGCGATACGCCTAATTTTTTGATGAGTCCTGGACACTATTACGTCCAGGGCAAGCTTTGCCATAACCCCGATTATGTTTTCTACACGCAGCAAGAGCAGTATCCTCTGAAAGAAACAGAAAAATTGGCGGAAGGACAACTTTACCTTGCCTATTTGGATGTTTGGGAGCGACACATTACTTACCTGGAAGATGAAAGTGAGCTGTCTCCTGGGATAAAAGAAGTGGCCTTGGGGAAGGCGGATACGACAACGCGATCGCAGCTGGTCTGGCAAGTTAAGACCATCTCCATTAAAGAAGACGACATCAGCGGCGGCGATGAAAGTGACGAGGACAGAGGAGACAGCAATGCAAGACAAGCGTTCGTTAACGAACTGAAGACAGACCCTAGCCAACTGCAAAAGCTCCTAATCGCAGCAAACGGCTTCAAACCGGGCACCGGCAAGCTAAAAGCCCAAGCATCCATTCCTGCTGGCCCTGACGCCAGTACGCCTTGCATTATTGCCCCAGATTCTCGCTATCGAGGCGCTGAAAATCAGCTCTACCGAGTTGAGATTCATAATTCTGGAGAGACTGGAACCGCAACCTTTAAATGGTCTCGCGAAAATGGCTCGGTGATTTTTCCAATTGAGCAAATCGGCGACAATACCATCACGCTCGGTCATCTGGGCTGGGATGATCGCTCTAGCCTTAAGCCGGGGGATTGGGTTGAGCTCGTTGATGACATCTATGAGCTGCAAGGCTTAGCAAAGTCTCTGAGACAAGTTGACTCCGTTGACACCTCTACTCTAACCGTCAAGCTTAAAGAGACTTCTTCGCCATCAGACTCCATCGGTCTCAATGAAAAAGCTCATGCGCTCTTACGTCGCTGGGATCAAAAAGGTAAAGAGAACCATCCTCTTCAAAATGGAGTTCTGCCAGTGAAAGAAGGCGACTGGATTGAGCTGGAAGATGGCATCAGAGTTTATTTCGCTCCAACTGATCAGGAAAATTTGCCAAACTTCTACATGACCGGCGACTACTGGCTTATTGCAGCTCGCACGGCGATCGGTGATGTGGAGTGGCCGCAAGAAAGCAAAGACGGCAAATTAGAGCCCATGGCACTTCCTCCGCACGGCATTGCCCATTATTATGCTCCTCTGTGGCTTCTTACAGTGGAGGATTCAGGTGTTATATCGGTTGAGAGTGACGGCGACTGTCGCTGTAAGTTTCCTAACCTTTGTCAAATATATGAGTTGCAGTCTCAAGGCTAATGCTCAGGTAATAGTGCAGATGTCAGAGCAACTTTATTGTTTCTGCATCGGGTTAAATCATTGAACGCTTTACAGAGATGTACCAATGCCCGCAGATAGCTGTGATACCCGTCCCGCCAGTCCATTAAGGTAGTCAAGCACTGCAAGATTCACAACTGCAAACAAAGGCACAAATGCCGCAATTGCAGTCCTTGCTTGGAACTGATCTTGACCCCTATCTATAGCAATCCGCAATCAGGTCAGGATAGCTAAAATCTCTGAAACGCCCATTTCATAGGCTTCTCAATTCCGCACTCCGCACTCTCAATTCCCTGGACTTTGGACAATCAGTGTGACTGAAGAGCAGGAAAGTGGTAAAGGATATCAATCGTCAAGCTTTACCCCCGATGTCAACTCATCTTGAACCGCTCCGCGAATTTCGCCAAGCCATTTATGAAAGTTTTCCCTATCGC
>JBCDAJ010000227.1:0-6080 GCA_039185935.1 Cyanobacteria bacterium P01_F01_bin.56 | reverse complement strand
TTGGCAAGTTACGAGCAGAGAAAAATAGAAGCCCAGATTTATAAGGGTTTTACGCTTCGACTGTTTATGGAATTCCAGGCTGTTGGCAACGTGATTGCGTTATTTCAAATATTCTTTTTTCAGAACATACCAAGTCGTGTCTGCAAACCTAAGTTGATGACAGCCTCTACCCATTGTGGGGCCGGCTTCTAGTGTCCTGACTTTTCCCGCCAAGTCCTAGGAGCACCAATTATCAAGGGTTCCAGGATGGAAGGTGACTCGCAACAAGAGGTCTCTATTGAGAATTGCCAACGAGTCTTCTAGCCTCTAAGGCGGTCATATCCAACAATGTTTTTCTCACCAAAAGATAACGGGAAAAGTCAGCTAGTGTCACGTTGGTGCTGCTGAAGCGCAAAAGGCTATAAACCTCGTTCAGATTCAGAGCTGGAGTTTTAATAGCTGATCCAACCTCACCGCCTGCGGCACCTCTCCTTCCCAAGGAGAAGTTGACCCATAATCTGGTCAAAAGTCAGACCCAGGTAGAGTGCGGACTCCAATTCCTCAGTCAGCAAAAATTCCTCCGAAATTGAACAGATGCTCTTAAATGACACTAGGCACTGTTGTTCATCCTGAGCAGGCTTACAGCGGAGGAATTTTACGTGAACCAAGATGGCCGCCGTGAAAGACGAATGCGGGCAAGTACGTGGCCATTGCAGAATCGAGGCACTAGCGGGGAGTTCAGACTTGATCGACGCTCATTGCTCCAGTTTTCCGCCACCTGCGCTGCTTCAGCATTTACGAGCCAGCTAGTTTCCGCGTGTAGCCCCTTTCAGAATATGACGACTGTGCCAACGACGCCCTCAGCTTGGTTGATGCCGGATGAAGCTGATCCCCATGAGCGGACATGGATGGCCTTTGGGGCCAGTCGTGCCATTTGGGGGCGCAGGCTGCTGCCAGCAGTGCAAGCAAATCTCATCACGATCGCTAATGCGATCTCGGAATATGAACCGGTATCGATGCTGTTGCGAGAAGCCGATTACGACCTTGCCGCCCGCCAACTGAGCTCGTCAGTCACCCTGATTCCCTGTCCCTTAGATGACTTTTGGATGCGGGACATGGGCCCCGTGTTCGTCAAAAGTAAGCCAGGCAAGATGGGGGGCATTGATTTCAACTTCAATGGTTGGGGGCAAAAGCAAGTCCACAGTCAGGATGCAGAAGTGGCCCAGTTTGTGATTGACCGAGTGGGGCTGCAGGCGATCGCGACCCAATTGGTGTTAGAAGGAGGCGCGATCGAAGTCGATGGTCGCGGTACCGCCATGCTGACCGAAAGCAGTGTGCTCAACCCTAACCGTAATTCTG
Source organism: Cyanobacteria bacterium P01_F01_bin.56 (assembly GCA_039185935.1). Taxonomy (GTDB): domain Bacteria; phylum Cyanobacteriota; class Cyanobacteriia; order Phormidesmidales; family Phormidesmidaceae; genus Halomicronema. The sequence goes on along the minus strand of JBCDAJ010000227.1, from coordinate 4,742 downwards.
ACCTGAGTAAGTCAGAGGTTGAGGCCATCCTCAAATTGCTGCTAGGGCTCCGCAAGATTATCTGGCTGCCGGGCATTCGCGACAAGGACATTACTGATGGTCACATTGATTTCTATGCCCGGTTTTCCCCGCCTGGGGTCGTTGTGGCGGCCTATGAGCCCGACTCCGCCTTCTTTGACCATGCCGTGACGAAAGCGAATCTGGAGATCCTGCGCGAGTCGACCGATGCTGATGGATCACCACTAACGGTAATCGTGATCGAAAATCCCCAAACCGTTCGTCCCCAGTTTGACACGGCAGACTTTGCCGCTGGGTACATAAACTATTATATCGTGAATGGCGCGGTGATTCTGCCCGAATTTGGCGATGATTTAGCAGACAGCAAGGCCAAATCAACCTTGCAAGATCTCTATCCAGGGCATGAAATTATTCAGCTCAACATTGATGCGATCGCGGCGGGCGGCGGCGGCATTCACTGCACCACTCAACAGCAACCCCAACTCTGAGCCAATCACGATTCATCAAGCGACTCAGCAGCAGCAGTTTGAGCAGCTTCCATCTCCGCTGCATCAAAGCGCTCAAGGTACTGGTCATAGCCCTCGGCGGCCAAATCAGCCACTGAAATAAAGCGTAGCGCCGCCGAATTCATGCAGTAGCGTAACCCAGTGGGTTTTGGCCCATCGTTAAAGACATGCCCCAGGTGAGAATCGGCTTTGCGGCTCCGCACTTCAGTCCGAGTCATAAAAAATGAGCGGTCTTCTCGCTCCACCACATTGCCCGGTTCCAACGGTTGAGAAAACGATGGCCACCCCGTCCCCGAAGCAAACTTATTTTTAGACGAAAATAGCGGCTCACCGGAGACGACATCGACGTAAATGCCTGCCTTTTTGTTGTTCCAATAGGTATTTCTGAAGGGTCGCTCGGTAGCGTCTTCTTGGGTGACGGAATACTGTAAGTCGGTTAGTTGCGATCGCAACTCGGCATCGGTCGGTTTTTGAAAGTCCGAAGAGGTACCTATAGTCGCTACCGGCTCGGCAATCGGCGCAGCGATACTGGTGCCGTTGGGAAGTTGGGTAAATAGTGTCGCTGCCCCGAGTACCACACTCGCGAGAACCAGCCAATACAGTCGTTTCATCAAACCTCTTAACTACTTATACTTATGAAAATGGTCTTCATCTAGCGTAACTATATTTCAGGTCAGGGTTCAGCCCAGCCTCAAAAATACGGTCGAAACATTCCCATCATCATCATGAAGGAGGATCGATTCGTCGCTGAGATAGCCTATTTAACGAAGCTCAGGCAGCGATTGCACGGCACGATTATCAAAAGTCTAGTGTGAGCGATCGCTTGCTTGAATCAATGGATGTGAGCCAACATGAAATCATACTGATTCTCTAAAATTCAGCTACACATCTTCACCTTTCGCCCCCTAGCCTTCCATTCCAATCGGTACCTCTATTCTGGAGAGCTGGTATTACTCGGACACGTCCTCAACGATGACTTGAAGGATATGGTAAGCATGGGAACCGCAACGGAGCGCGAGTTGACCGTATGACTAATCGGCGTTTCCGGATCGCCTTTTCTTTTGCAGGCGAAAAGCGAGACTTTGTGGCTACGGTTGCCGAGCTGCTGGCTGAGCGGTTTGGCGAGGACTGCATTCTCTACGACAAATTTCACGAGGCTGAGTTTGCCCGTTACGACCTTGGTATTTATTTGCCCAAGCTCTACGATGAGCAGTCAGACTTGATTGTGCTGGTGCTCTGCCCCAACTATGACGCCAAGCGCTGGACCGGTTGGGAATGGAATCACATTCATGGATTGCTAACGAAAACCGACGGTCATCGCGTCATGCCCTGCAGATTTGACCGTGCGATGACGGATGGGCTGGGCCCGACTGCTGGCTTTATTGAACTGGATGGCAAAACCCCTGAGCAAACGGTCCGGCTCATTCTCGAACGGTTGGCGCGTAATGAAGGGCAATCCAAAGACTATTACACCAAGGATGTCGTGACGACGAGGGGAGAAACGTCAGGCAGCTCCATTCGCCCAGAAGAGGGAAAGCGTACCTTAGTCCCAACAGTCCCAGGTTCCAAGCCAGTCATTGAGGCCATTAATCTTAGCGCCAGGGAGGTACTAGGCGGAGGAGAGATTGAAGTCACCGTGCGTGCGAAATCAAATGCCCCAGTCAATTGGCTAAATCATAGACTGGACGGGCCACTATCCTGCCTTCATGGCGGCGGCGGTTCGACCAACTTCCTTGAGGTCGAACCGGGGCTTTGGGAAACGAAGTGGACTTATGGTGTTTCGCCTTGGGCACCGTCTGGAACCTATCGATTCAGCGAAATATCAGTACAGAATGAAGCGGAGCTTACCTCAGACTCTTGGGGTGAGGAATGCTTCATTGTTAGAAACAACCAAGAGGCGATAATTCCCGAAATTGAATATGTCCGTTTAAGTACAGACACGGTAACGCCAGGAGGCTCGATTGAAGTTGCTGTACGTGCTCGGTCAAAGGCTCCAGTGAACTGGCTTGACCGGACACTTGATGGACCAACTCGAAATCTGTATGGGGGAGGAGGAACTACGCTGTTCAATGAAGTTGAATCCAACGTCTGGGAACATAGGTGGATAGAGAAGATTTCTATCTGGGCCCCTGTTGGTGTTTACACTTTTTCTAAGATTGCTGTGAAAAATGAAGGTGAACTGAGTTCGCAGCCTTGTCCGAACCTCCAATTCACGGTGGAGAAATGATCTGCTCCGGTCCGTCCTTGTTAGACCAGAAGAACAGATCCAATATGGAGACAGCTTGTAAGTGATGGGCTGTAATTTGGGCGGAAAAGCCTTCTAGAATGAAAACCTGAGCGTTGCTGAAGGTCTCCGTGTGCGGGGAGTGTCGGCAACGATCGCAAGCAACCAAAGACCAACGTTAGCCCCTGGTGCGTAGACATTAAGGGCATCTTTGATTGAGTGGTGAAACGGATATGGCATTTTCCTCGGTCGTGCGGGCTTTGGGGCGATCGCACCTTCAGCATTATTGTGAAACTCATCCGTCATTATCGTGGACGGGCGGTTGACAAGCTCTGTCCCAACCGGGTTGGTAGGCTGAAACTGTCTATCAACGTTAAGAGTGACACGCAGATGCCCACGCTCATGACCGAATCACGGATAAATGGTCGCTGCCAGCACTTCCAATTGATGGATGGGGCACAGACGGTCTCGTACAGGGCCGCCATCGATATGTTCCAGGAGAGCATTGAGTTCCGCAATCTGCTCAATCAGGCACTGACAGACTCCCCTTACCATGCCTTCCGTTGGGAAACGCCGTCGGTCACAGTTGACACTGTGGATCGCCCCTTTGAGTTTGTATTGATGGAATCGCCAGAGCTAGAGCGACAGCCGGATGTCACAACGTTTCAGGCCCATTTCAACTCATGCTTGGTCGTGTCATTCAGGAATCTGGGCGGGGATGCCATGATGGTCGTGCCCTGCCCTCACGCGGCCCCCGAAGCCTATACACATCTCGCCGCCTTCATGCGTCAAGCTCCTGCGCATCAAATTCACGAGCTCTGGCAATGCGTCGGCCAAGCCGTTAGTCAGCACCTCAGCAGTCGTCCACTGTGGCTAAGCACTGCCGGGGGAGGGGTCGCATGGCTGCATGTCCGTCTGGATTCAACGCCGAAGTACTATTCATATGCGCCGTACAAGAGCAGGTAACACGTTTATATATTTGAGGTGGTCTGTAGCCGCCGGTGATACCTGGGGTGAGTGAAACGTTTTGAAGTGGAGTCAACGAGCCGGGAATCATGAAAAAATGTGCGTTTACGATTGAGCAAAACGTGATTGTCAAAGCGACGATTCCTAAAAGGGGCATCGTCAGTTCTAACCCCGAACGCTCTCTGCGTTTAGCGTCCCATTTTTTCGAAAATCCCATTCCCAAAATACAATCCTGGGGCGTCGGCATTCTCACGGGAGAAATCCTTCACGAAGGCAACAGCGAAGAGTTCTTTTTTGCCTATGTGCCTATGGGCGCCAGCGGCTCAGCCCATGCCTTCCACGAAATATTTGCGGCGGGTGCCCAGGCAGTGGTTCGTCTTGGTAGCAATGATGTCTGGGTCCAAGAAAAGGATATGGACTCCCTCATTTTGGTGTCTGAATCGAGGGGATTGAGGGGGCTATCTTGGGACCATGGCATAGAAGCAGAAGAGGTGGATTTGCCGCTGATTCCGGATGCTGAACTAAAGCAAAGATTGATCAAAAGCTGCCATCAAAATCGTTTTCCGTTTTCTGAGCGGGTCTGTTTTAACGTTGATGATTACCATGCCTATCTATATCCAGAACTAATGGAACAGCCGGAACGGATTCGGCAGCGGCTTGACACCTACAACTCTTTCGGTCCTTATAGCCGAGATATGGAGACGGCATCTCTGTTTCTAAAAGCCCATCAATTTGAAGCGAAGGCCGCCAGCGTTCTGCAAAATGTATTTAAGCAGAAGCAGGAATCGCCTTATGAAGGCTCGTCAGGCGATAAAGCTAAAATTAATGAAATCAAAATTGCCGGAATTATCATGAATGCTCTGCTGGATAAATCAGTGATTAACTAGATCAGGACTTACGCATTGACAAAATCACCAAACCCATAATTCAAGCGGACCTCCCCCTCAGCGGTGCTTGGCGGATGAACTGTCGAGCCACGTCTTGATAGAGAGAACGTTGTAGCTCATACCAATTGCCTAACTGCTGGT
>JBCDAJ010000226.1:0-6105 GCA_039185935.1 Cyanobacteria bacterium P01_F01_bin.56 | reverse complement strand
CTATTGCGGTACAAAATCTCAGCCATCTCGGCGCTACAGGCTTCCAAGCGTTCTTGATCTTGAGGTGTCATAACGAGACGTCTCCGGGGCGACCCCTCAATTCTCCCCCTAATCATCTTTTCGCGAAAGTGGGATGCTCCCGGGGGGATGGGTAGCAGGGGCGGTGGGATATTGTCGGTGAGATATTTTTAAGAGCAATTCCCTTATGCGATCGTAAAGCCAATAGATCTTTAGACTTTATAGTCCTTAAGTAAGGATTTCGCAGGCTGCCACTATAATCGCGATGAAACTTTTTGACAAATGCTGTGGATATCGAGCCTATGAAGCCGAAGCCGATACTGCCAGCCCGCTTATCACCGATCTTGTGGGGAACCGCGATTTCCTTGTCAGTGCTGAGCGCTAGTTGCCGCCCGACCCCCGAGGCTAACGCGGCACCGCCTGTAGTGCCCGTGCAGGCCGAGACCCTGCAATCAGAAACGATTAAACAAAGCACCAAATTCGTCGGGAATTTGGAGGCCACTCAAAATTTAGAGGTGCGTGCCGAGACTCAAGGGCGGATTCGGCAAATCCTGGTGGATTCAGGCGATGCCGTTGGAGCTGGACAATCGCTCATGGTGTTGGAGCCTGATCAGACGGTTCCGCAACTCCAGGGTAATTTAGCCGCTATCGATGTAGCGCAGGGGACGCGTGAAAATGCGGTCAAGACACTTGATATTGCGGCAGCGCAGCTTGATTCTGCCGAGGCGAAGCTAGAATTCGATACGGTGAATGTGCAGCGGGCTCAACAGCTAGTTGATGCCGGAGCGTTGGGGCAAATTCGTCTGGATGAAGCGTTAACCCAGCAGGAAGCCTCACAAAATGACGTCATCGCAGCCCAAGAGACTGTTGCTGCGGCCCAAGTGCAAGTGCAACAGGCAGAAGCTGGGATCCGCCAGGCAGAAGCCCAAGCTGATGCCGCTCGCGTCAGTGTTGAATTTAAAGATATTGTCACTCCCATTTCTGGCGTCTTGGATAACTTGCCGGTGAAGCTAGGTGACTACGTCAGTCCAGGCCAACCCATTGCCAAGGTGACGCAATTGGACGCCCTGTTGCTGAATATTCAGGTGCCCTCAAACCGGGCGTCTCAATTACGGACAGGCTTGGTGGTGGAGTTGTTAGATCCCAACAGTCAAGAGTCGCTGGGGACAGGCGGCTTGACCTTTGTGTCCCCGACCGTCGATAACGAAGCGCAGACAATTCTCACCAAAGCTCAGTTCCGCAATCCAGATGGCCAGCTACGGGACGGTCAATATGTTGAAGCCCGCATTATCTGGGAAACTCAACCAGGCGTCCTCGTCCCAGTGACTTCGATTAGCCGGGTCGGGGGACAAAACTTTATTTACGTGCTGGCAGACGAAACCAGTGACGCCGGAGAGGCGACGGTAGCTCGTCTCACGCCGGTCGAATTGGGCGATATTCAAGGGAATGATTATCAGGTGATTTCTGGAGTGGACGTGGGCGATCGCATCGCCGTCTCCAATATTCTCAAACTGAGTGACGGCGTTCCGGTAGAACCCACCTCATCAGAATCCTTTACTGACACAGAGTCGTAGTCGGGCCCTAAACCCACAGGAGTATCATGGCGCTACTTTCCATCGCCACCAACTTCATTAAACGGCCCGTTCTGACGACGGTTTGCACCCTGGTGATTTTGCTGGTGGGGGGAATTTGTATTCCTCTATTGCCGATTAACTACTTACCCGATATCTCACCGATCCAAATTCAGGTGCGGGGCGCTTACACCGGGGCGGACGTGGAAACCGTGGAAAGCACGGTGACCACCATTTTGGAGCGGGATATCACTGGGGTGGAGGGCATGGACTACATGACCTCTCAAACCTATGCCGGTACCAGTAGTATTTCCGTCTATTTTCCCACCGGGGTCAATAAAGACATTAGCCAGGTCAACGTCCAAAATCGGGTGGCGCAGGCACTGCCTAAGTTGCCCAGTCCGGTGCAGCAGTTGGGCGTATCGACTCGGGCTTCGTCCACCAGTATTTTGATGGTGTACGGCATCTATGCCGAAAATGGCGAGTACGACGATATTTTCATCAGCAACTACGTCGATCTCAACATCACCGACGTGCTGAAGCGGGTGCCTGGGGTCGGTGATGTCAGCGTGTTTGGCTTGAAACAAAATGCCATGCGTTTGTGGCTTGACCCACAAGCATTGGCGGCGAGGCAGCTCACCATTTTGGATGTTAGCAATGCGTTGAAGTCGCAAAACGTCGTTGTGGGTGCGGGTTCCATCGGTAAAGAACCCGTACCGTCCGGTCAAGAGTTTGAATTACCCATTCGCATTAATGGCCGCTTTGAAACCGCTGCCGAATTTGAAAACCTAGTGATTAAAACCCTACCAGGTGGGACTTTAGTACGCTTGGGGGATGTCGGCTATGCCGAATTGGGAGCGGAGAACTACGCCAGTAATGCCTTGGTGAATAATCAACAAGGCGTTGGGATCGCAATCTATCAGTTACCAGGCAGTAATGCCCTCGACGTTGGCGAAAACATCAAGTCGGAAGTCGAATCCCTGAGTGCGGGCTTCCCGCCGGGGCTCACCTCTGCCGTTGTGTACGATACGACGGAGTTTATTCAAGTCTCCATTCAAGAGGTGTTTATTACCCTGTTGCAGGCCATTGGCTTGGTAATTTTGGTGATTTTCATCTTCTTGCAAGACTGGCGAACTACGATAATTCCGGCAGTGGCGATCCCGGTGTCGTTGATTGGGGCACTGGGTTTTGCCTATGTGTTTGGTTTTTCACTGAATAGCTTGACGCTGTTTGGTCTGATTCTCGCGACCGGTTTGGTGGTGGATGACGCGATCGTCGTGGTGGAGGCGATCACGACCAAAATTAACGATGAGGGGATGACGCCCAAGCAAGCGTCGATCGCGGTCATGGATGAAATTGCTGGGGCAGTCGTCTCGACTTCGCTCGTGCTGATGGCGGTGTTTATCCCCGTCGCATTTTTCCCCGGTACCACGGGCCAGCTCTATCAACAATTTGCGCTGATCATTGCCTTCTCCGTCGTCGTTTCGACCTTTAATGCCCTCAGCTTTAGTCCAGCAATGTCGGCTATTTTGCTGCGATCACAGTCCGAAGCCGCTGCCGATAGTGAATCCGGCAGGGGGCCACTCCGCTGGTTCTTTGACAAGTTCAATCAGGGCTTAGCCTGGGTTTCAGAGCAGTATAAGCAATCCGTAGCTGCCCTGATTCGCCTGCGTTACATCGTCATGGCAGTTTTTGTGGCGGGCCTGTTTGCCACGTTCTACATGTTCACGGCAGTGCCGGGTGGTTTTGTGCCATCCGAAGACCAAGGCGTCATCATTGGCATTGTGCAGGCACCGGATGGAGTCTCTGTCAGCTACACCGACCGTGTTTTAGAGTCGGTCGTTGCCGCGTTGGAGGAAACGCCAGAAATTGAGTCCTATTTTGTGGCCAGTGGCGCGGGTTTAGAAGGGGCCGGACCCAACCAGGGCCTATTTTTTGCCAAGCTGATCCCTTGGGACGAACGCACTACCAAGGAATCGAGCATCATTGGGGTACTACAGCGACTTAATGGACAATTTGCCCAAAATCAAGATGCTCGTGTGGTTGCTTTTAACCCACCGCCGATCCCAGGCTTTAGCGCTACAGGCGAATCAGAATTGCAATTGCAAGACCGCACCGGGGGTACCTATACCATTGACGATTTCCTATTTGCAGCAAACGAGATTCTGGCAGCGGCGAACGAGAAACCGGAAATTGGTACCGCCTATACCCAATTCACGGCTGGCACCCCACAGCTCGAAATTGACATCGATCGCAACCAGTTAGAAGCGCTAAATATTGATTTTCAGCAAGCCTTGCAAACAATTGGGGCGTCCGTCGGTTCCCAATACATCAATGACTTTGTGTTGGGCACCCGCAGCTACAAGGTCTATGCCCAGGCCAGTGGCAACTATCGCAATGCCCCGGATGATTTAGAGACGCTGTACGTGCGATCGCGCACGGGACAGATGATTCCCATGGGTAAGCTGGCAACGGTGACGCCGGTGACCGGGCCACAAATCATTACCCACTACAACGGTTATCGCTCCATCAAATTGCAGATGAGTGAGGCGGATGGTGCTTCCAGCAGCCAGGCGATCGCCGCCATGAATGACACCATTCAAGAAGTTCCCCAGCAGGGCATTGCGGCTGATTGGATTGGTCTCGCCAAGGAACAGTTGGCCGCCGGTAGTTTGGGTGCCCTGGTGTTCTTATTTGGCATCATCATGGTCTTTTTGACCCTGGCGGCGCAGTATGAGAGCTATGTCGATCCCATTATTATTTTGCTGACGGTGCCTCTGGCAATGCTCGGCGCTTTATCGTTCATTGCGCTGCGGGGCCTGAACAACGATGTATATGTGCAGGTGGCGCTGGTCATGCTGATTGGCCTCGCGAGCAAAAACGCCATTTTGATTGTGGAGTTTGCGAACCAGTCGCGCGACATGGGCATGACCATCGTGCAATCGGCCCAGAGAGCGGCAGAAGAACGCTTCCGTCCCATTTTGATGACAGCGATTTCCTCGCTGGTGGGTTTCTTTCCCCTGGTGATTGCCACCGGGGCAGGAGCCGCTTCTCGCTGGGCGATCGGCACAGCACTGTTTGGGGGCTTGCTTGTAGCAACTGTCTTGAGTTTCCTCATCGTGCCCGTGCTATACGTGGTGATCAAAAGTTTGGAAGCTCATTTCCTTGGGACCAAACCGCCCAGCAGTCCTGATGACGATGTCCTTGGGAATGGTCGTAGCCCTCATCCTGAAAGCCCAGCTGTGACGAATGCGCACGGACAGGGCACCACCAGCGAAACTGAGAATCCTGTTCCCACTCCTTTTCAAGAAGGCGAAAACCCCGTTTAGGAGGCGGCTGATGAACTGGCGCAGAATGTTTTATGCCGGTTTGGTCAATACTATTTTGGGTGTTGGCCTGGGAGTCGTTTTATATGGGTTAGCGGCGACCCCGTATACCAGTCGCCACTACCAAAATTTAAGGCGGGTCTATGTGGTAGTGGGCGGTGCGGGAGGTTTTGTGATGGGCTGGAGCTGGGAAGGACTCCGCCAACTGAAGGAGAAGCGCGATCGCGAAGAGGCAGAGCTTACCCAGTCTGCTCAATCCGAAGAGTAACAGCGAGCACGTTCTGCACTCATCACAAGCAATTGCGGCTGCCGAGGCGAAAAACATTATCTTCCTGGCATTGAGTGTCTAAGCAATCGGTTCGCTTTCGATTAAACTGCTCCGTCTAGATATCTTTTCGAGTGGTGTAGGTGACTAATTACGACTGTCTCGATTATTTCCCCCTGTAAAAAGGAGTGCTTAACCATGGAAATTGAACGTTCTGACCAACACGCTCTGTCTTCTGAAGAACAAGCCCATCTTGCAAAACTGCGTGCTCTAGTGGAATCAGCCCTTGCAGATGGAAAAGTTTCAAGTGCTGAAATCCAGGCTGTGCGCGAATTGATCCACGCGGATCATAAAGTCACCCCCGAAGAGCTGCAAACGATTCGCTCGACCATGAAAAGTATGCTGGGCGATGCTGAGTTGGAATATGACTGGGGGTAGGCCGCCCAGCATAACATTCAGCAAGAGCGGCCATCTCATGGCCCCAAAGTTACTAACCTTACAGCGATCAAAGTCCAAATTTTTCTGGATTTTGGTCGCTGTTTCTTCCGATGATTGTTAATTCTTTGTGGCTCGATTTCGAGCCCTGTCAGTAAATATGACGGACCTCCAAATAAGTTTGGCCAGCTCTTGGAAACAGACACAGGTGTAGCAAAGGGGCAAATACCCTCCGGGCAGGGCAGAACCCTACAGAATTCAGCGTTCAGAAATGAAACCCCTGCTGAATCAGCATTTCAGCAATCGGAAATCGCCTTAACTAGGGGCTGCTGAAAAAGTCTAAAACACCCAACACGCAAGGGATATAGCCATTTTGAGTAGCATTTATGTGCAAGGCAAATTCGCTGAAAGCCCCATTCTCTCGTCAAAAAACCTTGCACTTCATCTGTCTTCGATTGGCTGAAATAGCCGAATATCAACGGATCTGACT
>JBCDAJ010000225.1:0-6301 GCA_039185935.1 Cyanobacteria bacterium P01_F01_bin.56 | reverse complement strand
TTATAGCATGAAACTTTGGCAGCATTGGGCCTTCCAACTGATGGCTCTCAAGCCCCATAAACGATGCTTTTTTCGGCGCGGTCTTCAGGCTCTATCCCTGATACAGCAAGCCTTCTAATTGGCTTGTCACCCGTTAAGGAGAAGATGTCGATGCTGATGTTGGCCCTGCACTCGGCCGGAAGAGGCCAAATGTAACGGAACCGTGGGCTGCTTGCGTTGGTCTGCAGGCAATATCGAAATTCCGGACTTTGAATGCCAATTGCTGTGCGCTGCTGGATGTGCATTGTTCATCCTGACTTTCAATGCAGAACCAGTAACCGATACTTTGAGCCTTCAGCCTTGCTACTGGTGCCGTGCTTGTTGGCGAATTAATTTTTGCACGCTAATAAGTGCGCGGTTGAGTTCTGGGCCTTTGTAAGTTGGGTTTTTCAGGTAGGCGGCTTGTTCTTGTTCGAGCATCAGCACGTCTTGAGCCACCAGCCCATTGAGTAGGCCTTTCGCCGCATCGAAGAGACGATTTTTGACAAAGCGGCGAAAGGCCATTGGCAACTTGTGAAGGCGATGGAAAGCTTGCAACGAGGTGAAATGGATCAGATAGGCCTGGGTTCGAGTGGGGCTGACGGGACAAAAAAGGCAGCAAATTTTGAAGTCTTGGCCTAAGGTAGATATCCAATGGGGATAAACATAGCTGACGCGTAACTCTTCGGGATGGAGTTGGCGCAAGGCAGGAAAAAAGAGTTGAGAGACCGACCAGATTTTGTCGATGCGGTAGTAGCTTTGGGCGTTGTAGAGCACATCGACCCGCTGCTCGGCCGCTTCTAAATTAGCCAGAACGGGATGAGCCCAGGCTTGTAGGTCATCATGGAGTCTCCCGTGATACATGTCCATCAAGTTTTCGATAAGGAAGGAGTAGTGGGCCTCTACGTCGATAACAGCGACGCTGGCAATGTAGTTAATGTGATCCCATTCGGGTAGGCCCAGGGGTTGAATGTTGTCGGCTATGAGGCGATCGCGATCGCCTGGAAACAACCATACAAAGCCATCCAAGTCTTGGACAGGATAGGTTTTGAGGTGACAACTGGGCAGCTTTTGTTTGGCTGTCAGATAAGGTATGTGGGTACAGGCTCCAGCGGCATCAAAGCGCCATCCGTGATAGATACATTCCAGTTCACCGTTGGCGACTTCTCCCTCGCTGAGTTTGACTTGCCGATGCGGACAGCGATCTTCTAAAGCTTGAATATGGCCGTTGGCATCGCGATACAGCACGATCGCCTCTTCCCACAGCACGACACCGTGAGGTTGGTCTGTCACTTCATCAGAGCGAGCGACGACATACCAATAGTCGGGGTTAATGCCGAGCGATCTCACATTGGCGCGACTCGCTGGCTTCATGGTGAGGTCAGCACTAGATTGAGAGGGCAAAGCAACCATGTTGTACGAAACTCCTCAGAACAAGTGTGATGGGGCAGTTATAGCAAATTTGTCATTGTCCAAAAGCTTGCGGTGCTGCAGTTGTCATGGTTTTCTAGAGGCAAAAACCTTTCGTGTACTGGCTTGTTACCGGATTGTTTTACTAGGGAAATAGCCGAGAACTTGCGGTTAGATTCTGAGCACACCTTCCGGATTCACAGACAAAATGGGACGACGCTGGGCGCCCTCTTGCTGCAAAACCGCATTTGCCGCAAGCAGTCCACTGCTCACGGCTCGCTCCATTAGACCGCAGGGGAAAGGCATTTTGACCCAGTCACCGGCGAATAATAAGTTCGACACGGTGGTCGTGGTTTCGGGGCGATCGCCATAGCTGCCAGGGGGAAAGCCCGCAAAATTTTTCTGGTTCACTAATTGCCGGTGCAACAGCTTGGCTGCTTGAAGAGTCGGTACGATTTCAAACAGCTCTGATTGGAAGGTGTCGAGCAGCGCTTGCTGAGTGGGAAATTCCTTTTCCTTGTAGCAGTAGGCATGCAGTTCGACGACACTGCCGCCAGTGCGCTCGGCCCAATCAATGTAATCTTCCTGAATCCGGTGATAAAGGGTGATGCTGTCGGTCAGGCGATAGCCCGATAGTGAGGTAAACCAGCTATGTTCCCAGTCAAAGTCGCGATCGAACCAAAACCGGCCGACGGCAAAAGGATCTGCCACTTGTAACTGATCGACCTGATAGGCCACGGTGGGTTCAATCTGACCGGCAGATAACGACATGAGATGTTTGATGCCGGGGATATCAGCCGCCAGCACAAAATAGTCAGCCGCCAGGGTTTCAGCGGTGCTCCCGCCAGACTGAGGCACCTGAGCTAAAAGCTGAATTTGGTCACCTTGGCGATCGACGACTCGATAACGGGTCAGATTTTCTCGGGTCGGTCCTCCTACAACTGCCCCGTTATCCGCATACACAGCCCCATGACACGGACATGCATAGCCGCCGTCTACACTTACCTGCACCGTTTTTTGGACTGTGCAGCCTTGGTGCGTACAGGTCAGCGAGAGGGCTTCATTGGTGCCGGGTTGATGACTAAAGACGCGATCGCCAGCCCCAAAATACTCCATTTCGTCAGAGCTGAGCAGGGGGTTGCGATCGACCCAAAACGGCACCGGATTAGCTGCCACCGAGCCTTGATGATAAGTGACCTGACTGATTTCTTGGTCTTGCCAGTCGAGTTGACTCACCGTTGCGCCCGTGATGACTTGCCCCCCATTCGCCCGAATTGCTGCCACAATCGGATCCACAAGGCTGCGCCCCATGTCTTGACAGGTGCCATTAAATGCCAACCCTTCAGGATTACCAAAGAAGTAAAAATGGAAGAACTGCATCAGTTCTCCAGCACTCATTACATCTGGAGCATTCAAACTTGATTTGGCAAACGGCAAGAAGTAAAGGTCATATAGCCCCTGGGGAAAATCTTCTTTGACCCACTCTGCGACGGACATTTGGTCGAGGCGCTTGAAGCTTTGAGGCGCGCGAAATCCCGTAATTTCGCGAAACACCTCTAAATGCTTGAGTTTCCCCAGGTTAATGCCCCATTTAAAGCGATTGGGGGAATTGATCGCGAGATCAACAATGTTCCACGGAAAAGCGGAATGACTGGGCCGAAACACTTCGGGCTGGTAGCCCTCTTTATAAACAACTGAGTAGTAATCTAGGGACTTAAAATTTTGGCGAATTTGGAGCTCTTCGACGAGGCCAAACAGGTTGTAATACTGCGGAAAAAAGCCGTGAAAGCCATGCTCCATCATAAAGTGGTCGTCGCCCACCTGAATCGGCCAGCTCGCGATTTTGCCGCCGAGTTGGGGCGATCGCTCTAGCAGGGTGACCTGTACCCCGCGCTGACTCAATTCATAGGCCGCTGCTAAGCCCGCCAGCCCACCCCCAATGACCACCGCCTTGAGGGCGCGACCTGGCTGTCGGGGTAAGACTAAGGGATCTTGATGGTGTACCGTGGGTTGCGGTTTGCTAAACCGAGAATAACCAACGCCAGCCGCTAGGGTACTAAAGCCAAATAGTTTGAGCACACTACGACGGGAGAGCGCCTGTAGAGACGAAAGTTCCGGGAGTGAGGACATGTATTCCGCAATCAGTAGACAGAGGCTTGCTTAGCTCAGTCACTCAGGGCAACTTTGACCAAGCCATTGCCGTTTAGACAATGACGTAAAACTCGTGCAGATAAATTACCTCTAGGGATTTTTTAAAACTCATGGCGCAAATCTTAACAATAGACGCCTAATTTGGGTCGAATTCAGCTAGATTGATTGCGGTTGACTGATAAGCAAGGATTATCAATTAGCAAGCTCCCTGGTTTTGCCGCGAAGTGGCAGAATTGCCCTGTCGACGCATGAATACGGATGAATTTAGACGATTGTCGTGCCATGAGGTCGTGGCTGCTCATGCTAACGAGGCACTATTAACCACTATTAAAGCTGCTTGTAGCTCCTACCGTGACCGAGGGCAATGGAGCTGTTGGGTAATGACTGTCAGGGAGTCGCGCTTAAATAACATCCCACCGACCCTGCTAGCCATCCACCCTGCCACAGTCTTGTCCGGGTACTTTATTTTCCAGCTGATCACTAATCGTTATTCTGCCAAGAGCTGGTCCATCGTTGTTGGCACGCGGTCGATGACAGTGGCCTCATCAGTCGCCGCGGTCTCAGCAGGGACTGTGGATAAAGGCTCTACCGTAGCTGGCGGAGTCACCTCATCATTGGCAACATCATCATCAGATGCAGTTGTCGCCGTCGCTGGGGCCGCATTGCGCGCACTCCCAGAGCCCAACGTTTCGACTGTTAGCACTTGCGGTGGGGTGGCATCTGGGGGATAAATGAGTTCGACGATCATCTCCTGTTTCGCTTCTGGAGGCAGCGTTAAGCGTAGGAGAGGTTCACCTTCTTCACCCTGGCGCTGCACGACATGGACGTATCGAGTCTGCTGTTCGCCTTCTGCGGTTTCATATTGGATGCGTACAGTACCTCGGAAAAAGATCCGATCAGTTGGATTACGCAAAAACCGTAGCCCATTCTTCAGCGTTTCATCTTGCAGGGGGGTTTGGAGTCTGAGCACAATACGTTGCTGTCGATCCGTATTGTTGTAAAGTGGCATCCGCACTTTGTAATGGACACCATAGTTGCCGTGGGCCCGATAGGCCGTATCAGAATAACGGGCCAGCATCGGCGCACTTTGAATCTGTTCTGTGCCAAAAGTGTTGTAATCAACTGTACTAATGACGTAGGAAACGGCTTCGCCAGGAGTGGGAATCGTAAGGTATTCTGCCGCTGAATCATCAACAGCGCGGGCTTCCCACGCTGAACCTTGGGCTACCCCGGCCACCCGGCCGTAGAAAAAGCGACTGTTGAGATCGCCTTTGGCATATTCTTCGGGATTGGTGGGGGGAATGTCGCGTGGCCCAGCTAACTGACCGTCAACCAGCAATCGTAGCCATTCCTGCAGCGTTGGCGCTCGTTCTTCACCCTGTAGCGTGCGCGGTGCATACATTGCCAATGTGGCCGCATGGACGGGGCCATCACTTTCTAGCTGCAGCAAGAGCGATCGCCCATTGCTTGGTAAAGCCTGAATGTTACCTTGGGGCACCACCGAAGCAACGGGTAATCCTTGAAAATTGGTGGGCGCACCGGGCAAGATGGAACCTGGCGGTAACGTCGCATCCACCGCAAAGGGCAGGCGACGCAGCGGAATTGGGGCATTGATCAGCAGATAAGTCTGCTCAGGTGGAATCACGACCTGCCAAGGCCACTGCGATTGACGCCGCGCTTGCAAAACGTCAGTAACCGTGCGACTACCTGGTCCCGAAAATATCGAGCCATTCGGATTAAAGCGCAGAGCTGTTAAGTCATAAAAAGGGGCTTCTTGGCTGAGATAACTGACCCCCTGACCAACTTTTACGGTCACGGGTTCTGAACTGGGGTTGTATATAAGACCCCCGAGGAACAAGGTGCGGCGATCATCCGGGGCAATGCCACGGGCAATATGGTGAGCAAAAAAATCAAACCGTCCTTCAAACGCGAAATCAAGATGTGCCTCTGCGTGGGCCATCTGCTCTCCCGGAAAGGTCGATAATAAGATGCCATTTTGCTGAATCAGTTCTGGGCTGTTGCTGTTAAAGACAGGAACTGCATTGAGCTGTCCTGGCAGCGGTCGAACCTCATGATAGTAAGTGAATTCGTTAGGAATGCGAGGTAAAGCTTGACCTTCGATTGCTGGTACTGCCGCCAGTGGTAATGCTGCGGTCGGTGGCGGTGGGGCGATCGCGACTACTGGAGCCAGAGAAAGCCATGTAAGTGCAGTAAACATAGGCGAATCGTAACAGGACGTAAAATCTACTCAATCGGCATTGTTCGGAACAGCACAGACGCCAAAAACCCAATTGCTGGATTGGGTGAACGTGCCGTGGTAGAAGCGTAAAAAACTGAATCAGTAGCGATGCATTATCTTCATAGGCGATCGCGATGTTAGGGGTGTCGTTTTCAAATATGCCCTTAGCATCAAATTCAAATAACGCCGTCTATCAAAATATCATCCTGTCAGGCTTATTTATCGGATGATGAGGATATTCTGCCCAGTCAGAGCCGCTATGCTGCATGTGAATCATCAAAAGACTATCGTTGCCCCTGCTGGAGATCTGCCATCTCGCAGATACTAGAAGTGCGTACACCGCCTCCCAGGCTACTGAATAGTCATATCGATAATTTAGGTCGACCTGATCAAAAAACATGATCTGGCGATGCTTAGGATCGGGAATTTAATAATGTGCCAGTTTTTCCCTCTCGGGAGGGGTGCCGTAGGCGGGGTGGGTTC
>JBCDAJ010000224.1:0-6356 GCA_039185935.1 Cyanobacteria bacterium P01_F01_bin.56 | reverse complement strand
GAGGCTTAACCGTTGTTCGGCCAGCCAGGCTGTGAATTGACGCGACCCGGTAATTTCTAACCGGGGATTAGACCCACCAGCGGGAGTCGAGACGGGAAGGCTCATGATCGGAAACGGACCTGCTAAATAGGGTGGTCAAATGTGCGATCGCAGCACAAACTGAGGCGAGGGCGACTATTCCCCCATCGAACGCAGTCATCAGTTGTCAGTCAAAAAGATGCCAAACTTGCTTTAAATCGGAGCTGCGCTTATGAATGGAACGGATGCTCCATCCTTATAAAGTTTTCGTGAATACATCCTGCGAGAAGGATGTCATGACTTCCGTAATTACACGACCGCATTCCATCAAAATTAATCATTATTTTAATGAAATCCGACATTATCGATCCTTCTGTAAAAACGCCATGAAAAGATCGGAAAAGCCGGAACAGCAATAGTTTCAATCGCTTTCTCCGCTGTCCTTGAGTGGGCTCTTTCTTCACAATTCCATGACTTTTAGAAGCCTCTCCTATCAGTACTTTCAGCTGTCTACAAAGAATGGAATCGAGCCAATTTAACGACGGAATGTAACTGAGCTGCGAAGCTGAGCCAAGTTGTTTTTGGTATTGCCAGTAAGCTTGAGCCAGGTGAAGCTGAGCCCAAACGGCCAGAATGGCTACTATGCAAGGTTTCCGGCGATTTCTTGCAACAAAAGCATCGAAATTCGCGAGTCAATGCTCAAGCTTTAAGATTTCTGGGATGTCATGGGAGCGTTGAGCGCGAGCGACATTTCACTCATTAGAGGTAAGGAAGTCGATAAAGCAGTCAATAAGGGATGAGGATTAAATAAATTACTGAGGCCAAGCCGAATAACCTTTCTCCTCCTGGGAGGGGCAGCGGGGTGGGTTGCCCCGGAGTGCGAGGGTTCGAACCCAACCCGCCGACGGCACCCCTCCCGAGAGCGATTATGTTCAAAGTCAACTATTGAGGCAACTGCATCTACTTGAAATCAAGAACACGACGGCTGAAACACAGCGGTGACCTTGGTCTCATCCCAACACTGCCGGTTCTTAACCATCGCGTTGAGACACCCCAACAGCTTCCGGGCACAGGCAATCAGCGCCACTTTTTTGGCCTTGCCGTTGGCCCGCAAGTGCTCATAGTAAGCTCGAATCGGGGGATTATAGCGGCGAGCCGACATGGCGGCGAGATAAAGCAACGTGCGGACGGCGTCGCGTCCACCCCAGCTCCGTCGCTGGCCTCGAAACTGTCCGCTGTCTCGATTGAAGGGAGCCAATCCCACCAAGGCCGCAATCTGCTTGCGGTTCAGCCGACCAAGTTCCGGTAATAGCACCAGCAAACTGGATGAGAGCAGCGGACCCATCCCCTTCACCGAGAGTCGGAGCGTCTTCAACTGACGGCTGTGTGC
This sequence comes from Cyanobacteria bacterium P01_F01_bin.56, assembly GCA_039185935.1. Classification (GTDB taxonomy): domain Bacteria; phylum Cyanobacteriota; class Cyanobacteriia; order Phormidesmidales; family Phormidesmidaceae; genus Halomicronema. The sequence goes on along the minus strand of JBCDAJ010000224.1, from coordinate 4,948 downwards.
ATCGACTTCACTGAGGTCTTTGATCTGCTGCTCCGCCTCTTGGATGTGCGATTCGAGGTCGTCGATATGTGCGCTGACCGCATCTCGCAGCGGGCCGTTACTCAATTGCTGTCGGCGATGCTTCTCCGCGCTGAGCATTGCTACCAGTGGCCGCCGCCGCACTAGCCACCCCTTCAACTCCTCCGCCACGGCACTGGCGAGCGTGAGCGGTCTCGGGACAACGAGCGCGCCGTCAGTGGCGATCATCTTGGCATCGATCTGGTCGGTTTTGGCCCACTGGTTGAAGCCCTTGGCCAGGTCTCTGACGGCTCGAGGGTTGACGACACTGATGCGGATCCCCCGGTGATGCAAACGGCGAGTCATCAACGATTCATAGCCGCCCGTGGCTTCACCGACAACCGCCACATTCTCAACCGTGAGGAGGGCCTGTAAGAGGCTCGCAAGCCCGACTTCGCTGTTGGCATACTGCGTATAATGCTGGCTTAAGAGGTCATCGACATCTAGCTTGGCTTTACTGACATCGACGTCGACCCAATGGTCAAAAGTGGCGTTATTCGTCTCTTTCATCGGTCATCCATCCTGTCAAAACGGCAACACGGGAGGATGCGAAAACTTCATGGTCTGCACTCTTCCTTGCAAGATGCGGCCTCGCAGAGCGGGCCTGGCGATTTTTCGAGTTCTCAGAACCATGAATAGAAGCGGAGACCAGGCTCTCGAGCGAACTATGGAAAAACACCATGTCCTGAGGGGAAGCGATCTTCCGCTCCTTAGCTCAACATACAAGGGGAAAACCGGCACATGATTAAATTCCCGATCCTTAGTAGCCCGAGACTGGAAGAGAATTTAGAGAGGAGGGATGAACGCGTGGTTAAGCCCATCTGTAACCACTAAAACTTTGGGCCGTTATCCGTGCTGCGATGCGCCAAACCTAAGCCTAGTTGGGGCAGACAATGCCGCCCCAACAGGCACGCACATTAGACCTGATTTCAACGGCAGCTAAACTGATGCCGGTTCACGCTCTGATTTGACTTCGGCTGTGGCCAAGAATTTCTCGAGTTCAGTTAGGGCCTTGGCATCCACTTTGGTCTGCATGGGGCAGAACTTTGGCCCACACATTGAGCAAAACTCAGCGGTTTTATAAATGTCCGCGGGCAGCGTTTCGTCGTGGTATTCCTTAGCTCGTTCCGGGTCGAGAGACAGCGCAAACTGCTGGTTCCAGTCAAAGTTGTAGCGAGCGTGAGACATCTGGTCATCGCGATCGCGGGCACCAGGACGATGCCGCGCAATATCAGCCGCATGAGCCGCAATCTTGTAGGCGATCAGCCCCTGGCGCACGTCTTCTGCATTCGGCAAACCCAGGTGCTCTTTGGGGGTCACATAGCAGAGCATCGCCGCACCACTCCAGCCAGCCAGCGCCGCCCCAATCGCAGAACTAATGTGGTCATACCCGGCGGCGATATCTGTTACCAATGGCCCCAGCACGTAGAATGGCGCTTCGAAGCATTCCTCCATTTGCTTTTTGACGTTGTAGTCGATCTGATCCATCGGGACGTGACCGGGCCCTTCGACCATGACTTGCACATCATGTTCCCAGGCTTTGCGGGTGAGTTCACCCAGGGTCTTTAGTTCTGCGAGTTGGGCAGCGTCCGTCGCGTCATGCAGACAGCCAGGCCGTAGAGAATCGCCCAAGCTAAAGGAGACATCATATTTTTTGAAGATCTCAATGATGTCGTCAAAGTGGGTATACAGCGGATTTTGCTGATGGTGATGCAGCATCCAGCGAGCCAAAATGCCGCCGCCGCGAGAGACAATCCCCGTGATGCGATCGCGCACCAACGGCAAATGCTCAATCAAAATTCCAGCATGGATGGTCATGTAGTCCACCCCTTGCTGAGCGTGTTTTTCAATGATGTGCAAAAAGTCTGCGGGCGCGAGCTTTTCCATATTGCCGTGGACGCTTTCCAGCGCCTGATAAATCGGCACAGTGCCAATCGGAATCGACGAATTTTGGATAATCGCTGTGCGAATTTTATCCAGATCACCGCCGCCAGTAGACAAATCCATCAGGGTGTCAGCTCCATATTTGACAGCGAGTTCTAGCTTCGCCACCTCTTCTTGAATGTCTGACGAGCTGGGTGACGCCCCAATATTGGCGTTTACCTTACATCTTGACGCAATGCCAATGCACATGGGCTCCAGGTTGGGGTGGTTGATATTCGCTGGAATAATCATTCGCCCTAGGGCCACTTCTTCACGAATCAGCTCTGCGGGCAAATTTTCCCGCTGTGCCACATACGCCATTTCTTCGGTAATCATGCCCTGGCGCGCGTAGTGCATCTGCGACTTGTTAGCATGACCGTCACGTTTGGCAATCCATTCAGTACGCATGAGTATGTCCTCGTAGTTTTTGAGTAGATCGGTAGAGGTGTTGTCGGAAAGAGGGTGAGGGTGGCAGGGGATAAGGGTGGCAGGGGATGAGGGTGGCAGGGGATAAGGGTGGCAGGGTATGGCAGGTAAGGGGGTGGCAGGGAATGAGAGTCGCAGCACTGCCACCCTGCCCTCATCGGCAACCTAGCCCCCCAGCGACCCAATCCCCCAACCCCCCAGCGACCCAGTGCCTAGCACCCGGAACCCTAAACCCTAGTTCGGGATCTCTGCCGTCATCGGTTTCGCTTCGCCATAGGCGCGAATTTCGGCATCTAGCCGCTGGAAGTTGAACGCTTGAGTTTGTCCCTGCTGGGCCTTGATCTGAATCCAGATCAGGGAAATTAGGCCCGATACGACAATGGGCACCGCGAAGCTGACCAGGAGATCACCGGCGAAAGGCAAACGATTCCACGGGCTAAAGTCGGGACGGGGAAAGAATAGGGCTCCGGCACCAATGCCCAGGAGGGAACTCCAGAAGGCCATGGCTCCCGTTAAGCAGCGGGAATAAAGGCCATACAGCACGGGAAACAACGCTCCGGCACAGACCAAATCGGCCAGCAGAAACAGGTACAGCACGTTGTAGCCTTGGGCTGCGATCGCGATTGCGGGTAGCCCCACGACCACGGTCAAAATCCGTGAAGCCCGGAGAATGCCGCTGGATGGCATCGTCGGGAAGAACCGCAGTAAATCTGTGGTGAAGACGCTAGCAATTCCGTTTAGCAGAGTATCCAGGCTGCTCATGACCAACGCTAGCACGAGCACCAACACGGCAATACTGACCCAACCGGGTAAACCCAGGGCTTCAATTAGGGAGAAAAACGCCACATCGCTATTGAAGCCAAAGTGCATCGCCAGAATGCCGAGCAGCCCCGCAATGAACAATAGCGGCACAATCACCAAAAAGGAGCCGAGAAATGAGCGCCGCACCACCCTATCATTGCGACAAGCATAGATGCGCTGCCAGTTGGCCTGGTTAAACATCTCAGCCGCAATCACCGCAATCACCAGCGTGGCCCCAAACTTGACGCCAGGACCATTGGCCAGCGTGAGCAATTGCGGGGCAGTTTGGCTCACCGGTGCAATGGCGGTCCCCCAGCCACCTAAGGCGATCAGGGCGATCGCAAAGCTTAGCAGCAGCAGCGGCACAATCACCATGAATTGGACGGCATCGGTAAACATCGTCGCCGCCAACCCGCCGACCGTGGTGTAGATAAACACCGCTGAGATAACGAGCACGGCAGTCAGCCAGAGCGGCACCCCGGCCACGAGTGCCACGGCTTTGGCGATCGCCGTCAGCTCTGCCGTCAAATACACAAACATGTAAAAGACAATGATCCCCAAGGTGAGCAGATACATTGCATTGCCAAAGCGATGCAGCACATACTCGTTCAAAGAATGGCCATGGGGCATCAAAAATCGAATACGCGGCCCCATAAATGCAAACATGGCCGAGGGGGTCGCCTGACCGATGCAGTAACCAACGATGCCCGCGATGCCGCTGGTGGCCCCGACTTCCGGCGGACTGAACAAAATCCACGCGCCCATCGCCGACGCCACAATCGTTGCCAGTGCCGCCTGAGTACCCACACTATTGCGGCTGACCATATAGTCTTCGAGCGTGATGGTGCGGCGACTTGCCTGCCAGAGGCCCACCACGATAAAGACGGCAAGCGTGGCTAAGGCGACCACTAAGGCCGTTGCCCTCAATGTCATAAACAAAGCACCTCGCAATGCGACAGCAAGATGCTAGAGGTGATGACAGGTGGGAAGGATGAAGAGAGTGAACTGGTATAGAAGCGACAAAATCTGTGGAAAAGAGCTCAGAACTTAAGGCACAGCAGGGGGAATGGCCCACCTCTGCACACTGAATTCAAGACTCTGAATTCAGTTCTTTGCTCGTCGCTTCGGTCGCGTAACCTCAATCAACGCTTCCCTCCGCTGGTATTAACCAGGTCAGGTTCTGAGGGTATGATCTCAGTCCGATGGTAGTCGGACACCCCTAGCTTGCCGCCAATCCTACCACCGCTCAATCAGAGTCAGGTGCTGGCGTTAATCAGCTGTAAAATAAATTGGCATTGAGCCTTGAGAAATTATCTCTCAGGACACTCCATACACCCTGCTGCTAAACGGCTGTAGCAATTCACAGTCAGGTGAGCGCAATCTGGATTGCGAGGACTCTTGTGTAACAAGATTTTTACTTCCGTAGGAGTGATCTTTCTCAAAGGATGCTCTGTCGGGCTTTGCCCTTCTCGCAGAGTATTCTAAATTCGGAGTTTGGAATCAGAAGACGGGCTGTGTGGTGATTTCAGAAAGCATAGCCAGTCACAGTTAGGTTTGAACAGGGTAGATCGCTGGAGCCTTGATTTGGCAAGATTTCCAGTTCTGCCTTGTATGTTGAGTGTTGGGAGCAGGAGACCGATTCTGCCTAGGGTCTTTGAGCTCGTGCGAAAGCCAGCGTCCCTGCTTCTATTCATTCTCCCGAAATCTCGAACATAAGCCTGCGGCAGAGCGAAGCTCAACG
>JBCDAJ010000223.1:0-6424 GCA_039185935.1 Cyanobacteria bacterium P01_F01_bin.56 | reverse complement strand
GCCATAAATTGACGCCGGTCAGTTCCTTTGAGCCGTCGAGCGGTGTCTTGCCATAACGCTTTCAGCGTATCCGTTAATTCAAGTGTCGTATCTGACCTCATTACCTAAAGCTACTCAACGTACGCATACTAGTACTCTGTAAACCAAGTTTCTTGAGGATCACAGTGATCGTAGTTCGATCCCCCGCTGCCGCCGCCCCCTTAAAAAGGGGCTACTCAATCCCTGGATGGGGATGCCCTCTTTTTAAGGGGGGTGGGTGGTCAAATCTCCGTCAATAAAGGTGAAAAACTTAATTGACGCTGTACTAGGTTAGTGGATGATTATTTATTTGGCCCACTCTAATGCTGAGCAGGCATGTCAGAAAGCGCGACATCAAGGGCTAAAGTGCGTGTTTCAAGTAGAGAATCGACCCAGCATTTATGCTCATCAATCAGACGTGACGTGGTCTCGCCTGGTATGACAAAAGTTGTCGTAAACCAAGTATCAGCAACGTCCAAGGTTGCTGCGCTACCTCACCCTGGCGGCGGTAAGCGAGCAGGTAGCACCGATAGACAAGCAAGAGCGATATAGCTGAGGGCAAAATAGGTTTCAAAGCGGGCGATATACTCAAACCGACAATGGCGATACCAGTCTTGCAAACAAATAATGACGGCAAGTTTAAGGAAGGCGATCGCAAAGGTCAATGCTGTCCACAGGTTTAACCAACCTAGGCCATAGAGTGAAGCGATTAGCAAAAGCGCCGTCCCGTGAAATATTAACGCTCCGTGCAGCGAACTTGTCCTCGCCTTTCGTAGCTTGATAGTAAAAATAGCGCTAGAAAAAAATAGCGTGTTCAGCAACCAAAAACCCACAGCTTGAACCGTGAGGCCATCGGCAGTGGTGCCATAAGCAAACAAGGTCGCTAAACAAATCGCGGCAAACATCAACAACTCTGTGCTGACAGCTTTTTGACGACGGTTGTAGACTGCTATCGCATTAACAAACAGTGCAATCACGCCGCCGAAGCATACCCAAATTAAGCTCGGATGCTGAAACGTGAGCCACAGGGCAATTGCGATTGCACCACTACCATAAACCGCCGACCAAAGCAGATAGCGAGGTTTAAGACTGCGTCGCTGCTTGATTTGTACAGTTAACGGATGCTCAGCCTGCAAGCCTAAAAAAGCTGCCAAACCCGCTAAAGAGGTTTGCCAAGTCCAGGCTTGGGCCAACGAAGCCCCGGTCAGCAGCGCTCCCAGCAGTACCAGCAACACCCCATGCTCTGGAGAAAAAGTCGGTTGATACCAGCGCTTAGTCGGATGCCACTCAATCGGCAACACTAGCAGCCGAAAGTCAAGTGTGGCAATGGTCATGGGTCAATTCCTCAAAATTTTCTTGATAGCCTCAGACTTCCTCTATAATCAAATCTTCAGAGGCGGGCGGCAAAATCTCGACAGTTGTGCGCGTCCTCGGTCATAACCTCAATTGGGCGCACAGCGCATTTAAGCGCCGCCTCTTGAGAAAAATAATGGCAACTACCACAGGGAAATCGTTGACTGTGCTGTTTGAGCCGCTGCGTAGTTAAGAATTTCCGGATGGGGCTGCCGATGCACACTGTCAGAAACACAAAAATACTGACGAGATAAATCGCTAAGCAAACGACTATCGACAACGTCTGGACAAAGCTCATAGCGTTTGTTCTAATAAGCCTGCAGAGGACTGGCAAATAGGCTGCTGCCAAAAATCGAGAATCTTTTGGCTGGTAAGTTTTGGATACTCGTGGTGGAAAAAGTGTCGTCCTTCAGGACATTGCCAACGATGATCGCCGGGTTTGAGAAAGGGATTCCATTGAATCTGAGAATTTGGGTCAAGAATGACGTCTTGCTCACCATGGCATACCAGTAGCGGAACGCGCACCCCGCCAGCAACCAAGCCTTCATGAGAAGTCAAGCTATGAGGAGCCAGCTCTTTATCTAATACATGGCCCAAAATTTTTACCAGATGGGTCGCTTGAATCGGGGGACAAGCCCCAAAAAGCAAACGCACCATTTGCCTCAAAACAATAGTGCGATCGCAATGCAGCAAGTTTCTCAATACGTAGTAATGACTGTGCCAGCTCACCTGGGGCTCAGCCCCTACGGACAACAGGGTTAGTGACTGCACATATTCTGGATATTGCCGCGCATACATCAGAGCCAAAATACCGCTAAGACTATGCCCTAATAGATGAATCGGTCGCGACAACCCCTGCATGTAATCGTGGAGCAGCGCGATCGCTCCCACTAAATCACAAGGTTCATCTGGACTTTGTGAATAGTCCCAGCTATGCACTTCGACCTGATGATTGAGCCGCTTGAGCAACGGCCAGTCAAACTGTTTAAGACCAGGATTAGCCGATAACCATAATCCATCTGGCGGTGTCAACATCATCTAAAGTCCCTTAAATTCAGTAAAAGCTGGTAACCAGTGCCTCCCGAAACACGGTTACCAGCCTAAAAACAGATATCCCAAAAACCGATATGTGGAAGGTGCTTAACAGGGATAATCAGTGAAATGCACCGACATTTTCAGGAAACTCGAAATGAGTCACTAAATTCCCATGGCTGATTTGACCTGACCACACCAAGTCGAAATCCGCTCTTCGGTCTTATCGGACTGGTTGTCTTCGTCTAGGGCTAGCCCACAAAACTTGCCATCGCGGATCGCTTTGGAGTCGGTATGGTCGTAGCCGTCAGCAGACCAGTAACCGACTGTTTTGCCGCCCAATCCAGAGATTTTCTCTTCCAAAATGCCCATTGCATCTTGAAAATTGTCGGAATAGCCAATTTGGTCGCCTGTACCAAAATAGGCAACGGTTTTACCGCTGAAGTCAACGTCATCCAAATCCTCAATAATGGCATCCCAATCGTCTTGCACATCACCAATGTTCCAGGTGGGACAGCCAATGATGATGTAGTCATAATCGGCCAAATCCCCAGCGCTCTTTTCGCTGATGTCAAATAGATCAACAGCGCTGTCACCGCCTAAAGCTGCTTGTATTTGCTCAGCTGCATCTGCAGTTTTACCGGTAGTGGAACCGTAGAATAATCCAACTTTTGCCATGATGTTTGCTCTTCAAGTGTCAGTGATAGGCTAGTATGGTTTCTTTGGGGTCAAAACGCTAACTCAATAGAGAGAACGTTGATGCTCGAATCACCAGAAGTTGCTGGTCACTGTGATGCGCGAGGACAGCCACAAAGCTGCCTTACAGATCAAGCAGAAGAGATTTATTTTCAGCAGAGTATCTGCACTTCCGCTAGACATCAGGTGGCATCAACCCCTGTTTGCTTTTGAGTTCGGCCCTTCTATCCAAAAGAAACACAACTATTGACTTTCTTTCTCAATAGCTTCAAATACTATACTGCATTGTTGTCTTAATGAGACCAATTCTTGTTAAAGAAAATAAAAAAAATCTGGAGTGTTACCTAGTCTCAGGAGCGATGCTGTAGGGCCTCACGAAAGGCTTGGGTGAAGCTGCTCTCAGCGCCTGGATGAGCACCAGAACAAGGCTGAAGATGGAGGCCCGCCATTCACATTGGCTTATAAGTGTGAGCTAGCCCCTGAATAGAATGCCTCAAACAGGCGGGTAATGAAGTACAGGCAGAGACTTATCTTAAAAAAAACTCCCAGAAGGCTCTAGATTCCGGGAGTATCGTGCACCGCAAAACTAGCTCAATGAGGAAACTACGCTTGGTTTAAGCGATCGCGAGTTCCTGTTCCATCTCGCGCGAGTACTTGCCCAAGCTGGCTGCACTATTGCACTGGGCGCGCTTCAGCAGTCGCTGCTGCGCTTCGGCAACTTTGCCTGAATCACCAGCCCAATAGTCCAAGGCCGGTTGCTGAATGGCCCGAGCGTACGAGAACGTCACTGGCCAAGGGCATTGGTCGCCAAACACCAGGTTCATCGAATTAAGATGAGCGGAAGACTGCTCCATCGATTGCCCCCCCGACAAGAAAGCAATGCCAGCCACGCTTGCAGGCACGTTCTTGAGTAAACAAGTGATGGTGGCCTCGGCAACAGCATCAACACTGGCTTGAGTATCACAGCCTTTACCCGCAATGACCATACTGGGCTTCAGGATCATCTGGTCATAAGCCACGCTTTGCTGGTGGAGTTGATTAAAGACCTCGTGCAAAGTGGCATCGGTGACGTGCCAACACTGCTCCAGCGTGTGATGACCGTCAATCAGCACTTCTGGTTCCACAATAGGCACCAGTCCCCCTTCCTGACAGAGGGCGGCGTATCTGGCCAAGCCGTGGGCGTTGGCCGCAATACAAGCCGCGCTGGGGATATTATCGCCAATGGTGATCACGGCACGCCACTTAGCAAACCGCGCCCCCATCTGGTAATACTCAGCAATGCGTTCGCGCAAGCCATCAAGCCCTTCAGTCACTTTCTCGTGAGAGTGTCCGGCTAAATCTTTGGCACCGGTATCAACTTTAATACCTGGAATCATGCCAGCGTCGGCAATCACCTTCAAAAAGGGAACCCCTGCTGCCGTCGTCTGGCGAATCGTTTCATCATAAAGAATCGGGCCACTGATGTAGTTAGAAAGTCCTGGAGTCGTCAAAATCAATTCTCGATAAGCCTGACGATATTCCTCTGTCGCTGGAATTCCCAACTTTTGAAACCGCTTATTACAGGTGCCATTACTCTCGTCCATGGCCAGAATTCCTTTACCTTCAGCAACCATCGCTTTTGCAGTCGCTTTCAGCTCTTGAGCATATTGGCTCATCGTCAACCTCCTATATTCTGAGTCAGCTTGCACTGTCCACTTATTGATATATACTCTCAATAAGCAAGAGTGTCAAACAAAAGCGATTCCCAGATAATTTCTAGATTCCCGGCGAAAAGCTTAAGCCTTCTCTATTGGCTCTTGCAAGTCATTGTGGTCATTCTATTACCTTTTGTAAGCCTTTTGGTCGAGACTTAAGGATGCTGGAGGTGCTTTTAGAGTGAATGTATTCGTCAAGCTTATTGAGAACCACTTGAAATTAAAACTTTGCGATGGAGACTTTCATGAACGCAGCTAGCCATGCCATCACCGTTAATCTGACCAGCAAAATTGCTCAGTTAGCCGTCTTATTTAGAGCTGAGTTTGCTGATGTCAGGGTCGATTTAAATCCTTGGCTGACAGATACTCAAACCCAGCGACAACTCGATCCGCATTCTATTGATCTCAGTTTTTTCTTTTCCAGAAAACATTGCGGGCTCGCGTGTAACTGCATTTTCTTGCAGGTGCGGTTTTCCGAAGGTCTGCTGCAGCCAACCTGCCATCTAACCCATATTGAAGCCAACGGCTATCAGAATGTTGAGGAGCAATGGGCTTTTTCGACGGCGAGTGGCTATTTCACTGGGGCTTGCACGCCGATAGAAGAGTATCAGGCGCGTTTGCGCAACATTATGAGTAAGATTTTTCAGCTTTTTGAATATCCGAATCAAGTCAAGACGCGCTCAGACTATGGTTCTTATTAACGACGGCTCGGTCGATGTTGTGGTTAGCGAGTTGCCGTATTGTTAGCCTGGTTTCAGCAATCGGCGATTACCCCTCATTTGGTCGCAGATAGTACGGCTGCTGTGATTCGTCTGAAGCGTCCTGCAAAAAGGGTGGTCTGTCTCAGTGCCTCTGGATTAGATGTCTTGTCCGAATTGAGGTTGGAACCTGTAGGGGCATTACGCAGTGCAGTGGCCAGCCAGTCTGAATTTTATGGCGATCGCTCACATCAGTGGCCGCGCGTCGGCTCTTGCTTCTTGCCAAACTTTCAAATGATTTGCCAGCTCCAACCAGATTTGATCCTGGGCTGACAGTTTCCTCATCGATTTTATCGCTGCTGGCTCGCTGATATTGCCTCCACCTATTTATGGGAGGGAGTGACTATGAAGAAGCGGTTTTGCGGTTGTTAGATATCGCCAGCTTGACACAGCGAATGCCCCAGGCCGAAGCAGCACTCGCCCAATTGGATCAGCCACTCACGCGGTCTCGTCAGCAGCTCTGGCAAGAATCCCGAAAAACGGTTTTGGTGATGGGCATTTCACCGTTCAGTCACGGGTGCGATCGCTATCCTGTAGAAACTCAAAGCGGCACGTTGGGCAGTGTTTTGCAGGAATTCACCCACTTTCCATGGAGCAAACCTCACGCATATCAAGGAGAGCCGGGAATCACGTATCTATCAAAACAGCAAATCGCCCAGGTTAACCCAGACGTTATTTTTGTGCAGTCTTACGGCGGGAGGCGATCGCTAAAGGCTGTGCGCACTCAACAAGTACAGGAGTTACGCATTGACAGCGGAATGAATGTATGGGTTGAAAATCAAAGGTGTTGCATGACCTATTCCATTGCGTATTCTGACCAAACCGTCCACAGCGCGTTGCACGCTCGACCTCTACGTTCGCTATCTGCTCGCT
>JBCDAJ010000222.1:0-6643 GCA_039185935.1 Cyanobacteria bacterium P01_F01_bin.56 | reverse complement strand
GAACACGCTAGTCCAAAACTACGCACTTTCAGTGCGAGACTTTAGTTGCTACACACTTCTCGAAGCTGTCCTGCACATGTCAGAGAATGGCCTAGATTGGGAGGAAAGTAAGAGTCCATATCGATGCCAGAGTATCGTCGCGGGAGTCACACGATCAGCCGTCTTACGGTTCATATCGTTTGGGTGAGCAAATATCGCTACAAGGTTCTTAAAGGAGATATCCAGAAACGATGTCGTGAGCGCATCATCCAAATCTGCGATGCCGAGGATATTCGGATCCTCAAAGGCGTCGTAAGTAAAGACCATGTGCATATGCTGATCGAGTATCCGCCTTCCAAATCGGTGAGTGAAATGGTCAAAAAGATGAAGGGGCGGACATCGAGACGGTTACAGCAAGAATATCCCGAGTGACAGAAGCGCCATTGGGGCAAGCACTTCTGGGCTATTGGTTATGGTGCATGGAGTACAGGGACGATGAGTGAGGAGCTAGTCGAAGAATATTTGGAGCATCATCGACGACCGTCGAACCGAGAGAGTGAGAATTTCATGCTGGAATAGTCAGGACTTTAGTCCTGATAGGGAAAAGGACTTTCAGTCCTATCTAAGCTAACCTCTGCACTTCCAGTGCAGAGTCGTTCAGTTTCAAGCCGATCCCTAAATCCTGATTTAGGTTATTGCAGATCGCTGAAATTTCCATGCCGCTAGAATTCCAACTCTGAATTCCGCATTCCGTGCTCTGCTACCTCTACGAGTAGACGCTGTTTATCGGCGTCCTAGACTGCTTTTTGGGTTACAAAGGGGCAACAAAGTCACTAACTTTTTTCAAGCAGAATAAAGAATCGTCTCAGCCCTCCATGAATGGATTGGGTTGCCTTACATTGTCAAGAAGTCTGAGCCTTACAACGAGTTAGTGGATTTGTACGTTTCATCCTGTCCGTCGTCTTGGATCACAACGCTTTAGCAACGATTTCTGCGGTTAGCGATCCATAGGCTCCAAACTTTTCACCATGATGCAAATATCTCAACCCCTCCGTCTTCAGAATGTTCGAGGAGATTTGTTTGGCGGGTTAACCGCAGCGATCGTAGCGCTTCCCCTCGCCTTGGCTTTTGGCGTCGCCTCTGGGGCTGGTCCGACTGCGGGTCTCTATGGCGCTATCTTTACGGGCTTTTTTGCCGCCCTTTTTGGTGGCACACCGACCCAAGTCACCGGCCCCACTGGCCCCATGACAGTGGTTATGGCTACTGTATTCACCAAGTTAATTGCGCAAAATCCTGAACATGGCTTGGCCATGGCGTTTACTGCCGTCATGCTGAGCGGTGTGTTCCAGATTTTGTTCGGGATCTTGCGATTGGGTCGCTTTATTACGCTGATGCCCTACTCGGTGATCTCGGGCTTTATGTCGGGCATTGGCGTCATTATCGTCACCTTACAAGTTGCCCCGTTGTTAGGGCACCCAGCTTCGAGCGGCGTGGTTGAAGCGCTGCAACAACTACCAACGGTGTTGGCAAATCCCCAGCCAGCAGCGGCTGGACTGGGGATTTTGACTTTGATGATTGTGTTTGGTTGGCCCAAGCATTTAGCTCGAGTGGTGCCGTCACCATTAGTTGCCCTTGTCGCCTGCACCGCGATTTCAGTCATCTTTTTTGGTAACAGTGACGTGGCTCGCATTGGTGAGATCCCGCAAGGGCTGCCGCAGATTCAGTGGCCGCAACTCAACCTAGAGCAACTGAAAGCCATTGTTGGCTATGCCATGATGTTGGCGGTTTTAGGCGCGATCGATTCACTTTTGACATCGCTGGTGGCAGACAACGTTACTCGCACCCGACACAACTCAGAACGAGAACTGATTGGCCAGGGCATTGGTAATCTTCTCTCGGGATTGTTTGGGGGGTTACCCGGTGCTGGCGCCACCATGCGCACAGTGATTAATATCCATGCTGGCGGTCGAACGGCGCTATCGGGAATGTTCCACGCTGTGGTTTTGCTATGTATTGTTCTCTGGGCTGGGGGGATCACGGCTCAAATTCCCCATGCAGTGCTGGCGGGCATTTTGATTAAGGTCGGCATGCGCATCATTGATTGGAGCTTTTTGTGGCGCGTGGTTCAGGTTTCCGGCCGGGCGACGTTAGTGACGTACAGTGTGCTGTTGCTGACCGTGTTTGTCGATTTAATCACCGCCGTGGCGGTGGGTGCCTTTGTCGCCAATATATTGACCATTCAGCGGCTTACTAGTCTGCAAATTGAGAAAGTACGGGCCATCCAACAGCCAGAAGAGGACCCAGAAGTGGTCTTAACGCCGGAGGAAGCCCGTTTGATGTACGAATGTCGCGGTCAGGTACTGCTTATTCAAATCAGTGGGCCGATGAGTTTTGGGGCAGCACGAGCCATCTCTTCTCATCTAGGTCGCGATTATGAGGTGCTCATTCTAGATCTCAGTCGGGTGCCGATGATGGGGGTAACGGCGTCATTAACTATTGAACAAGAGGTGAAAGCAGCCTCTCTTGAACGGCGGCGACAGATCTTTATCGTTGGGGCTCAAGGGCAAGTAGCCGATCGCTTGCGGCGATTTAAGATCCACAAAGCGCTACCGGTGGGCAACTTTTTGCCCACTTGCTATCACGCGCTGCAACTAGCGCGGGCATCGCTGGTCGAGGTTACGGCACCGGTGGATGTGATGAATGCGCGGTTACCCTCCTTGCCGACTAACTCCACGGGGTCGTCTCAACCAGCCGCAGAGACGGTGCGATCGCCAGTAGGAGACTAAAGGGCACTGCTGATTTTGAGGATGAATTGAATTGTTACCCAAACAGATGACGAGCCATCGACAGCGAAGCGCAGGCATCTCGCCCAAGGTCTCAGATACCCGATTCATCCCTCGATTCAGCAACGCTGTATAAAGTTTATCTACGCAACGATAGATTCTGCATCTACAGTCAGGCTTCTGAAGCCTGGCTCGCTGTAGCGAGAAACCCATTTTCTCCACGGGCAACAGCTCGAATTTAGCCTGTTCAGAATAGAAACTAGTTTCCTGCACAGCATTCTGGCAAGGTGAACGATCGCGTCAGCAGAATTTCGACTTATCCTGTGTCTGATGCTCTTCGTCTGATGACTCAGCGACTGCTGATTATGAAATTGCCCCCTGCTTGCAAAACCACTTACAAATGGATGAAGCCTTATCTGCGCTGGTTTATTCTAGCGCTGACCCTAGGCTTTATCTTGCACACGCTAAGGCTGAACTGGCAACAGGTATTGACGCTGCGATTGACGCCATATGCGATCGCCGAACTGATGCTAGCGCTGGGGATCACTCTATCGGCCCACATTTGGTCAGGCTGGGTTTGGTACGGCATTATGCGTTCATTAAATGCCCCCGTACCTAAAACCTGGACGATGATCACCTACCTCAAAACGAATTTGGGCAAATACCTACCCGGCAACATTTGGCATTTTGTTGGGCGCATCCAATTTTTACGCGAATATGGCACCTCTACGGGGGTCGCCATCACCGGTGTGGTCTTAGAGCCGCTGCTGATGTCGGTTGCGGCCTTGGCCATCGTGCTGGTGAGCTTGCCCTCAACCTTAATCCAATTCGGTATCTTAGTCGCGGTATTGATCGCCCTGCACCCGCGCATTCTGAATCCCATCTTAAAAAGGCTGGCCCAAGCCAAACTCAAGCAGGCTGACCAAGTGGAAGAAACGCACCTGCAGGAGTCTGCCAAAATTCCCAAGCTACGTCACTATCCTTGGCAAACTTTACTTGGCGAAGTCGGATTTGTGGTGTTTCGCGGGGTGGGCTTTATGCTCTGTTTTATGGCCCTGTATTCGCTGGACTTGGCCGACGTGTGGATTTTGGTGGGCGCGTTTAGCTTTGGTTGGCTACTGGGGTTGGTGGTGCCGGGTGCACCGGGCGGCTTGGGGGTATTTGAGGCCACGGTACTGGCTGTGCTAACGCCAAAATTTCCGGCAGCGATCGTATTGGGGGCAGTCGCGCTATATCGCTTAAACAGTACGTTGGCCGAGTTACTGGGGGCCGGTCTGGCAGTGCTAGATGAACGCTGGAATGCAGCGATCGCTAACCAAGCAAACGCGCCCGTCATTTCCGAAGAAGATGAACCCCTGCCTCAACTACCGGCAGGTGAACCCTAGAGTGCCAACTCCTTGACGCTCACCCAAAAAGTTATGATGGCGGCTGGACAAGGCTGAAAAGCATCGTACTTTCCTACTCAGGGGCTGGTAAAAATATGGTCGCGAAATGTTGACAAAGGAATAGTGGTTTGCGATATTGATTAGACGCCTAAAAAGCGCATGCGGGTATAGCTCAGTGGTAGAGCGTCACCTTGCCAAGGTGAATGTCGCGCGTTCGAATCGCGTTACCCGCTTAGGAAATACGCTCCATTCACGGGGTTCCTGCCCCTTTCTGGCCCCTTCCATTGGAATTTTCTATTGGAACTGGCAGAGTGGTAACCACACCACTCAAACATGACTCAAATCACCATATCTATTGAAGAAAAGGGCAAGTATCTAAGATTACGTTGGAAGTATAAAGGAATACGCTACTCCCTGGCGGATAGCTTCAAAAATGGCGTCCGAGGGCGAAAGCGAGCAGAAGCCGTAGCAGTCCGGATCGAGAATGACATCCTGGCTAATAACTTCGATGAGACATTGGATCGCTACCGAGTCGCTAAACCCAAAGGAACCAAACGAGAAACCCAGAAACCCACCACGATTTATGCTGTATGGACTGCTTACCTTGAGGAAAGAAGGGAGGTAGTGAAAGCCAGCACTTATTACAAGCAGATCAAGCCTATTCATA
Organism: Cyanobacteria bacterium P01_F01_bin.56; assembly: GCA_039185935.1. GTDB lineage: Bacteria > Cyanobacteriota > Cyanobacteriia > Phormidesmidales > Phormidesmidaceae > Halomicronema. The sequence continues at coordinate 1,829 of JBCDAJ010000222.1, read as the reverse complement.
ATTACCTGACTCGTTTCGATGCGATTAAGGTTGATGACTCTAACTTACTGATTGGAGCAATCAACAGGGATAAATCGCCATACATGAGAAAACGCATATTCACTCGTCTGTCAGCGGCCTTCAAATGGGGCATCAGCATGGGGCTATGTGACGAGAATCCCTTTGATGGGCTATCCACTGCCATTAAGGTAAGCAAGAGCAAAAGCAAGAAGGATATCGATCCATTCACGATTGATGAGAGGAATCGAATCACACGTCACTTTTACGGCGAGAAACCCGGCTATGCTCCCTTCGTTGAGTTTCTGTTCTTAACTGGTTGTAGACCTTCTGAAGCGATAGCGCTTGAGTGGGATAACGTCTTCGATCACTGCATAGTGTTTGATCAGGTAGCAGTTCAAGGAGTACCAGGGGAACCGATTCAGGAAGGAACCAAGACGAAACCTTTCAGGAGATTCCCTGTTAATAACCAGTTGAAGGAGTTACTTCTCTGGGTGGACTCTAAAGACTTAGATCCCACAGGTCTAGTTTTCAAATCTCCTGAAGGAATGATGCTGAACTTAGACAACTTCAGAGATCGGCACTGGCGTAAAGTTCTAGACGATATAGGCATCAAGTATCGAAAGCTCTATCAAGCTAGGCATACATTCATCACCCTATGCCTAGACAATGGAATAGACGCTAAAGACATCGCTAAATGGGTAGGAAACTCCCCTGAAACGATCTATCGACATTATGCGGGTAGGAATCCGAACCTCGACGTCCCTGAGTTGTAGGGTTCCATTGGAATGTTCTATTAGAACCAGGGGAACCTAGGAAATTCTGCGAGTCCACACCGGAGGCGCTTCCAAAGTCCCCTCAAAATACTTCGCGAAAGATGAGACTACCTGCTGTTTAGTAATGCCCCTGCCCGGTATTTCATGAAATGAGACAGTGGCGATGGATGACCTGTATTCATTCTCGATGAATTGCTGTAGGTAAGTGAGAACCCGAATCCCCTCCCCTTTATCCAGGGCATTGACAATGATCTTGGTATTGTCGGTGAGGGTGTAAACACACCTGATATCCCCCCTCTGATACGTGAATGGCTCCAAAGCATCCTTAAATGCCTGATTAAAGTGAGGAATCGTCACATGCCATCGACTCGATGACTTACTACCCGCTTTCTTAAACTGCAATTGAAGCTGAGGCTTAATGGTAGGTGCTTTAGCAATGAAGGATTCAGGGACACTGCCTGCTGAATCAGCCTCACACTTCACCCTATCCCAAATTCTCGTTAAGCCATCGAGAATCATTTGATTCGTTGCCGATAACCCAGAGAATCCAAAGCCTTGAATAGACTCATTCAACGGTGGATCACCAGACCCTTCACAGGTTGCCAGTAAAAGCGAATTGCTGAAAGAATCCCTGAATAAACCCAAAACCTCATCCAACTTAGAGCATGGATCACATTTCTGAGGTGTATCCCCCTCTCTGAATGAAGGTGGTCGCTCAATGGGTTCTAATTCCGGTTCAGGATTAGAGAAGGGGTCAGACTGAGGAGAATCAAACTCAACTCCAGTGTCAGGGCTACCGACCGGCGAAGGAAATCCATCGGGTTCAGTTTCAGGTTGAGGCTTCGGTCGAGTGTCAGGATTCGGGTTATCGACAGTTATCGGCTCATCTTCGGGGGTTCCAATGGAAGGTTCTATTCTTAACGGGTGACAAGCCAATTAGAAGGCTTGCTGTATCAGGGATAGAGCCTGAAGACCGCGCCGAAAAAAGCATCGTTTATGGGGCTTGAGAGCCATCAGTTGGAAGGCCCAATGCTGCCAAAGTTTCATGCTATAAAT
>JBCDAJ010000221.1:0-6731 GCA_039185935.1 Cyanobacteria bacterium P01_F01_bin.56 | reverse complement strand
TGAGAACCTGTGGTCAAAGTTGAAGGGCTATTTGAGAGCCGTTGAGGCACGCACCGCCCAAGCCTTACATAAGGCGATTGCTCAGGGCCTTTCGTTAATCTCCTTGCAGGACGTCCGAAGCTGGTTTACCCATGGTTGCTATTGTGCTTGACAAACCTGCACACCGCTATAGTAAGGCTATAAGATCCAATCCAGCTCGATCCCTACTCAGAGTCTGAGCCCGACAGTGCCGTCGTTCATCCCAGTGAAAGTTTCTATGCTAAATGTTATCTGAGGCCCCAGGACATTTATCTAATCATAGAGATTTCCGAAACCATCCTTGAGCGCGACCTCGGCAGCAAAGCTGACCTGTACGCTACTGCTGATATTTCGGACTACTGGGTATTTAACATTGAAATACAGCAACTCCATGTGTTCAGAGATTCTGGAGTGGATGGTTATCAACGGCAGCTCATTTTGAGAGAGCAACAGTCCATTACACCTTTAGCCTTTCCTAATTCCTCAATGTCCATTAAGGAATGCTTCGGTGCGTGATAAGCCATCTGCAACATCACCTCATAACCGTATCCGCTTAGCTGCATCCAGGTTCACTTTCTCTCCTGCCTGTCATACAACGTCGGTGTCCGGATAGTCTCATAAGGCTAAATCGTCTGCGTCTTATCCTTAAAGACATAAGAAAGTCCCCTCATCGCGAGTGATCAGGGGACTTTCCGCTTCGGAAACTCAGGGAATATGAATGGTGTGAGATGTTCCTTGAGATTCGAAGGGAATGCGACTTACTCTTCCGAGGATGCTTTGGCGATCGCCTCCAAGATTTGTTGAACGAGCACTTGATGTGGATTAAGCTGTATCGCAATTTCCAGCGACTCCATAGCGGCATCGGCGTCTCCTAAACGGAGTTGCACAGCACCTAGGCCCGCCCACACATCAGCGTTTTGATTGTTGATTTCGAGGGATTGCTCATAACTGAGTTGGGCTTGAGAATACAGGCCAAGAGCGGCTTGAGCGGCACCCTGATTTTGCCACCCCTGTTCTGATTGCCAATTCAAAGTGATTGATTGCTCAGCGGCATTAAGTGCCTCGGTGTATTGCTCGTCGAGCCAGTATGCAGCACTTAAGTTGGCCCAGGTTTCCGAATTCTGACCATTGAGGGTGATCGCTTGTTCATAGGCATTGATTGCTAGTTGAGGCTGCTCCAGAGAACTATAAATCCGGCCTAGGTTGGTCCACGAGTTGACGATAATAGCTTGATTTTCCTCAGTGACGGGGGTGAGCTCTGGATTGACAATGCGGTTGGCCACTTCAGCTGCACTTTCGTAATCTGCCAAATACCAAAGGATGACGCTGCGATCACTCTGGGCCTGCAAATAATCCGGGTGAATACCCACTGCTCGGTTAATTGCTGCTAGAGCGGATTCATATTCGCCTAACCCCGCTTTGGCGTGAGCGAGTTCGCGCCAGGCTTGGGCGGCTCCCAGTGGCCACCAATCGCCGTTGCCAGCCAGGGCCTGCTCACACGCAGCTTGAGCCGCTTCAAATTGAGTCTGCTGATTGAGAGTGCGGCATTGTCCGACCAAACCACGGGAAGATTCGGGGGTCAGTTCCACGGCTCTGGTGTAGGAAAGGGCGGCGGCAGCAAACTCCTCGATTTGCTCTAATAACCAGCCCTGTTGTAACCAGTGTTCCGCGTTTTCGGGTTCCAACGCCACGGCTCGGTCATAGGCGTCAATGGCCTTGGCATAATCCCCCAACTGAGTATGGGCCTGTCCCTGATAGCCCCAGGTCAGGGCTGGGGTTTCTCCTAACCAGTTGCCATCGCCAGCCAGAGCGGCTTGGCAAGCAGTAATCCCGTGCATGTATTCGCCGGTCTCTACCAGTGTTTGACAGCGATAGGCCAGGGTCACCGACTCATTGGGCTCTAGTTGTAAGGCGCGATCGTAGGCGATCAGCGCTTGCTGGGGCTGCCCCATCTGATGCAGAATTTGCCCACGTGTACGCCAGACCAGGGTTGGGGATTGGTTGCCCCAAAAACTATTGGTTTGGAGAGCGGCATCGCAGGTATCTAGGGCCTTTTCGGGTAGGTCCATGCCCAGGTAAGCCATGCACTGATAGGTTAGTGCCAGAGAGTTTTGTTCGTTTAGATTGAGGGCACGGTCAACCGCAGCCAGCGTTTCGGGATACTGTTCCAACGACAGTAGAGCAAAGCCGTAGTCGGCCCACAGGTTGGCATTTTCAGGTTCGAGGGCAATCGCTTGTTCGCAGGCAGACAGCCCTGCTTCTGGATTACCGGCTTGAGTTTGTAGCTGGCATAAGTTTTGCCAGTAGGCTACATCTTCGAGGGTTTCCATACCGCTTTGGGCCAGGGACACAGATCCCGTCAAACTGGCTTGACCGACCCAAAACGCCAGGGGCAAGGTCACGAATTGGAGAGCATGTTTCATGGGATCCTTCCGCTAACGGAGTTAATACTGGTCATCGTCCAAACTCGCTTGGTCTCAAAAGCAGCGGAGTGTTTAGTTGAATTGAACTGAGCGATCGATGCCAGCATAAGCAGAACGGTTACAGACGCAAACATCACTTTTGATAGGTTCTGGAAACGCGATGGGTGCGGCGAGAATAACCTCATAACCGGCAGCCATAGGAGTTCCCCCCGATGCACACACGGACATCTCTGAGGTGCGAAATTTTGATTGGCCTGGGGCTTTTGCTGAACCCTTGGGTCTGGCTCGTTCCTGCTCAGGCCTTCAGCGAAGAGGATTTGCAAACCCTGCAAGCCACTCGCCAATGTCCTGATTGTGATTTACAGGGGGCCGAGTTATCGGGAGCCTACTTGCGAGGTGCTAATCTCCGTGGTGCTGACCTGACTGGTGCAAACCTCAACGGTGCGGATTTGCGCGAAGCGACGTTACTCCAAGCTACGCTGCAGGAGGCGGATTTAAGGCACGCCGATCTGAGTAGCGCGAACCTGAATCAGGCCGATTTGACGCGTACTCGGCTGAATGGCGCGATCGTGGACGACAGCACCATTTTGAATGACCATTGGCATCAGGTTCATCGTCTGGTGAACGAAGGATTAGAGAGTCTTGAGATAGAAACCGAATCCGCGGCTCTCGATTTGCAAGGAGCCAACTTATCTGGGGCTAACCTACCGGGCATTGACCTAGCGGGGGCGAATCTGACCGGAGCCCAACTCGATGGCGCGAATTTGCAGGATGCTAATCTCCAAGGCGTCAACCTGAGCCAGTCGAGCTTGGTGGGCACAAACTTACGGGGGGCGTTGCTGGTCGAAAGTGACCTAAGCCAATCGAGCCTACGCGGGAGTGACCTCCGCTCCCAGTATGACTACGTGGTGGGAGCATCACCGCCAGAGGCGGCTCCCACTGACTTAACGGGCGCAAATTTAGACGGTACTGACTTGCAAGCCGCCCTTCTCGAAGGGGCACTACTGGAAGCGGCCAATCTGGAAAACGTCAATCTGCTGGGGGCTCAGCTCATCCACATCAATTTGCAAGGGGTTGACCTCCAGGGGCAGAACCTGGCCAATGCAGATCTGAGCGGCGCCGACCTGAGTCAGAGGGGTAACCTCAGCAATGCCAACCTGAGTGGAGCTTACCTCAGCAATGCCAACCTGGCTGAGGTAAATCTGAGCGGCGCTGATTTGACCTATGCCAACTTGCAGGGAGCCGATTTATCCCGCACCAACCTCAAGGGCGCCAACTTTGAAGGCGCAGACTTGACTGGTGCCACCCTGGAAGGCATTGAAGTAGACCGCACCAATTTCTGTGGAGCCACCATGCCCGATGGGGCCGTTCGCGAGTGCGAGTGAGTGAGGGTGGGCATTTCCATTCATCCGCGCTCCAGCCATATCCCCCTCTTTGTGAGTGACTTAAATCAAAGCATTTTCTTTTAGCTCAGCAATCTCTATTAAGGTCAAAACCATGCACACCCACGACACCACTAAGTCCAGTTTCGTTCCTGCTGTTGCCAAAGCTAACTCAGGAGCCGGGCATACGCGCCCGTTTCAGGTGGTGTCGCCACAAGTGAAAACGGGCGAAGGTGTGGGGCCTGAAACAGCAAAGGCGACTATCCAAGCTCGCCTGGATCAAACTGCTCGCCTTGGTCGCGACTTGACCAAGCCGCAATCTACCCTACAGCGGCAGGTAGCCCCTGATTTGGATAAAGAAGATGAGGAAGAAAAGACCATCCAACGACAGGTGCAGCCTGGAATCAAGGAGGACGAGGAAGAGGAGCAGCCCCTACAGCGGCAAGTGAAATCTGGCATCAAAGAAGACGAAGAGGAAGAAGCCCTGATCCAACCCAAGCTCACCATGGGACAACCCGGCGATCAGTACGAACAAGAAGCCGACGCGATGGCCCAACGCGTAATGGCCATGCGGGATGATGAGGTGCAGGCCAGAGTACAGACCGCGCAGGCGTCACCCAAGGTGCAGGCAAAAGGGACAGGACATACCGTGCCTGCCGGATTCGAACAGCAGTTGGCTAGCAAACGTAGCGGCGGCAGCCCCCTCTCCGATGAAATTCGCGCCTTTATGGAACCCCGCTTTGGCGCAGACTTTAGCAACGTGCGCGTACATGAAACTCCAGATTTAGCCAATGCCATCCAGGCTCAGGCGTTTACCCACGGCCAGGATATTTATTTCAACGCTGGGAAATACAATCCGGGGTCGAGTGGAGGGAAAGAGCTGTTAGCGCATGAGTTGACTCACACTCTCCAACAAACAGCAGTTAATATTCAGCCTCGATCTAGTGACACAGAACAAAGTTCAACCTTTTGGAGTTGGTACAACAGTTCAAAAGGTAAAAAATATCAGCAGCTACGCGAAAAACTTGAGAAATTAGGATACGAATTTCACACTCGAATTGCTGTTGGAACGAAAGCCAATGGCTCTATGTTGTGGCAAAGTGGATATCCTAAAAAGGACACGTTTTCTAAGGAGATAGCCTGGTCAATTAGGCACCCTAATGGCAAATGGTCATGGGTAACAATTAATTCAATTATTCAGAAATGTAGAGCTCTAATTTCCACCTCAATTACTTATTGGGAATGGTGGCGTAGTAAGGAAGGTCAACACTACGATCAACTCAGAAAAGATTTGAAGAAAGCGAGATATAAGTTCATTAAATACATTGGCAAGCAAGGTAATTTTCAAGAAAAAGAACCTGATAACTCAACCAGAGCTAAGGAAGTCTCATGGTCAATTGGTTTGCCAGGTCAACGTGAGTGGATATGGGCAACGACCGAGTCAGTGGTTACAGAATGTCAAAGCTTGCAAAAAAGTCTAAGAGGAGACCTAGAAGCTGAATCTTTAGGCTCTCAGATTTCTAGCCATTCGATTTATGAGCTAATAGCTAAAGATATAGCTTATGTACATTCAACAGGGGCAATGGAGAGAAAACTTCTAGAAGATAAAGATATAAGTGTTGATCAACTTAATCAATGGGGCATTAAGCTGGAAAATATTCGTATAACTCATGGATACTATGGTTTTCAAATGACCAGTATCCGATGGTCAAATACACCAGTGCAAGAATCGAGGCTGCCAGTCATTGCATTTGAAGGCAGTAAGGAGATTCTAGATTGGATCGAGGATGCGAATGCCGAAGGAATTGGAGCAAAACAGTTTCAAAAAAGCAAGAGACTGATTGAGAAAGAAATCGTTAATCTTGGAGGTAAAGTTGACGTTACGGGTCATAGCCTTGGTGGAGCCTTGGCGCAGATTACGGCAGCTACATTTCCTCAAAATGTTAGCAAAGTGATTACCTTTCAAGCACCAGGAATAGACTCTAGACTTATCGATTCTTTGGAAGAATACAATAGCAAGGCCGAAAATCCAGAAAGAGTTGAGTCATTTCATTACAGAGCCTCAACTGGCAATAGTTTATTAGGCGGAATGATTAACTATGACGGTGATGTAGTAGACGATGCTGGACAACAATTTACACCAGGTGGTGTGTATAAATTGCCTACAGAACTTTTTAGTTCCACGTCACTAGACTCGTTAGCAGTGGGGAGATTAGTCGGGGGTTTACCAGGGGCGGTTGCTGGATATCATGGTGGTCAAATGTATAATGCGCACACTACCAACTTAGTGAGAAACCTTCTTGACTTGAAAGAATCTGATCCAGAAGCTTTCCGGGAATTGGCAATCCAAGCTAATCAAGCCAACCAGACTAATAATATGCAAGAATTCATTGATCAAGAAATTCGACCTGCGGAACATGCCCGTCATGTTACCGGTACGCTAATTCATGGTTCACTAGAAAATCTTACTAGTGACGACCGTGTTAGAGAGAGAGTGCTTAGAGAATCTAACTATTTAGACAATAAAGGAGTTAGCCATAAAATCAAAATGATTAAAATGTTGATTGATGGAATGGTTTCAGATGAAGACGTTGTCGCAATTGAGAAGATCTGTGACAGCGTTCAATCAGCGGATGATGGAGCCAAAATTTATAAAGAAATTGAACCTCTGACCGGAAGTATTATGTCCTTTTCCAAAAGGATGCGTATCCGTGTCGCTTTATCAAAACTGTAATGCGATCGCACTTTGTATAGCTAAAGGGGACGGGGGGAGCATCCCACTTTCGCGAAAAGATGATTAGGGGGAGAATTGAGGGGTCGCCCCGGAGACGTCTCGTTATGACACCTCAAGATCAAGAACGCTTGGAAGCCTGTAGCGCCGAGATGGCTGAGATTTTGTACCGCAATA
>JBCDAJ010000220.1:0-6793 GCA_039185935.1 Cyanobacteria bacterium P01_F01_bin.56 | reverse complement strand
TTCACAATGGCAAAACGATATTTTTGACCTCAGAACCCACTTCAAACGCGAGAACTATTCTCATATTGAGAACTGCTGTCATCAGGACTTACGCATTGACAAAATCAACAAAACCATAATTCAAGCGGTTTTACCCATCAGCGGTGATTGAAGGATGAATTGGCGAGCGACCTCTTGATAGAGATGACGTTGTAGCTCATACCAAAAGCCTAACTGCTGTTGCCAGACCTGTAACTCCAACTCGACAAAGGCCCGTAGGGCGCAGAAGACATGGGTGTGAATGGCTTCCTTCAAGCGCACCCGAAAGCGTTTTAGAGCACACACCTGTTTCCCAGCCCGGTGAAAACATTCAATGCCCCAATGAAGGGTATGCCATTGCTCAAAGTCAGTCGCAGTGGCTGCTTCTAGCGCCTCAGGGTCAGGCAAGTAAAGCGCATAATACCGCCACGATTCGTTTTTGCAGCGCTGGCAAAAGACCTGGACTCGCCCGACTCCCTGAAGATATAGCGGCATGCAGGCTAATCAAGTACAGAGGGATTCCACACAAAAAGGCATCGAAGCTTGAAAGTGTACTTAACCAAAGTGAATACCGCTATAGGCCAGCAGCCCCGACTCGGGAATGGTGAGCGCCTCGACCCGTTGATAAGCTTGATGAGGCGTTAGACGCACCCGTCGATTCTTGGCCACTCCGACTAAAAATCTCGTCTGGTCGTCTTTGAGTACATTGAGATTTGCCTGAGCGGCTTACCCAGTATCGCTAGTGACGGCGCGAGGGCGCAGACCCCATTGCCTCACTTCCTGCCACATCTCCTGAAAGTATTGGTTCTTAGTTTTTCCCTCCGCTTTGTCATAGAGTCGGTAGTTAATCGGTACTCGCAAACCGTTGGTGCTGGTGTAGTAAAGCGTGACCAGCGAAAGCCCCAGCACCGGCTTGGCGGCTTTACTGCTCCAGAAATAGCCCCACAGAGCGGTGACTTTTCGCTGCGCATAGGGTTTTTCCAGCACCGTATCGTCCACGCTCAAAACGCCCCCGACTAAATCAATCCAGCCTTAAGAGACGAGCTCGTCCAACAGAGCCTTCGGCACGTAGCGCTCTCGGCAGAGAAAGCGATTGACGCTGTCGTGGGACACCGTTTTGAGGATCTCAGACAGTTCGCAACCGCCGGAACCTTGCGGTTGAGCTAGCCGATAGCGAACGTAGAGGTCGATCTTGCAGTAAGCTGTGGAAGGTTTGGTCAGAATACGCAACGGAATCGTTCATGCAACACCTTTGACTTTCAACCCATATATTCATTTCGCTGTCAATGCGTAACTCCTGAGTTCGTATCGTTGAAAAACAAACCCGATCTGGCGATTACGAATACGGGCCAACCGATTTTTACTCAGGTTCGACACATCCACCGCATCTAACTGGTAGCGGCAGCGACTGGGGCGATCAAGACAGCCAATGATATTCATGAGAGTCGTCTTGCCCGAGCCCGACTCGCCCATAATGGCGCAATATTCTCCCCGGTGAATGGTCAGGCTAAGGCGATCGCAGGCCTTAACCATCGCCTCCCCGGTGCCATAAATTCGAGAAACCTGCTCTAGCTGCACAACGGACTTAAGTGGCGAGAGCGCCCCCTGGCCTTTAGAATTTGCCGTCTGTGTCGATAGGATCATAGCCATTACCGGTGATGCGCCTCGATTTTAGCGCGCGGCCTTTTGAGTGCCAAATTCAGACCTCAGTCGGTCTCCAATGCCCGCATCCTACGCCCATTCAAAACGATGATGTTTCTACCCTAGCTTCGTGATGCAGGGCGATCGCCGACAGGCCGGCAACCGTTGTCCTAAACTCGCCCGCCTCATTCACCGCAATGTGGCGATCGCAGTCCCCATCAGCTTTGGCCTCAGCGCTGATTACCTCGCAATAATTGCCCGCGGGCAGTTGGGTTTGAAAAGTGTGGGTTAGGGCTGCATCATTGCGGTTGATGACCACAAAGCCGCGATCGCCCCGTCCAAAAGCAATTTGATTGCTTCCATGACTCCACCAATCAGTCACCTTGGGCACCGCCTGTGTCGCATCGCGAAAAGACACCATCGCTGTAATCGCCGGTTGCCGGTGCTCGCAAATCCATTCCCCACCGCAACTAAGCCAATCTGGCCGAAAAACTGTGCGCGTTCGACCATCTGCCGTCGCCGGTGGCCCCTGTTCAGAATCGGTAAAGGCATAGCTCGACATAATGCGTGGCTGACCGTAGGGATAGGCCAACATAAACACCATTGCCAGCGTATGCAGCGGCCCATCTTGATACGTTACGTAATTGCCGCCGCCGCCATGACCGCGCTGTTTGTCATGGTTATCAATAAAGACGACTGATTGCGGGCTCGGTACTAAGTCGGCAGCCAATAACGCATCATGCAAACCCGCGAGACTGCGATTCTCCAAGGGAGAGGCTCCGCCATCGCCCACATTCAAAAACGCCTCACCAACAATGCGGCCATACTCAAAATCGATGACATTACCCGAGCCGTAATAGTCGGATTTTTTGATCGCCTCCGTCCCCGGATCAATGACCTCTTGATAAATAAAAGGTTCTGGCTCTACGCGATCGCGCACCTGCTGAAGAATCGCCGCCAGTTCTTCACTCCGCATGTGCTTGGCCGCATCGATCCGAAATCCAGCAATTCCCAAACTAGACAGATCTATCAGGTAATCAGCCAATTGAGACTGCACACTCAGCAATGCAGTGTTTAGATCAGGTAAACCAACCAGCTCGCATTGCGTTACCTGTTCAGCATTTTGATAGTCCGTAATGGACTTACGACAGTCGTTAAAGTCTTCAGAACGATACAGCGCTGGATAGTCGTAGCGGCTAAACTCAGTACCGGCAGAGCCAGGAGCCGTATCGATCGCCGCCATATGGTTAATCACCGCATCAGCATAAACAGCCACCCCCACGGCCCGACAGCGTTGCACCATATCAACTAGTTGGGTGCGATCGCCACTGCGGCTAACGAGTTGATAGCTCACGGGCTGATATCGCTGCCACCACGGAAAATTTAGCTCAGGAACAACCACATGCTCTTGAGGCGGTGAAATCTGCACAGCTTGATACCCCTTTGGACCCAAGACTTGCTCACACTCCTGGGCAACATCGTCCCAAGTCCATTCAAATAAGTGCACGATCACAGCAGCACTAGATGAGCGCGGCAGCTTCTCTAGCTGAGTCGATACTGAGTCGCCCCGCCAGGCGCGATATGTCAATCCACTGGCAACCGTCAAAAATCCAGCGGCTAGTAACGAAGCTCGCCATGTCCGCTTCAACTCGCCAGTCTTAACAGCCATGCTACCCACCCGATATGCCCCAAATCTGCAAGCGGGCTAGCAGCTGCCCAACACTATTACAGCAGCAAAAGTTTGCTCACCGAGTAAGCAACATGAACAGTCTATGGCCACATTGATCAAATCAAGAGTTTAACGAACGCGGCTGCGGACGAAAGTTCAAGATGGGACTCAACAACAACATGCCGGGAAAAAAGGCAAACACCAATCCGTACAGTACGAAACGCTCTACAGAACCGGTTTTATGCCATTTTGCCTTGAGATAAAACAGGATAGCAGCAGGAATCACCACTAAATAGGTGACAGCTAGACCACCGTAGACTCCCAGAGTGATCAAAATATCCAAGGAAAACGGCAAGATATCCAACATGTGGTGCTCCAGTAACTGGCCAAAGAAGACTCTGCGGTTGTCTTGTAACTATCGTGACATACTTCCTTAACATATTTCAAAGCCAAGCTGATTCTTTTCTAAGAGCAAGCCGATTCTTCGCAGAAAGATGATCGATAGTGGTGTTTCATCTGTAATATAGATATTCCTGAGGGGTCGACTCTCAGGCCATAAGGGGGCGTGGCGGAATGGTAGACGCTACGGACTTAGAAAACTGAGCCTCAGTGGAGAAATCTGCCGAGTGGAAGCTCTCAAACTCAGGGAAACCTAAATCCTGATTTTGGCCAGTGCTCAAGGGCAAGGTGTCAAAGATGGACATGGCAATCCTGAGCCAAGCCAGCCAGAATACCTTTGCTTACACAGGCAACGTATTGGCTGGAAGGTGCAGAGGCCCGACGGGAGCTACCCTAACGTTAACGACGAGGGTAAAGGGAGGGTCCAATTCTCAAAGCCAACTGTGATTTTTGAATTACACTTTGGCAGCAGCGAAAGCTGCGGGAGGATGAAAATCCGTTGACCGTTAAGGTCGTGAGGGTTCAAGTCCCTCCGCCCCCATCTAAAATTGTTGTTCAGTAATTACGGTCACCACAAGGGGATGCCTCGTCACCCCTTTGTGGTGATCGTGAAAGCATCCTTCAGGTTCGACATCTACAGCGATCGCAGTTATCCAAGCAGGATTAGGCGCTATGAGCACATAGCCTTGAAACAACTCTCTCTAGGGATATCCCCTGCAGCCACCTTGACGCCATCCACATGGCATTTTCTTGGCTGTGAGTTAGCGGTGAGGCCGCACCACTGGGTTTGAGAGCAAAGGCTTCAGACTATTTTTACCGCTACAGTTCCCAAAATGCTGCAGCGTAGAGCCAAGACTGCAAGCCTGGTTGCGGCTGTTTCCTTAAACTTCTTGAAAATTTTGGAAACTTTAACCGAAATAATGACTATCCCTGTTGAAGGTACTGGCACATAGTGTCATCGTTGTTTTTACCGAATCCAACTATCTTGAGTGTGGCTCAGATACGAACACCGTCGGCTTATTTGCGTATTCCACGTAAGAATAGGCACCTATCCATCGGCAGTGGACACTGTGCGACGACATGTCCTTGGTAAATAGAGTATTGATATGACAAGGGTTGAAACTTTTGTGGTGGAGCACAGTCAACAACCAAATCCTCAGCGCTATAACCGGTCGCAGATTAGTATCAGCGAAGCTCAGGAAAACATTTTCAGTTTTTTGCTGGACATCGTTAAAAAATGGGAAGACGAAGATGTCTTAAATCAGTTTAAGCAGCTGTTCTTCGAATATGGTGAAACTGCTAGCACAGAGGTTTCCTCAAGTATCTATACCCTGATATTCAGCAATAATCAGCAAGAATTTCGCAACACCCTGAAACGTTCTTGCTACATCTTAATCAACAACTGGGAAGTTGCTCGACACTACCAAGCCATTCGCAATCTCATTGAGTTATTTGATGATCCGACACTGACAAGGTACACCGTTTCACCTAGCCTAAAACGCCTCAGAACTTGGGTCTCCAATTTCATAAAAAGCAGTGACTTTGAAGAGCTGAAGTTATTTGCATCAAGGTTTACTGAAACAGATTCTCCATGGACTTCTCGCTACACTTCTTATCTGCTCATCCAGCAATATGTTAATACTGATAATCCTTTAGAGCAGCGAGAGGCCGCTAGAGCTTTATCACGTAAATTAAAAGATCAGTACAAAATGGATTTGGCCATGTACACAGCTCATTCTCAGAGCTTTACAGAAACGAGCCAAAAAAGACTTAGGAATCCGACTGTGCTGGGAGATGGAGCACTTCGATTAATCAAAGCAATCGTCGCTCGCAAAGGCCAATATAGCTATAAGAGCCTCGCCAACCTGTTTTTAGAGCAGGTTAAAGACCTGGATAATGGGAGTTTCAAAAAGAGTTTAGTAGAGTATCTGACCTATTCTGTAAAACAACCGGAGGTGGTCAAGACTCTAAAGCATAATCTTGGTCAGAAACTTGATAGCGTTTATACTGAACACGATCGCGCTCCGGCTGATTACTCATTGCGCCTACGTACCTGCAATCGAGTAATTGATGCTCTCATGACAGAAGATCAGCAATCACCATCGCCATTATTTACCTTATTGCTGTCTCAAAGTAGTTCGATATTACTGGCTATTCTACTGTTAAAGGTCGTATTAGTTTCCAAGAGTTCACATCATTATCTTGAAGCTCGAATAGCCAATTTAATCCGTTACTACGATCAGTTTCCGAGAGAGCAGTGCGACTGGGTGATTAATTTTTTAGAGGTTTTTCAGGTTGTATTCGCCATACATACGGAAAATATCGAATACAATCTGATTTCTCCTAGCGCTCAGAATATCGATAATGCGGACCATCAATCGCGATCTCTAACAATTGAAGAAATGGAAGCCTGTCGCATCTTTTCTCGCATTGTGACTTCTCAGGAAGACAATACCGATGAGTGAAAATTTGACACGGATTCGTAAGTGATATCAGCAGAGCAAACATATACTTTCCAGACAGTTGCTCAACTTAGCGAAGGAGAGATGGTGGCGATAGACAGCAAGCCGATGCCTCGCTCCTACGATGCAGGCCAGGGACAAGGAGCGATTCACAGGGTCAGTATTTGGGCCGGTCAGTCAGAACCGCATGATGCCTGGTCAAGTCAAAGTCAAGGGCAAGTCTAGCGCGATTACAGCGATCTCTAAGCTGCTCAAAACTCTCACCCCTTGATAGCGTTGTTGCCCGAAAGAGTACGGTCATATCTAGGGTTTCCTGAAAAAATCTGAAGCCCTTGTAGGTCAGAGCTTGAAGCCCTAAAAAGAGTGTTTCAAGTGCAAGGAAAACGCCGATAATGAGCGCAAACCCTTGCACTTGAGTTGTCTATGTACCGCCGTCCCAGCCCTGGTCAATTGAGTTTCGTTGACTTCAGGACTTACGCATTGACAAAATCACCAAACCCATAATTCAAGCGGACCTCCCCCTCAGCGGTGCTTGGCGGATGAACTGTCGAGCCACGTCTTGATAGAGAGAACGTTGTAGCTCATACCAATTGCCTAACTGCTG
>JBCDAJ010000219.1:0-6815 GCA_039185935.1 Cyanobacteria bacterium P01_F01_bin.56 | reverse complement strand
TGTGCCCGAAGCGTACTTTGGTATGATGCAGGCAACATATTTTATTGGGGGAGGCCTGAAAGCTTCCCTATTTTTTTGCCTCTCTATTTTCTCAAAGCTTTGTCCAGCCTACTTTAGACTCGCCTTGTCACCCGCAAAGGTCGGAGCGTTACTTTTTGGAGGATATGTCGTTTTAGCGCTGTGGCTATTTTCCGGTTGGGGCTCAGAGGCTAACTACTCAGGCAAACCACTCTACTTTGACTTGGGTGAAATCACGACACACTCCCTAAACCTAGAAGGAGCCGTGATTGATTTACGGGTGTATTCAGAGGCGAGTGGCGATAATGGGGCGGCCGCGATCGAAGTACTCGTTGATGGCCATATGAAGGGCAAGCTGAAGTCAGGCTTCAACTATGACCTGTATATGAGTGATCATCCTGGATCCTATGAGGTGATGGATGTTGATGGTGATGGACAATCAGACATCGTGATTCATCTGCGATCGTGGTTAGGCGAAAGCTACGTGCTGCACAGTCAAGACCACGAACTCTATCCCTACGATTTGCAATACGATTATCCTCGACCCTGGTAAAAAAAATCCTCTATTTGTTGGCAAATAGAGGATAACGTCACTCAAACGCTGGATTGCTTTAGTTTGTTTGATGGCCTTATAACCAGCCACGAGCGATTAAAATTTCCGTAATAGTCATGCCGGTACTGGCTTGATCATGGATGACCATTGTCCGCTGAACAGAGGTAAGCTGCCCCGCTGTGACAAGTTCTTCTAACATTTGGATTTCAGCGTTTAATACAGGCTGACAAATCTCTTGGGAACACACATTGCGCTCTACAAAATCTTGATTGCTAGACCAGCCGCCTGTGGCTAATTGCTCAGGTTTACCTGGCCAGCTTACGTCCGCGTTGTTGAGCTGAAATCCATAAGGTTCTTTCCATGGCATAACAATATCAATCCTGCTTAAGCGAGCCTTGATAGACCGAGAATATTTTCTGCGAGCTTTTCCGACAATTTTCAGTTCAATATTTCCAACCATCTTCACTGTAGAACTGTCTACTAAAAGTCTCTTGAGTATTTACACTTGGCTGGTGTAAATATTCTGTGAAAGCAGGTATCAAAACTTCTCATTTATCCATTATTTGAAACATTCACGTTGGTACGCTTGCGTCACCTCCTGCTGGGGATGAGAAGACCATATAAACTGGCGCAACATCATTGCTTTGAATAGTGAGGTTTATAAATAACCACCATTGGTCATACCTTCAAGCTGGCAATATCCCGAGGGTGTTCCTTATCTCTGAGCAGTATTTCCATCCTATGTTTCAGTATTTTCTTAGAGGGCTCAGTGCTGCTGGTATAAAGATAGATTTCTGCCCATGAACTTACGGAATTTCTCAACGTTGAAAAAGAGGGCACGAGCCGTCATCGTTGCTGTTTCGATTCAGTTTGAACTAAGGCCTGCAGTCTGCAGAATGAGCCCCTGGCTGAATCAGCCTTTCAGCAATCTGAAATCACCTGAACTAAATGGGGCTTGCGGTGCCGGAGAAACGCAAGTTGTACGACTCATCCCCAAGAGCTCACTAGCCCCCTCAGTCTCTAGAATTGGGAGGCTAGCAGCAGCATGCGGTCTGCTCCGAGCAATGCGTACTTAGGAGATCTAAAGGGAGGAGACTCGCACGTTTAGGAGATTTCTGGCAATGAACATACCCATTTGGCGGTGCATTACGCTTCGCTAATGACACCCTACAAGCGGTAAATTCTTTCCTATAAATCTCCTTAATTACTCATCATAGGCATCCATCGGCAAGCAGGAGCACATCAGGTTACGATCGCCGTAAGCTTGGTCAATCCGGTTGGTGGCTGGCCAGAATTTATGGTCTTGGGTCCACTGGGTGGGAAAGATGGCCTGACGGCGATCGTAGGGGCGTTGCCAGTCAGAAACGAGGTCTTCGGCGGTATGGGGGGCCAGTTTCAAAGGATTGTTTTCGGCGTCCATTTGTCCGGTCGCGATCGCCTCAATTTCCTCACGAATCGCAATCATGGCATCGCAAAAACGATCAAGTTCAGCTTTCGACTCACTTTCGGTCGGTTCGATCATAAGGGTGCCGGCCACTGGCCAAGACATGGTTGGGGGATGGAAACCATAGTCAATCATGCGCTTCGATACATCTTCCACCGTGACGCCTGCTGACTTCCGGAAGGGGCGGAGATCGATGATGCATTCGTGAGCGATTAAGCCATTTTTGCCCGTGTAGAGAATGCTGTAGTGTCCTGCTAAGCGTTTGGCAATGTAGTTGGCGTTAAGGATTGCGACCTCTGTGGCTCGCGTCAGGCCAGTTGCCCCCATCATCACAATGTACATCCAAGAGATTGGGAGAATGCTGGCGCTCCCCCAAGGGGCAGAAGTGACCGCCCCGATCGCTTGATTGCCACCCACATGTTCGACTAAGCTGTGCCCCGGCAAATAGGAGACGAGATGAGCCTGCACGCCGATGGGGCCAACGCCTGGACCGCCGCCGCCGTGAGGAATGCAAAAGGTCTTGTGCAGGTTTAAATGACAAACATCAGCCCCAAAATCGGCGGGGCGACAGAGGCCCACCTGGGCGTTCATATTGGCCCCATCCATATAGACTTGGCCGCCATGGGCATGCACAACATCACAGATGTCGCGAATGCCTGCTTCAAACACGCCGTGGGTCGATGGATAGGTCACCATCAGGGCGGCCAGGTGAGGGCTGTGCTTCTCAGCCTTGGCACGCAAATCAGCAATATCCACGTTACCTTGGTCATCACATTTCACGCCGACCACCTTCATGCCAGCCATGACGGCACTCGCGGGATTCGTCCCGTGGGCAGATTCCGGAATCAAGCAAATGGTGCGATCGCCCTCACCGCGTTGTTGATGGTATTCACGGATGACCAGCAAACCGGTGTATTCGCCTTGCGCCCCCGCATTGGGCTGCAAAGACACCCCAGAAAACCCAGTAATCTCGCACAGCCAGGCTTCTAGCTCTTGAAAGAGTTGCTGATAGCCCTGAATCTGCTCGCTGGGAGCAAAGGGATGGATTTGCCCAAACTCGGGCCAGGTAATCGGCAACATTTCTGCCGTAGCGTTGAGTTTCATGGTGCAAGACCCGAGGGGAATCATCGCCGTGGTAAGCGATAAATCGAGGGACTGCAGTCGCTGCATGTACCGCAGCATCTCCGTCTCAGAGTGGTAAGTGTTAAAGACAGGATGGGTCAGAAACTCGCTGGTGCGCTGTAGCGCATGCTGATGCAGCGGGGAAACACCGTCAGGCGGCAGGGTCGTTTGCCCAGTGAAGATTTCAATCAAGTCGCGCACGTCGTCTGCACTGGTCATTTCATCTAAGGCGACAATCAGCGTTTCATGATCCAAGCGGCGCAGGTTAATCTGCTTGCGAGTCGCCTGCGCCAAGATGGCGGCCTGACGATCACCCACGGTCACGCGCAGCGTATCGAAATAGGGTTCTGTGCCTAACTTAAAGTCCGCTTGCTGCAGCGCTGTGGCGAGCATCATCGTGTGCTGATGAATACGGGTCGCGATCGCCTTTAAACCTGCAGGCCCGTGATAAACGGCATACATGCCCGCGATGATAGCGAGTAGCACCTGCGCCGTACAGATATTGCTGGTGGCCCCATCGCGGCGAATATGCTGCTCCCGCGTTTGTAAGGCCAGGCGTAATGCTGGTTTGTCGTATTGATCCTTGGAAACGCCCACTAAGCGACCGGGTAGCTTCCGCGCGTACTGATTCAACGTGGCAAAGTAAGCCGCGTGGGGACCGCCAAAGCCCAAGGGCACACCCAAGCGCTGGGTATTGCCAACGGCAATATCAGCGCCCATCTCACCTGGTGATTTAAGCAGCGTAAGGCTGAGCAAATCGGCGGCCACCGTCACCAAGGCCCGTTGCTCATGCACTCGCTGAATAAAGTCGCTGTAGTCATAGACCGCGCCATCGGTTGCAGGATAAGACACCAAAGCCCCAAAAATCGAGGTTGACCCATCAAATTCATGATGGTCGCCAACCTGTACCTCAATCCCTAAGGGCAAAGCTCGCGTTTGCACGACCGCAATGGTTTGGGGATGACAGGCGGCTGACACCCAAAAAGTTTTCACGTCCTTTTGCTTGCGGACGTTGAAACTGAGGGTCATCGCTTCAGCAGCGGCTGTCCCTTCATCCAGTAGAGATGCGTTGGCAATTTCTAGCCCGGTGAGGTCGGTCACCATAGTTTGATAATTCAGCAATGCTGCCAAGCGGCCTTGGGAGATTTCTGGCTGGTATGGGGTGTATTGGGTATACCAACCAGGATGTTCGAGGATGTTGCGCTGAATGACTGGCGGCGTAATGGTGTTGGCATATCCTAAGCCCAAATATGAGCGCCAGACCTGATTTTGGGCTGCGATCGCCCGCAGCTGAGCCAGCGCCGCCGATTCTGATAGACCGGCCGCTAAGTTCAAGTCTTTGCTTAACCGAATGTCAGCAGGCACAGTCGCCGTCATCAGGTCATTAAGAGAGTCATAGCCTAAAGCCGCCAGCATGGCCTGTATATCTGTCGGCCGTGGCCCAATGTGGCGGGCGACAAACTCGCTCATCACCGCCGCCGCTGTTTTCCGGGGTGCAGCAGCAGGGGATGTAGTTGTGGTCGGGGCGGCTTGGCAATCGGGGGAAAGGATGCTTGGGGTTTGACTGGGCAACAACTCGGACAATCTCCTCAACACTTCACATCACTGACAGTGTCATAAACTATGAATCTCTTCAAAAAAAGCTAACGACGCAGCATACTCATTGTGTAACAAACCATAATGCTTTGTCATGGAGTCTGCCTAAGAATTGCTGTCAGTCAAGTTTGTATATGGCAAGATACTGGATTAAACAAGTTGGCTCCAGTTCAGCGAATTTAGCTTAGCAACTTTGCCGAAAGATATACCAGCAACCTTATTCAAACAGCTAAAACTGACTGCTATCTCTCTTTTTAGAGAAAATACTGATAGCTGATAACCTTTAATTTTTGTTTCCTAATATCCCAAGGAAGCAAAACTTCTGCCTTTCCACCTCTACACTGCTTTTCTCCAAGCTCGTTTTCTACAACCTCTATTTCCTTTAGTAAAAACAATGCTGTGTCCGGATAATGTTGAGTCATGTGCTCAACCTCATTACGTGTCAGAATTATACTTTCTCCACGAGACGAAGTCCCTTTTACCTCCACAAATATTTTTTGGCTCCTTTGACTACATACGTAATCAAAAGGCTGATTGCTACTGCAATCTTCTAGGACCCAACCTTTATTTTCAAAATGCCTTTTGGCAGCTTCCATCGCGTATTCTTCAACAAGAGCTCTAACTTCAGAAGTGATGTAGAAGCCTTGACCTGAGCTTACCGTTCTCCTAGTAAATTCAGTATCGGCAGAATCATAATTATTTTGAAATCTTGACGTTGCTTCTTCAGAAAAATAATGTCCGTTCGCATCTTGACTATACAGTACTGAAAGTAAATCAAGAAAGGCTTGTACGTCTTTATAAATGACTTGGTCTCTTGGCATCGAGGAACAATCGTACATTAATGCATAAATATTACTGGCTTCATAACTAGGTCCTAGATTTGAAGCTTGAGCTTTTAAGCTGATTGATTCACAAAGATCACTGAAGTCAAAATCAAAATTTCCTAAAATTTTTCTCGCCCAGTAAGAACGAGCTTCGACCTCGTCCTTTGGACGTGGAACAAAGCTATTATCAATGAATTTCGTTGATCCTTGATTGAGTGAGAGAAAAACTTTTTCGCCCCTAGTATCAAATAGGAAGACGACATACCAACCTGCAGTTGCACGGGGAGATAGTTCTATCGAATGAAGTCTAACCCACGGAATCTCTGACCTTCTCCCCACGCCATCCTTGCCTATGACCTTTAGGTCATTAATTGGGTAGAGGAAATCATGAGTGATATTCGCCTCTATCAGTTTAGGAATAGTTTCGCGTATAAGCTTTCCTCTGGCTTTCATCTCATCTGTATTTTCGGAAGAATACATGTTTTGCAACATGCCAACTGCTGATAGGGCCTCCCCTATTGAGGTCAGCTCTTTTAGGTTTGATAAATCCATTTAGATTGTTGAAATTTCTGGGTGATTGAATAGTGCAATACTATCCAGATGTTTCACATTCGTACCGTAGTCTAATCAATGGTAGCTTTTTCGCTTATCTCTAATACTTTGACAGCAAAGCAATCCAAAAAAGCGCTAAAGATACTAGAGAAGATGAGCCTTCCTAGTGCAGAAAAGTCCTGAAACCCTAATGAATAAAGGATTCTCATTGAGACGCTGATTTTGGGATTTCTTGAGAAGATTGTACGAGGGCAGTGGGCCTCAGGAGCTGTTTTAACCGTCAAAGCTGTCCATGGTGAGACTCACAAAAGTTTTCTGCACCACTGAGGAAGATGAGCACTAAGAGCCTGAAGGACTTTACTGCAAAGTTCTTTAGGCTCGTTGCTGTCTCTACAGTACCGACCTAGTTGGAAAGTTGCGAGAGCGCTATCGGGCGTCCCATTCGGCGGCGGCATCAGCAACCGCTTCATCCACGGTCTTTTGGCCTAACATAGCGGCCTGCAAGTTGGTGTAAATGGCCTTTTGCAAGGTTTTCACATCTGCCATCGCCGGAATCAGCACTTCAGCGTCAGCCATTTGTTGGGCGCTGACGGAGCGCGCAATGGTCACAGGCTCGGCATCCGTCGGCGGTTCCGTAAAGTAGCTGTCTGCCAGCGCTTGCGTGGTCGAAGGCAAGACATTGGCAGCTTTGGCAAAGGATAGTTGG
>JBCDAJ010000218.1:0-6903 GCA_039185935.1 Cyanobacteria bacterium P01_F01_bin.56 | reverse complement strand
TATGCCCTCTTTGGGGATAACAACGGCGATTTCCGAGGCAATGCTGGGATCTTATCGCCAGGCACCAACAGCATTAGCTTGGACCTCTATTCCCAGAATGGCGGTCGGGGTGAGCTGTTGCAAAATGAGGCCTTGACCTTCTCTGTGGTAGAGACTCCGGTTTAAGAGTCAACGCCAGAGTGCTGAGGTCTGCTGCTCCCGAGTGATGTCACCATTGCCCAAGCCGGTGACGATACTGTCATCACCCTGACCGATACCGCAGATGTTTTGGCTATCTTGACCAACGTCTAGGCCGACAGGGTAAACGGTAGCAACTTCGGCGATCTCAGACCTTAACCGGCGCGGATGCAGTCGATGTGCTCGTTGGCGGCAATGGTGATAATCGCCTCGATGGACTGCTGTGGGATGATACTTATCCCGGCGGCGCTGGGGCCGACCAGTTTGCCTTGGCCATTGGCCTAGGGGTTGACGGTATCGCCGACTTTGAGGTGGGGGTTGACCAAATCAGCCTTGGTGCCCTCACCCCCGATGGCGTCAAGTTCTTTGAACTCAGCAGCGACACCCTGGTAGTGACCAGTAGCAACGAGTGGTTAGGGGTTGTACAGGGTTTGACTGGGTTAGACAATACCGTGTTTGGCTAATGCTTAATGAACCAGGAAGAACGCAATGTCAGAATAGTCTCCCTTTCACCTAACTGTCTGGGGTGACTAGATCGAGCAGTCGTAAGGGCTTTAAGCCAGGGTGAACGTGACATGAAAGTTGCTCTTTCATTTACCGATCTTCGACAAGCTACACGAGAGTTTCAGCGGCAAGTGGGCGGTCAACGTCAGCACCACCAGCAAGAAACCGTATTATGCTTACCTTCGATGTTGGGTAAAGGTTACCTGCGCGGGACTAATTTACGCCCTGGCCTTGATCTCTTTGTTTCCGAATATGACCTCAATCAAGATCTCGTTCTCGACTTTCGCAAGCTATCAAACCAGCATTCTTTTGTTAGTTTAAATTTTTGTCTGTCGGGTCAAACCAGAGGTCGCATTCCTGGGCTCCAAGATAATATCGAGGTTAACTCTGGGCAATCCACTTTCTCCGCCATTCCTTATGCTTCAGGCACCAGTGAAGTACTGGCTGGGGAACCGCTCAAGCTAATCAGCTTATCCATTGCGCCCCAACTCTTACTCTCGTTAGTCGAAGCTGATTTGCGAGAGATGCCGATTGACTGGCAGCAACGACTGAAAAATGCGGTTGATACCCCTTACATTCAACCGAGCTACACTACTGCTGAAATTGCCCATATTTTGCAACTCGTTTTGCAATGTCCTCATCAAGGTGCCGTGCGCCGACTTTATTTAGAATCAAAAGCCCTAGAATTGCTGGCCCTGTGTATTTTACAGTTCACGAGCAGTCCGATTAATACCTGGCCGTCAGGTCGCGTTAGGCGCCGGGACATCGACTCTTTGCACCAAGCAAAAGACATACTGCTGCAAAATATGAACAGTCCGCCATCGCTCGCTGAGTTGGCCCAGCAAGTTAGTGTTGACGAACGCAAATTACAGCAAGGATTTCAGCAAATATTTGGCACGACCGTATTTGGGGTACTTCACGATTACCGAATGGAGCGGGCACGGCAATTACTCGAAGCCGATCAAATGACGGTTGAGGCGATCGCGAACAAAGTAGGGATTGCTCACCGGGGTTATTTTGCCAAAGCCTTTAAACGCAAATTTGGCAGTACCCCTCGGGATTATTTAAAGCGCTTGAGGTAGTCGCCCTCTTTCATAAGTAGACTTAAGCTCCCTTGCCCCCCCAATCGGATGCAACCGGGTAAGTCCTACTAGCCCTAAAATCTGCTCTCGCCAGTTGTGTTGCCGTCTTCTCAGCTTCCTTTAACGCAGGCAAGCGATCGCTTGACCTGCCGACATTAAATTTACTCCATGAATCCGGCTGCTTCATTCGAAGGAGTCGGATGTTCCGATGCAACCATAGCAATACCTTTTCAATACTATTGAGATATTTTCCTGATAACAAGAAAAATTAACGCCTTTAACTACGTTGCTCCCTTGCCCTAAAATCGCTGAAATTCTTTTCAGAAAAGAATTTCAGCGCGCAAACTCTTATTTTTAGCAGTCAATTAAATATAACTTAATGGCCATCCTTATTGACAATGTATGTCATTTAAATCAAGCTAATGTCACTGTAAAAAATAAGGATGCCCGCATGCTTTCAGGGCTGTGAGAGCTGTTATCGCCGAAACCCTGGCAAGGGTCTCGGCGCTGTTGGCAAGCAAGTATGTGAACTAGGAGAAAAGCTATGGCAGGTTCAACGGGTGAACGCCCCTTGGGCGATATTGTGACGGATCCGCAGTTTTGGTTGCTGCATGTCGTGAATTTTCCAGCCGTGTTTATTTCAGGGTGGCTGTTTGTGAGTACTGGGCTAGCGTATGACGCGTTTGGGACCCCTCGCCCCGATGAGTATTATCCTTCGGGACAAATTAAAATTCCCATCGTGGCCGATCGCCTAGAGGCTAAACAGGAGATTGACCAGTATCTGCAGCAATTTGGCCAGACTGCACCTCCTCTCAAATAGCGCTCAAATAGAACATTCACTTGGAGACTTGAGATTAAGATGACAGGCAATTTAACGGATCAATCCAATCAGCCGGGAGTAGAGTATCCCATTTACACCGTTCGGTGGTTAGCGATTCACACTTTGGGCGTCCCTACCGTCTGGTTTTTAGGGGCGATCGCGGCCATGCAATTCATCACCCGAGAAGGGCAGTTGCCCATCCAGACCCAGATTTTAGGGATAGATAGCCGTTTATCACTGGTACTGCTGCCGTTGGTATTCTCAGTGGTTTGGAATGCGATCAATTTTGGCAAGCCCACGATCCAAGAACTCCTGAAGGCTTTCGGTCGCTAATTCCAAACTGCAACTTAGGCAGTGCCCTGAGCAGCGGTGTCGTTGCCGCTTTCTTACGACATCTCAGCGCCAACCAGTTTGCCAAAATTCTCTCAGTTTGATGCAAGTTTTCCCTTGCTAACCATCTCATGTAAGGAGCCATAACATGAATTCCCATTTGGCCCAAAAACTCCGCGAAGGGACGAAGAAAGCCCATACGGCAGCCGAAAATGTTGGGTTTGTAAAGTGCTTTTTGAAGGGAGTGATTAATCAGGAATCTTATCGGAAATTAGTCGCTAGCCTCTATTTTGTTTATTCAGAAATGGAAGCCCAGATCCATCGACATCAGTCGCATGCAATTGTGAGCCAGATTTACTTTCCGCAACTAGATCGCCAAAGTAGCCTGGAAAAAGACTTACGTTTTTATTACGGCGATCGTTGGCAGAGTCAGGTAACCTCATCGCCTGCTACCCAGGTTTACTTGCAGCGAATTCAGGATATCTCTAACACTGAGCCAGAATTGCTGATTGGCCATGTCTACACACGCTATATGGGTGATTTGTCGGGCGGGCAAATTCTCAAAGGGATTGCCCAGCGGGCTATGGGCCTAAAGGCTGGCCAAGGAACGGCCTTCTATGATTTTGATGATATTGCCGACGAGAAAGAATTTAAGGTCATTTATCGGCAAAGACTAAACGAGTTACCCCTCAGTGAATCTATGGTTAATCGCATCGTTGAGGAAGCTAACGTCGCTTTCGAGATGAATATGAAATTGTTTCAGGAAATTGAGGGGAACTTTATTAAAGCGATCGGTCAGGTCTTGTACAACCAACTGACTCGCCGTCGTACGAGCAATGATGCAAACGGTACAGCCGCAGTTTTTACCGAATAGCATGCCCTGACAGACGTATCCCCACTCATTGCATCTTTATTCAACTCAAACCCTGAACTGAGCCCCTCAAAGATGCCGGTTAATCAGTAGTGGGAAAATTTGGTCTCGCTCTACTGAGAGAGGCCTTTAAATAAGCTGGAGTTTTCAAGCAAGATGTTTAGCCAATTTTTTAAGACATTAACTATTTTGGCGATCGCGTTTTTATTCAGCGTGATGATTAATCTCCCTGTCGCCTCAGCAATGACCTTGTCTTTTAAGACAGAAGGAATCCCCAAACGAGACGGGTTGCTTGAGGGACGGGTCGTCTTTAGTGAGGCTGCTTTGCAAGCCGCGATCAATCAGACCTCGACGAACAAAAGCGCCTCTGATCCGATTCCGCTGAGCGCGATTGACGGAGCAGAATTCACCATGAAGTATGTGTCGCCTTACTCAGGGGCTGAGCACACCGCAGCAACCCTCTGTGGCAAAGCAGTTTACGACATTAACGGATTTGAGGAAGTTCCCTTATCAGGTGGGGATGAACCATTGTTAGTCGTCTCACAGGGAGGGATGCCTGAGTCGTTAGATTTTAGCTCTTGTGTCGGTCAAGCTGGGAGTGTCGAATCATCGATTTCAGAATTCGATTCTCGCGTGGTTTTTAGCACTCTCGATTCATTATTTGGAAAGGTGAGTGTTTTTGATAAAGACATCATGGGCAATGAGCTTTATCGAAAGATTCAGCCGATCAAATTTACGCTAAAGCCATAGGGTGTTGCTATCTGCTATCAGAGTTGATTGATGGCCTCGGCATGTATCTGTTCTTGCCAAGCTTGTTATCAGTAATAGCGCTGGGCGCGTAATCTCTAATCAGTAAATTTAAAGCTACAGATCACTAATTGTGTTCTGTGTAGTTCTTTGGTGGCTCTAGACCAAGTTGTAAAGCTCAGAATTAGTTAATCTCCCAATATCTGTTCAGTGATGTGTGAAAGGTTCATTCAGATTGCTTGTTGAAATTAGCTTTGAGGGCAACTTTCATGAAGTCCATTTTCAGACTCGGGATTGTGGCAATTGTATCCGCACTTTGGTTGTCACTCATTCAACCCACCCAGGCATCAAACCTTCATGGTTTACAGGTTTTAGATGCCATGGGTTTGTCTCCACAGGCAGTCCCGATTGCGTTGCAAAAGACTGTGTTGGCATCGCCTCAAGGCATCTTTATCGCTAGCACCTCGGCCATGTCAAATAGCGAAACTCGTGATGGTTTCAGTGTTGCCAGTCAGCTTGACGATAGTCCCTTTTATCGGGCGGTTGTGTCTAATCCCATGAACGCAAGTGCGTGGAATAATCTGGGCTCCCAATTGTTTAGCTTAAACCTCTATACAGAAGCTTTGTTTGCCTACAATCATGCCTTGTTGATTGATGCTGATTATTCCCTCGGCTTAGCGAATCGATGTGGGGTATTGAGTAAGCTGGGTCAATATGCTCAAGCGCTTGATTCATGCCAACTGGCAATCGAAATAAATCGGCACTGGGGCAGTCAAGGCGCCGCTTTAGCCTGGGATAACCAGGGCGATGTGTTATTTAATTTGCAGCGTTATTCCGAGGCCATCAAGTCTTTTGAACAAGCCCTTGCCTTAAATCCTGACGATTTGAATGCGCGACGAAATTGGGCAATCTCGCAACACCAGCTCGACCAACTAAGCCAACACTCAACTTTAGAATAGCCATAGAGAGAATATGATGTTTAATCCCATTGATCTTGTTGACTTGCGGCTCCTCCTGGTGCTGTCGCCAATTACCACTGCGATCGCTTGGGGCATGGTCATTCATGAACTTAGCCCCAGAAATCCTTGGGGACGCTAATGCCTAATCAGCGCTCAATCGGTGCGCCCGCTCCTAAAGGCGGATGAAATGAATGGTGAGGCGATCGCTAACATCCTGGGCATTGCTCATCAGGACTATAGCGATCCGCAATCAGGTCAGGACAGTTGTAATTTCTGAAAACACCACACACCAATTGTTCTTATTCCGTAGGGCTTGCCCTTCCCGAAGGGTATGCCGCATTCAGAATTCCGCATTTAGAATTCCGCATTCAGAATTCCGCATTCGGCTATATGAGGGTAGGGATGTGTCAGGATGACGAGCCATCAATAGCGAAGAGCGCGGGCATCTTGCCCGTAGTCTCAGAGACCTGATTTATCCCTCGGTTCAGCAATGCCGGGAGCTTCGGGGCAATAAAGCCGAAGAAAATATGTTGGTTAGTTGAAATTGATGCTGTTGCGATCTAACGTGTCGCTCGAGTGATCAAAGTATCGTGAATCTTGCGATAGCATCAACACTTAGCACCGGGCAAGATTGTATTCTTTGGGCCTGGATGCTTTTACTTATTTAAAGTCTAAATTTAAAGTCCTCTATGGCTTGATTTTTCTCAACTCATAGTCCTTTTTAGCTGATTATTAAAGTCTCTGATTTTTAGTTAACTTGACTGCCATAAAGAATCCCCCAGATGGCAGTCCTTTATTCGCCGTTAATATCCTTTAGAATGCCGCTCAATCCAATCATTATTGATGAGGATGGATCTTATGCGATTCAATCGGATTCCCCATTATGCGGTCATATTAATATTTGTCTGGCTAGGTTTAATTGGACTACTCTTCTTTGATCCATTGCCGCCTACTTTGACGGATGCAAATACTCTGGCAAGCCCTTTTCGTTTCAAAAATGCTGAAGTGTGTCTATTTTTTCAAGGGCAATGCTTGACGCCGATTCCCTACGCTTTGGGGGCAAGGTGGTTTTGGGGCCTTGTCATTCCCGCCAATACTCCGGACAGAAATCTGCTCCTCACATTGCCTGTAATGTAGAGCCTTCGTTGCTAG
Organism: Cyanobacteria bacterium P01_F01_bin.56; assembly: GCA_039185935.1. Lineage (GTDB taxonomy): Bacteria > Cyanobacteriota > Cyanobacteriia > Phormidesmidales > Phormidesmidaceae > Halomicronema. The sequence continues at coordinate 261 of JBCDAJ010000218.1, read as the reverse complement.
AAGTATTTAAATCAATGTCAGCCTGAAAGCCAACTTTGATTTAAATAGGCAGTTACTGGGATGATTGCCCTGTAAGCCTTGTGGCTTCGTTAGCAAAACTGTCCGGACTGTTGTTTAACATTAGGCATCTCTGTTCTAGTTGCCTATTGCATTGGCTGTTTCTTTGAGAGTCAATATAAACGATTACCTCGAAATCAATCGCTTTCACCTATTTATTTGCAACACCACTGTTTTAGTTTCTCGACATTTATTTCTTTCAAC
>JBCDAJ010000217.1:0-6922 GCA_039185935.1 Cyanobacteria bacterium P01_F01_bin.56 | reverse complement strand
GGGGAGCGCTATGAAGACCCAGGGGTGGACTACTATGAGCAGCAGTATCAACAGCGAGTGCTGAAGCACTTGGAAAAGCGGGCGAGTCAACTGGGCTTTCAGCTAACCCCTGTGACCGCTTCGAAAGAAGTTTCTTAGAAGTGGCTCTGCCATCGCCCCTCCCACCCTAATGAGACCGTTAGCGATCGCTGCTCTCTCCAGATTGGGGCAGGGTCAAACTTGCAAGTTTTGCAAATATTGCAGCCGAATCCATCCCAGGCTCTTTTGCTATCTGTAATTTCTACCGCTTACTCAGTTTCCATGCAGCTAAATCACTTTTTTTCAGAACGGCAGTGTAGTATCACAATGCCGTTATTACACTGATGGGCTTGCGTACATTTACGATTCTTTGTCTCAGCTTCCTGATCTCTAGTTTCGGCCACGGCATCGCCGGGTTTGCCGTTACCATCTGGGTCTGGGAGCAGACAGACTCAGCGACGGCGCTAGTGCTGACGGGCTTTTTTTATAAGCTGCCGATTGTTGTAGCGTCCTTGTTCGCAGGAATAGTCGTTGATCGCGCCAATCGTAAATCTCTGATGATTTTGAGTGAGGTAGCGTCAATAGTAGCCGCGCTGCTGGTGCTGACGCTTTACCTATCAGGGCATTTGGCCATTTGGCATCTGTATGCGGCAGCGCTAGCCAGGGGCGGATTTGATCAGTTTGCTAGTCTGGCTTCTCGAGCTTCCATCGGCCTGATGGTGGCACCTGCTGACTACATTCGCGCCCTGAGCATGACTCGGGGAATCGGTTCTCTTGCTGGCATTGCGGTGCCAGCGATCGCGGGAATGCTCTATCCCACCTTGGGCTTGGGAGGGATTTTATCGATTAGCTTGGCAATTGTAGCGTTCTCGATGATCATCCTGAGTATGTTAAAAATTCCGCAGCCAGCCAAGCGCGATGAATCAAAGTTAAACGCCAAGACGAAGGGCTGGGCAAGTCATGTGGCTTTGCTGTGGGCTGAGATCACGTTTGGGCTGCGCTATATTTGGCGATCGGCTGGGTTGCGATCGCTCGTCGTCATTACTACCGTATTTTGGGGAGTCGAGACGCTGGGTGGAGCGGTATTTGACCCGATGATTTTGGCTCGCAGCGGCGGCAGCGCGGAGGTGTTGGGCACCATTGGCACGGTTTGGGGTATCGGTGGGCTCAGTGCAGCAGCTTGGTTGAGCCTTCGGGGCGGGTTTCGTAGCAATGTGCGGGGCATGCTAGTGGGCTCTGTAGGCGTCGGGCTGGCCGGAATCGGGTTTGGCCTGGGACAGGGGTTATCCGTTTGGCTACCGGCAGGGTTTTTGATATCCATCGCTTTTCCTCTGCTCAGTGGTTCAGAGCGGGCATTGTTGACAGCCGCCGCACCTGTCGACGTGCAAGGACGGGTATTTGCCGGGCGCGATTTGGTGAATGATATGGCTGAAGGGGCGGCCATGCTGCTGGCGGGCGTGCTAAGCGATAACCTGCTTGAACCGGCAATGCAGTCGCCGGGGCCATTGAGCACTTTGTTTGCGCCTATTTTTGGAACGGACGCGGGGGCCGGGATGGCGCTGCTGTTTGTGGGGAGTGCGATCGCGATGCTGTTGGTCGGCATTATCGGCTTTAGCATGCCTCAGCTGCGTCTAATTGAACAGACCGCAAAAGTTGAGCCATAGGCTAAACGTGGTCGAGGCATTCCTACTTCCTGAATGACGTTTTATAAGCCTTTGGGCTCACTCCGTACTTTTGTTTAAAGGCAGTGGCAAAAGAAGAACGGCTCTCATAACCGACGGTATGTGCCGCCTCAGTCACCGTCATCCGCGGCTCTAACAGCAACTGCTGGGCTCTCTCTAAACGACGATCGCGCAAATAACCGAATACGGTGGTATCGAAGACCTCTTTGAAGCCTCGTTTAAGATTGGAGTCACACATCCCGACTTGACGTGCTAACTCCATCAGTGAGGGTGGGCTGCTCAAGTTTTTTATCAAGATTTCTTGAGCGTAGTGAATGCGATCGCGGTAGTCGAGATCGAGTACGCTAGCTTGAGCGTTGCCCTCGTGAATATCGGCTTCCTCTTCCATTAGCAACGCCAGCAGTTCTATTACTTTGCCCTCTATATACATTCGCTTGGTCAGTCCTTGGTAGGAACACTGGAGGATTTGCTGTAGCAGGGCATTCATAATTGGGGATGTTTCACCAGCCCGCTTGTAGCAAGGCCGCTCATTGGGTCGGATTAAATGTTCAAAGACTTGCGGTAATTCTTCTGATGCATCGTCTACGAAAGAACGCAGCACATCTGGCCGGACATAAATCGTAAAGAAAAAGAAGGGGCCTGGATCCGTAAAATCATAAGAATATTGGACGAGACCGTGACCATGAAGAAAAAATCCTCCTTTATTTATTGAAAGAGTGTCTCTACAAGAAGGGAAGTCTACGGTTATCTGCTTGCCTGAAAGGATAAAAGTCCACGTTAACCGCCACACCGTTTCAGGACATTCTATTAGAAGCCGATCAAGATTTTGCGTTTTCTCAATCAGTAAATGTATCCCATCTCGTAGGTGAATCCATCGCATCCATCCCTCCACAAGCTGTCCCTTGTACTGCCGGGTTATATCTTGCTTATCTATTGGATCGAAATGCAGCTCTCTTTGTTGCGGCGCTTTGAATTGATCACGATAGTCGTACCAGCTTAGGGAAACAGTCACGAGGTCAAAGGTAGACGGCAGAAGGAACGCTTTCTAGGTTAGACGCAAACATTAACTTACTTTTTCCGCCACAGTTTTTCAACCCTTGTCGACTGTCAGTAGAGCTAAAAATTACCTAGCGGTTGTTTGAAAAGCCGCTAACCCTGTAGAAAAGCTCATACGGTGCCAGCTATAAATTTCGATGTTTCCAGAACGGTTTTCTTTCGTTTCCGAAACGGTATTTCGCGCCTTCCATGTAGTGATCCGTAGTACTGTGATTTCGATGTGATTATTGAGCTTTATTCTCAATAGTTGCTCAAGGGTTTTGCTATTCACGGTGAATCCTTGCTAGAGGAAAATCCACATGCCTTTTGGCAAACTTCTTTTTTTGCATGTGCTCAGAGAGTTTTCTGATTTTTGACGTCGCCGATTAGACGGCTCAATTTGACCCTGCAATTCATAGGTACCGCCTGCGCTAGCTTTCTGAGCTGGTGCGACTTCAGGCTGCGCCTTGATCAATTCGCTGCTTACTGACCGTAATCAATCTGAATAGCACCCCAGGAGAAAATTCAAGATCATGATCCAAGTTAGTCTCTTTACCGGCCCCGACTATCTGATTGAGGCCGAAGGCACCGTCTCGGCCCACGCTTTTCTCGCCACCAATGGCGTCATTCTCGAGGGCGGTCTGGTCGTCTCGGTCGATGCGCCCAACCTCAGCGAGTTTGACCTATCCGGCGTTTCCGTCGAGGGCGGCGAAATTGTGGCGGTGCGCGATGGTGGGTTTGACCTGCGGATGACGGAATACACCACGCTGGTCAATTTGCCCATTGCCGATGATGGCGAAACCGAAGTAGGCGAAACAGCGACCTTTAGCCTGGCGGCGGGAGGCGGCTACGATATTAACTCAGACTACAGTATTAACTCAGACTACAGTGGCGGCACGTTTAACTTGGTCGATACGCGAGCGGATATTCCGCGCGGCGTGGTGACCGAGCCCAATGACATTATTGGCGTTGCGGTCGATACGCAGATTACCCCTGACAATCCCTCCTTTTTCACCGCTAGTTCCGCTTACTTTGACATTGGCAACCGCTACCTCAACCCTGATGGCACTTACACCTATCTCGACTACAACGGGGATGTGGATCTGTATCAGGTGGAGTTGAGTGCAGGAGATACCGTCGCTGTTGAAGTATTCGATGTTGAAGGCAATATAGTCCTGACCGAATTTGGGGCCGATGGCAACGTCGGATTTGTATCGGGCTTAGCGGCCTTTGACGCTGATGGCAACCGATTGATTGCGACTGTGGGTGACATTGCACCTGCTGCCCCCGATAAGCTATTCGGTACGACCAACAGCACACTCGGTGCGTACAACGAAGATGGCACTGTTAACCTTGATGAAACAGAAAATTATCTAGAATTTACCGCACCCGAAGATGGGAGCTACTACGTTGGGGTTTCCGGTCTTGCCTCGGCGGCGCTCGGTTACTTTGGAGTAGACTCCTCCTACAGCATCGAGGTCCCAGGTTTGGGAGTAGAAAACAAAATCGTCTTTGGGAACTACGAACTCGAGATCGATTTATTAACTCCCGATAATCCTCGTAAAACGGGGACGCCTACCCCCCCTGTCAGCAACCCCAACGTCACCAATCCGCCGACCCTCTCTTTGGAGTCAAATCCCAATACTGAGGATAGCGAGGGGAATCTTATCCCTGGAGTGGTGGAGTTTATCGAAGATGGCGTTTCTACTGTCAACTTCACGATTCGAGCAGAAGGCGAAATTCCGGAAGGGGGCATTGAGTTTGTCCTAAACAGCAGCGCCAATCTATTCGACTACGTTTCGCTTAATCAACAAGATAAACTCCCCAGCACTATCGGCGGACAAGCCCTAGGTGCGTTTTATAATCAGGAAGGTATTCCCACAGGGATTCGGCTCCTGATCGAACAGCCGACTATGACAGTCGCCCTTGAAGCTACTGATCAAGCCTCTTTCAGGTGGGAATTTAATGGCATAGATCCTTATCGCGATGTGTACGAGCCTCTAGAAACCGACGGAGCCGAGGACGTCACCTTCTTTCTGCAGCCAGGGGAGGGCTATGAGATTGCCCCTGATGCTGGGACAACAGAAGTGACTTACTATGACTCGCTAGAGGATATTCCCGCCTCTGGAGGAGGCGGATTCACTGGTCCTGAAGTGGGCGTTAGCATTAGCGAAACACAGCTGATTGAAACCGAAGGCACTGAAACGACGCTGACCTTTACCCTGTCTGAACCGCCGCCAGAAGAAGGCGTGACGGTGTTGCTGGATAGTGATGAAAACACGCTTCTTGGTAGCGTCCTCAGCCAGTTTGATGTGCTGAATGCCGATATCACGGGCGGCGATTTTCCAATTTCTAACGCTGATCGCTCAGGCTTTCTCTTCAACATCACCGAACAAAAGGCCACCATTACCCTGGCGGCCTTTGACGAGCTAACGGCTGATACGGATCTGCCTCCAATCACGTTTCAAGAGGGCATCGTCGAACTCACCTTTGCTCTGGAATCCCAACCTGGCTACAGCATCGACCCCGATGCCAGTGAAGTCACCGTCACGATCGCGGATAATCCCGACTCCCAAATTTTTGTCACGCCCAGTGCATCTAGCGATATTTTGATTGAATCGGAAGGAAGTGTTGGTACTCTAAGCTTAAACTTGGGTGCACCACCACCAGCAGAAGGCTTAACCGTCAGTCTCAGTACCGAGGCTCTCGCTGATTTTGATACTGAGGCCATTGAGGTAGAGGGGGGCACGCTGGCGGCGTTGCGGGATGATGGGCTGGACATCACCCTGACTGAACAAGAAGCTATCGTGAGCTTACCGATTCTTGATGATGGCATTGCTGAGGGGAGTGAAACAGCCACATTTACAGTAGAACCTGGCGACAGCTATGAAACCACTGAGATATTAGCTGAAGTTATCTTTTCTCTAGGGGATACACCCGGACAGGCGAGTTCTCCAGAAGAAATTGAGGGCAATAGCACGCTACCTGAAGCCAATGCTTTAGGTTTGAGTGTCGATAACCCGATGGTATCCATTGGTGGGGGTTTATCTGGGCTTGAACGAGAGTCGGGTGGAGCATTTCTTGGCTTTTCCGAGGATGTAGACTTCTACTCATTCACTTTAGAAACAAGTCAGACCGTTGCTTTAGATATTGATGGAAGCGAAGACTTTTCTGATATTTCCCTTTACCCAGATGGGGTGATCTTTCCCGCACTGCTAGATATCCCTCAGACAGTCGATACCGAACTGCGACTGTTTGATGCGGAGGGCAACGAGCTGGCGGCTAACAACGACCGTGCGGCTCCTGGCGAAGAGTTTTCTCGTGACCCGTTTATCGAATTCAGTGCCGAAACTGCAGGAACTTACTACGTGGGCGTCAGTCAACTGGGCAATCGCAACTACGACCCCTTCACACAGTTCAGCGGTAGCGGCTGGACGTTTCCAGAGGTGGGCGTCTTTTTCGGTAATTACGAACTCACCGCCACCTTGACTGATAGCGCCAGCGACAGCATTGATATCGGACTCTATGATGCCGATACCGACACCTTGATTGCCACCCTGGATGAAGGCACCGAAGTGCTGGCCAGTGAGATCTTGGGCAAAGACATCACCATCGCGGCGCTGGTGCCCGACGATAGTGCCTTCTCGGGTCAGGTGGAAAGCATGGTGCTCGATCTGAATCAGGGGCAATTTACCCGCACGGAAAGTGTGGCCCCCTATGCCCTCTTTGGGGACAACAACGGCGACTTCCGGGGCCAAGACGCTGTGCTAGCAGTCGGTAGCAACGACATCACCTTTGACCTCTATGCTGAGAATCGAGGTCAGGGCGACCTGCTCGCCAGCATTAGTCAAAGCTTCACCGTCGTGGATGACATCACGGGCACCATCGGCCTCTCGGTGGGTCTCTATGATGCCGATACCGACGTTCTGATTACCCCCCTCAGTGATGGCGATACGGTGCTCGCCAGCGATATTGCTGAGCGGAACGTCACGATTGCGGCCTTCTTGCCCAACGATGACTTGGCATCGGGTCTGGTAGAGAGCATGGTGCTCAACTTCAATGAAGGAGAAGTGGTTCGCACCGAGAATGTGGCGCCTTATGCCCTCTTTGGCGACAATAACGGCGACTTCCGGGGCGGCAGTGGCGGCGTCTTATCCCCCGGCAGCAACAGCATTGACTTTGAGCTC
>JBCDAJ010000216.1:0-6977 GCA_039185935.1 Cyanobacteria bacterium P01_F01_bin.56 | reverse complement strand
TGTGCCCGAAGCGTACTTTGGTATGATGCAGGCAACATATTTTATTGGGGGAGGCCTGAAAGCTTCCCTATTTTTTTGCCTCTCTATTTTCTCAAAGCTTTGTCCAGCCTACTTTAGACTCGCCTTGTCACCCGCAAAGGCACAGCTGACTACATCCGCTTAATCTAATTGCTCGGCAAGATATCTGGGCCTGAAGCGTTATGCGGCTTTGCAGCGAATTCGTTGTCTTGACTGCACCTCCTGCGTCATAAAGGCTCTTTGATCTGCGTTACTCAAACGATGACAACACTGTGGGAACGCAGTTAAGGTGCCGTATTGGCCGCTCAAATGCGGGTGATAGCGACGCTGCTCTACTATTGACTGATTTGCTCGGGGGGGATGTGGCAGTTTCCTTGAATTGCCAGTTTGGCCAAGCAATCTAACGTATCTTGAACGCGATCGCAGGCCACAAACAGGTGGTCATGAAAATAAGCTGATACAACATTGGTGCTAATGCCTTCGGCCGCAAGGGCCTGAGTAATGGCAGCCAACATGCCGACCGCCGCTAAGCTAGAGTGCACGGCCAAAGTGATCATGCGGCTGGGATACTGGTAAGGCAGTTGAGCGCGTTCAGCCTGTGATTGAGGCACGATTAGCGTCAAGCCTTCTGCCTCCTGAAACTGACAAACGGGTGCCAAACCTGGAGGCATTGTTGCGGTTGGCAGCGTGACAAAGACGAAAACTGACGAATGCAACTGGGGCTGCAACGATGCCAGTAAGACTGATAGCTGAGTTTCACCGATAGAAGCAGATGACATTTGGTATGAACCTACTTTGGCCAGTTATTGTCGGCTCTAGTGATGAAGGCTGAGTGCTGACTCAGAACAAACTGCCTTCTTGTTAGCTGCAGGGAAAAGTCACGATGCTGGTGGGTGCAGTTAGGTCACGACAGCCTTGGGTTCTGGGATGGACACACAATCCGCTGACTCCTGCAAGAATTCCGCATGCGGCTACAGAGCGGCCTAGTCGATGCAACACCGTACATAACCAACAAAATTCCCCGAAAGCATCAGATCTCTCAGGGAATTGACTATGGGGCGCGACTGACCGTCACACAAGTTCAATAGCCTTTAGTATTTCGACAAATCAATACCAGCTTCACGAGCCATCGCATTGATGCCTTTCTTTTCAAGGGTTTTAATTGCTTTGGTGGAAAGACGCAGTTTCACGTAACGCTTGCCTTGAGGCCACCAAACCCGCTTAGATTGCAGATTCGCTTCTTGCAGGCGCTTAGTACGACGGTGAGAGTGGGAAATTGCGAAGGCGTTGTTGGCCTTTTTGCCAGTGAGGTCACAGTGACGAGGCATTAGCTTCTCCAGAACGGTCAGTTTTATTCACAGACTTACTATTTTACGGTAAATCCTTCGTGAATGGGAGGGGCCTGAGGGCAAGACTGCTGCCTTGGAAATCGCAATGACGTCTTCAAAGCGCACTTGCGATATTACCGTGCGATTTTGTGTCTACGTTCTTCACGTTGAGGTGTCCTCGGCGGGCGATCGCCGTCCCATATCTGTAAAGAGACTGTTTAGAGACTTGCCGAAAAAGTACAAGCGAACTAATATCAAATAGAACATATGTTCATGGATGAGCTATTATGTCGAGTCTGATCACCACGCCTACCGATGTATCCTTTGCTTCGCCAATTTGGGAAACGGTGCGCTTTCGGCGGGCCAAAGAGAAGAAGGGCTGGGCGTTGTTGGGGGTTCCACGGCAAGCTTATCCGTTAGTTGCCTTGAGGTTGTTTGAACTGCAAGCCAAGTTGATTAATCAACATGAGGCAGAGGGCTTTACTAATTTGCTCTTTGAAGCGCCCCCCAATGTCGCAGCGAAGTTAGCTTGTGCATTTCCCGCTCCACCTGGGTGTGATGTGCTTAAAGTCGCCGAATCGGGCGATCGCATCCTGTCAGGCAAAGCTGCAAAATCAGCTAAGGCGATCGCACAGCGCCCTGACCCCTCTGACCTCCCTGCAGTCGCTTAGTCTTTACATCCCCAGGGAGTCGCGCGTAAATAATCGCCCAACTCCCCTGCTACCCATCCACCCGGCCACAGTCTTGCCCAGGGAGTTTATTTTCAAGCCGATCCCTAACCCGAAATAGCACGCTCTAAAGCCGTCCGGTATCGTTCGGGATGAATTTATCTATCGTTCTCTAGAGCGGGTGAGCAGCGCGGTAGGGAGAGCTAAAAGCTAGAAACGGTAGGGATGCCACCGAGTACTAGGATAGTTTCTATGTTGCTGGGAGACGCTAAAACAGCGGTCAGCTTCAAAGCTTTCTATCGTAAAAATAGCCATCCCAGGTAAATTGCCTGAGATGACTATCTTGTTATGCAGCTATGAGGGAGCAGGCATTAGCGCATCGTGACAAATTCTTCGGCGGCGCTGGGGTGAATGCCGACAGTCGCGTCAAAGTTGGCCTTGGTCGCGCCGGTTTTTAACGCGATGGCGACACCTTGAATAATTTCAGCGGCATCATCACCAACCATATGCGCCCCCAGGACGAGATCGCTCTCAACATGCACGATTAGCTTCATCAGGGTCTTAGTCTGGATATTTGGCAATGTGTAGAACATGGGCCGAAATTTGGAGCGATAAACCTTGACGCCCGCTTCACCGTACTGAGCGATTGCCTCAGCCTCAGTTAACCCAACCGTGGCGGCTTCTGGGGAGGTAAAGACCGCCGTAGGAATATTTTCGTAGCTCATCGTGCGCGACTGGCCACCAAATTGCGTATCGGCAAAGGCTCGCCCTTCAGAAATGGCCACTGGGGTCAGGTTGACTTTGTCAGTCACGTCGCCTACGGCAAAAATGTTGGGTTCCGCAGTGGTGTTATATTTGTCGACGGCGATCGCGCCAGCGGCCAGCTCAACTTTGGTATTTTCTAAGCCCAAGTTGTCAACATTGGGTTCACGCCCTAAAGCCGCCAAACTCACCACATCAGCCAAAATGTGTTCTTCATGGCCATTCATCAAGACACAAACATCCACACCGGTCTCGGTTTTGGTGATGTGCTTGATCGTCGTCTGGGTCATGAGCTGAATGCCGTCGGCAATCATCTTGCTTTGAATTTCATCGCGGATGTCTTCATCAAAGCCCCGCAAGATTTTTTCACCCCGAATGACCTGGGTAACATCGGTCCCCAATCCATTAAGAATGCAGGCGAACTCACAACCGATATAACCACCGCCTAAGATGACTGCTTTTTGCGGTTGTTCTGGCAGATGAAAAATGTCGTCTGAAGTAATCGCGTGCTCAATCCCTGGCAGAGGAGGTGCAACGGGTTTGCCGCCAACCGCAATCAAAATTTTGTCGGCAGTTACCTTCTCACCCCCCACATCCAGCGTGTGGGCGTCTAAAAAGCTCGCATACTTTGGAAAGACCTGCACATTGGACCGGTCTAACATGCCTTCATAAATGCCGTTTAAGCGCTTGAGCTCGCTCTCAACAGCGTTGATCAATTGAGGCCAAGCAAATTTGTTGTCAACAGCATTCCAGCCATAACCAGTAGCGGCATGAAATTGTTCAGGAAAGCGTGACGCATACATCATCAACTTTTTGGGAACACAGCCACGATTGACGCAGGTGCCGCCCAGTGTCCACGATTCGGCGACAGCAACTTTGGCTCCGTATTGTGCGGCTCTCCGGGCAGAAGAAATACCACCGGACCCTCCGCCAATTACAAATAAGTCAAAATCGTAGCCCATCGATATACCTCCTAGTTCGCATGACACTTGCGCTAACAAATAATGTCAGGTTTAAATTTTTAGCAGTAGCCAAGAGAACTCAGTTAATGCTTGTTTGGGTTGCCCGATGGATGACGCGCCGACCAAAACAGCTAACAGTAATTGCTACAGCCTTGTCGAGACATATCCAAGCACCGACTATCCTTGCCTTTATTTATTGTATCGAGTTGTTGATGGGCATTGAGCTTAGAGGTGTAGATTAGCAGGCAGCTTTGTTAGCAAATTTTCACGACTGATTTAGCGTCGCCATATCAAATCCCCGGCGGTTCATCATTACGCTTATCGATACTGACCACGGCGGTCAAGGATGAGACTATTGATGTAGTAGTATTCAAAATGCTTGTCAAATCAGGGTTTTAGTAGTTTGGGATGACCTGATCAAACTGCGGCTGACGGTACAAGCGCGTGCCGAGATGGTAGGCGGCCACGCAATCCAAAGATTGGGCATCACTCAATTGAGCTCGCTTGGCGTTAAGGCAATGGCACTGACCATCTGTAGAACGCTGGAATGAATACGAGATTGACGCGCGGAGACAGCCGCCTTAAAAACACACTATGGGCGGCACCATAGTTGCAATTGTTTATAAATTGCCATTGAATCCAGCTATATGTAGTAAATTTTGTCTGCGATAGATCTACATGTAGCGGTTGACGGCGCAAAAGCATTCAAAGCATTCATCGATGTGAATCTTGCTGAAAGCATCCTGCGAGTTTTGGGAAGGTTTTTCCGCGATCGCCCTTTGTCGCTAAAATGCGGTGATTCTCGTTGGGGTTGGCTGCGATCGCACTAATTCAAGGGCCTTGAGAGTGAATGTGATGAACATGACAGCAAAGCGAATGCTACAAACGTCAAGAGTGCGCAGGCGGCGGTGGTGGGTCAGCACAGTCGTGTTGGCAGTTGCGATCGCCATTTGCCACAGCTTGATTATGCATACGCCAGTGCAGGCGATGGGAAGCCCCTTACTGATAAGCCAATCGATCGAAGACCTGCGAGAACAAAAGGAGACGATTGACCAAAAACGCCAACATCTCAAGCAGCAAACGGAGCAGTTACAACGGCAAACGAATCAAGCTGAGCAAAATTTGGATCTGTTGCAAAATACGATCGCGGCTACGGCAGAGCAAATTGCTGAGACAGAATCGCGGCTAGCCATGGCTGAGCAACAGCTTGAAGGACTAGAGAGCAATTTATTCAAAGCGGAAACAGCCTATGAAGAAGTCCGACGGGCGGCAGTGGGGCGACTGCAGTTTTTGCAGCGACAACGGGGAGGCGAAGGCTGGGCCGTGCTGCTGCAGAGTGAAAATTTCAATGAATTTCTTGATCGCCGCTATCAGTTGCGACGCGTTTATGACGCGGATCGCAATGTGCTCATTGAGCTCAAAACCAAAGCCGATGAAATCAAACAGCAGCGCGCTGTGGTGGAGGCTCAAAAGACGCGAGTCTTTTTGTTGCGCCAAGAACTGTTAGCGAAAAAGCAGCAGTACGAAGCCGAAGCGGCTCAACAAGAACTTTTAATTGGGCGCTTAGAAACTAATCAAGTAGCGCTAGAGGCCGCACAAGCTCAGTTAGCTAAAGATTCTGAAGAAATTGCTGCCCTCATTCGCCAAAAGGTTGCCTCTGCGACGGGTGTTGTCCGTGGCACCGGGGTATTTGTTTTCCCGGTCAATGGACGAATTACGAGCCGATTTGGCTACCGGCGTCACCCTATTCTCGGCACTTCTCGGTTACATGCTGGGGTCGATTTTGGCGCGCCCACGGGTACAACCATCTATGCAGCTGATACGGGCCGCGTGATCTTTTCAGGCTGGTATGGCGGCTATGGCAACACAGTGATTGTTGACCATGGTGGCGGCATCACCACGCTGTATGCCCACAGCAGTCGCTTGTTCGTTAGCGTGGGGCAATCGGTGAGTCAGGGACAGGCGATCGCTGCAGTTGGTTCTACCGGTTTGTCGACTGGGCCGCACTTGCATTTTGAAGTGCGGCAAAACGGCTCACCGGTTAATCCGATGGCGTATCTCTAACCCTTACTGCGATTAATATGCTCCACAATGCGGAGCTTACGAGCCTGCTCGGCCTTTTCATTGGGCACATTGGGGCTGAGTTTAATATTAGAGCTGATGGACAAGTGCTTTTGAACTTGCTCTTTGCTAGCCATAGCGACTCTCTAAACGGGTGAACGACAAAAAAGCCAGGATGTGTCGACGAATTCACGAAAGACCATCCTGGCAATCATCACTATGAGGAACATTCTCCAGCGGCATGCGGAGAAGGCTCTTCTTATTTCTTAATATACTCTCATAGAGGACAAAATCTCAATTTAGTTTTGCCTCGGAGTCTTCATGCTGTATCGAATGTGCAAAACCGTGATGGTGATGACAAATTGCCGCAGTCAGAGCGCCATATTGCAGCGGTAAAATCCTTGCTATAAAGACGCTTTAGCAATCTTAGATGGCCTGAACTGAATGCAACCGGCAATACAAGGGTGTTGATTTTTTCAGGCATCCATTTGGGTCGTCTTATGTTTCGCTATCGCTGGGGCAGGGCAAACACCTGACCATGCGAGTAATTTGCCAGTAAGAACAATCCGTTGCTGATGAGGGCAAGCACTGAAGGATGATGGAGTCAGTGAATATGGTGGATGCGGTGCTGATCCCAGGCGGTGGGTTGACGACATTAGGGGACGTGACGCCATGGGTGCAAGCGCGATTAGAGCGGGCGATCTCGCCCATGCTCCACCGCCCCGGTTCTTGATCCCCTTGAGTGCTGGCACAACTCATAAGCCCCCACCGTTAGATGTCAACGGCTTCCCCATTTTGGAGTTTGTAGCTGCCGCCCGCTATCTGCAGCATCGGGGCATTGAGGGCTCCCGCATCTTGCCTGAGACCGTTTCATTAGACACCATTGGTAACGCCTACTTTGTCCGGCTACAGCACATTGAGCCACTGCAACTACAACGGTTACATGTCATTACATCAGCCTTTCATTTACCCAGAACACAGGCGATTTTTGACTGGATATTTGCGCTGACGCCCTTTCGGAAACCCTGGCAACTAACTACTCTGTAAATTAAGTTTATTCGGTTTTTATGTTTGCTTTCTGGGGATAGATTTTGTCGTAGTGCCGCTGCAGTTTGGTGCGGGCAGAGGTGAGCGAGAATTGCCAGTCGATTTTGAGGTGCTGCGCATGTCTTTCGGCC
>JBCDAJ010000215.1:0-7134 GCA_039185935.1 Cyanobacteria bacterium P01_F01_bin.56 | reverse complement strand
TGGTCAAAGGTGAAGTCGAGCCTGCGCTCACTGGAAGCGAGAACCTACCCAGACTTAGCCAAAGCCATAGAAGAAGCCTTCGAATCTGTTTCTTTGAAAGATATCGAAAACTGGTTCACAAATTGCTGCTACTGTACCTCGTCAGAGTGAGAACCGCTATAGAACTCGATAGTAAAGTTCTTCTTTCCTTTTCAGTTTCTAGCTCCCCTGCTCCCCCATGCTAGAGAACAGTATGCAAATTCATCCTGCACGGTATTAGATAACAATCATCCGTAAGTTGAATTCGAGGATTATGATTTTCCAGCGGCAGTCGTCAGAGGTATAGCAGAATGCAGGATTCTGAATACCCTTCGGGAAGGGCAGAGCCCTACAGAGTTCGGAATAAAATGCTAACTATAGCCAGTTGCCGTTAAGTTTGAACAGGGTAGATCGCTGGAGCCTGGATTTGGCAAGATTTCCAGTTTTGCCTTTTGCCTTTGGCCTTTTGCCTTTGGCCTTCTGCCTTTTGCCTTTTGCCTTTGGCCTTTGGCCTTTGGCCTTTTGCCTTCTGTCTTTTGCCTTTGGCCTTTTGCCTTCTGCCTTCTGCCTTTTGCCTTCTGCCTTTCACTGTGTGTGGCTTTCAGAAATCACCACTGTCCTGACCTGATTGCGGATCGCTATAGTGAGTCCTCAACGTTGCAGGTTTGCTCACCACACGATATTGACTGACAATCCTCTCAGGCGTTGCGGTAAACAGTAGATTGCTCAGCAAACCCAAGTGCTATTCTCAAAGGCGTGTATCTGCTAAGTTTCTGAATCTTGAGACCCGGAGCTATGAAAATTTTGCGGCGTTGGTTATCCCCCATAACCCTGTTCGTCTGTGCAGCCCTACTAGCTGTCGCCTGTGCCGGCAGCAGCGGTGGCGGCGATGTCATTCGCATAGGGTCTAAAGACTTTACCGAGCAGCTAATTTTGGGTGAAATTTATGCTCTTGTCCTCGAAGATGCTGGCTATCAAGTCGAGCGCAAGCTGAACTTAGGGGGGACGCCGGTTGCCCAAGCGGCCCTTGAAAGTGGTGAAATTGACCTATATCCGGAATATACGGGCACGGGTCTTTTAACAGTGCTCAAAGCGGAGGCCAGTAGCGACCCAGAGACGGTTTATGCTACCGTCTCAACGCAGTACGAAGAGCAATTCAATTTAGTTTGGTTAGAGCCATCGCCAATGAATAACACCCAAGCGTTGGCCATGACTACAGAAAAGTCTCGTGAGCTTGGCATTACCACCATTTCAGATTTCGTTGCTCAGGCGAGCGAACTCACCTTAATTGGGCCACCCGAGTTTGAAGTTCGAGAAGATGGGCTGCCAGGTCTGCAAGCCGCTTATGGAGACTTTCAACTGAAAGGTTACAAAGCTGTGGATGCCGGGCTACGTTATCAAGGTTTAGTCGATGGCGAGGCCGACGTTGCCGTGGCCTTTGGCACCGATGGCGAGATTAGTGCCTTTAATCTGGTGGTCTTGGAGGATGATCGAAAACTCTTTCCGCCCTATCAAGTAGCCCCTGTGGTGCGCCAAGAACTGCTTGAGGCCAACCCTGAGGTGCAGAGCATTTTGAATGAGCTGGCTCCTGTCATTACCGATGAGGTTATGCAGTCTCTCAACTATCAAGTAACTGGCGAAGCCCAAGAGCCCGAGGCGGTAGCGCAAGCATTTTTAGTAGAGTACGGATGGCTTGAGAATAGTGACGGTGAATCCTAACGTGGTTTCTTGAGGCATTTCATTGTCACTGGCTTGCCTTCTTAATGAAAAAATTGGGTATTTAAGCTAATATCGGGCGGCATAAATTTGCATACTGTTCTTCAGAACAGAGGAGTGGCGGCGCAAGGGGAGCTAGAACCTGAAAAGGGAGGGCGACTGCTGCCGCCAGGCAATCTAGCAAAGTGCAGAAATTAGAGTTAAAACCCTTGTCAGAGCAGGGCTTTAGACATCTTAGATGGCCTGAACCAAATGCAGCTTATGTAGTACACAATGGCCTAAGAGATCGGCTTGAAAATAAAGTACCCGGACAAGACTGTGGCAGGGTGGATGGGTGGCAGGGTCGGTGGGATGTTATTAAAGCGCAACTCCCTAAGTTAGCATCCCATTCTGTGGTTGACGAGGGGCGGAGATTCTGGAAGAGCGTGCGATTCTTGTGCCATAAGGGCTAGCTGTAGCCGTTTGCCGACCCAAGTTTTTGACATCCTAATGGATTTTTAGAATGGGCAACATTCTGTTTGAACAAGTCACGCTCCAATTTACAGGGGCTGGGCAACCCGCAGTGAATCAAGTGACTTGCGAAATCCAGTCGGGGGAGTTGGTGGTCATTTTGGGGCCGTCGGGCTGTGGCAAAACCACGTTGCTCAAGATGGTAAATCGGCTCTATGAGCCAACGGCGGGGCGCATCCAGATCGGAGGGCAAAGCATTCAAGCGTTGAGGCCAACAACCCTGCGGCAAAAGATCGGATATGTGATTCAGCAGTCGGGATTGTTTCCCCATATGACGGTGGCGCATAATGTTGCCGTTGTACCAAAGCTGCTGAAGTGGCCTCAGAGCAAAATTCAGGCGCGGGTTGATGAGCTGCTGGAGTTGGTCAAGTTGTCGCCCGCCGATTATCGCGATCGCTATCCGGCCCAACTCTCGGGTGGCCAACAGCAGCGGGTAGGCATTGCTAGAGCCCTTGCGGGAAATCCCGATTATCTATTGATGGACGAACCCTTTGGCGCGATCGATGCGATTACTCGGAGCGCTTTGCAAGCAGAAATTTTGCGACTGCAGCAACAACTCCACAAAACCATTCTCTTTGTATCCCATGACGTGGATGAAGCTTTACGGCTAGGCGATCGCATCATCGTGATGAATGCTGGACGCATCGTTCAATTTGGCACGCCGTTCAACCTCTTGACTCGACCGGCCGATCCCTTTGTCCATCAATTATTGGGAGCTGACGACATGGTGCGACAGTTGGGCTTGTTGCCGGTAAATGCGGCGATGGTGCCTTTAACTGAGCAGGACCAGTTGGAAAACAATCCGAGAATTGAAGCGATCGCAAATTTACGCGAGGCTCTCTCACTGATGTTGAAAACCGGTGCCCCGGAACTCCAGGTGATGAAAGATGGCCAACTGGTCGGACAACTGACCCTGGAGCACATTCGCACTTGCGCCCTGGAGGCCAAGCGCTGATGCTGTATCTGCTGACCCATCCTGGTGAAATCGCCATCCTGGTCTGGCAACACCTGCAAATGACCCTCAGCGCGCTGGCGATCGCGGTGTTGATGGCAGTGCCGATCGCCTTGCTGATTCATCGATTTCGCTGGTTATCAATTCCTGTAATGGGACTGCTAGGAATTTTTTACACTATTCCCAGCCTGGCCCTCATCATCTTTCTGGTTCCGCTGTTTGGCTTAAACGCCACGTCTGTAATCGTGGCTATGGTGATTTATACCCAAGTCATTTTGGTCCGTAATCTGACGGTTGGCCTCGCCGGGATCAATCATTCCGTGCTCGAAGCCGCCACCGGCATGGGGATGAATCGTTGGCAGCAATGGTGGTGGGTACAGGTGCCATTGATCTTGCCCGTCTTCGTTGCGGGTGTGCGAGTTGCCGCTGTCGTGGCGATCGCGATCTCCACTATTGGCGCTAAGTTTAACGCGGGCGGTTTAGGCAAACTCTTATTTGACGGCATCCAAACTAACCGAATTGATAAAATCTGGGCCGGTTCTATCGCTGTGGCGATCCTGGCATTCACCTTAAACGGGTGCTTACTCTGGCTCGAAAAGCGTAGCCAACCAGTGCCTTAATCATGAGGATCAGCAACCGTAGTGAGCTAAGGCGATTCCAGAGGATTGCCCGGCAGAGGTTGATCCGTGCGAATGATGCTGAGCATTGCCGTCACGGGTTTCTGTGCTTCCAGATATCTGGCGATCCGCAATTAGTAGGTTAGGACAGTGGTAATTTCTGGGATGACCACATACAGCGAAAGGCAGAAGGCAGAAGGCAAAAGGCAAAAGGCAGAAGGCAGAAGGCAAAAGGCAAAAGGCAGAAGGCAGAAGGCAGAAGGCAAAAGGCAAAAGGCAAAAGGCAAGGCAGAACTGGAAATCTTGCCAAATCCAGTCTCCAGCGATCTACCCTGTTCAAATCTAGCGGCGACTGGCTATGGTTAGCGTTTTCATTCCGAACTCCGATTCAGCATTCCGCATTCCGCCATAGCTAATCTAGATGGTCAAAATGGGCTCATTGTCTGAGCCTATTGCCGCTCTTATATTGTTTTCTCATCAATCTTTTTTGCCACACGGTGATGCTCAACGGGGCCAGCGATCGCCTACTTTCTAACTGCCAATTGTTGACCTCAGCGCCACAACATCAACAGCCTTAACGGTTTTCAAAAAGTCACATTTGTCTGACATCTCAATCAGAATATTCAATGATTCAGTACTGTTGTGAGAGGCGTAAAACTTCTGACTGTTTCTCGCTAGGGGGTAGGGCACCGCATGACATTTCTGCGAGGTCGGTTTGAATTTTGGCGTCACCGCTGGAGTCGTTGGTTGCTGTTGTTAATCACAGTCGTTCTATTCACTGTGATGACCCCGGCTTGGGGACAAGATGCCGCCACGGATACTATCGACGCTACGGTATCGAGTGAAGTTGACACCGAAATCAGCAATGAAGTCGATGGCTTTCCTATAACCCTTGACGGCAAGGTGATTTTTCAGATTCGTCAAGGAGTTGGGGGCGTTGCCACTGCCGAAGAGCGCGCCCGAATTATTGAACAACGCCTGCGTGCAGTTACCCGAAACCCGGTCATTAAACCTGATGACATTCGGGTCGAAATAGAGGCACAGCAAAGCATTGTCTTGGCTGGTGATACCGTGTTGCTCACCATTAGTGAAACCGATGCCGAGGCCTATGGTGAAGCCCATCCTGAGTTGGCCAGAACAGCCGTCGAGATCATTAGTACAGAGTTAGCAGAATATCGCGACGAGCGTAGCGTTCGTAACTTGGTCATTAGCATTGTGGCCACTCTAATGAGCACGATAGTGCTGGTGATATTTTTCCGGGGCTTATTCTTGCTCGCCTCTAAACTGCTTATTCGCATTCAAGAGCAGCGAGAAGCCGGGACGCTAAGGCTACACATTCGCTCTTTTCCACTGCTTGGCGCTGGCTCCACTAGTTATCTGCTTAGTAACCTCGTGCGCATTGCCAGAGTCGTTTTGATTTTAGTGGCACTGTACTTGTACGTACCGTTTGTACTGAGTCAATTCCCCACAACAGAGGCCCTCGGCGACAGCCTCTTGCAAGACATTGCCTTTCGCCTCAGCGCTTTAGTGCAAGCTTTTGTCGCTTATTTGCCCAACTTGGCAATGCTCGGGTTCATCGCCGTCATCGCCTACTATCTGGTGCAATTTGCCCAGCAGGTGATTACCGAGTTGGGCCGCCCTGGTGCCTACCCCTGGTTTTATGAAGAATGGGTGCAACCGACAAATCGCTTAGCGCTGTTTTTAATTATCGCGATCGCCCTTGTTATGGCTGGCCCTTACATGCCAGGGTTTGGTTCACCCGCTTTTCAGGGCGTTTCGCTGTTTGTGGGCGCGCTGCTGACGTTGGGCTCGTCTTCAGCGGTGTCAAATGCCTTAGCCGGTTTGATTTTGATTTACACACGAGCGTTCCAATTGGAGGACTTTATCTGCATTGATGACACTGTGGGCACTGTGCAAGACAAATCTTTATTTGTTACTCGGGTGGTGACACCCAAACAAGAGACTGTCACCATTCCCAATGCTTCAGTGCTGAATAATAATGTCATCAACTACACCGCTATTTGCCGCGAATGTAATGGTCAACTGCTCCTTTACACCACCATCACGTTGGGATACGACGTGCCCTGGCGCAAGGTTCATGAGGTCCTTATGGAGGCGGCTAAAGCAACAGATTATATCGTGACCGAGCCTGAACCCTTCGTTTTACAAACCAACTTGAACGATTTCAACGTCAGTTATCAGCTCAACGCTTACACCACCATTCCTGAAAAGATGCCGCGCATTTACTCAGCGCTGCATCAAAACATTCAAGACAAATGTAATGAAGCCGATATCGAAATTCTCTCACCCCATTTTTCGGCTCTGCGCGACGGCAACCATTCCACCATTCCGGCCAATTATTTGCCCAAAGATTACGTTTCTCCAGGGTTCGCCATCCAAAACCCTAATCATCGCCCTTCATAACAGTCGAGCAACCATCGCAGTTGCTCCATCAAGTTTGTACAAGGTGCGCTGACAGCGCTCAAAGGCGATCGCCCCCAGCACCTATGCGTTGCTCAAACACACACGACCGATAAGTTTTTGCCGTAGTCCGGGCGGATCTGAACAATCTGGGTAAGTTTTGAGTAGAGCATCAGACGGTCGTCCTGGTCATGAGTGAAACCCAACAGCGCCTCCACACCTTTGTGCAGTACGTCAATGAGTACCTTAAGGGTGACGAAAAGGCGAAGAGCAGCTTTTCTTAGACAAGTTCTTTCGCGCGTTTGGGCATGAGGGAGCAATTGAAGCCGGAGCCACCTACGAAGAACGCATCCACAAGGGCAGCAAAAAGGGCAAAACGGGATTTGCCGATTTAGTGTGGAAGCCTCGCGTGCTGATCGAGATGAAAAAGTCGAAAATAGATTTCCAATTTTGACAGCTTACAAGATCTTTAAAGCCATTGATCGAGAGCAAAATATATTTATGACAGTTCCACTTTGGCTAGATGTAATCGTCAAATTAACTCCAGCATTTATCACGCTAATTGTTGGGAGCTTTGGAAGCTGGATTGCTTTTAGTCAATATCAGACCAACAAAGATAAGCTGCGGCTCGACCTTTTTGAGAAGAGACTGGAAGCATACGAGAAAGTGCAAGAGTATTTTAGACATTTAGTTCGTGAAGCAAGTGTCACGGATGAGGCATTTTCTCTATTAGCTGAAGCTCGTTATAGCCCTTCCCGACCTGGTAAGGTACACTTAATACTACTTGAATTGCTCCAAAAAACCGAGATGAAAGCTTACTCTATCGACTTCCGTCGCAAAATTATCAAGGCTTACGAGGACGAATCAATTTCGCAACGCCAGTTAGCCAAACGGTTCGGG
>JBCDAJ010000214.1:0-7150 GCA_039185935.1 Cyanobacteria bacterium P01_F01_bin.56 | reverse complement strand
TTGGCCATCAAAACCTCATCTAACCGCTCCTTGCAAAGGAGCGAAAGCAGACTGTCATTAAGCCTCTCCTTGAGAAGGAGAGGTGCCGCAGGCGGTGAGGTCGGACAAGCGTCAAAACTCCACTTCTGAACCTTGATGAGGTCTAAAAAACTGCGGGCTTGGGGACCGGTGACGTGAGCCGCGATCGCAAAATCAAGGGCGCTGAATCTGCCTTGGTGCTGCTCTAGACAGCGATAAAAGCACTGATATAAGCGCTGTTGAAACCGTCGATGGCGGTGCCACCCGTATCCCAATGCACCCACACCAGCCAAGAGCATCAGCCACGGTAGCAATAATTTGACCAGCAAAATGAGTAGGAAAATCGCGATCGCCATCCCAATGCCGAGACTTAAGCGCCAATTCAACCCATAAGCATCCATTACCGGCAAACTCCATTGGGACATCAAGAAAAATATCCCCTTAGTGCATGAGTACCAGGAAATCTATATTGAGTGTAAGCGACTCAGCGCAACTTGTCAGAGCGATCGCCGGCAATCTTTACGCGGGCAGCGTAACGGTCTCTATGCCCCCAACCACCCATGCCCTCTGGGCAACTCCGCCTTTCTTGAATGCCTTTAGGGTATACACACCCTAACCGGCCGGCCGCTCTAACCAGCCTCGCATTTTGCCCGGATTCAGCAATCCATGGGGGTCAACCTGCGCTTTGAAATTAACCTGTACGGGGTCGATTTGCTTCATGCCCCCATCTTCGAGAATGTAGGTGTGCGGATTGGCAATGAACGCGCCCTGGGCTTCGTGATAATCAATGATTGCCTGCAGGCGCTCCGGCGTAGAAAATCGCACCAATTGCAACGCGGCTGGCACCACTACGCCACCCACGCGAAAATATTCCAAATGCATCATTACTTCGTCGCCAAAGTGCTCGTACATATGCTGCAGTAGCTTTAATTCCGGATCGTGGGGAAAGAGCGTCTGCAGGTAAGTTAACGACGGGTCGACATTGCGGGCATGGAGGGTGGTATGGTTCCAGGTGAATTCTGCTAGCAGCGTCTTTTTGCCCGTTTCCTCAGAGGGTTTGTAGTAAGTGACGTTGCCGCCAAATTCTTTGACCAATTCTTGAAACAACTCCATTGAGGGCTCCGCCACCATGAGCAAGGCGGCATGGCACCCCTCAGGCAAATAGGCTCTCAATCCAGCCAAGTAACTGGGAATCGGTGCGGCATGAATGCTGATCAGCTTTTTGATCAGACCGTCGGTGTCGCCCAGCGTTTGGCCAAACCGGGCCGCCGTCATGAAGTCAGCAAAGGTGACGATGACCTCGGCCCAAGGATACGCGGGCCCTAACGGTATTTCCAATTCTGTAATGATGCCGTTAGTGCCGTAGGCATGGTTTACCTGCTGGACATCGTCGCCCCGTAGCTCAATGACCTGTGGTTCATCCTCTAGGGTCACCACCCGAACGGCGTTGAGGTTGCCGCGCTCGCGCAACTGACCATACATAATTGAACCGATACCGCCACTGCCGCCACCAATAAAGCCGCCGATGGTCGCCGTCCGATAGGTCGAGGGATACATGCGAATTTCCCAACCCTGGGGTTGCGTTACCTTGTCAATAGCGGCCAGCTTGGCCCCCGGTTCGACACAGGCCATGCCGGGTTTGACCCACTTCACCGCATTCATCCGGCTCAAATCGAGAATCACCCCACCGTTGAGAGGAATGCACTGACCATAATTGCCGGTTCCCGCTCCACGGACAGTCACCGGCACCCGCGCGGCCACACAGGCTTGAGCAACAGTCAAGACTTCAGCCTCTGACTGGGGTCGCACCACGAGGTCGGCGGTTTTGTCGGCCAACTGGGCCTGCAAGATGGGGCTGAAGTGATAATAATCTTTGGAAAGCTTGTCAACCTGGGTGCGATCGCGAATCACCTCTATTTCACCCAGAGTCTCAATCAAGCGATGCCAATCCATATTTTGAGGAGCCATTGCTGTCATCAGTTTCGAGGATTCTAGGACGATTTAACGAAAACCCGTCATCGTAACAATAGGGGTCTTCGTAGTGTTGCATACTTCCTTCCGTCTTGCCTGACTGCGGTTTGCTCCAGCCGGGCCAACGTCTGCTCGTTGAATGAGTGATACTTCACGAATGGCTGTAGAGAGAAGCTGTCTGATCAGTCGACTCAGTCGACCGGCTGTTGAATCGGGCTCGCTGCTGAAGCACTGTGCCTCGCTCAAAGACCCGCGAGTAGAGTACCTGGTGGAGCATCGGCTCCCCGATATCACTGCGCTCACCCTCTGTGCGGTCATCTGCGGAGCGCCCAGTTGGGTCGACATCGCCGCTTACGGTCACAGCAAAACGGGATGCCCCCATGATTCATCCACTGAGATCATCGCGGTTGCTGCAGCGATCGCCGCTGGGAGACAATGCTTTGTAAGCATGGGTCGGTGAAATGAGAGGGATAGCTGTATGGGTCGACTTTTGACGGCGACGACACCAGTCGGGTTATGGCTGGGGCTGGGGCTCTCTATTTTGCCAACTCCAGCGCTGGCTCGCGCTTGTCGCGCTCCGGTGCCGGCGATTCCCAGCGCTGCGCTGCAGACCTTTGAGGTAGAACAGTTTGGCCTGAGCCTGGATATTCCCCGCAACTATCGTTCTATGCTGCGGGCAAGCGGGCACATTACGTTCCATGACCCCCACAGTTTCACCTTTATTCAGTGCTTGGTGCGCACAGGTGAATATGGCGAAGTGCCTCCCTATGTGGCATTAGAAGTCCATCAACAAGTTGATCATGAGTTGCCATTGGTCGACCTCATTCGCGAGCGCCGACCGTGGCTTGATTACTACAGTCCGGAGTACAACATCAAAGCCTTTGCTGGTCAGGACAGTTTGCAGTACGTCTACTTCAACGAAATTTATCAGCTAGAAATTGCTAACATCTCCTTTATCTCTCCGGATGGCCGCACCCTATTAACGCTGACTGGGCCGATTGAGCATCCCATCATGGTCAATGTGCTATCTCCGTCAGCAGTCGGCATTCCCCTGCCTGAAGCCGGGTCCAGAGACTATTGACTGGGCGTAAAATGGCACTTGCCATAGCGCTCTCCAGAATGCAGCACTTCTTTACAGGCGGGCGCACCGGGCGATCGCACATAGACCCATTGGCCTTCTAGATGCAGCGCTACTTGCTCAGTTTGGGGTTTGAAATCTAAGTCAGCGGCTCCGGCTGAGATGCTGTTAGTGTAGCTACGATAGACCTGATGACAAAATCCCATCCATCGACATTGCACTAGCATCAGGTCACCATAGTTATCGTCCAGAGGCGATACATAAATCGCTCGATACACCACTTGCCCAGGCGCGATCGCTAGCCGATGGGTCACCTCCTGCACCCAAATGCCGCTCGGCAAGAGCACGGCAATCGCCATCACCTCAATAAGCAACATTACCAAGAGCTTTTGGGCTCCCTGTCGGGCCCGCGATCGCCAATTCGGATTCAGGCTGACAACTGCCAGCAGGCCAAAGGCGAGGCCAAAAAGAGGGGCCGTCAATACCGCTACGAGAACCACAGGAACCGCCCCCACAATCAAAAAGCTGTAGGCCTGTGCCAACCAGTAATTGCCTGGTGCTCCGTTGAGAAACATCAGATACCCCAGCCAACTAATCGCCATCAAGATGGTCCAAATAGTCAGTCCCCATCGCCTCAGAAAATTTTGCCTGGGTCGAGCGCGAGGTGCAGCCGTATAGTTGTCTGGATGGGGATCACGATGACTCAGCATGACCGATCGGGTGACTTTAGTGACTTTCTTTACTAGACTGGCTTACAGCCTCAGCAATGTCACGCGAATTAGCCGGTTACGCGAGTTCTCCAAAATAGCGCTACGGTTGGAAGTGGATGGCTCGTATTCGTCGGCAGAAGTCACTCTATCGTTTCAGTTTCTCGCTCCCTTTGCACGGCTGCTCCCTCGCTCTAGAGAACGTATGCAAATTTACGCCGCACGGTACTTAGTTGGGTAAAGAGGGAAGCTGGGTCAATGGATTTTAAAGCATCGGTATTTAGATAATTAAACGCCGCTGCTTCTGAGAAAATGCTGGCAGCGAAGCAGCGGCCACGGTGCATTACGGGGCATTTTCGTCTCCGGCCCACAGAATGCGCTGAATTCGATGCTGAACCTCAAGCGATCGCTTCACGATCGCTCAATACTTTCTCCGCGATCTGCAAATCTTCGGGGGTAGTGACCTTCAAGTTGGTCTCTTCACCAGGCACAATCTTGACCGGTAGTCCCACTTTCTCAAACAAGGCCGCATCGTCAGTCACTGCCCAATTTTGGGCTTTGCCTTGGTCATGGGCCGCTTTCAACGGTGCAACATGGAAGCCTTGAGGCGTTTGAGCCGCCCACAAACGACTGCGATCGGGCGTCGCCTCGATCATGCCGTGATCATTCACAATTTTGATCGTGTCCTTAACGGGAATAGCAGCTATCAGTCCTGAACAGGTCTGTAAAGCGGCCGCACAGCGATCAAACAGAGCCGGTGTCGCCAAACACCGGGCTCCATCGTGAATTAGGACTTGCTCAGCGGTCGGTGGCAAGGCTTGCAAGCCGTTATAAACTGACTCCTGTCGGCTGCTGCCTCCGGGCACTAAAATAACTGGCTTAGTCAGTTTCAGACTATCCAAAATCGCCAGCAGGTTAGGTTTATCTACGGCTTGGTAAATGAGGCCAAGCCATTCAATGCTTTGGCTAGCGGCAGCGGCCTGCAGGGTCCACGCCAAGATGGGTTGCCCCTTGAGTGCCAGGAGCAGTTTGTTGCGATCGCTGCCCATACGACGTCCGACTCCAGCCGCAGGAATCAACAGATGCACGATGGGCTCTCTCCTCTAGCGATGCGCTTTTCTCACCCTACCCTGAAACCTGCTGCCCCCAAATGCTAATTAGCAAAGAGCCTTTTACAGAGACCTGTATATTAATCCTGACAACGGTTTCAGCGTTTTGATCTCAGTTTCGGCAGTCAGGCTAAAAGTCTTGGCTTAGCTGACTTTCAGGAAGTTTGTTAACGACCGTTTAAATCGATCAGCAAATCTGACTGCAAATTATTGAATTTGTTGGGAACAACGCATTCTTACTGACCACGTTCCTCTAGAATGTGGAACGGATAAGCAAGATAGGCACCCATGCAGATACTGGCTCTTGTTCCTGGTGGCATCAGTGAACAGCTTTTATTTTTTCCAACGCTTGAGCATTTAAAGCAAGCCCTGCCTCAGGCTGAAATTTCAGTGGTGGTGGAGCCGGCGGCGGTAGCGGCCTATCGAGTTTCAAAAGTGGTTGAGTCCACCATTCCTTATTCGTTTGGCAAAAATAATAGCCCTGCTGACTGGGCCAATCTGCTGGGCATCGTCCGCGATCGTGAATACGAGGTTGTGCTCACAACGACTCAAGACTGGGCCACGGCACTCATGCTTTGGCTTAGCGGCATTCCTACACGCATTGGCTATCAAGGGTCGTCTAATAATGTGTTTTTAACGGCGACTGTTCCTGATAAGACACAACAGTATGCGGCCTTTCGTTACCACGATTTGCTAACCCCCTTAGAGCTGATGGGCCCCTGTCCAGACACTACTATCAACGTGCCTCAAGGCGATATCAACTGGGTACAAAGCCAACTCCAAAGCCAAGCAATTGGTGATCAAGGTTATGTTTTGATGTATCCAGGCTTGGCAGAGGGCGGTGCTGACGATACATACCCGATTGAAAGTTGGACGGCGATCGCTCAAGATTTTCAGCGTCGTCAGCCAGGGTTACCCTTCGTTTTGTTACAACAGCCAGAAACGGCCACAGCGGTAAAAGTCATTGCCCAGAGCATTTCCAGTCTCAAAGTCATCCGTCCAGACAATCTAGGCCAGATAGCGGCCCTAGTGGCTGGGGCTAACTTACTTTTAACGACAGATAGTTACGTCTCTGAGTTGGGGGTTGCGCTCAGTGTGTTTACACTTGGATTGTTTGGTGCTAATCGACCCAGTGACCGTCTGCCCCCGGTTGACGATACTGAACAGCGCTTTTTGGGTATCACTTCGACAACCAGTAAAGTTGTGGATATTCCTGTCGATACCGTTTTGAAAAAGGTCTGGGGCGAAGGTTAGTCTACTCTACCGGGCGATCGCTTAGACTGCCGCACCGGCACAGATAACTTCTGTTCTGAATGGAGAGGTCATATTGTGGAAAAAATCAAAGGCCAAGCCGGAAAAGTAGGAGAACTTATCTTTGCGGCTGAAACGGGCGCAACATATCAAAAAACGATTACGTTGACGTGGGCGATCCTGCGGGAGACAGGCATTTTGCTCTGGTTGGTGATCTGTCTAATTTTCGTCGGTGGCGAATGGTTTGGGCAAAAGTCAATTGTGCTAGGAAAGTCCACTCGTACCTGGTACGAAGGGCTGAAAGAACCCAGTGACGCAGAGCCCAAGTCGGCTACAGAAATGGGTCAGTCAGCCCTATCAGCGGTCAGCACGGGTGCTGAAACATTGCTCTATCAGGCTAAAAAGCAGCTTGGCATTGAGGCTGAGCCCCCAGCACCAGCGCCGCCAAAGCCTACGGCAGCCGCTGCTTCAACTAGGCCGACCGCCACGTCGTCACCGACAGTCCCGACGGCTTCTGAGGCTGACGAACTTGACGAAGAGTAACTGCTCTCTGCATTAATGCCATCAGCTCAGTAATGCGTAGCACAGGCGTTGCTGATGGCCATGATGAGTTCTGGAGAGAAGGATATCGCTACTTTAGATTCTCCACGCTCCCTTCTGCCCTCATTTCAGCAACGCCTCCATCACGATCCTGGAAAGGATGTGTTTAGCGTCCAGCTACTGCCGATTCCCCTCAATCTCCCTGCAAAAGGGGGACTGCCAAACCTCTGAGGTACTAGTAACGCATGGCGGAAATGCATATATCTTTAAGGAGTCGATTTTAGAGGACTAAGTCCGATGCCTGGCCCTGCACTTCCCGCCCTGATTGTGAGCGAAACTGAGCGCCACGAACTGGAACAGTTGGTGAAGCGACCGAGTACGCCCCAACAACTGGCATTGCGAGCACAGATTATTCTCCGTGCCAGCGACGGCGAAAGCCAAGGCCAGATTGCGCGCGAGCTAGGCATCGGGGAGCA
>JBCDAJ010000213.1:0-7317 GCA_039185935.1 Cyanobacteria bacterium P01_F01_bin.56 | reverse complement strand
CGTAGAGGTCGAGCGTGCAACGCGCTGTGGACGGTTTGGTCAGAATACGCAATGGAATAGGTCATGCAACACCTTTGATTTTCAACCCATACATTCATTCCGTTGTCAATGCGTAACTCCTGGACTTTTACCTGCCGTTTGGTGGTCACCTCTCAGGTGAGAATCGGTGGGTGAAGTTAGCCGAGCTCATCCCGTGGTCAGAGTTTGAAGCCGCTTATGCCGAGCAACTGAGCGCCTCGCAGGGCGCCCCGGCCAAATCCTTTCGGGTGGCCTTGGGGGCGTTAATCATCCAGGAGAAACTGGGACTGAGCGATGAGGAAACGGTGCAACAAGTGCGTGAGAACCCCTATTTGCAATACTTTCTGGGCTTCCATGAGTACCGAGAAGCCGCGCCCTTTGACGCGTCGATGATGACGCACTTTCGTCAACGGCTGTCTGGGGAGTTGCTGGGGCAAGTCAATCAACAGGTGATAGCAGCGGCGTTGGTTCAGGAAGTGGGTGAGTCGCTTGCGGATGAGGAACCGCCGGATGGCGGAGGGGATGGCGGTGAGGCCCTGGGTGAATCGGTGAGTGAGCCGGAGCCCCAAGCCTCGCCGGTGGACGATGAGGATGTGCCGCATCAGGGTCGCTTGTTACTGGATGCGAGTGTGGCGCCCGCCGACATTCGCTATCCCACGGATGTGGATTTGCTGCATCAGGCGCGCGCCAGCAGTGAACGGATTTTGGACCGGTTGTATCAGACGATGGCGACACCGCCGGCCAAGAAGCCCCGCACCTATCGTCAGCAAGCGCGGCAGGCTTACCTGAGTGTGGCGAAGCAACGCCGCCCCTCAGCCCGAATCCGACGGCAAGCGGTGGGTCAGCAATTGCGGTATCTGCGGCGCAACCTCAAGCATATTGATGATTTGCTGGCGGCCGGAGCGTGTCTGTGCGAGCTAAAACCGTACTGGTATCGACGGTTGCTGGTGATTCACGAAGTCTTTCGCCAGCAATGGCAGATGTATCAGCAACGGCAACGCCGCATTGAGCATCGCATTGTTTCTCTCTCTCAACCCCATGTCCGGCCCATCGTGCGGGGTAAAGCGGGTCGTCCCGTGGAATTCGGGGCCAAAATCGCCCTCAGTTGCGTCTCTGGTTATGCTCTGCTGGAACGCCTGGATTGGGAGGCCTTCAACGAATCCACTGACCTCGTGAAGCAGGTGGAACGCTATCGAGAACGCTTCGGGTGTTACCCCGTTTCGGTGCATGTCGACCAGCTCTACCGCACCCGTGCTAATCGCGCCTGGTGCCAGGCCCACGGCATTCGCCTCAGCGGTCCGCCATTGGGGCGGCCGAAAGCGGCTGAGAAAACGGCGACGACCGCGCAAGTGAAGCAGGATGCCGCGATTCGCAATGCCGTGGAAGGCAAGTTTGGGCAGGCCAAGCGCCGCTTTGGTTTAGCTCGGGTCATGGCCAAACTGGCCTCCACAGCGGCGACCAGTATTGCCGTGACGGTGCTGGTGATGAACCTGGAGCAACGCCTGCGGGCGTTCCTATTTTTTTGTTGCCGTTGGGTGCTCTGCTGCTGGCAAGCTCCCCTCGGGGGGGCAGATAAGTTCTCCTTCACAGGCCGACCACACGCTCGTGATCGCTCTAGCAACCGCGTAAACCTTCCAGAGCTGTCGGAAATTACTTTTTCAGTAAGCCCTATCTAGGGTTTCAAGCGCTGGAAAAGGCCGAAATAGGGATTTTCAACTGATCCTGATCGCTGAATCCTTTGATATGGCCATCCGTCATTAGGTCAAGCCAGCCGTAATTTCTGCAATGACCACACAGATAGCGTTCTTATGCCGAACTCCGGATTCTTTATTCTGCTATAGATCCAGGCTTATTGATGCAACAACATCGGATTATGCGTTTGTCCTTGTCCCTAAGCCGGAGTGTTTTGCAGTTCAGGTTGCTCTTCTGGCAAGATGGCACCCTCAACGGGGCAAACCTGCAAGCAGATGCCACAGTCGATACAGATATCAAAATCAATCCAATACCAATCAGTGCCTTTTTCGTTTTTGCCAGGGCCATCGTGAATGCAGGCCACCGGACAAGCATCTACGCAATCAGCGACCCCCTCACACACATTTGTCACAATTGTATGGGCCATTGTCTCCTCTCCTGTTCTGCGTCTTCAACGGCATTATTTCTCAGAGTTTTTTCTGCTCAGAGGAATAGACGTATTCTTAGTTTACCGCTTCAATTTCTGGAGAGTGAGCCTCGGCAATCCAGGCAATGCGGTTGATATTGCGATCGCGGGCTCGTTGCCGCACTGTTTCAGCAGTATCTTGGGGTTCTAGATATAGCTCTACCCGCACGATGGCTTCGGCCTCGCGAATGGTTTCCGCGTACTGAAATGCCGCGATCGCCGCTTGAGGAGTTTTCGGCACCACCAACCAATCACTGGGTGGCGTCGCCTCAGGCAAGCAGCCAGTATCGGTCAGGGCCTGATGCAGCGTTTCGACATTCATCATGAAGCCCACACCGGGGTAACTACGCCCCTTGGGGTCAAAGACGCCGAGTAAATGGTCATAGCGCCCCCCCTGGCTAACGACCTGTCGCCCCTGCGGCGTGTTGGCGATGATCTCAAATACAATGCCGGTGTAGTAGTCAAAAGATTGAATTAAACTCAGGTCCAAAATTACTGGAAACTTGGGACTGCCACTTTCGAGCAATTCCACCAAGGATTTCAGTTCATTGACGATCGCCTGTTGCTCTGGCGTCAGCGGCAGTTGACTGACGCTCTGCAGCACGTCTTGGGGCCGCCCGCGCAAATCCATCAGTTGCAATGCTCGCTGCCGAAGGGTGTCTGGCAAATCTAAGGTTTCTAAAGTAATGCGATCGAGCTGGGCGATCGCATCGCGCACCGGGCCCCGTAGCGCTGCCGGAAAAGCTTGAAGCAGCGATCGTGTTAAATCAGCATTGCCTAGAATTAGCTGCCAGTCGGTCAACTGGAGCGATTCTACACAGCTCAACAGCAACCTTAACGTTTCAGCATCGGCAAGCGTGCCGCTGATGCCCAATAGTTCAACACCCGCTTGGTAATATTCCCGTTGTCCAGTTTGAGAGCCTTTGGCCGCTCGACTAAAGACGTTAGCCGTGTAATAGAGCCGTTGCGGATAAGTGACTTGCGCCATCCGGGTGACCGCAGCTCGAGCGATTGAAGCAGTCAGTTCGGGGCGCAGACCCAGTCGTTCTGGTCCATCTCCTTGCAATTGAATGACCGAAGATTGGGCAATCGCGCCCCCAGCCATTAGCGTATCCAAGCTTTCTACCGTAGAGGTAATGATGCGGTGATATCCCCAGCGTTGAAACATTTCCTCTAGACGCTCTTCGATCCAGTATTTCTGGGCGACATCTAACGGTAATAAATCACGGGTTCCCGACGGGGGCTGATAACTCATCTACTTTTGCTTCCCTCCAAACAAGCCAAACAAGCCCCCTTTCGACTTTGTGGGGGCATTCTTGGCACTGGTAGGGCGAGGCGGCTTGGGTTCAGTTGTCTGACTCAGTTTGGCTTCCAAATCCTTTGCCAGGACATTGTCGGGGGTAAGATCTAAAGCCCGTTTAAGATGGATTTTAGCCATCTTTGACTGCCCGGCTTGGGAATAATAAGCTGCTAGCTGCGCATGACATTGACCATTGGTCGGATGCGACTTAACCGCATCTCGCATTTCCAGAATGGCTCGAGAATAGTCTTTCCTCGCTGCGAACTCGGCAGCCCGTCTGTGATAGCTATCAAGAATGGCCTCTCGCTGCTGTCGAGGAGACGGTGGCGGGGGTGCAGCTTTCTCACGCGAACGGGCCGCAGTCGTCGGCGATGCGGGCGTAGCCGGGGTATTCGTACCACTGGCAGAGCCACTCGCCGTAGTGGTCGCGCTGCCGCCCTCTCCTGCCGTACTCATGAGATAGGCCAAATTAAGCTCGCTGATCTGACCAATCACATTCAACACTTGATCAATCGTTTCATACTGAACATCTGCCAGGGTTTTGAGGCCATTGGCATAAGTTGAGACCGCGTTATTGCTCTTAGCAATTGCTTGAGCCGCCTCAGACTGCAAAGGGACTGGGGCACTTTGACTGAGCCGCTGACCGCGTAATCGCAGCACGATCAAGTGCTCAGCCATAGACTTTTCTTGGGTTAGCGTCTCATAAGCTGGGTTAACCATCTTTGAAAGCAATTCATTGGCCTTTTGCCGCTCTTCGTTCGTGCACTCTCGCAAGCTGTCAGGGTGTAGCTTGCGGGCAATTTTGAGATAGCGCTTCCGAATGGCCTTCGCATCAGCCTCTATAGAGACCCCTAAGATGGCGTGATAGTCAGTGAGGTCAAATTGAAATAACCCTTGCTCTATATTCATACCGGTTAACTTTTCCCTCCCCTTATGAGGCATTCTCCTGATTTCTTACTGCAATGTCGCGTGCACTTTAGTAAATGGAAAATATCATCCATATTCTAAAGATTTCCTGGTGAGAAAGCTGAGTCATTAACTCCCTAATCAACGATCAATGCGTCATGATTCAGCGATTACAATCGGCTGAAAATTTTCCAAAGGTTTCACTTGCTTTAGCACTTGGCTAAGAATAGTGTGAATTCGACTATTTGTCGCTAAGAGACGCCCTGATTGAATGTCAAAGGTGGTTTCATCATAGGCGGTGACTTGCCCCCCCGCTTCTTCAACGAGAATGACACCAGCAGCCATGTCCCAAGGTGAGAGGCCTCGTTCCCAATAACCATCTAGCCGCCCACACGCCACATAGGCCAGATCAAGAGAGGCCGCGCCGCCACGTCTCACCCCTTGAGTCAGGTGAGTCAGATGACAAAATTCAGCATAGTTGTTGTCAATGCGTTCATGGCGATCGTAGGCAAAGCCGGTCACGAGCAAGCTATCAGCCAATTTAGCCGTTGTTGACACGTGAATCGGGCGACGATTAAGGGTGGCACCATGCCCCTTAGCGGCTCGAAACAGGTCTTCGCGAAAAGGGTCAAATATTGCCCCTACCGCAGGGCGACCTTCAATCAACAGGCCGACAGAAACAGCGGCAAAAGGATACTGATGGGTATAGTTGGTTGTGCCATCTAAGGGATCAATCGCCCAGAGAAAGGGGCTATCGACGGCTGTGCCTAAACTACCAGATTCTTCTGCCAGAATGGGATGCTCAGGCAAATGACGGGTCAAGACATCAAGTACAGCAGCCTCAGCCGCTTTGTCAGCTTCTGTGACGAGGTCGCCAGGTCGCCCCTTTTGCTCAATGTGCTCCAGTTTGCCCCAATAAGATTGCAATATTGCGCCTGCCGCTAGGGCCGCTTCGGTAGCGACCTCTAAATAAAGCTGCAAGTCTTGATCGCTGACAGCAGTCATACCCTTTTCCTATGCTGACCATTCACAGTTTAAGGGGAATACGATCGCTCACGAAAATTCTTCGCGGTTTCTCGCAGAGGATTTTGGGGATGCCAAATGCCTAACCCTAAAATGCGAGCCTGTTCTTGGGCGTACAAAAGTTCTTGATAGTACGGGCTGAATTGGTCAGTGGGGTCGGCCAGATAGGTACATCCTGCCGCTAGGGACTCTGAGTTGATCAACTTGCGATTGAGCCAGCCATAAGCCCAGAGACGATTGTAGGCATCGGGTTGCTCATCTACCAGCTCTAAACGAATGATCTGGTTACGCAAATTGGCCAAGCAATTTTGGGACTCTGGTCCCCAAGGAACTTGCTCGCGATCGGGCGCTTCAATTGCGGCTAGGCGAATGGTCGACACCAGGACGTTGGGTAACTCAAACAGCAGCTCCAACGTGTTGCCACTCTTAGCATAATCAACCGTGGCAGTCAGTTGAGCTGATGCCGCAGAAGCGCTGAGATTGAGGGTCACAGCGATCGCAACGACACTTAACCCAATCAACACTCGTCGCCACGTCCGGTGCCCCAAGATCCCCATAATGCCCTTACCAACAGCTGCTTTAGATGGCCATTTCCACACCACCTTACGCAGTATGCCCCAGGGCTGGGCTAATCTTCTTCTAAAGGCAACCCAAACCGCACTTTGCCTTTGCCAAAGTAGCGCCCGAACTGGAGTTCGTAGACCTCATCTTCGTCTTGCGTCTCAACCTCTAAATCTGTGCGGGGATAACTCACACAGAGCAGTGCATAGCCTTTTTGGCGTAAATCGGGTGATAAGCCCATGGCCTCTGGTTGTTCAACTTCACCCGACAAAATCCGCACGGCACAGGTGGTGCAGGCCCCGTTACGGCAAGCAAATGGCAACTTTGCCCCTTGATTTTCGGCAGTTTGCAGAATGTAGCGGTCTTCAGGCACCTCAACGGTGTAGTGCTGCTGAAAATCGCGATGGTGAATGTTGATATGGTGGGAGCGAGTCATGCGAATATTTAAACAGTAAATGAAGCAAACAAATCTCTTAAACAGTACAGACGTGAATTTGGCCTGCCATTCCATGCTCTCACAGGATTTTAAGTTTGCGGGCCTGCCCTGGCTAGAACGGCAGAAGAATTCCCTAAGAACTTTAGAACCGGTTATTTTTGTCAGGCTTTTCAGAGCGATCGCCCATTTGTGGAGTCATTATTTGATACGATAAAGCTCTGCGATTCGTTCGTGACGAATGGATACATCAATTTGGAGAGATGGCCGAGTGGTTTAAGGCGCAGCACTGGAAATGCTGTTTAGGGGCAACTCTAACGAGGGTTCGAATCCCTCTCTCTCCGTTGTTAAATACCTGTGATTGGAAACGTTGGTATTTCCTTGCGACAGGTCAGTATTGTCTTCTGCACAGGTTCAACAAATTCAGCTATCAGGATTTTTGCCTAGCTGCTCTGAATGTTTGAAGGCTATGGTAACCCGCTGTTAGGTGCGAATGCCTGGAGCAGTCAGAGGCTCTGCATTACCAGTGGTTTCACTTGTGAACTTTGAATCACCCCCTTTGCTGAATCGAGTGATGAATCGGATATCTGAGCCTGCAGACAAGAAGCTTGCTCATCGCTATTGATGGCTCGTTATCTGTTCGGGTGACGATTCAATTCATCCCCAAAATCATCAACGCCAAATCTTGCCTCTGGCCATCCATCCTGCATGCCATAGGGACACTCCGAACTCCGAACTCCGAACTCCGAACTCCGAACTCCGAACTCTGCTGTTCGTGACCATCGGCTACGTCTCTCAATTGCGGTGATTGTTGTCGTAGCGAATGCGCGCACCGGCCCATTGCAGCTTGCTGCGTAAAGTGCGGTAATACGAATATTTCTTCGCCAAAATAATGAACTCTGCCCAGCCGGGGGCCAT
>JBCDAJ010000212.1:0-7451 GCA_039185935.1 Cyanobacteria bacterium P01_F01_bin.56 | reverse complement strand
CATTAAAACCTCACCTAACCGCTCCTTGCAAAGGAGCGGAAGCAGACTGTCATTAAGCCTCTCCTTGAGAAGGAGAGGTGCCGCAGGCGGTGAGGTCGGACAAGCGTCGAAACTCCACTTCTGAACCTTGATGAGGTTTAACGTTGCGTATTTTCTGAATATGCTTTTTCGCTCAAGCTCAGGTCATCAATTTGGCCTGAGCTTGTCTCTTTGCAGGCTATCATTCACCTTAAGTAATGCTGAGATGCCATTAGTTGAGGTCGCTAAGTAAGCGTTATTAGCGGGGTCTGGTCGGTCATACCAGAGCGATTAAGGCCCCAAAGAGGAACCGCCCAGGCCATTGGCCTAGGCGGAGTGTGGTGTGAGGAGTGAACGGAAACTTGCGTCTCCGATACACCTTATTGTAATTGTGCCAGTTGCAATTCCGCCACCACTACCCTTGCCAAAATTAATGTTTCTTTGGCTAAAGATAAAACGGACCTTAAAGACATTACCGTTTAGCAACGATAACAGGCATTTCACTGGGTAGGTTAAGTTTTTGCAGATGTCGATTTGAAGCACTGACTACCCACAATGATGCCTGCAGAATGTTGCCAAGTGCTTTATTTGCCCATGCCCAATTGCTGTGCTTTCTGGTAAACCTTGCCTTCAGTGAGCAAAGACGGAGCGACAACAACCTCGACCTGCTGCATTTCTTTAAGATTTTTAGCGCCTAAGGTGCCCATGCTGGTTTTCAATGCTCCTAATAAATTGTGGGTACCGTCGTCCAATTGTGCTGGCCCTTTCAAGATTTGTTCTAGAGTGCCCGTACTGCCCACTCGAATGCGAGTACCGCGGGGTAAGACTGGACTCGGGGTGGCCATGCCCCAATGAAAGCCGCGTCCTGGAGCTTCTTTCGAGCGAGCAATGGGCGAGCCAATCATAACGGCATCAGCGCCGACGGCAATGCACTTGCAAATGTCGCCCCCAGTGACAATGCCACCATCGGCAATAACCGGAACATATTGCCCTGTTTCTTTTTGGAAGTCGTCTCTTGCTGCGGCACAGTCAGACACTGCTGTCGCTTGAGGTACGCCAACCCCTAACACCCCGCGAGAGGTACAGGCTGCCCCTGGGCCAATCCCCACTAAAACACCGGCCGCGCCAGCTTTCATTAAATTGAGGGCGACGTCGTAGGTGACACAGTTGCCGAGAATCACGGGCATAGGCATGTCTTGGCAAAATTGCGCTAAGTCCAACGGTGTAATTGATCTCGGCGAGAGGTGTGCAGTAGAGACGACTGTCGCCTGCACAAACATCAGCTCAGCTCCAGCGGCAGCGATCGCCGCTCCAAACTTGGCTGCGCCTGCTGGTGTGGAGCTCACTGCCGCAATACCGCCCTGGTCCTTAATCGCCTGAATCCGTTGCTGAATCAGTTCAGGGCGAATCGGCTCTGAATACAGCTTTTGCATCAGGGTGACAAACTCATCTTTGCCCACAGCAGCAATCTGCTCCAGAATGGGTTCTGGATCGTCATAGCGGGTTTGAATGCCTTCTAGGTTAAGGACCCCGAGCGCCCCTAGTTGTGATAGCTTGGCAGCGACACTGACATCCACGACGCCATCCATAGCACTGGCGATAATAGGAATCTCGCGCTCGATTTCGCCTAATTTCCAGCGGGTATCAGCCAGTTGAGGGTCTAATGTACGGTTTCCTGGTACTAGAGCAATCTCATCAAAACCATATGCGCGACGAACGGTTTTTCCTTGACCTAATTGAATCTCCACGGCTATTTCCATCCCAGAAGTCATTCAGACAGGCTAACATTTTGTCGCCCTATTTCACCTGCTAACTCTTGCTGCGATTACCCTAAACACATCGCTATAGCATTGCCTCAATAGTCCACCTGACGAGGCCAAATCGCCGAGCGATGCGGCCTTGATTTAGGCTGGCCAGAGAGAGCAGCGTTGAACCATTCAAATTTCGCAGCGAGATGGCTGGAGCTTGGGGTCTGTGACATAAGGGAGTCGTCGCGCTTAAATAACATCCCCCCTGCCACAGTCTTATCTGAATACTTTAATTTGCAAGCCAATCCCTAACTGTGGGCGCAGTGACAAGGACTCTCAAAAGTCTCCCCAATGCCTATCTCCCCAATTCCTAATAGATGCTGCTCCCAATGAGCCACGCGAGCAGCGCCAGGGTTGGCACCTGGGCGATCGCCGCCAGCATCTGAGCACAGGGATCAATGCCGACAGGGTTAACCCTCGCCAAATTTTCATAAAATCGCTCAGTGGCGCGGCTGACATCGGTAGACTAGTGGGGCAGATGGTCTTGGTTCTGGGTGTGGTTACCGCATCCCCTGCAGATTAAGGAGCGTCCCCAGTGAATCTGTCTTCGTTAGGCTTTTTTCGCAGCTTAAGGACTCGCAATCGCCAATTTGCGGTAATTGGTTTAGGTCGATTTGGCCGAGCCGTCTGTATGACGCTAAATTCACTGGGGTATGAGGTGTTAGGGATCGATCAAGATGAGCAAAGTGTGACCCAAGCTCTAAAAGATGAAATTGCAGCCCATACTGTGCAGCTAGATTCGACCCAGAGATTGGCTCTAGAAGAAGCGGGAATCCCTGATTTTGACACCGTGATTGTGGCAATCGGCAACTACATTGAAGAAAGTGTGATCACGACGCTCAATGTCAAAGAATTGGGAGTCAACAATGTGGTGGCGAAAGCCTCCAGTGAAATTCATGGCAAGCTGTTGCATCGGGTTGGCGCCGACCAAGTGGTCTTTCCAGAGCATGAAATGGGGTGCAATCTTGCTCGGGCCATCACGCGTCCTGGCATTTTAGATCGCTTCGAACTCGACCCAGACAATAGCATTGTGGAGTTGAGGGTGCCAGCAGCCTTTGATCAGCAGACGATCGCAGAGCTCGACCTCCGCAATAAGTACGGTGTGACGCTACTGGCGCTCACGCTACCCGATAATGATGAAAAGTTTGAAGTTAATCCGAGCCCAGTGACACAACTGCACAAGGGAGCTGTGATGGTGGTGATCGGCAGCAACCGCGGCCTCGAAAGATTGCCGTTGGAAGAAGATGTCACAGCCTAGCATGAACGTGATTGGTCTAATTAGTGGCACATCGGTTGATGGGATCGACGGCGTGGTGGCGTCCATCCAGGGTGAAGGCTACAACTTGCAAGTGGCAACCTTAGGCGGGCAAACTTTTGACTATCCACCAGCGATTCGTCAACAAGCCTTAGCCATTGGGGCTGGAGCGGCCATTTCGATGCCGGAGCTAGCCGCCTTGGATGAGGCGATCGCACAGCAGTTTGCGCAAGCTGCTCAAGCCCTAATTGACCAATACGGACCCGTTAATCTGATTGGTTCTCATGGTCAGACAGTGTTTCATCGTCCCCGCTTAACCGCCCCGCGATCGCCAACTCACCTGGCCTATAGCCTACAGTTGGGGCGGGGTGATCTCATTGCCACACTGACCCAATGCCCAACGGTCAGCGATTTTCGCCAGGCTGATATTGCCGCTGGTGGTGAAGGCGCTCCCTTGGTTCCCCCAGTCGATTTGGCTTTGCTGAGCCATCCTAGCCATACCCGCTGCGTGCAAAATATTGGGGGCATTGGTAACGTCGCTCTATTGCCTCCCTGGCCCGCGCCACGACGGGTGCCGCCCAAAGTTTTAGGGTGGGACACCGGTCCCGGCAATAGCTTGCTTGACTTAGCAGTCGACAGATTTTCTGCTGGTCAACAAACCTATGATGGCAACGGGGCCTGGGCGGCCCAAGGCACTCCCCATCAGTCTCTAGTAGACCATTGGTTACAGCATCCCTATTTTGCCGAGTTGCCGCCCAAGTCGACTGGACGCGAACTCTTTGGCCAAGATTTTTTGCAGCAATGCCTCACGGAGGCCACGGTTTACGCCCTCACCCCGGCAGACGTATTAGCCAGCCTGACAGAACTCACCGCACGGTCAATCGCCCAGAGCTACCAAACTTTTTTGC
Organism: Cyanobacteria bacterium P01_F01_bin.56; assembly: GCA_039185935.1. Classification (GTDB taxonomy): domain Bacteria; phylum Cyanobacteriota; class Cyanobacteriia; order Phormidesmidales; family Phormidesmidaceae; genus Halomicronema. Next base: position 3,462 of record JBCDAJ010000212.1, on the reverse strand, counting down.
CCGCATTACCCGACGAAGTGTTGATTTGTGGGGGCGGCAGCCATAACCACTACTTGCTCGATCGCCTCCAAACGCATTTACCCACAGTCGCCATTCGGCCGACTACTGCTGCAGGCGTACCGGCCGATTTGAAGGAAGCTTTAGCCTTTGCGGTTTTAGCCTACTGGCGGCATCAAGCCTTTCCAGGCAATTTGCCCAGCGTTACAGGGGCACATCAGGCTGTGCCGTTAGGTAATGTTCATTGGCCAGTCCGGCCCCAGCATTCCTAAGGATCGGGAATTTAATCATGTGCCGGTTTTCCCCTCTCGGGAGGGGTGCCGTAGGCGGGGTGGGTTCAAACCCTCGCACTCAGGAGCAACCCACCCCGCTACCCCTCCCAAGAGGGGAAATGTTATCCGGCTTGGCCTCAGTAATTTATTTAATCCTCATCCGTAAGCGTCGACAATTGCCTGATGAAAAGGCGGCTCTTCACTTTGTTTGAGCGCAGGCGCATCAAACTTGACAGCCCTGATGAGTGGGCATCACGTTACGACAAATTTAACGCGACGCCCAGTGGCTACAAGGACAGATAATCGCTACTATTTTTGTCAGGTTTGTTTGTAGAGCATGGCTGGCAATGGGTCTTCTAGCCAGGCGATCGCGAATGAACGATCAGCAGCTTTATCAGGGAACTCCGTGTGAATCACACATTTTTAATTGAGCCTGGTCGCTGGACTCTCTACGGTAACTGGCTAGAGCGTGATAAGCCGCCGATGGTACTACGAGGGGGCATCTTGATTGCTTGGGGACGTGATAACTGGTTCACCATGGTCATGAAGTTCACCTTTCCCAATGATGACCATGACGAAATTGCGCTGCAGTACAAGGGTCGGCTAGCAGGCGGTGAGCGCCAATATACCTTTGTGTTGCAACATAGCGAGCTGGGCCGAGTTGAAGGGGAAGGTTGGGTCGCCCCCAACTCCGTTGTCCAGAGATATTGGTGCTTAGACGATCGCCAACGACGGACGGGCTTTGAAACGCTCTATCAAGTAGGTGAGCAACACTATCACCTTTCTAGTGGCATTATGGCGGGCCATTACCTCACAACTGCAATTGAGGCTAATCTAGAGAGGCAGTAGTCGATAAGTAGAGGCCAACCCTGGGTATCTTGAAACTGCTTGATGTAACGATGGAGTTCGCTTGTTATCAGACATAACGGTACGAAGCTACCCGCGCTGTCTCGTCTGTCATCAAGTTAGGATGTATCTACTGCCCGCGGCGATCGCCAGTATTGCAGTTCGATCTCTCTCGCCCAATCGGATACCTGTAACGCTATGTGAGACGGGCTCTTGTATAGAGCATAACCGAGGTTCCTGATTAATCGATTGGTCTAAATACAGCATCGCTTTCATGGTTGGTTATGAGATAACTAACCAGAGCGATGTTCCGAACCGCACGCTCTTAGTCGAGGGATTTCCGGATGCCTCTGCTATTTTGATGAATCTTTTGACCATCTCATTCGTGACTTGTCTGCTTGCGCTCTAAATATGCCAGATCCCAACATCGGCCAAAAACTTGCTAATCGCTACGAGCTGATGGAACTCGTAGGGCAAGGGGCTATGGGCAAGGTCTACCGGGCTGAAGACACGCTCTTAGGCGGCGTGATTGTCGCGGTTAAGTTTCTATCCCAAACCTTACTGACCGATAAAATGCGCGATCGCTTCGTTCAGGAAGCGACCACTTGTGCTCAGCTCGGTCAAAACAGCATCCACGTAGTGCGTGTTACCGACTATGGGGTCAGTGCAGAGGAGGTGCCGTTCTATGTCATGGAATACTTACAGGGAGAAAGCCTTAGCATTCTCATCAATCAACGCGCACTCCCCTTACCTCGGTTTCTCGGCATTATTCGGCAAATCTGTTTAGGACTGAAGTCAGCCCATGATGGCATCCGGGTGCGTGGGTACACACAGCCGGTGCCAATTATCCATCGCGACATTAAGCCCAGCAACATCCTAGTTACCCAAGACGCCACGCTAGGAGAACTGGCGAAAGTTCTCGACTTTGGCATCGCCAAACTGATGCAGGCAGACAGCGAACAAACCAGCTCATTTATGGGGACTTTGGCCTATGCCTCGCCGGAACAAATGGAAGGCAAAGAGTTGGACAATCGTTCCGATATCTACAGTCTCGGCATTTTGATGTACCAAATGCTGACGGGGAATCTGCCTTTACGAGCTACTAATCATAACTTTGGTGGCTGGTATAGGGCGCACCATTCGGAACCGCCAACGCCGATCGCTCAAGCCGCACCTGATGCCAACATTCCCACCGTGTTAGAAGAGCTCGTGATGAGCTGCTTGGCAAAACAACCAGACAAACGACCACAAAATATTGTTGCTATTCTTCAGGCCCTTGAGCCCCTCGAACGACGATATAGTTCAGGGTTTCGGATGGGACAACGAATTGGCACGACTTTGTCGCGAGTCCCCATTGCGCCCAAGACAGAACCCCAAAAACCTGTTACCACAACGCCAGATGCGCTCTCTACTACCGGGCGTGACATCTGGCGGTTGGCCTCTTGGCCGACCAATAAACCGATTGCTGAAATTGTCTTTCCGCAGATTCTTCAAAGCAGCAAGGGTACAGTGTCAACCTTGTGGGTCATGATGCCCCCCGCAGAGATTATTAAACGGCTAAAAGGCACCCGATATAACACCTTTATTTGCACAATGTCACCACACCCGATGGCACTCTGGCTAACGGTGCTCTACAGCCCCACGCACGGGCCACGATGGTTGCCCTGCTTTCTCGACCTCAAAACTAAAGCCGGTCAGGAGATTGCCTTTCACCTAGGGCAAAATGGGGAGTATAAAGTGCTTTATTTTTCCACTAAGGAACCCCAAAATTGTGCCCATGTGGTTACTTGCAGCATTGCTGCCCCGCAGCAAAAGATGCTGCAAAGTTGGGTAATGTCAGCGCGCACTCACCCAACAGTCGGCAGTCCTAATTTCAGCAAAAAGATATTGCGTGAGGAACTCAACAATAATCTTAAAGAAAAGGTCCTGCAACATCTAGACTCGCTATATCTCGATACCAATTGATCTAGTATTCGACGGCTTAAGTCTCGATGCCGATCCCCCTCATCCCCCAGCCCCTTCTCCCAAAACTGGGAGAAGGGGAGCAAGCGGTGGTTTGAAGTCCCTCTCCCAAAATTGGGAGAGGGATTTAGGGTATAAACCTCATCAAGGTTCAGAAGTAGAGTTTTGACGCTTGTCCGACCTCACCGCCTGCGGCACCTCTCCTTCTCAAGGAGAGGCTTAATGACAGGCTGCTTTCGCTCCTTTGCAAGGAGCGGTTAGATGAGGTTTTGATGGCCAAACATAACTCCACTTTTCAACTTAGACGCGGTTTAGACGCGAAGCGGCTTCTCTTTGAGTGGGCTAATGTTACGCAAACTTACGCCGAGCGGTACTAGTCAGGCTG
>JBCDAJ010000211.1:0-7489 GCA_039185935.1 Cyanobacteria bacterium P01_F01_bin.56 | reverse complement strand
GACGATTTCAGCGGGCAATGCGCTGAGTTGGTTCGCGCTGAGGTCTAGCTGCTGGAGATTGGTGAGCTGGACGATTTCAGCGGGCAATGCGCTGAGTTGGTTCGCGCGGAGGTCTAGCTGCTGGAGATTGGTGAGCTGGACGATTTCAGCGGGCAATGCGCTGAGTTGGTTCTCGCTGAGGTAAAGCTGCTGGAGATTGATGAGCTGGACGATTTCAGCGGGCAATGCGCTGAGTTGGTTCGCGCTGAGGTCTAGCTGCTGGAGATTGGTGAGCTGGACGATTTCAGCGGGCAATGCGCTGAGTTGGTTACCGGGCGTTTCAGAAGGTACATACTTGTGTCTCCAATTTCCGGGGGCTTGCAGTACCTTGAGCTTTTTGAGTAAGCTAATTTCGACAGGTAGGTGAGTCAGTCTGTTCCCCAGATATTTCCCCTTTTCCTTCTTACCCAAAATCAGCGTTTCAAGCTCGGTCAGTTGGCCAATTTCCGGGGGGAGTTCGGTGAGATCATGGCCGGAGAGGTCGAGTTCCGTTACTTCGTCTGCGGCGGCCTTTTCGATGATTTGTAGTAGCTCGTCCTGGGTCATGGCGATCCGTTTGGGGGCTGTCGCTATTGTGGCAAGACTGCAGGAGAATTCAAAATGATCAATTCAAAGGCAATGGATACGACTGCACTGGGTTAGCGATCGCCCTCTCATGGCCCCCACACCTGACCCAGCGATCGCGATCAAATCAACTCACTCTCCTTGGGATGGAAGGGAGCGAATTTCTTGCCCACTAGAGTACCGAGGTTGAGCGAATGACGTTATTAATTGCCCACGCAATCAGTCCGTCCTTTTGAGCGCTGGGCAAAGATATTTTCAGCCGCCGCCACTTAGGGCTTCAATTACGCGCCTTGCTGCCGCTGACGGTGATTGGTCTGCTGATTTCATCAGGCCATCCGCAAATGTGGTATCACAACCATCAAGAGTGCTGATTTGCCGTTAAGGAACTTGCCCCATGGCCCCCTCCTATTCGCCACTGCTGAAAACTGTGCGTGACGGGCTCAACTACTGCACGGTTGACCAGATTAAAAAATTGCTGAACCTGTTGCCGATTAAAACGAAAGTGACTCGTAAAGCTGAATTGGTCAGCGCCGTCGAAGGCTATCTACTGGGATCGGGGCTTCAACCGCTTTGGCAAGAGCTGGATGACTTGCAGCAGGCCGCCGTGGCGGAAACAGTCTATGCTGATGAGCCGTACTTCCGGGCTGACAAGTTCGCGGCAAAATATGGGGCACTCCCCGAGTGGAAAGACACCAATCTCCTCTATCGCTACAATGCCCCAGCCGCGAAACTCGATCTATTTTTCTATCCTCCTGGGCAATACAGCGACAACTTTGTGTTGCCATTAGATCTCCGGCAACAGCTCCAAACCTTCGTGCCGGCACCCCAACCCCTGGAGCTACCCAGCCACGATCATCTTGATGACCAGTTGAAAATTCCCGCGCGGCGATCGCGCTACGGCACCCGATCTGGCGAAGCAAAAGTCGTCCCCCTAACCTTGAGCTTGCGCGAACAGGCAGCTCAGCAGGATCTTCTAGCGGTGCTGCGGTTGGTGCATTTGGGCAAAGTCAGCGTTAGCGATAAAACGCTCATGCCCAGCAAAGCGACGATGAAAGCGATCGCGCCACTCTTGCAAAGTGGGGACTATTACGACGGCACGGCAGCTAGCGATGATGACCTAGGGCCCATCCAACCCTTTGCCTGGGTGATGCTATTGCAAGGGGGCGGTCTCGCCAAAGCCACGGGCAAAAAGCTGGAACTCACCCGCGCCGGACAAAAAGCCATGAATGCGCCCCCGGCCAAGACGATTCAGTCGGTTTGGAAAAAGTGGCAAAAAACGACAGTATTGGACGAGCTGCGGCGGGTAGAGGCGATTAAAGGTCAGACTGGCAAGGGCAAACGGAGCCTGACGGCGGTGAGTGGACGGCGATCGCAGGTGGCCAACGTGCTTACCCAATGTCCGGTGGGGGCATGGGTCAACTTTCAGGAGCTCAGCCGCTTTATGACCGCCAGCGACCAAACCTTTGACGTGAGCCGCAATCCCGATGCCCTCTCGGTAGAGGCCTCTGGCTATCGCTATTTCTACGAAATCGGCGGCGGCTACGCAATTTTGCAGGATGTTTACATGAAATGCCTGCTGTTTGAATATCTGGCGACCTTGGGAATGGTGGACATCGCCTATCTGTCCCCTCGGGATTTAGTGCCAGAGGAAGATGATGACCTGTTTTTCGTCGGGTATGAGCCGCTGAGCCGCTATGACGGTCTCTATGCCCTGCGACTGACTCCGCTCGGCGCGTACTGCTTGGGCATTGCCGATGACTACGTGCCGGCCCCCATCACGACGAACAGTACCCTGCGGGTGTTGCCCAATCTCGATATCGTAATGACGGGTGCACCCCTGACGCCCGCCGAAAGCCTGATGATGGATACCTTTACCGAGTCCACTAGCGAGGCCGTGTGGAAGCTCGATCGCGAGGTCGCGCTAAAAGCGGTGGAAGACGGTCATGCCCTGGCGGAGTTCTACGACTTTCTCCAGCAGGCCAGTGCCGACGCGCTACCCAAGACCGTTGAGCAGTTCTTTAAAGACTGCCGCGATCGCACTGCCAGCTTGCAAGATCAGGGCGTTGCTCGCCTGATCCAATGTCAAGACGCCACCCTCGCGGCCCTCATCGCCAACGATTCCCGCACCAAAAAGTACTGCCAACTCGCTGGTGACCGGTCACTGGTCGTTCCCCTCGATCAAGAAACTCGCTTCCGCAATGGCCTCCGCAAGCTTGGCTACAGCCTGCCACTCAACAACAGTTAGGAACGTAATCGACATAAAAGTACCGATTTCTTCCTTGAATGCCTTCTATCGACCCAACACCTCAGCCATATATCGACCCAGCACAACCGGGATCTGATTTTCTCAAGGTGCCCTAGCCACAATATTTGTAGATACAATGTGTATACTTTCAAAAGGCACGATTGCGGTAGATTTAGCTGACCTTGGGATAGAAGGACTCTATGGCTTCAACAGTTGCGAAGTGGGGAAATAGTTTAGCCCTGCGGATTCCTCAACATATTGTTCAAGAAATCCAGTTAACCGAAGGTGCTGAAGTTGACCTAGCCGTGATCGACGGTAACTTGGTTGTTAAACCAAGCACTCGCAGGCACTATTCCCTGGAGGAGTTGGTTGACCGCATCACTCCCGAAAATTTGCATGCTGAGATAGAGACTGGCGGCGTAATCGGAAATGAAGCCTGGTAAACTCCATAAAACCTGATGGCAAAGCGTTATGTTCCAGATCGGGGGCACATTGTTTATTTGGACTTTAATCCGACCAAGGGGCATGAACAGCGAGGTACTCGTCCCGCTTTTGTGCTTTCGCCGCGTCGGTACAATGCCAAAAGCTCCCTGGCATTGTTAATGCCAATCACTAGCCAACAAAAAGGTTATCCTTTCGAAGTTATTTTGCCGCCTGAGTTGCAGATTTGGGGCGTCATCCTGACTGACCAAATCAAGAGTTTGGATTGGACTGTCGGCCATATTCGCTTTGTCGAGACCACGCCAACCGAGTTAGTTGAGGAGGTCCAGGCGAAAGTTGAACCTCTCCTCTTGTAGGCGGGGGTCAAGTTCGATGGTCATTCCGTACCGTCAGTGAAGGCACTGAAATCATGCGGTATGGTGGCAGTGTTGGTGTCTTGCCGGCCCAGGGGCCAATCTGCGAATGAGTTATTCTCCTGACAATGCGCTGATTATTCAGAGCGATCGCACGGTCCTGCTGGATGTCCACGCGCCGCAGGCCCAGGCCGCGCAGGCGGCGATCGCCCCCTTTGCTGAACTGATCAAAAGTCCGGAGCACATTCACACCTATCGGCTCAGTGCCCTGAGCATTTGGAATGCGCGGGCGGCGGGTATGCCCGTGGAAAAAATGGTGCTGGCGCTGGCGGCTCATGCCAAGTATCCGATGCCAGAGTCGGTGGCGCAGGAATTGGCGGCCCTGGGTCAGCGTTATGGCCTCACGACCCTCCAGGCGAATCCCGACGGCACGGACACCATAGATGCTCTGCGGCTAGAGGTGGCCGATGAACCGCTGGCCGAATTGTTGCAGCGCCACGATCAGGTCGGGCCGTTGCTGGGAGAGCGGTTGTCAGTCACGAAATTTGCGATCGCGCTAGGCGACCGCGGCGGGCTGAAACAGGCATTGCTGGTCGCGGGCTATCCGGCGGAGGATCTGGCGGGCTACGTCACCGGGGACGATCTGGCGATCGCCCTGCTGGACACGACTCGCGCTGGTGAACCTTTTGACCTGCGGACCTATCAGCAGACTGCCGCCGATTTGTTTTATCAGGCGGGACAGGCTAGGGGCGGCAGCGGCGTGATTGTACTACCCTGTGGAGCGGGCAAAACAATGGTGGGCATGGCAGCAATGGCGGCGGTGCAGCAAAAAACGCTGATTCTCACCAGCAGTCTGACGTCCGTCCACCAGTGGCAGCAAGAACTGCTGGACAAAACCACCCTCACCCAAGACCAGATTGCGGAATACAGCGGTCAGCACAAGACTACTGGCCCGGTTACCCTGGCGACTTATCAAATCCTCACTTATCGAGCGAACCAGGACGCGGACTTTTTGCACCTGAGCCTGTTTGATCAACAATCCTGGGGGCTGATTATTTACGACGAAGTCCATCTGCTGCCCGCCCCCATATTTCGCATTACGGCACAGTTGCAGGCCCGGCGAAGACTTGGCCTCACCGCTACGCTGATTCGCGAGGATGGACGTGAAGGGGATGTGTTTACGCTGATTGGCCCCAAGCGCTACGACGTACCTTGGCGCGAGTTGGAGGGGCAGGGCTTTATTGCGGCGGCAGACTGCACCGAAATTCGTATTCTCCAAACAGCAGAGCGGCAAATGGACTACGCTACCGCTGGTCGTCGCTACCAGTTTCGCATCGCGGCAGAGAACCCCCGCAAGATCGAGGTGGTGCAAGATATTCTCGCCCAGGAAACCGGGCATCGGGTGCTGATTATCGGCGAATATATCGACCAGTTGCAAGCGATCGCTCAACACGTTGATTTCCCGATTATCACGGGTAAAACCAGCCAGAAAGAACGCGATCGCCTGTTTGCTGAGTTTCGCGAAGGTCAGGTGAACGGCCTGATTCTTTCGCGGGTGGGCAACTTTGCGCTGGATCTGCCCGATGCGGATGTGCTGATTCAGGTGTCGGGCAAGTACGGCTCCCGACAGGAGGAAGCCCAACGGCTGGGGCGGGTGTTGCGGCCCAAGCCCGACGGTCGCAGTGCCCAGTTCTACACGCTCGTCTCGTCTCGCACCTGCGAAGAGGAGTTTGCTCAACATCGACAACTCTTTTTGACTGAGCAGGGCTACCGTTACCACATTCAGCTCTGGGACGAGTCGGATGGAGCGGTGCCAGCCTGATCATTTTCAACGCTGCTGGTTGATGGTTCGGGATCGGCTTGAAAATAAAGTACCTGGATAAGACTGTGGCAGGGTGGATGGGTAGCAGGGTCGGTGGGATGTTATTTAAGCGTAACTCCCTTAGCTAACCAACCCCGGTACGAACTGCATCGCGATCTTCCAGTCACTTGCCGCTTGCTTTGGCTGGGGCGATTTCATCCTCGTGGACCTTACCGAATTGCCTGCACTCCAGCCATCAGCCTTGAAGTGCGGTTAGCCAATCAGAACGTCTTTGATGAGTTCCTTAAGCCAGTAAAAGGGCAGTTGGATCAAAATCAATAACCAGCCAATGCACCAAAACACAACCGTTACTATTGCAAACGCGACAAAGGTGATCGACATGACGCTCAAATACAGCGTTGCGATCGTCCTTGGTCCGCTATTTTCATACTCGGTTTTACTGCTTGTCCCCTGCATAAAGCCCGGTGCACAGAGATTAGCCAGCACATACGCTCCTAACCAACCAATTCCCATGCCTTCTACGTGGTAACGCTCGAGTGCCGAATAAATGGCTGAATAATGCGGGATGAGTAAACCAACTGGTAGCAGTAATAGCACCCACAGCGCAAAAATGAGTAATCTCCGAGCGGTTGGGTTCATCAGACTTCCGAGAAATGATGGCTCAGAGGCCATCCCAAACTTGACGTTTTATGGGCAGTTATCCTAACTTTGCCTGCACTGAGTTGCACAACTCTGCTGGGGCTAATCGCCTGAGCAAGCGCACCACCGAACTGCTAGCGATCGCAGAGAAATCCACATTGCCAGTATGGTTGCGACATTGCCGGTACATTGCGAATCATTGACTTGCTGTTGGCCGATAACAAACCGACTGTAAGTGATGGCATTACCAGTATTGGGGGTCACTCAACGCTTCAACGCACGTACATTGGCCCGATAACGTCGCGATCGCATCACGAGATAGAGATTGCCCCAGCCATCCTTCTGGTTGGGAAAGTGCAAAAGGGGGTTGTATCTTCTCGGGTGAAATCGGGTGGAAGCCAACTTTACTGTAGAAACGTGGATCGCCATAGGTCAGCACAATACTCACGCCCCTGCTTTTTAAGTCACTGAGGCCATGCTTGAGTAAAGTCTGGCCGATCCCTTGGCCTTGATGGTCGCTGTGTACGGCCACGGGACCCAGGATAAATGACTCGATACCCCTCTCAAATGCTAAGCGACTGAAAAAGATCGATCCGACTATTTGTTCTTCGTCAACAGCGATAAAGCAGTAGAAATCATGCTCATCTGTTTTATCAAATAGATTTTGTGCTAACTGCCCAATCAACGTTCCTTCGGCTTCGCCCTCAGACTTTGCAAAGACCGATGCAAAAAGCAACACGATGGCCTGTGAGTCGTTCTGTGTATAAAGCCTGAAATCCATGGCAGCCAGCCCTTAACTCTGCTGGAAGCATACACTGTGGGCCAGTACATAACCCCCCAGTTCACTTGTGTGAGATAACTTGCCAATCGTAATCAAATCGCCAAGTTTATTGAGTCGTACCGGACAATTGGCCTGCGATCGCAAACCGTCAACATTGTTCACAACTCTCAGCAAACCCCGCTGGATTGCTCGGCATTAATCTAGGCGCTGGCGCTGGAGCGCATCCCAAATATATCGATCCATACAACAACTTTAGGGCGGGCAGCTTGCCTACAAGTAGGACTCACAAGCAACAGCAGGATGTATCGCAAGCTGCACTTTGATCAGGTTGCTCTAGATTATTGAAGCCGCCTTCTAGCAGGTATTGCAATTCTGTATTCACCTCCACATGCCGCATCCTGCTACACGCCAGCGATGAACGATATGACTGCTGCCAAGATAAACCTCATCAAGGTTCAGAAGTAGAGTTTTGACGCTTGTCCGACCTCACCGCCTGCGGCACCTCTCCTTCTCAAGGAGCAACTAACTCAGCACAAAGTGCTGCGTGAATGACGGAAGAAACTTGTTCAGCCCTGCTAGGGTGCTGCTGTGTTCTGACAGTTAAG
>JBCDAJ010000210.1:0-7498 GCA_039185935.1 Cyanobacteria bacterium P01_F01_bin.56 | reverse complement strand
TGCCCTTGAGTGCAAGGATATAGTCGGCATCTTGTTCGATAATCTGTTGGGCAATCGCGGTTTGGGTGCCCATGGCATCAAGCGTGACAATGCATCCTCGAAGGTCGAGCACCTCTAACAGCTTGGGAATGGCAGTAATCTTGTTTGACTTACGATCCACTTTGACCTGCCTCAACACCAGCCGGTTCTGACTCGCTCAAGCACTCACCATGTAAATCGCCCCTTTGCCCTTGCCTTGGTCATCGGAACGACGAACGCTTTTGCCATCTATCGCGCCACTTCACCCGCGCTCAACTCGGCAATCGCCTTCACCCAACTGACAAAAAGCTTTGCAACTCGGCTGGGTTCAACATCGCCAACAACCGGCTGATGGTGTCGTGCGAGGGCATCCCCTGCGGTAGAACGAGAAAGCTTTTGAGCCACTCGACTTTGCTATGGCCATAGGCTTCGAGCTCGACCCAGCTATCGGCACCACAGATGACGGCACAGATGGTCAACGCCATGATGTCAATCAGACGATGCTCCACCAGATACTCAACGCGCGGATCTTCTCGCCGCTCGAAGCGTGCTAACAAAGAGCCTGAATCATTCTTGGGGTCACTCATGGGATATTTTGTCTCAACAGCTATCCTGAAGTATCACCCATCTCGGATTATGCGTTTGCCCTGACTTCAGGTCTCTTGGGCTTGACGACAGCGAAGCCTTTGGCTGGGGCGAGTTGAGCTAAGTCAAACCTTGAATAAGCGCTGTCAGCGATTACCTCAGATCGCTGACAGCGCTTATTTTATGGTCAGTTTGATGCTGCTTGGATGAATTGCGATAGTTTAGCCACTAACATGGGCTAGCGTTTGGCCAAAACTTGCTGAGTGTAAGGAACCTTTGAGAAAACTTGAGCAGTTGTCCCTACAAATGGGTTCGGTGTCATTCTGAAGGGCACTGGTTTGCTTTGTTGAGCATAAATTTGAGGACCAAGGCATGAAGACACGCGCCGCGATCGCTTGGGAAGCCGGCAAACCTTTAGCAATTGAAGAAGTTGACCTAGCAGGGCCGCAAGCCGGTGAAGTCTTGGTGCGCATTGTCGCCACAGGCGTCTGCCACACCGATGCCTACACCCTCTCAGGGAAAGATCCCGAAGGCATTTTTCCCTCAATTTTGGGGCATGAAGGTGGAGGCATCGTGGAAGAAGTCGGAGAGGGGGTTACTACTGTACAACCGGGTGACCATGTGATTCCCCTCTATGTGCCGGAATGTAGGGAGTGCAAGTTTTGCCAGTCGGGCAAGACGAACCTGTGTCAGGCGATTCGCGTGACTCAGGGTAAGGGACTGATGCCCGACAGCACCACGCGCTTTAGCAAAGACGGGACCCCCCTCTATCACTACATGGGCACCAGCACCTTTAGCGAATACACCGTCGTCCCCGAAATTGCCCTTGCCAAAGTTAATCAAACGGCTCCGTTAGAAAAAGTATGTTTGCTGGGCTGTGGCATCACCACGGGCATTGGGGCGGTGCTTAACACTGCCAAAGTAGAACCTGGCTCAACTGTGGTCGTCTTTGGATTAGGCGGCGTCGGCCTGAGCGTCGTGCAGGGCGCAGTAATGGCCCAGGCAGAGCGCATCATCGCCGTAGACATTAACCCCGATAAGTTCGAGTTAGCTCAACAGCTCGGGGCAACGGACTGTATTAATCCCAAAGATTACGATGACCCGATTCAACAGGTGATTGTCGAGCTAACAGCTGGCGGGGCCGACTACAGTTTTGAATGTGTGGGCAACGTGGAGCTGATGCGAGCCGCGTTGGAATGCTGCCACAAAGGCTGGGGGGAGTCGACCATTATTGGCGTGGCGGCTGGTGGGCAGGAAATTAGTACCCGCCCCTTTCAACTCGTGACGGGACGCGTTTGGCGCGGTTCGGCCTTTGGTGGCGTCAAGGGGCGCAGCCAGTTGCCGGGCTATGTCGATCGCTTCCTGGCGGGTGAAATCAAGATTGACCCCATCATCACCCAGACCATGCCGCTAGAAGAGATTAATACAGCCTTTGACCTAATGCATGCAGGCAAGAGCATTCGCTCTGTGGTCATGTATTAGTCTGCCAGCACGGTTAGCAACATCCTCATGGCCCCTCAATCCTGCCTGCAGGATGAAACGGTGAGCGACCCATATTGATGCGCTACCAGCAACCAGCTGAACGCCATTCCGTTCTATTGGTGATGATTTAAGTATTGAGCATGACTTCTCCGAACTCCCTGACCCAGACGGCTCGACAGCACAGCTTTAGTGGTTGGCAAGCTGTGTATCGGCACCATTCCAACGTGTTGCATTGCGACATGACTTTTGCCGTGTATTTGCCCCCCCAAGCCGAGACGCAGCCCTGTCCGGTGGTGTATTGGCTGAGTGGCTTGACCTGCACAGAGCAGAACTTTATCACCAAGGCTGGAGCGCAGCAGCATGCGGCGCAGCATGGGGTAATCCTCATTGCACCTGACACCAGCCCGCGCGATTGTGAGCTACCGGGCGAAGATGACAGTTATGACTTGGGCAGCGGCGCGGGCTTTTACCTCAATGCCACCCAGGAACCGTGGTCACGGCACTATCGCATGTATGACTATGTGGTGGATGAGTTGCCAGAAGCGATCGCGGCTAACTTTCCCATTCTTGAAACTCACCAGGGCATTATGGGCCACTCAATGGGCGGCTACGGGGCTTTAATGATCGCCCTGCGAAATCCTGGCCGCTTCAAAAGCGTGTCGGCGTTTGCCCCCATCGTTGCCCCCTCCCAGGTGCCTTGGGGCAAAAAGGCTTTTGGCCATTATCTGGGCAGCAATCTATCAGATTGGTTGAACTATGATCCAACTCATTTGGTTAAAAATGCTCCAGAAAGATTGCCGATTCTGATTGATCAGGGAGAGGCGGATGCCTTCCTTAAAGAGCAACTGCAACCCCAGTTATTTGCTGCTGCTTGTGAGGCGGTGAATCATCCGTTAACGTTACGCATGCAGCCCGGTTACGACCACAGCTATTACTTTATTGCCAGTTTTATCGGCGATCATCTGACTCATCATGCTGCTGCTTTGACGATGTGAGCGTTGCCGTTGCAGGCCCCAAAGTTAACGTTTATCGGTAGCGGCTTGGCGCGTTCGGTGACAAAAGCGATGGTCAAGGCGAGCATTTTCGGGAATCTGTTTGGGTGCCCGCCAATAGTCAGAAGTGTGGGCAATTACGGCATCATCCACATGCTCAATCGGCTTCCAGCACACATGACAAGTGGAGTGTTTTTCCAGCAAGGCTTGCTTAAAGGCGCGGGAAAAGGTGCGCGGTTTGCCAGTTTCTAAACCGATGAGATTGTCCAATCGCGATCGCCAGGTTTCTGCCCGGTATTGAATGCGATCGGGGCGATCGGTACTAGTGCTGATATATTCCACGAACTTTTTGTCCGTATTCAGCAGGTCTAAAAACTCTTCACGGACATGGTCTTTGATCGGCAAAATCTGCTCAAGTTCGTAGGCACTAAAGGTATAAAGAATGGTGTCCCAAAGGGCTACATTTAAGCGTGATTTTTCCCAGGTGCCATTGGAGTTATAGGCATTACCAGGATAGTAACGACGAAACGCCCTTTCTTGAAAGACGGCGTAGGTCATTTCAATCGACTTTTCAAAGACTTGCTGCATTTCTGCGAGCGCAGCATCGCTCAGATTTCGATGCTGCTCCATCTCAGTATTGAGGAAGCGCTTGGTGGGGCCTTTGTAATGGCGATGAGTGTTACGCCACATCGCAAAAAATCGCAGAATCAGCTGACGATCAACCATGCGACTGTGGGGTTCTTTAGATTGCAAAATCCTGAGCAGAAACTCATTTTGAGAAAGCGATCGCAGTAGTTCGTTATAGTTGCCTCGATAAACACAATTACGAACCTCTTGATCATTAAGTTTCTCGGCTCCTAAATTTAGACGTTCAAAGACTTCAAATTTCACATCTGGATCAGAATCTTTTTCAATAATGATCAGTCTGAGAATGAAGTTGAGAACCTCTTCCTGCAGCTCCACGGGAAAGTCAGCAAAGGTTTTGCGGTTTAAATCTTTGAGAACTTGCAGCCCTGACAGTTTGAACCTCTGTCCATTGGGAAAAGCGCCGTTCACAAAAGAACAAATGCTGGTAAGCCGCTGCTGTCCATCTACCACCGAATACGTCCGGTTGGCTTCTTCAGACACGTAAATGACAGGAATCGGAATCGCCAATAGCAAAGATTCCACCAGGCGACTGGCTTTACCACTGTTCCAGACAAAATTACGCTGAAAGTCGGGCTGGAGGTTTAATTTGCCGCGATTGACCCAACTCACCAGGGTCTCCACCGGCAAGTCTTGTTTTTCGGTTTTGACGCGGCGTTTTTCAGGTTCAATTTCGAAGGGGGTATCATCCGCGATATCTTCGATGATCAGGTCATTGGGAGTCGACCTATCGGCTGGTGAAGTTTTGGCATCAACCATGGCGAAAACCCTGCAAAGGCTTTACGTTTCAGAATACGCCAAAGTGCCCAGCGGTGTGGTGGACTGTGGGCGGATGCTGAGTCACAAATGGGCAATCTTGTGTTCAGCGCTCCCCAATGCTGAGCTGAGTCCAGGGTTGCCTGAGGTCAGAACTGAGTGATTTTTACTCAGAATGGTGCTTAGCAATCCGCTTGGTTTGTTCGTCCGATAGCGTCGTCATGGCGACCGCCACATCTGCTGTGAGCTGTCGTGCTGCCGGTTTGATCTCTTCGGCTGTTAGCGCCCGGTTTTCTTGGGTCGATAAATATGTCGAGACTGCCAAAGGTTGTCCAAAGGCAATTTCTACCTGACTGCGCCAATGGGGCACTGTCGGGTTGTAATACAAGCTGACGGGAATAATCTTGACACCTAGCTCATGGGTTTGAGCTTCGGCCTGTAGAGCAATGCGGGCTAGACCGGGCTTGAGGCGATGCACGTCGCGATCGCGAAAAATGCCCCCTTCCGGATAAATCACCATCATTTGCTCTTGCTGCAGCAAGTCAATGCCGTGCCGCAGACTAGAAATGCTGGGCGATCGCACATTGATCGCAAACCCCCCCAGGCGACGAATAAACCAGCCCTGCAGCCCCCTTACTTCGTCAGAGGTCACCATAAAATGCAAATCACGACCCGTCACCGAGCGCCCTGCCGCATAGGGAATCATAATGGAGTCCCAGCGAGCCCGATGAGTCGGGGCCAAAATGATCGGCCCTCGGTGAGGTAAATAATCCTGCCCAACCACTGCAATCTCACTAAAGTAGCTGGGAAGAACAATATGTTTACCCAGAAAGTATGCAGTGGGAGTCAGCCAAGGAGAGCACCGCGATAGGCGATTGGGATGCTTACTGACAGGTAACAGATTCAGGCTGACGGTAGACATAGACAATTTCTTTTCAGTCGCCGGTTGCAAAGACACGTCGTAATTTCGATGATTTGCTTCGTCATGCTTACCGTAATCGGTCGGTGTCATTCGCGCCTCCATCGCTAGACACTTTTTGCGAGTGTCATCAGCTTCAAGAGAGAAAGTTTTGTCATCTTAGCAGTTAACTAATGTTAAGGAATCTTGTGCACAAATGCATGGGCAGACGCTCTAAAATCACAAAACTCTCATCTCAGAAATCTTTAACATGAAGACTATAGGACTGACGCCGAAACTCCCTCAATCCCCTCGGTCTGAGGAACATTGAAGCCGACTTCCCCAGACTTGGGGAGCCCCGGGGCCAACATCGGATGCAACTGCGTAAGTCCCACACCTGTCAGCGCTGTGGGGGAATAGTCGAGCTTTGATTATTGTTGTGATGGGTGTCTCAGGTTCAGGGAAAACCACCGTCGGGCGATGCTTGGCTGATGCCTTAGATTGGCACTTTGTGGAGGGTGACGATTGGCATCCCAGCAGTAACGTCGCAAAAATGAGTCGGGGCATACCCCTAACCGATCACGATCGCTGGCCCTGGCTACTGCGCCTGAGAGATCACATGCGGGAACGACTCCTTCAGCAACAATCTGCGATCGTCACTTGCTCTACCCTGAAGCAGAGCTATCGGGAGGTACTTCGTCCTGATGCCAACGAGCCAATTCAATTTGTGTACCTCAAAGGCAATGCAGCGACCCTGAGAATGCGCCTTCAACAACGCCACAACCATTTCATGAAAGCTGACCTGCTTGATAGCCAACTAGCCACCCTGGAAGAGCCAGCTGACGCGATCGTGATTGATATCGATATTGCAACCACACCAGCGCAAGTTGTCACCCACGTCATCTCTCAACTGAATTTTGCCCACAGGGCAGAAATTCACTCTTAAGTCTTCTGCACAGCTACTTCAATGGCTCACGAAGATGTTATCTATGGAGCGAAGTTTGGTAGGATACGCAGTCAAATTGAGGAAGTTACGGTCGGCTTGAAAATAAAGTACCCGGACAAGACTGTAGCAGGGTGGATGGGTCGCAGGGTCGATGGGATGTTACTTAAGCGCAACTCCCTTAGCTTAGCTGGTAGAGCGCTGCATGGGTGGAGCCTAGCCGCAGGCTATTTGCACCGCAGAGGTGCGCCGCTGCGCTAACCTGTCTACACACCTAAGGGGAATTAGCTCAGCTGGTAGAGCGCTGGGTGGGCGAAGCCTAGCCGCAGGCTATTTGTACCGCAGAGGTGCGCCGCTGCGCTAACCTGTCTACACACCTAGGGGGAATTAGCTCAGCTGGTAGAGCGCTGCGTGGGCGCAGCCTAGCCGCAGGCTATTTGCACCGCAGAGGTGCGCCGCTGCGCTAACCTGTCTACACACCTAAGGGGAATTAGCTCAGCTGGTAGAGCGCTGCGATCGCACCGCAGAGGTCAGGAGTTCGAATCTCCTATTCTCCATTCTAAAAACCGCCTAAAACCATTACTAAACAAGGATTGCAGCTTTTGCTGCGGTTTTTGTATTTTGGGCGTTTTTGAATGAATTTAGGTCGATTTAGGCACTTTGGGCACTCGTTTGGGCACTCTTGGGCACTCTTGGAAATGCCCATGGTTAACGCTTTTGAACAGCTTCCTGATGCACCAGTACCACCTAAGTAGAACATCACAGATGACTTTGGTAGGGATTAGGGCATGGCAAACAGAAATCAAAGAGCACAGAAAGGCACTGTTTCCGTATTGAGTCAAAAGGGTCTGCTACGGCTCCGGTAGCGATTAGAGGGGGCCGATAAGAGAACACTGCTGTATTTGGGATTGCCCGATACTCGCTCCAATCGGAAGAAGGCTGAGCTCCTAGCCAAGCAAATCGAAATTGACCTGGCAGAAAGTACCTACGACCCGACCATGGAGAAATATAACCGACATTTGGCAGGTATTCAGCAGAGCGATGGGTGACAAGTTAGTGTCCGAGGCATGATGTCAAGATGTCCCTGGAAGCGACTTGACATAGGGTGAAAAGTCGAGGCGCTTGGGGGGTTTACGAATTGCCTTGATGACTCCAAGGTCGCGGTTTTCCGGGGCTGCT
>JBCDAJ010000209.1:0-7523 GCA_039185935.1 Cyanobacteria bacterium P01_F01_bin.56 | reverse complement strand
AGTCAAGCTCATCTCAAGAAGAAGATTCTGGCCTTTGTCGACTATTTCAATCGCACCATGGCCAAGCCTTTTAAGTGGAATTACACGGGCAAACCACTCACCTCATGAATAGTTCCTTTATTTCTGCCGTCAGGTACTAGCTTACGAGCTTACCTCACAGCTTCTTGACCGGAATGACCGGTATCTTATTTTCAAGCACGTCCCTTAATTGTTAGATATTCCTAACTGTTAAGAACGACCGAAAGGCATTACAGGGTTATCAGAAGATCCTTTAACATCGTAATAAGCTCGTCTTAACCGTTAGTTAATAATGCCGCGCACCATCGTTCTATTCATTACAACATCAGTTTCTGCCTGCACGGTACTTTTCTGTGTGGGCATGCTTGCCGTAACCAGCAATGAACTCAGTATTGCTCAGATGATGAGAGATGCGGCTACTACCGCTCAGATTCATCCTTTGTATGGACTCCTTTCTAATCTGGGGATATTGCTTTGGTCGGTACCGGCATCGATCTGCCTATTTGTCGCGATCGCTGCTCGCCCTGAGATTACCGACCGGACTTTTGGCTTTCTGCTTTCATCGGCGTTGATATCAGGTTGGTTAATGATTGATGATTGGTTTTTGTTTCATGAAGACTTGGCAAGACGATATTTTGGCCTCGAAGAAAAGTGGATTCTTCTGTTGTTTATGATTGTTTTTTTGCTTTATATTTTAAAATTTAGAAAAGTCATCTTAAATACAACTTATTCATTATTGGTAACCGCAATTGGACTATTCTCTATTTCTATCTTGGTGGATTCTGTTGGAGGATTTTTGAATCTATCTTGGAAGCATGTTCTTTTTATTGAAGACGCTCTGAAATGGTTGGGCATATGTTTTTGGTGCGCCTACTATGTACACGTTGCCTATCAAATACTTGTCGGTACAGATAAAGTCTCTGGAAAGCATTTTCCGCGTGCAGTCCCATCAAATCAGACGCCAGAAGGTTGAGTTATGCAAAAGCTCTTACTAAAATCGGATATGACTAAACCTTAGTCTTGGCCAACGACCCGCCCAGATTTATCCATGGCCATCATTTCTTCCAAGTCATCGCCAGAACCAAAGCCACCGAAAAAGGGCGATTCCCCGTTTGAGGCAGCCGCGCCGAATCAGTCTGCCCCGGAATCGTTAGTACGGGAATCGAAAAACACCGCTGAAAATGCTACACCCCCAGCCACTGCTGTAGAAGACGGGTTGCGACCGCAAAAATTCGCGGACTACATTGGGCAAAAATCCCTAAAAGAGGTGCTGGACATCGCCATTCGGGCGGCTCAGTCGCGCAAGGAACCGCTAGACCACTTGTTGCTGTATGGCCCACCGGGACTGGGCAAAACCACAATGGCGCTGATTTTGGCCCAGGAAATGCAGGTCGATTGCAAAATCACGACTGCACCGGCGCTAGAGCGCCCTCGCGACATTGCCGGTCTGTTGGTGAATTTGAAACCCGGCGACATTCTCTTTATTGATGAAATTCACCGCTTGCCCCGCGTGACCGAAGAGATTTTGTATCCGGCGATGGAAGATTCACGGTTGGACATCACCATCGGCAAAGGGCAGAGTGCCCGAACGCGCAGCATTCCCCTGCATCCGTTCACCTTAGTGGGTGCGACCACTCGGGTGGGGGCATTGACGTCGCCGTTGAGAGACCGTTTTGGGCTGATTCAACGGCTGCGATTCTATGAAGTAGACGAATTGACGCAAATTGTGCAGCGCACTGCTCAAGTGCTCAATACCCCCATTCAGTCAGACGGCGCAGAGGAAATCGCCCGACGATCGCGGGGCACACCCCGCATTGCCAACCGTTTGCTCAAGCGGGTACGCGACTATGTGGAAGTAAAAAAGTCGGGGCAGATTGATGAGGCGATCGCTGCTGAAGCGCTGGAACTCTTTAATGTTGACCCCTGTGGTTTGGACTGGACTGATCGCCGCCTACTCTCCGTCATGATCGAAAACTTTAACGGCGGGCCGGTCGGCCTCGACACCATGGCGGCCGCAACCGGTGAAGATGCCCAAACCATTGAAGAAGTCTACGAACCCTACCTAATGCAGTTAGGGTACTTACAACGAACGCCTCGGGGTCGGGTGGTGACAAGAGCCGCTTGTCGCCATCTAGGCTACGAAGATAATGTCGTCCCCGATTTCCATAGTGAGCAGCAGCTTTCTATTATGTAGCGTTGAGTGTTATCTAGAAAGCGCTACCTGTAGCGCCAGACTCTTTGCGGACGGGCTCATTTCTTTACAGAGAAAACCTAGACATTTTTCAGAAGTTCAGTACAATACAGCGTCATGGCGTTCAGTCAGCGAGTCTGCGCTTATTTCTGGCCGCTGATTTGTATTAGGACCTGACTCATGACCTCAGTTGTTACTCGTCCCACTAGCAGTAACTACGACAGACTGCCTGAAGACGTCCGTTCGGTGTTGAGCGATCGCCTACAGCGCCCCCACTCAGAAACGCCGGACGAGCCGACTCAGCCGCCCTCCCCAGTAGAGCGCAAGCTGCCCACACCGGCTCAGAACAAAGCGACGGCTAAGGCTAACCCTACCCCCCGGCCGTCTCAACCGCGACCAAAAGCCCCCAGTCGGGATGTGGTCGTGGCGCTGCAAAACGTTTCTAAATGCTATGCCAAAGGCAATCAAGCGCTGGTTGATGTCAATCTGCAGATGCACAAAGGTGATTTCCTGTTCATCACGGGGCCATCTGGCGCGGGAAAGTCAACCCTCCTAAAACTGCTGTATGGCCAAGAGCGGCCCACCTCCGGGGAAGTCATTATCGAGGGCACCCCCATTAGCCGATTAAAGGGCGATCGGCTAGCTAAAGTGCGCCGCCGGATTGGTGTGGTTTTTCAAGATTACAAACTGATTCCCCGACGGACGGTGGCTGAGAACGTGGCTTTTGTACTCTGGGCGCAGGGGTACTCGCGCAAAGAAATTCATCGACGCTTATGGCCCACCCTCAAAATGGTGGGGTTGCAGGACAAGTCTGAGTCATTTCCCCATGAGTTGTCGGGGGGCGAGCAGCAGCGAGTCAGCATTGCCCGAGCGGTCGTAGGCACGCCGCCGTTGCTATTAGCCGACGAACCGACAGGTAACTTAGATCCTGAAAATGCTCTACAGGTGATCAAGATTCTCAAAAAGTTGAACTCCATCGGCATTACCGTGGTGGTGACGACCCATAACGAGCAATTGGTCAGAGTGTCTAATCACCCTGTTGTACAGATTAAAGATTGTCATTTGCAGCATCTACGTAGATAAGCACTAGCTGATCTGCAGTTAAAGCGGTGGGTTGTTCCTGGCCGGCAGCAGGTGCAGGTTGTTAGCGGTCGAGGTTTTTGAGAAAACCCATTCCATTTATGAGTTTTTTAGGATAAATGGAGAGATTCCCATACACTTGTCACAGACACCGCTGGTGGGCGTTCATCAGCGGTGTTTGTCAAACGCGAGTCTATCAAACGAGATAAGCTTCAATAACGTTGGGGCATGATTGTCAAAGATCGCTATTCTGAGCCTGTGAGCGGTGACGTAGCAGCGCGAGAACTCTGGAAGGTAGGCATATGGTTAAGGTGGTGTCTGTCCACTCCTTTCGAGGAGGCACCGGCAAGTCAAATACAACGGCAAATTTAGCGGCTACTGTGGCCCGCAGCGGTAAGCGAGTCGGCATTGTGGACACTGATATTCAGTCTCCTGGCATTCATGTGCTGTTTGGGTTTGACGAAAGCGACATGAACCTGTCGCTCAATGATTATCTGTGGGGCCGTTGCTTGGTCGAGGAAGCTGCCTATGACGTCACTCATAAGCTGCAAGGGCAGGGCAGTAGCAACAGTGCCATCTACTTGATTCCCTCCAGTCTCAAGGCGGGAGAAATTGCGCGGGTGCTGCGCGAAGGTTACGACGTGGGCCTGCTTAATGATGGCTTTCAGGGCTTGATTCAGCAGCTCAATTTAGACTATCTATTTATTGATACCCATCCAGGGCTGAATGAAGAGACGCTATTGTCAATTACGATTTCGGACGTGTTGCTCTTGATCATGCGTCCCGATCGCCAAGATTTTCAGGGAACTGCCGTCACTGTTGATATTGCGCGACGTCTTGAAGTGCCGAAGATGTTGCTGCTGGTGAATAAGGCCCTATCGTCTTTTGATTTTGTGGCCTTAAAAAAAGAAGTGGAAGAAACCTATGGGGCGCCTGTCGCGTCTATCTTGCCACTAACTGAAGAGATGATTCAGTTGGGAAGTAGCGATATCTTTAGTCTGCGTTTCCCCGATCATCCCCTCACCCGAATGTATGGCGATATTGCTGGCTTGCTGTTGGACTAAGGTTTACCGCGAGCTGGGCTAAGGCCAGAGCAGACTTGCTGCCAGCTTGGTGGCGATAGATAAGCTAAGCTGACAGATGGCAAGCGCTACGAGCGAATTCAAGGAATTGTTGTGCTGATTCGGACATCTTTACTTTCTGCATTGACGGCGATCGGGCTGTGGACAGCCGCAACGCCGGTTCAGGCTCAGGCCCTCTTGCCCTACGTTTTACCGTTGGATGCCGAGCGCTTAGAAGAACAAGGGCTCATCTTGGCCCAGGAGGCGGCTCAGTTAGCTCAGCTACAGCAATATGAACTCGCGTTAGCCCAAGCGCAACTGGCGGCGCAACTGGTGCCTGATAGTGCCGCCGTGTGGGGCTTGTTGGGCAGTCTCTACCTGCAAGTCGAAGAATTTGATGACTCGATCGCGGCCCTGAGCCGAGCCAAAATCTTAGAGGCTGACAACGCTGCTGTGCTCTTTGCCCTGGGGACGGCTCATTTTCGTAAAGGCAATTATGACAAGGCGTCTGATTTCTTAGAATCGGGTTTGGCCATCGAGCCAGATAATCCGGGAGCGCTCTTCGACTTGGGCAATACCTATTTTAAGCTGGATGAGTTTGACCCAGCGATCGCTCAGTACCAAAAGTCTGTAGACCTTGATCCGGAGTTTTGGCCCTCAGTGAATAACATCGGGCTCGTGCAATACGAACAAGACAAAGTCGCCGATGCGATCGCCCGGTGGGAAGAGTCGCTCGTCATTGCCCCTATGGAGCCCGAGCCAGAACTCGCCATTGCGGTGGCCAAGTTTGCTCAAGGGGATGAGGCTGCTGCCCTGGCCATTGGTATTCCGGCTCTAGAAAGAGATAGCCGCTATGCAGAAATTCAGTTTTTGGTTGATAACCTGTGGGGCCCCAAACTGATTGCCGATACCGAAGCCTTTTTTAACCATCCTGATGTGCAGGCTGTTTTAGTACAGCTTTAGCCGGTGGCCATACCAGTCAATTTGGGCAAGCCAGAGTTATGTGCTGTGATTGGCGATCGCCTTGAGCGATCTCCCCAAGGCCAGATCACCTTTGCTGACTTTATGGCTCTGGCTCTCTATCATCCCGAGCATGGTTACTACACCCGTCAGGCGGCGCAATTGGGCAGGGGTGGCGACTTCGTGACGTCAGCTCACCTCGGATCAGACTTTGCCGAGTTGCTGGCTGAGCAATTGGTGGAGATGTGGCAGCGGTTGCAGCAGCCGAACCCGTTTCACCTGATGGAAATGGGCGCTGGGCAAGGACAACTCGCCGACGGCATTTTGGCTTACCTGCACCGCCAATATCCTGACTGCTTTGCCGCTGTTCATTACATCTTGGTGGAAACCTCTGCCGCACTGCGCCAGGTCCAACAAACCCGACTAGCGACCTGGCAAGCTCAATCAGTGCCGATCACCTGGCGGGAGTTGGCTGACATCCCGGCGGAGTCTCTCACGGGCTGCTGCTTTTCTAACGAATTGGTTGATGCGCTGCCCGTTCATCGGGTTACGCTCACGTCTAAAGGGTGGCAAGAGCAGTATGTCACTGGTTCAGCGGCGAATGCGGCCGCCCCCTTCACGATAACGCTGGGACCGTTGTCGACCCCCCAACTGGAGGCCTATTTAGAGCAAGTGGGGCTAGTGCCGATCCCGACCTCTCATCCTGAGCATTACACAACCGAGATTAATTTAGCGGCGTTGGATTGGCTCGCGCAGGTGGCCAACAAGCTCCATCGCGGTTATGTGCTCACCGTTGATTATGGTTATGCCGTAAAACGTTACTACAGTCCAGCGCGATCGCAGGGCACCCTGCAATGCTATTACCAGCATGCTCACCACAACGAGCCCCTGATTAACATCGGCACTCAAGACATCACCGCCCATGTCAACTTCACAGCCTTAGAGCAGCAGGGCGATCGCTGCGGCTTGACTAACCTGGGTACCGTGCCCCAAGAACTGTTTTTGATGGCGCTGGGACTGGGCGATCGGCTCAACCAACTGGCTAAAATCGAAGCGACGGATCCTCAGACGGTACGAGCTGCCCTACAACGGCGCGAAGCCCTCCACCAACTGATAAATCCTATGGGGTTGGGCAAGTTCAACGTCCTTGTTCAGAGTAAAGGACTAGCTGCCGCTCCCACCACACCCCTCAAAGGCTTAACAATGCCCCCGCTAATGTAGAAAGGCCCTTAAAAGATTTCTGGTTATCGTTTGTTGACAGCCATTGCAGAATGTTGAAAAGCGGACTTGATCAGGTTCTGGGTTTCGGGTTTCGGATTTCGGGTTTTGGGTTCTGGGTTTCGGGTTTCGGATTTCGGGTTCTCTAAGTGCTGATTTCTGAGCTTAGGGAGTTGCGCTTAAATAACCTCCCACCGCCCCTGCGAACCATCCACCCTGCCACAGTCTTGTCCGGGTATTTTATTTTCAAACCGATCCCTTAACTGTTACTGCAACTTACTCTGCAGCGACTTGAGATATTCCGTATTCACACCTGATTCACGAGTGAGGGCAATTTTGCCGGTGCGCGCAATTTCTCGCAGACCAAACCGAGCCAGCACCTGCACGATCGCGACCATCTTGCCAGGGTCACCCACGACTTCTACCGTCAGCGAATCTTCCGAGACATCCACAACGCGCGCGCGAAAGATTTGCACAAGTTCTAAAATTTCAGAACGGTTAGTGCTTGTGGCATTCACTTTAATGAGCATCAGCTCACGTTCGACGCAGGGTACCTCGGTAATATCTTGTACCTTCAGCACGTTGATAAGTTTGTAAAGCTGCTTGGTAATCTGCTCAATCACCTGATCGTCGCCGGGCACCATCATCGTGATGCGAGAGACCCCCATCTGTTCGGCTGGTCCAACAGCGAGGCTCTCAATGTTAAAGCCCCGGCGAGCAAATAATCCGGCAATGCGAGTCAATACCCCCGCCTCATCTTCGACTAAAACTGACAATGTGTGCTTCATAATTTTGGCGACAGTACCTTTGCCCTGGCACAGTAGCGTTTGCCAGACAGTAGACGATCCTAACTTGACTAAAGCCTTTTGTTAACTAAAAAGTGGCCGGTGTTACAAATCTCTGCCAGCCTAAATCAGGATTTCATGATGGCATTGCTTGTTCAGCGATCGCCTGCTCAGGAAGTTGCGCTTAAATAACATCCCACCGACCCTGCT
>JBCDAJ010000208.1:0-7567 GCA_039185935.1 Cyanobacteria bacterium P01_F01_bin.56 | reverse complement strand
TGAAGCCGAGGAACTGCTGATTAAGCCGCTAGGCTTGTTGACCCGCAAACCCGTTATTTATGCGACGAATGTAAATGAAGATGACTTGGCCACAGGCAATGACTATGTCGAACAAGTGCAGGCGATCGCGGCCGCAGAAGGCGCAGAAGTCGTCGTGATCTCCGCCCAAGTCGAATCTGAATTAATCGAACTTCCGCAAGAAGATCGCGCTGATTTTCTCGAATCCCTCGGAGTGGAAGAAGGGGGACTGCAATCACTCATTCGTGCTACCTATGAACTGCTGGGTCTGCGCACCTACTTCACCACTGGCCCCAAAGAGACCCGCGCCTGGACGATTACTGCTGGCATGTTTGCCCCTCAAGCCGCTGGCGTCATTCACACTGATTTTGAACGTGGCTTCATTCGGGCAGAAACCGTTGCTTACAACGATTTGGTAGAAGCGGGCTCGATGAATGGCGTGAAAGAAAAAGGGCAGCTCCGTAGTGAAGGTAAAGATTACCTCGTCCAAGAAGGCGACGTCATGCTGTTTCGCTTCAATGTGTAAGCTTTGATGCAATCCCACTTAGCGGAAAATTTTTGTAGGATTTATTCGTGAATGCAGCGCAGCCTGGGTCCGCTTGATACAATTTGAGCCATTCTCCACGACGCCATGTTCATGAAAGTGCTGGAACGATTGGAAAAGGTGCCTTATTGGGTGTTGCTATCGCTGGCAATGAACTGTCTGTTGGTGATGGCCGTCATGGTGAGTTGGGGCCGTGCTCGCCCTGAACGCGCGGCATCCTCCACGGCAACTTCGGTGCTGCCCCAAGCCAATGCCTCGGTATCTACAGACGAAGCGCCTGGTGGTTTGGTGACGACGGTGGGCGATCGCGAGTTTCTCAGTTACCAACAGTGGGTCGAGCTGCTGCGACAAGAAGCCAAAGCTCATGCTGACGCCCCCAGACTGACGGTATTAATGGGAGACTCGATTTCTCTTTGGTTTCCGCAAGCATTGCTTCCCGGTCGTCGCACCTGGCTTAATCAGGGCATTTCGGGAGAAAATTCCGATATGCTCCGCCGCCGCCTCGATGCCTTGGACGACACTCAGCTTGACAGCATTTTTGTCATGGTCGGCATCAATGATTTGATTGCGCAAAAGCCAGAAAAAGAAGTTGCCCAAAATCTGGCTAAATCAGTGCAGTATCTGAAGCAGCAACATCCAGAGGCCAACATTATCGTGCAATCGATTTTGCCCCACGGGGCTGAGCGGGCCACTTGGGCAGGCCGCGATCGCCTCTTACAGCTTCCCAACAATCGCATTCAAGCCGTCAACACCGCAATTGCCCAAATGGCCGCTGCCGAAGGCGTTTACTATCTCGACCTGCATCCCCTATTTGCCGATGGTGAGGGAGCGCTGCGACCTGACTTAACTACGGATGGTCTGCACTTAAATGATCGCGGGTACCTAGTCTGGCGCACCGCGATCGCGCTCTTGCTCAATGACGAACTAAACGATTGACAACGCTGGCGGCTAACTTGAGAGCCCGATCAATTCCCTACCCGAGTGCACTGGGCCTTAATTTATAGCAATCTGTAGTTTGATGAGTACAAGCCAGATCGCTAAAACTCTTGTATGACCAGTCTTTGCTTTCCACACTCTGAACTCTGCATGCCGTACTCTACTATAGCCACATCGCTATACTGCCCATGCCAAAATTGGGGAGAGCAGCGATGACTCCAGGCAGTGATTAGGAAAAAATACGTTTTTACCGATAGAGCAGCGCAGCGCGATTTTTAACGCTTGTCTTCCCCTCAGCCCGGGCGAATGAGCAGAATATGAATTGGACCGCGATCGCATCTTGCCAATCTGGGGCACAGAACTCGCTCCGCGCTATGGACGAGTCGCGATGGTTAAAACGTTGTCTGAGCCCCCGATACGCAGACCTCTATGAATAGGGCCCTGGTATAACCGATGCAACGAATTCTATTGACGATACTACTGGGACTGATTTGCTGGTTAGGATTGACTTTCAGCGGTTGGGGGCAAGGGTCGAATCTGCGACTAGAGTCGCGGATCGATCGCTTGGAATCAGAAATCTCGCAAGTGCGATCGCGCCTCAACCAACTTGCCGCCCGTAGCAATCTTCCTCAAACCGCTCCCGCATTACCCCCGGCAATATCTGGCAGCTTAAACGAGCCGGCTCTCGAAGAGCGGTTCGATAATTTAGCCACCCTCGCGATTGAAATGCGACAAGATCTGCGGGATTTACAAAGTCGGGTCAATGAATTGGAAGAGCACATGAGCGATCGCTAGCTCCCTTACCCCCTGGCACCTGGCACCCAAAACCCCATCCCCTTTGAACTCAACCCTTACCGATATTTCTTCAGTAACAGTTCTAATTTCTCCAGTGTGGCTGCCGGAGCTTGATCCAGTGGAGTAATCACCGCATACTTCAGGGCATCATGGGCTTCAGACACCGGCGGATTGTCGGCCAAGCTCCGCACCGCCGCCCGAATCACAGCTTGTGCATTGGTCGCGTTCTTTTGCAGATTACCGATGACCATTTCAACCGTAACGCTGTCATGGTCAGGATGCCAACAGTCGTAATCAGTGACGAGGGCCAAGGTCGCATAGGCGATTTCTGCTTCGCGGGCGAGTTTAGCTTCCGGCAGGTTGGTCATGCCAATGATGGTGGCGTCCCAACTGCGGTACAGATTTGATTCCGCCTTGGTGGAAAACGCCGGCCCCTCCATACAGACGTAGGTACCACCGCGATGCAGGGTTACGCCAGGCAAATCTAGGCTAGTCGCAGCATCAGCAACCACGTTGGCCAGGGCATGACAAATCGGATCACCAAAAGCAATGTGGGCCACAATACCGTCGCCAAAAAAGGTGGAAACGCGACTTTTGGTGCGATCAATAAACTGATCAGGCACCACCATATCTAATGGTTTAGCCGCTGCTTTCAAAGAGCCCACTGCCGATGCCGAAATGAGGTACTGGACGCCAAGCTGCTTCATGGCGTAGATGTTGGCGCGAAAGGGCAGTTCTGAAGGCATCAGAGTATGGTTGCGACCATGCCGGGCGAGAAATGCCACTCGGATGCCTGCCAAGGTGCCGACAATCAAAGCGTCAGAGGGAGCACCAAAGGGGGTTTCTACTTGCACTTCTGCGATGTCGCTAAGGGCATCCATTTTGTAGAGGCCGCTGCCGCCGATAATACCGATGGTTGCCTGTGTCGTCATAGAGATGATTTCCTCAACGCCGTTGATTGTAGCGATTTCATAGACTGAGAGCGGTTGAAACTAAAATCCACAGTTTTTAGACAATGGATATTGGCAAGTTTTCCAATCTACACAGTTGGCAGTTCTTCTGACACACAAGCTTGAGCAAACATTTCTCCAAAAGATGTCAGACAGGCATAGCTTGTTATGTTCACGCCCGTTTGACGAGAAGGTTTCCCCTCCCAAATAGCTTCTTGATTACCCTCCTGCCAAATTCCAGCTAGATTCAAGCTGTGCAGATGATCCATGTACACCTCATAATTCTCAGGAAAAATTAGCCGATGGATAGGAAATTCATTTCTAGTCGTCTCTCTTTTTGAAAAGAGATTTTTCTGGGCATCAAAAGCTGAATATTGCTTATAAAGATAACGTTTCTCTCGGAGATAAAAAATGATGTGAGCTTCATCAGAGCTGAGCTGGGCAATAATACTTGCAAAAGCTGGATGTGCTTCGCTTACCCGCTCACGATCAACTGCTCGTGCCAGCAAATTAACGAAAAGCTCAGCAATAATATTCTGCTCGTCAACATATCGAAGATTCTCAAGAACTGGTCCTGTGACTTGAGGGTGTGCTTCGATCCGTCTATCTTCAGGAACTTTCTCAGCAACACGTTGGAGATATCGCTGCCATCGCTCACTTTGAGCTGCGAGATACTCAATAGGAGCTAATAGGAATCGAGCGACTTTTGCAGTTGATTCGAGTGCTCCTCCAACTTGTTTGGCTGCTGGTTGCGCTATGTCCTTATATAGATCATTCAGAGGCAGAAGCTGCGCAATATCTTTTGACTTAT
This sequence comes from Cyanobacteria bacterium P01_F01_bin.56, assembly GCA_039185935.1. GTDB lineage: Bacteria > Cyanobacteriota > Cyanobacteriia > Phormidesmidales > Phormidesmidaceae > Halomicronema. The sequence continues at coordinate 3,513 of JBCDAJ010000208.1, read as the reverse complement.
TCATGACGCATAATTAATAACCTTAGGATCTATAGTATATCTGTTTCATCTAAGGCTGATAAATATCTATGACTTTGCGATTCACCTAAACAAATGAGTTGCGCTTTAGGCAGGCAAGGACATAATTAGACAGTTTCACCAACGGCGATGCGGCAGAGGCTGACTCGGTGACTCTGGAGGGCGATCGCGTGAAACGCGGTTTAAGTGAGGAAAAGACCGTCATGGGCACCTGGATTAAAGAAACCGACAAAGCCATCTACCTGATGGACGGCAACTACTATATCGACGCGATTTTCAAACAGCCTTCATCCACGAATCCAGTAGAAGAGGTCGCCAACATTGCGACCATGCAAAGTTGGTTTCAGCGTCCCGATAAACCGGGTGCCATAACGATTTCAGTCGACACTGGCGCCCCGGAACCGGTGCCGGTGCCGGATGAGCCGACGGAGCCCCCCATCGTGCCGCCCATTCCTGAATTGAAGGGAATGCAGATTCGGACGACGGTCGACACTTACTTTAAATTGGCGCTCAAAGATTCCAGTCAGCTCACTGATAAAGAAAAGGTCTTCGTGAAAAAGGGTGAGACCTTTGATATCCAGTTTTACACCGATGTTGGCAGCAATCATTGGGAAATTGAATTACTAGAGCCGACCCTGGATGACGAGCAAATCACCCGCTGGTATGTCTATGTGCCGACAGTAGAGCTGCTGACTCGCGTGCTGCTAACGGTCACCAGTGATACCCTCTTTAAGACTGAGCCCAAGCTGTCGATTGATCTGCCCGACTCGGCCAAAGTGCTTGTCAAAAACGGCACGCAAATGAGGCTGCTGAGTTTTGAACCCGCGGCTGGCAACCACACTAAAATCGAACTGGCAGATGCCTCGCTCGGCCCGAATCAACGCACGACCTGGTATGCGTATACACCTGATATCAAGATTTTGGGGCAACGCCAGACGCTACAGGTCGTGAGTGATACGCTCTTCAAAACTCAGCCCGTGCAGTCTTCAGCACTACCGGCCAATGAAAAGGTATTTGTCAAAAATAAGACCGTCTTTTTAGTCAATTCGTATTCACAGCCAGCCAATATGCACGTGAGGGTGGCTCTGCAAGGGGCATTTTTGGGGCCAGAACAACGCAATACCTGGTACTGCTTTGCCCCCGATATCTCAATTTTGGGCACTGAAATTGGCCATAACCCCAACGATGAGAATATTACGGACCCGCTTCCCCCTGGTGATCGCGGCATTCCCATGCAGTTTCCTGGATTTGAGGGGACTTATTATTCCAACGATCCGATTTTGTTTGTCAACCAGTACGGTGAGCGAGGCAACTTTACCTGGGGGGAAGCCCTCCACGCCAATCCGGCAACGGGATTTTATCGTCGCCCGACAGAAGCTTCCGTGATCAATAACATTGTCGATATGGCTTACGTCATGGAAGAGATTCGTCGCCGCCTAGGCGATCGCTCGATTCTGATCACCTCGTGGTATCGCGATCCAGTGACCAACGCATCAGTCGGGGGAGTGTCTAGCTCACGTCACTTGACCGGTGCTGGCGTCGATTTCTATGTATCGGGTATTCACCCGTTCGATGTCTATGCAAATTTAGATGCGTGGTGGGGCGATCGCGGTGGGCTGGCTAGCTCCACAACCTTCATACATATTGACATGCGAGGTTATTGGGCTCGTTGGAGCTACTGAACCCGGTAGAGAGCTGCTAACCGGTAGTAGAGCAGATGCAACCGCTGGAAAGTATGTTCCCTCTAGTGTCTAGGCAAGCAGCACATCAGGATCAACAAGCCGTTTTTGAATCAAGAATTGAGAGAAGCATCACCATGGGCACTTGGATTAAAGCAACCGATAAAGCTTTTTACTTGATGGATGGCGGTTATTGGATTTCTCGCCTCACCCCGATCCCTTCATCGAGCAACCCGCAAGAGAAAATTGCCGACACTACTGCATTCGAGACCTGGTTAAGTCGGCCAGATGCCCCCACCGCTATGATCTTTTCGCGCGGCACCGGTTACCCTGAGCCGGAACCGATGCCTGACCTGCCACCATCACCACCGCCAACCGGTCAAATTAATGAAGATGGCATCATCATCGTCAAAAGTTTTGAAGGATTAGAACTGCAAGCCTATCAAGACTCAGTCGGTGTTTGGACCATTGGTTATGGCCACACCTCGATGGCAGGACCGCCCAACGTCTATCCGGGTATGGTGATTACAGAAGCGGAAGCAGACGTAATTTTGCGGCGAGATTTAGATTTATTTGAAGCCGGGGTTACGCGAGGCCTGACCATTGCGACCACTTCTGATCAGTATTCAGCCATGGTGTCGTTTGCGTTCAACGTCGGCTTAGGAGCCTATCGGGATTCCACACTGCTGCGGCAGCACAATGCCGGTGACTTTGCCGGAGCCGCAGACGAATTTTTGCGTTGGGTTTATGCGGGCGGCCAATTTTTACCGGGGTTATTGCGCCGCCGTCGCGCTGAACGCGCCTTGTATCTCAGCGAAGATTACACCGTTTTCTTGTAAGTAGGCAGGCGTTATTAAATTGCGAATGGTGTAGGTTGCGGTTGAGGAACGAAACCCAATACTCGCAAGGGTTTCGTCATCATTGACTCGTTTTATAAAAGATTCAACCCACCTACTTAGCTAAAGTCAGCTATTTTCAGCTATTTAAAGTGGTGAGAGCAGTGGCGCAGCGATCGCGTGCTTTTGCAGGTTCTCTTGTCCAGCCATTTGCAGCGTTGGGCTCCAGTAATATTCACACGCCCCTCAACGGCCCCAACATCGCCAGTTGTGTCCAATTTAACGCTGGGCATGTTGCCAGCATTCAGTATTGGTGCGGAGAGAAAATTTTCTTTCTCAATAGACTATGGTGAGATCTTTCAGCATTTTGACGGACGGGATCAGTGTATCCGATCAACTATATTGACGACATAAGGGAGCAAAAAACGTCTATTGCTTGAGAGGAAGTTAGTCATTCTGTTGTGTGCTCAAGCTGGTCAAGTTGCGCCTTAATCGTAGAAGTTATTAGTAGCTATGTTGATCTATTCTCTCACTGCAGCACTTGTCTTTAGCTTCATCTCACATACGTTTTATCAAGATGACAGTGCTCGAAAAGACAACATTCAAGCCTGGCTGTTTATTGCTTTTGCGGCATCAATTTGGCCCATCACGCTACCCAACATCGTTCGCAAGGTTGCTTCTAACTCCATGAATGCTCAGCAGCCAGTTAACAATTTTAATCAGCCGCAAAACCCTTACTTGGCGTATGGCTCCCTGCAAGAGTCAACCCAGGACTAAGTATTTATATCATTTGAGTCTCTATCCATCCCCTTGCTGCTAGCGCGGTGAGGGGATTGGTTTTAGGGCGTGTCATCAATTAAGCCAGACGACCGTAGCCGCTAGATAAATCGCGCCCAAAAAGCTCTCTGCCAGCTTATCGTAACGAGTCGCAATGGCTCGATACTGCTTGAGTCGAGCGAAAAAGTTCTCAATCAGATGCC
>JBCDAJ010000207.1:0-7677 GCA_039185935.1 Cyanobacteria bacterium P01_F01_bin.56 | reverse complement strand
TCACAGACGTTAACAGCCAACGCGGTACCGATTGCTGAAAAAAGCGCCATTGTGCATCTAGGCTCCCCGACTGCGAACAAACCATCTGAATAGGTTGAGGCGATTGCTGTCGGGCCTGACGTTGTTGTAACAACTCAGGTCGCCGCACCGGTAGGCAAGTACCATAGGCCCGTAATGTACCCGCGCCAAATAGCACCGCATCGGCTTGGGCCACTAAAGTCTCCAAGTGCAACCGGTCATTTTTGGAAGAGAAGCGAGCAGCAGTGCGATCGCGATCAGCAATCTTGCCATCTGCACTCATCGCCAATACAACACTGACATTTACCCGAGCATGCGTCATTTTATAAATGTTAGGGATTGGTTGTGCCGCTGCATATACGCTGTCCGACACGGACTTGTGATGAAGCTTGACGGATAAATTCAATCGATCCAACAGGTTGCTTCGGAGCATCGAGATCGCTCTTGCACCAGGCTTCTATCTCATTGCCAGCCCAACCGCTGCCTGTTCTAGCTCTAGGCCAGCTCACTCAGGCCCTTTATTGTCTGTCTTGACTACCCCTCAAACCACACAGCTCGCCAAGCGTGTTCCGCTTCGGCTCGGGCTTTCTCTCGCTGCAGAGTTTGGTATCGGCTGCCCAAGCGTTTGAGTTTGTGCAGGGTTTCTTGCAAGCGTCCTCGCCAGAGAGCAGTTTGGTGGTCGGCAAATTCAATGTCGGCTAGTCGTAGATTGATGGCCACCAAATGAGTCATATCGTGATTCGGATCGGCTTCCTCTAAGGCTGCGTCCGTTTCATCTTCATCTAACTCTTCATCTTGATCCTCATCGCGATCGCTGTGGCGTTCAGCAAGCTCCACCAAAATACTGACCAAGTTCGGCATACTAGGACCGGTGTTCTCCCCGTCTGCCTCAGTGGCGGCAGCAATGACCATGTCTGGTAAATCTGGCAAAACATCATTCTGCTTGAGGAGGTGATTAGTCAAACTTGAGAGAGTGCGTAACACTGCCCTCAGATGGCGTTCTAAAAGAACATGGCGTTTTGCCAAGCTGATCGGAGTTGGAGGATCAGCTTCTAGCATCGAAAACAGTGAAAGAGATGTCCCCAGACGTTTGAGCATCATTGATGCTTCGTCAGAAGATTTGTTTACAAGACTTTCGCCTTCGTCTGTGGATGAAGATTCCGAAAGCGAGATAGCCGCAGGGGGCTGATCGGCAGTGGTCTCGATTTCTTCGATTTCTTCGATTAAAGGGAGTGTACTTTCTTCAGGGCTGGATGAGAGCGGTGTGGGAGAGCTTTCATCCGCATCCGCTGAGTCAGAGACTTTGCCATATTTCGCGACGACAGCCTCTTCGAGCTGCGCGGCTAGCTCCGTCAGGTCTGTCTTTTGACCAAGTTGAACGATCTGAGTGTGCCCTTGAGACGCAATCTGACGTAAGTTTGCTTGTAGCTGTTCACGTTGGGCAACTGTCAGTGCTAAAAACTTGTCAGGATAGGTCTGAGTACACAGATGATAAGCTGCCAAGACCAATTGGCGCTTAACAGCCTGACTCAAGACGCCAAGATAGTCCTGATAAACGGCTTGGAGGGTTTGATCAAGCTCTTGGGTGGCAGTATCGAGCTTAGCTAGATCGGTTGAAATTTGGTCAAGGCTTCTGGCCATGAGGTTTCAATTACAAAATCGGCGGATGGCAACGGTTAACAATACCGCTCGTCTCATATCTGTTTCGACAGTTTATGAGGTCAATATCAATAATGGCAGATCGCACGAAGTTCATATCGGTTGAACTGCCAGTCGTGCAGCAGTAAATTGACTCGCTAGAGCCATGCTGCAGCACCAAGCGATATATGAGATGCAGCATGTTGGAGTAGCGCCATTACAACTTTCGCAGTTGTATCCGCTTTTCCAGCATTGAGGAGGCCAGGGTCAAAGTCGGATTCAATATTCCCCAGACTAGGAAGATTGATGGGGCTTTGGCATAAGTCCTAATCAATACGAACAAGATGCCTGATCTGTGAACATGACAAAGCCAGACGAGCGATATATCACCCGTCTGGCCATGCACCACCTCTACTGGCAAAGCCGGTAGAGTATTATTTGCCCGCGAGCGCTCAACAGCAGAAGTTTCCCGATTCTTTCGGGTCTAGCGCTCCTGCCCTCCGTCCCTACTGCTCTAGAAAACAGGATGCAAATTCACGCCGCACGATATTAGCTTCAGGAACGCTGTCAACCTAATCACTTGCCCCCCGTTTGAGCAGCGACCTCAGCAGCAAAGTCTACTTCTTTTTTTTCAATGCCTTCACCCAGTACAAAGCGAGAGAAGCGACGAATTTGGATGTTTTCGCCCAGTTGCGCGACAGCCTTTTTGACCAGCTCATCAACGGTGATGTTTTGATCCTTAATAAAAGGTTGATCGATTAGAGAGAGTTCTTTAAGGCGCTTCTCAATGCGTCCCTGGACAATTTTCTCACGAATATTCTCTGGCTTGCTGGCCAGGTCTTCGCGTCCCATTTCAATGGACTTCTCTTTTTCAATCCACGCTTGCGGAATATCATCGACCTTAACGTATTCAACGTTGGGGCAAGCTGCAATTTGCATTGCAACATCTTGGGCCAAACTTTTAAAGTCGTCACCTTTGGCAACGAAGTCGGTCTCACAATTAACCTCAACCAAGACGCCAATGCGGCCACCCACGTGGATGTAGCTATGCACTAATCCTTCTGCAGCTACTCGACCTTCTTTCTTAGCAGCAGAAGAAATGCCTTTTTGGCGGAGCCACTCTACTGATTTTTCAAGGTCGCCGTCAGACTCTTTGAGCGCCTTTTTACAGTCCATCATGCCTGCGCCTGTTTTTTCGCGCAGTTCTTTCACCAGCTTTGCCGAAATTTCTGCCATATTTGCCTCGTTGCTTCTCAAGTCGCTTTAATTCTCTAGCGCGATCGCCAGGCTACTCTTCAGAGTCTTCCTGACCGTCAGCGGACGGAATATCGCCTTCCTCGCCAAAATCTACTTCAGCACCGTCATAGTCATCATAGATTTCACCCGAATCAACTCTTCCGTGGGATCCTTCGTAGATGGCGTCTGCCAATCGACCCACAATAAGCTTAATGGAGCGAATGGCATCATCGTTAGCCGGAATGGGAATATCTACGTCGTCTGGATCACAATTCGTATCGAGTAAAGACACGATAGGGATGTCAAGCTTCTTGCATTCTTGAACCGCGTTATATTCGCGACGGGTATCAATAATAAGGGCAATATCAGGAGGGCGGCGCATCGTTTTCAGTCCGCCCAGATACTTCTGCAGTTTTTCTAGCTCGCGACGCAACACGGCAGCTTCCTTCTTGGGACGCAGAGCCAATGCACCCGTTTCCTGCATTTTTTCGAGTTCTTTAAGGCGATCGCACCGCGTTTTGATCGTTTCCCAGTTTGTCAGCATGCCTCCCAGCCAACGCTGATTGACATAGTTGGCCCCACAACGGGTAGCTTCTTGAGCAATGATGCCGGCTGACTGACGTTTAGTACCAATGAACAAAAACTTTTGACCTTGAGCCGCCGCATTTCGGACATAGGCAAAAGCCTCATCCATCAGCTGAGCGGTTTGCACCAAGTCAATGATGTGAACCCCATTGCGTGAAGTAAAGATGTACTGAGACATCTTGGGATTCCAGCGTCGAGTTTGGTGACCAAAGTGCACCCCAGATTCCAACAGCTGGGGCAGAGATACAACAGGCATTGAATTTTTAACTCCTTTCGGGTTTAACCTCCACCTGGCAGTCTCCATAGAAGACACCCAAAAGCCCAGGTGTGCGATTTTGACAACTTTACAAATCTAACATGCCTGGTTAGCAACCGTGGTCATTAGCAGGAATAATGTGGTCATCAGCATGAATGATTTTGAGAAGTGGTGACACCATCACAAAATATCGCTGACTAACAGCGAAAATTAAGTTGCAGAATTGGGAAATCTATGAATCATTAAAGGCATCTGCTCCTTCATCGGCGTGTCTATCGTTGGATGCTTGTAAATCTACGGAAAGCTTGCTATGTCTACCGAATCTCGACGTCCACCTGCAGTTCCGTCTCGTATGCCGCCACCCCCGCCTCCGAGCCGGGCGGCGGCGGGTAGACCGGCTGCTGCGCCGCCGGCACCGACTCCAGGCCAGAGTGCGCCGCCGCCGCCAACCGCAGCAAGACCCACCCTAACGCTTGAAAAGATTGCTCGTGAAGCGTTTGACAAGGGTTTTTCAGATATTCACTTAGGTGTCGGAGAAGTGCCTCGCTTTCGCGATCGCGGTCAGATTGTCCCGACCGATTATCCAGTAATTGATGAAGCGGCATTTTATGGCTGGCTGATCGAAGTGCTCAAACCAGAAGAAATTCAGCAGTTTAAGCAAACTTTGGACTTTGACGGAGCGGGACAATTTGAGTTCTCTCGTATCCGGATCAATATCTTCGACTCGCTAACAGGGCCAGCCATGGTCATTCGTCTGATTCCTAACAAGATTTTGACGATGGAGCAGTTGAACCTACCCACGGTGCTGCGGGATATTTGTCATTATCACAAAGGTTTGATTTTGGTGACTGGGCCAACTGGTTCCGGTAAGTCGACCACAATGGCGGCAATGATTGACTACGTCAATAAAGAGATGCCTAAAAACATCATCACCATTGAGGATCCGATTGAATTTGTGCATCAAAGTCGCAAGTCTCTGATCAAGCACCGGGAAGTAGGGCGTCATACTCTCGAATTTAAGAATGCGCTGAAAGCCTCTCTACGGGAAGACCCCGACATTATCCTGGTAGGTGAAATGCGGGATAAGGAAACCGTCAACACAGCGCTCAAGGCAGCTCAAACTGGTCACCTCGTGATGGGAACGCTGCATACCAATAGCGCAGTTAAAACCGTTGAGCGGATTCTCAACCTTTACGAGCCAGACCAGCAGACTCCAGTACGAATTTCTCTGGCTGAATCGTTGGTTGCAGTCGTCGCTCAGGGCCTCTGTCGCACAACAGATGGCAAGCGAGCGGCTTTCCACGACATTATGATCAATACGGACGCTATTAAGGACTACATCATGCGGGGTGACCTGGATGAGATTGAAGCCCTCATGCCGAAGTGCGGATTTGATGGCATGTGCACCATGAACCAGTCTTTGTACAGTTTGTACGAAGCCGGTCGGATCACTGAGGAAACTGCGCTAGAAATGTCACCAAGACAAAATGAAATGGCGCAAATGCTGAGAGGGCGAGTCTAACGTGTCGTACTGATGTCAAGTCTGGTTTACCAAGATCCTTTCCTAGCGTTTAAGGGCATTGCTGTATTTACGCCAGGAGGGGATTTGGTCTACTGCCGTGATTATCAGAAAAAAGTGCGGTGGCATCTGCATCTCTGTGGTGCTCTACAGGAGCATTTGGGCTTGTCAGAATCACCCCATTTTTTAGTACCGGCATTCACTGCCACGGTCGATTGTTGGCAAAATTCTGCCAATGGGTCTGTTCATGTTGCTGCTGAGGTATATCCCTTTGCCTATCGCTATCAGGGGCTCTTGAATGCCATTTTTGAACTCGGCAATTTGGAATGGACGCGCTTACGCTTTGATTCCAGCAGCCTTGATTGGTCGGTTTTAGAGACGTATCGATCGCGCTTGCCTCAACTTTGGGAAAATCACAATCTGGTGCTCGATCTCTCAGAATCGCCATCCCCCTCTAGTCCTTCAACCGAGTCACCAGAGCAGCACAACGAGCCGACTGCAACGGTTTTAAGGCTGTTTGTCTCTGGGCACTCTGCCGCTACCGAACAAATCCTTACCACCCTGCAAAGTGTGTTAGAAACCTCTCGCCATCAATCTTATACTCTGCAAATGGTAGACGTGACGAAACACCCAGAGCAAGCTGAAGCCGATCAGGTAGCTGCCACACCAACGCTAGTGCGCGTGACGCCACTGCCAGTCCGTCGGTTGGTCGGAGAACTCGACAATCCCTTGGCCATCTTGAGCCTTCTAAAGGATCCATAAGCTTCGACACCGTAAGTTATCTTCTTAAGCCAGCGGTAGCCTATGTCGCACCATTCAGGTGCCAACTGCAGGGTTACATCAGTTCTCCCAAATAGACCTTAAACTGGCATGAACAGCGATGAGAGCGAAGGGATAAACAGGTAAAGTGTGTCGCTAGATTTTAGAGAATCGGGATTAAAAATTGATGATGCGATCTAAGATTTATGGGTGATTTATGGGTTCAGTACAGGCTGGTGAATTAAGCGATCGCGCCAGCCATCCACAACCCGACGTAACCGAGAAGACAGCCAATCATCATATTGAGGATAAACCGGCAATCGCGGCTGCAAATGCCAGCCGGCCTTGGCTAACAGCAATTGCAACATTTCTGGCGTAGGATGATGATAATCGGGATTCACCTCATCTTTAGGGCCTAATCCACCTAAGTCGCGTACGCCATTGGCGATCGCAGTCAATATATATTGTTTATCGCTCACCAAATTCGGTGGAATTTGCAACGTGATTTCAGTCGGCAGATATCGCCTGGCTGTTTGAGCAAAGTTAGCTAAAGCCATAGGGCTGAATCCCACTTGAGACTGAGTCTGACGGTGACCCGGTTGGTGCGGTTGCAAAATAACTTCTTGAATGTGTCCCCAACGATCGTGGCACTGAGCGATCGCGCGCAAAGTATCGATGCGATCGTTTTCTGATTCTCCGATGCCCAGCAAAAGCCCTGTTGTGAAAGGAACACGGAGTCTGCCCGCCTGTTCAAGCTGAGCTCGACGTTGTTGAGGGCGCTTACTCGGTGCCCACTGATGCACTGTTTGCAAAAGCCTTGGTGTCACTTGCTCTAGCATCAATCCCATTGAGACGTTGACGGCTTTGAGCTGAGCCATTTCTGCTGCACTCAGAGGACCGACATTAGTATGAGGCAGCAATCCTTGCTGCAGCGCTCTTTCGCAGATCGCCAAAATATGCTGAAACCAAGCCGTCCGACGCGGACTCTCAGGATGCACTTCACCGCTCAATACTAAGATTTCTGAGAGATTGTGCGCTTTAGCGATGACGAGCTGTTGCTCTAGCTGGGCTAGGGATAACCACTGATCTTGGGCAGCATCAACTCGAAAGTTGCAGTAAGTGCAGCGATTAAAACACTCATAAGTCGGCACAACTGTGAAAGCAGGACTATAAGTGATGAGGCAATCAGAGACAGCTGTCATGGATCTGGCAGCGACACGACAGGATGAGGTAAGCGATCGCTCACCTCACCGTAAGCAAAGTAACAAAATTCTCGGCATCACATTAAGAAGATAGAACTTCTCGACGACCGAAAAATAGTTAAGCAGATGAAAGTCAAAAAAGACAATTTGCCACAAACGCTTTGAGCTGCTGCCAGGAAGAGCCTAATCAAGAATCGTGCCAGCGTTTCTTAAGATGAGCTTTATCTGCGCCTGCTTTACAAAACTCAGCAATCTCGTTAGCATAATGTCATCAGGAACTTGCAAATTGTAAATTTCTGTGTACATATTTCAACCTTGCAAAAGGAATTATTCATCATGACAACTACCTTACAGCAGCGCCAAAGCGCTTCGTTGTGGGAGCAGTTCTGTCAGTGGGTAACCAGCACCGAAAACCGCCTATATATTGGCTGGTTCGGCGTGTTGATGATCCCCACACTACTGGC
>JBCDAJ010000206.1:0-7743 GCA_039185935.1 Cyanobacteria bacterium P01_F01_bin.56 | reverse complement strand
TGCCCTTGAGTGCAAGGATATAGTCGGCATCTTGTTCGATAATCTGTTGGGCAATCGCGGTTTGGGTGCCCATGGCATCAAGCGTGACAATGCATCCTCGAAGGTCGAGCACCTCTAACAGCTTGGGAATGGCAGTAATCTCGTTTGACTTACGATCCACTTTGACCTGCCCCCACACCAGCCGGTTCTGACTCGCTCAAGCACTCACCATGTAAATCGCCCCTTTGCCCTTGCCTTGGTCATCGGAACGACGAACGCTTTTGCCATCTACCGCGACCACTTCACCCGCGCTCAACTCGGCAATCGCCTTCACCCAACTGACAAAACAGCTTTGCAACTCGGCTGGGTTCAACATCGCCAACAACCGGCTGATGGTGTCGTGCGAGGGTATCCCCTGCGGTAGAACGAGAAAGCTTTTGAGTCACTCGGCTTTGCTATGGTCATAGGCTTCGATCTCGACTCAGCTATCGGCACCACAGATGACCGCACAGATACTCAACGCCATGATGTCAATCAGACGATGCTCCACCAGATACTCAACGCGCGGATCTTCTTGCCGCTCGAAGCGTGCTAACAAAGAGCCTGAATCATTCTTGGGGTCACTCATGGGATATTTTGTCTCAACAGCTATCCTGAAGTATCACCCATCTCGGAGGATGCGTTTGCCCTGCATTGCGCCCTGCCACGCTGCCCACAACCCAGCCCACATGGTAGGATTAGCTACTGTCTTAGGGCTTGATGCTTGGCTACAGGGCGAACCCGTTGCTCCGCAGGTTTAGCTAATCAAATGAGCTGACGAGCCACTGTTTACGCTGCTGAGGGTACACCGAGTCGCATGCGCTTTGCCAAAATTTTGATTGCCAATCGTGGGGAAATTGCGCTCCGCATTTTGCGTACGTGCGAAGAAATGGGGATTGCAACAGTGGCGGTGCACTCTACCGTCGATCGCCACGCTCTACACGTACAACTGGCGGACGAGTCGGTGTGCATTGGCGAGGCGCTCAGCAGCAAAAGCTATCTCAACATTCCAAATATCATTGCAGCCGCCCTGACTCGGGGGGCATCAGCTATTCATCCTGGCTATGGCTTTTTAGCCGAGAATGCTCGCTTTGCGGAAATTTGCGCCGATCACAATCTGACCTTTATTGGCCCGACGCCCGAATCCATGCTTTCCATGGGGGATAAGTCCACCGCAAAGGAGACGATGCAGCGGGTGGGGGTGCCGACGATTCCCGGTAGTGAGGGCTTGTTGAAAAGCGATGTTGAGGCCAAGGTGATCGCCGATCAGATTGGCTATCCGGTGATGATCAAAGCGACCGCCGGTGGCGGTGGGCGCGGTATGCGCCTGGTCAAGCATGCCGATGAACTCAGAAAACTATTTCTCGCTGCGCAAGGGGAAGCGGAAGCCGCCTTTGGCAACCCCGGCGTCTACTTGGAAAAGTTCATTGAAAAGCCCCGTCACGTTGAATTCCAGATTTTGGCCGATGGGCACGGCAACGTTATTCATCTGGGTGAACGGGACTGCTCGATTCAGCGACGCCACCAAAAACTCCTTGAAGAGTCTCCGAGCCCCGCGTTGAACCCCGAACTACGGGAAAAAATGGGCGATGCTGCCGTTCGAGCGGCGCAATCCATCAACTATGTAGGTGCCGGTACCGTCGAATTTTTGGTCGATGCTTACAGCAATTTTTACTTTATGGAGATGAATACCCGGATTCAGGTGGAGCATCCCGTTACGGAGATGGTCACCGGCATTGACCTGATTGCCGAGCAGATTCGCATTGCCCAGGGCGATCGCCTCTCCCTCACACAAGAGCAAGTGAACTTGCGAGGGCACGCGATCGAATGTCGCATCAATGCCGAAGATCCCAAATACAACTTCCGCCCCGCACCGGGACGCATCAACGGTTACTTACCCCCCGGTGGGCCGGGTGTACGCATAGACTCCCACGTCTATACCGACTACGAGATTCCCCCTTACTACGATTCGCTGGTGGGCAAGCTCATCGTGTGGGGGCCTGATCGTCCCACCGCCATCTTGCGGATGAAGCGAGCCCTGCGAGAATGCGCTATCACAGGCCTACCGACGACCATCCCCTTTCACCAAATGGTGCTAGAGCAGCCGAACTTTCTCTCCGGTGATGTCTACACTAACTTTGTTAATCAGCTTTTAGGGGTGTAAGAGGGGATAAGGTGTCGGGTCGCCAAGTTTTAGGTATCGGGTGCCAGGTTTTAGATATTGAGTGCTGGGTTTTGGGTGCTAAGGATAAGGTATGAGGCTTTAGGTGCCAGGCCAAATTTGCTTGGTGTTGACCCAGCTTCGTCGCCCGAGACCTAGTCCCAGTTCTCCAGAATAGAGCTACAGATTTGGATGGAGGGCGATGGCAGCAAGTGGGTGCAGGGGAAAGGTGTGTAGCTGGATGTCAGAGAATCGCTATCAAACCCAATCTCTAACATCCAAGATCCGAAACCCAAGACTCGAAACCCAAGACCTAGTAACCGAAACCTGACACTCCTCGCCACCCACAAACCTTTACATAGCCATACATTCGCTTACATGTGTTCACCCTACGTCAACAAAGCATGGGTGAACACAACAGTTCATTGCAGTTAGGACTGAACCACCGTAAGTTAACCACACAATGGAAGTCATAGAGCCCCATCGATACATCAAGAGTCAGGTGGCCAGGAGCGACCGACTGTTTATTCCTATTGGGGCAGCCGTTATCTTGGATTTGTGGTGATTATGCTCTCTCAATCGAATTTCTTCCGCACTGTCTGGACACCCTGGGTCTTGGTGATCGCGGGATTTTGGCTTAGCAGTAATCTCGTGCTTGACTTCTTAGTGATGCCGGTGATGTATGTTTCTGGCATGGCTGCGAATACCAGTTTTGCCGCTGCAGGCTATTCCTTATTCTGGGCGTTTAATCGCGTCGAGTTGCTGTGTGCCGCTGCCCTGTTGACGGGGGTGCTCGCGCTGCGCCACCAGCCGCAAGAATTTGAAGTTTGCAGCAGCGGTGGCCGGTGCCGCTGGGCGTTGGCATTAAGTATCGCTTTGCTAGGTCTCATTGTGATTGACACCTATATTCTCACACCGGAAATGAGCGCCATGGCCTTTTCGCTAGAAGGTGCTGCACAAGCGGCACTCACCCCCGTAATGGCCGGCTTGCATAGCCTGTATTGGCTACTCGAAGTAGGTAAGCTCGTTTGCCTGAGCAGCTTAGGCTGGCTTTGTTTGAGTGATTTGCGCTCGCCAAATATGGCCTGTACAACCGCAAATGTTTTAGACTAGCTGCCCTATATGATGAATGACGGGTGGTCGCGATCGCGTCTACCCGTTACACCGATTCTGACAATTCAACAGTTTCCGCTCAGGTGCTGGACAGGTATTCGGTGGCTAGTAGGTGGCTAGATCAACACCGTCCAATATGTGAGTAACGATGCGCTGGCCATTCCCCTCAATCTTGTCATCACAGGAAGAGGTATCGCGTGAATGAAACTTTTGATACTGCTTTACAGCAACCTTGGACGGCCGTTTACGCTAAGGTTCTGGCGCTAGTGTTGCTGTACGGCGCAACAGTGCATATCGGCAACATGGCCGGACTCACGGGCACGCCTTGGCTTACAACTCCGCTGATTTGGCGCGGTATGGATGTGGCCTTACTGATATTTGACGTGACTGCCGCGATCGCCCTTTGGCGTGGACTGAGCTGGTCAATTGGGTGGGTATTTGGTGGCATGCTGCTGCTACAGTTTGTGCCCTATACTCTGTGCCGTTCTCAATTCGTCTTGAAGCCTGAAGACGCCCAAGTGTTGAACGGACTCTTGGGCACGGAAGCGTTGCTGTTGGGTATATTCGCGTTGTTACTGTGGTTGCGAAAATAGTGCTGGGCGATCGCTGACGGCGTTCGAGTTGGCGTGTATTGTTGCGTGAGACCTTTGGTCCGCAAAGCTTACGCAAACACCCTGGGGCAACTAGTGCGCGAGCCTTAACGAGATTTCCCTGCGATCAAAATGGCCATGTCCTTCGTATCGATTGCCATGCTACTCGGACTCATGGCGGTGCCATGGATAACCATGGTGATTGTTCGCAAACGCTTTGCTGGTGCAACTGCGTTTGTTTTAGTGACAGTGATTTCATTTGCGGTGCTCAGCAGTGCCATCGTGGCCCAATGGTGGGTTCATAATAAATATCTCGAACAGCAAATTGCGCTTTTAGACCGTGATGGGGATGGCTTTTGGTCTGCTGCCGACAAGGCGACCTGGACTGAACAAGACCAGCAAATGATGGCAGCCTACATCGGTGATGGCGGCCGCAAGGTGTTTGTGTTCTATGTCGCTCCAGTCTTGTCGCTACTGTATTCGACAGGAGTTGCTTTGAGCGGTGGTTTCATCCGACGCTGACAGAGCGCGATCGCCAACATCAGTCATAAAAACAGCGTTCGAATCATATCGAATACCGATGGAACGATTATTTGTCTATGGCACGTTGCAGCCCGGTGGCCCCAATGAGCATGTTTTAAGCGCCATTGGCGGAGAATGGATACCTGCAGTGATCAAAGGGCGGCTAATTGAAGCTGGTTGGGGTGCCGGGATGGGATACCCCGGCTTAGTCATCGACGATAGTGGTGATGAGATCAAGGGCTACGTTTTCATCTCCCCGAGCTTGAGTAACCACTGGCCTGATTTGGATGAGTTTGAGGGCCAAGAATATGAGCGAATTTCTACGCTGGTAACCCTGCCGAATCAAGACCGCGTTAAAGCCTACATTTACGTTCTGCGAGATTATCCAAATCTCAAGTAGCAACTGTAGGCTGGCGTCAAGTGTTGCCCCTCTCCCCTTAAGACAAACGCATCCTTTTTAGAATGGCCATAAGCCCTTTTCTAGTAAAGTTTCCAGCGTTTGCGTCAAAATCTTCTATGTGGGCGATCGCTGTAAGCTCATCCCTATTGGGCGTTGCCTAAGTCCTTTGGCAAGATAGCAACGGAAGTTCAAAACCTTATCAGTGAGTGGCTTAAGAATTCTAATTTAGAATGCGTTTGCCCCAGGATAGAGGCGCTTACGCTTGTCAGACAGTGTGAAGTCAATCTAATCGTTACTCTGACTGCAGGTGAGATTGAACTTCATGCTCCTAGCATCTGTCGAGAAAGGTCAAACGCCAGAATCTAAGTAAGGTGAGTTTTCTACCACTCATCTACCCACATTTGTTGCAGAGTAGAGGACAGCAATGCAAAATCTCCTATCTCAAGCCTCGGGTAGCAATCTTGATGTCGCGCCACTGTGCTAGTTTATTATGTGATTGCTACGGGATGTAGCGCAGCTTGGTAGCGCACTTCGTTCGGGACGAAGGGGCCGGAGGTTCGAATCCTCTCATCCCGATTCTTCTAAACCCTACTGCTAAAGCGCCTTGTGCCTTACACATTAACCTTTTTGTCCATTAAAGTTCTAAGTGTCCACTTTTACGTCATGCTAAACGCTTGAAAGGTGATGCTCTACCTTGTTTGCAGAAGATGTTGGCAGATGATTGATCGGCAACTCAATAATAAACTGGGTTCCTTCACCAATAACTGATTGACAACGAATGTTTCCACCATGCCGTTCTGTGATGATTTGGTGACTGATAGCCAGACCAAGACCAGTGCCCTTGCCGGCGGGCTTAGTTGTAAAGAAAGTATCAAATACCCTATCTAGGTCTGATTCAAGTATTCCAGGGCCGTTGTCCTTGATCAAAATTAAAATGGAGCTATCACTGACCTTTTGAGTCTCAATCTGAATCGTTAACAGGTTTATCTTTTCCTTCAGAAAAGCCTCTTCAAGCGCATCGATTGCATTCCCAATCAGATTCATAAAAACCTGATTGAGTTGACTTGCATAGCATTCCACATCAGGGAGATCATGATAGTCTTTAACTACTTGGATTTCCGGACGTTCAGGTTTGGCTTTGATACGGTTGTGTAGAATAAGCAGAGTGCTCTCGATCCCTTCATGAATATCCACAGGTTTCATATCTGTTTCATCTAAGCGAGAAAAGTTACGCAGAGATAAAACAATATCCCGGAGCCGTTCGGTGCCCATTTTCATTGAAGATAGCAGCTTAGGTAAATCTTCTCCGATGAATTCTAGATCAATTTCCTCTATTTTTGTTGTTACAACAGGGGATAAATTTGGATCTTCTTGAAGAATGAGCTCGACGAGTTCTAATAAATCTTGACTGTAGTCACTCGCAGGTTTTAAGTTGCCGTATATAAAGTTGACTGGATTATTAATTTCATGAGCCACACCTGCAACGAGCTGCCCTAAAGTAGACATCTTTTCATGTTGAACGAGGTGCATTTGCGCATTCTTCAAGTCTTCCATCATTTGATGAACTTCAGCAGTTCGCTCAGCTACTTGATTTTCTAAAGTTTGATTGAGCTTTCTCAACTGTAAATGTAGCTTGACTCGTGCAATAACTTCCTCTTGATGAAAAGGTTTAGTGATGTAATCTACGGCTCCTATTTCTAAGCCTTTCACTTTATCAGTAGAATCTGATAAAGCAGTCATAAAAATAACAGGAATATCTTTCAGGCTTGCATCAGCCTTGAGCCGTCTGCAGGTTTCGAAGCCATCAATACCCGGCATCATTACATCTAGAAGAATTAGATCGACTGGTGAATAAGCTAACTGACTTAGTACTGCCTCACCACTTGTGGCGACTGCAACCTCGAATCCGGCATCTGATAGAGACTCAGATAAAACCTCTAAGTTGTTAGGGGTGTCGTCTGCAATTAAGACAAAATCAGTATCAATGGTAGAATTCATGGTTCAATCAGGCTTAAACACAGCAAAAATATACAAGTCGATAAACTACAGGAGCTAAGAAGCTTCAAAGAAAATTAATCCAGATATTGAGCAATAAACTTCTGAATTGCTTCAACTTTAAATTCCCTTGCCAGTTGATGAATCGTTTGCAAGAATAGAGCATATTCATCGCTTTGCTCCTCTAAAACATTGAGTTTTGCACGCAATGTTTGAATTCTTCCCTGCATTGCCAATTGATAAAGATGAGACAGTATCTCTTGAGGAGGAAGGATAAACTCTCCAGCCTTTATAGCGCTTTTGTCTGAGAGATCCGTATTCTTATGTGGCTTTTCTGCTGCTGCGTGCTGGTAAATCCAATTTATGGAAAGTTGCTGCTCTAATAGATTCAGTAGAGATTTTGAATCGACAGGTTTGGGTAAGAATGCGTTAGCTCCTGCTGCCAGACTTTTATTGTGATTGTGGTCAAACACATTGGCTGACGACGCAATCAAAGGCATCTTTTGAGTCTCAGAGTGTTCCCTTAGCTGATGCAATATTTCATGCTCATCTATTCCTGACATGTTCAGGTCTACAATGATGAGATCGAGATTTTCAGTTTTTGCGATCTTTAAGCCCATATTGCTGTCAATCGCCTCAATCACCTCAAATCCTAAAGGCATCAGTAAATCAGCAAATATAGAGGAGTTTTCCTGATTATCATCGATAACTAAGATCTTGCGAGAAGCCCCCTCAATCCCAACTATGTCGGTAGGATCAGGTGTCTTAAACGTTTTTATGGGGGCTTGAGTAGCTGCAAGTTCGTAACCGTCCCTAGCGTCGGTCTTGTGGGATCAAAGAAGGCGGTTCTTCGCCAGTGCGCGTAGCCAAGTAAGCCTGGGTCAGGAACTCAAGAATATTCCGCCCCTGCGCCTTGAGCGAGGTGGTGACGGTCATTAAGCGAG
>JBCDAJ010000205.1:0-7902 GCA_039185935.1 Cyanobacteria bacterium P01_F01_bin.56 | reverse complement strand
CATTAAAACCTCACCTAACCGCTCCTTGCAAAGGAGCGGAAGCAGACTGTCATTAAGCCTCTCCTTGAGAAGGAGAGGTGCCGCAGGCGGTGAGGTCGGACAAGCGTCGAAACTCCACTTCTGAACCTTGATGAGGTTTAAAACTCGATACATCAATGAAAGAAAGTCAGTCTGTTCGGCAATCTATTTCTTATGCCAACTTAAGAAAGAATCCTTAAAGATAGAAGATCGGGTTTTATTAATCAAAAAAAAACGAGCTAATTTTTTAGCTCGTTACGGGTGCAAAGATAATGCTGTTGAATACTAGGGCTATTCAAGACCGTTACTAATTAAAACCCGTAAAGAACATAAAGCTCTTTACCGTCGAAGCCAAAAACTGGAGTCAGAACAGAATCAATTAGGACTCATCAGTATTAAAGCTGAACAAGACTTAGATGTAAAGTCTGTTTTTTAGGAAATTTCGTCAATTTTATAACTTTGAACATGAAGAAAAAATCAAGAGTTCGGATTGAAATACCTTTTTGATTTGGGTGGATTTTCTTCGCACATGAATATCTAGACCTTCCTCTTCAAGGAGCTTACTATCGCAAGGGTATAAACTAAGCGGTAACGGCCAGAAGCTTCTCTCTACTGAACTCTAGTTCTAGATTTTTCCACTGACGACACTCCGCAGCTTTAATGACAAGGCAGCATTTACTCAAGACTTAGCTGTTTTTGAAAATACAGACGATAGACTTCACACCCCGGCACGGCCTGGTAACCGTTAATTTTAATCAGCCCTAAGCTTTCTAATCGGTACATTGTGACTGCATCTAACTCTGCACCGGCTTGGGTCGTCACAACCTGATGCATGGCCTGGGCTAAATCAGGTGATTGCTTAAGGGTAGCTAGATAATTACGCAGATGAGTGCCATAGATACCAGAAGGGTTAGTAGCAGTTTCGAAGAGAACTTCTGGTTGGGTGGATTCGGTGACTAGATGATAGAAAAAAACATTGACCAGATACGGATGACCACCCAACATGGCGACAATCCTTTGGGCAAGGGTCTTATCAATAGTCTTCAAGCCGTAATGCGTTGCGAGTTCAGTAACTTGAGCCGCCGTAAATCCAGGCAACTTAATTGCCTGACCAATATTGAAAGGTGATTGATTAATTTTTAAGGGCACATAAACTTCGGTAGCATGGGCCACGACAATGCGTAAAGTTTGCCAAATAGAGCTCCATCGAGCCTTTTCATGCCAGTAACGCAGAAGCGGAAAAAAGTCCTGTGCAATTTGTGGATGCTGAATAAGCTCTTCAGCGGCCGAAATAATCAGCACGATGGGCGTAGGACTTTGCCCTAAAATATGTTCCTGAAAATAAAGTTCGCTACTGACTTTGTAGCCCATGGATGAGTCCCAATACGCATCCATGGCTGGGGCAATTTCTAGTTCCTGACCGACGCGCAGACAAAACCATTTAAGGAACGCTTCAGTATTAACGAAGATTGCCTTATCGACCGTTTGTAAGTCTAAATGGACTGTTTGATAGCCTTGTTCCCGCGCCGTTTGTACGAGGCGAAATACCAAGGAAGTTTTCCCCATTTTCCGAGGCGCTTTAATTCTTAGGAAACCTCCAGGACGCTGAATTTCGCGATGGGCGATGTCCTCATTGGGAGGACGATTGACATACATTGGCGAATCTGGTGAGAGTGGCCCCGAAGGATAGGGAACGTGAGCTAAAACGTTCTGTGGGCCCTCTAACACTTGTGATTGCAAGACATCTATCGCATTGCTAGCCTCAGTAGATGTCTGCTGCATATGCTCCTTTAAGACAAATAACAGACTCTTTTTGGTTACCCGCTGCCCAAGGGCTTGAGAGATCTCACGCCACAATTTATAGCCCGTGTCTTTGAGGTGAGCATCCCCATAGCCCGAATGCCTGGCCATCTGTTCGTAGGTCTGTCTGTTCCAGGTTTGCCCCAGAACAATCCGTTCAGCGGGATTCAGCTTGCGTTTTAGGAATCGATTCTCAATGGACAGCAGGATGTCTTCAGGAGCCATGCAGGAACTCTCAGTCAATTAAAATCATTAATCAATAGTAATTATCGTTATTTTCTGTAAATCTGGCAGAATTTTGAAATCAATAGGAGTAGATGAAAGCTATAAATTTACGGCACATGCCATAGGCATTGAGGTTCAATTTAGTCAACATCAGGAACTCCGAAGAATTATCTAATTACCTTCGCATAAAAATCTTGTAACGAAAACAATCCAATGAGCTTTTCCGTCTTTTCCGTCTTTTCCGTCTTGCTTCTTGGCCGAATTGTTGATTTTCTGAAAGACTATTGGATGTGTGATTCCTTGTCTACGTAGGAATTGTTTTTGTCCATAGAAGCATCTTTCTTGTCTAGAAAGGTAGAAATCTTGTCGATTTTCTGCCAGCAGGACGATTCAATAACACCTCGTACTAAAGGTCGTCACAGAGAGCGCGATCGCCCTCTGCAACCTCACTATTCGTTCGCAAATAATCGGCAATCCAAGTGCAGGCGTAGTCCAGCTCGTTTAGGGCCAAAACCGCCTCTAGATTCCACCGGGCGAGGGTGCCATCTTCCGCCACGGTCATCAGTTCGCCCGTGGAGCTAAATTTCACGTCCTTAAAGCCAGGACCTTGACCATACAGCATTTTGATTTTCTCTCCTTCTAAAGACCACAAGGTCACCGTATTATCAGCACCAGCAGTCGCCAGCATTTGACCATCGGCGCTAAAATCCACGCCAAAGACCGCGTTGGTATGCCCTGCCAAAGTTCTAACTAAGGTGCCATCCCAACGCCACAGCTTGGCGGTTGAATCGCTACTGGAAGAGGCAAAAAACTGACCATCAGGACTCACTGAGAGGCCAAAGACAGCAGCATCGTGCCCCTTAATCTCATGGAGCAGCGTGCCATCAGCCTGAAAAACCTGGAGCATACCGCTGCCACTGGAGGCAACTAATCGCTGACCATCGGGACTAAACTCGATCCTGAGCCCCAAGTCCTTATTGCCCTGAAACGTGTGAATGAGTTCGCCACTTGTTGTCCACACAAAAATTCTCCCATCTTCGGCGATGGCCGCGAGCCGCTGACTATCGGGACTGAAGCTCACACTCCAGGCTTGTAACTCGTCGAGGCCTGGCAAGTTTTGCAAAAGCTCTCCTGTGAGGCTCCAGAGCTGAACCGTACCGTTAGCACCCGCGGCGGCAATTAGTTGACCATTAGGGCTGTAATCAAACCCAAATAGGGTGTCTTGCCCGGCATCCAGAGTGGCCACAATTTTGCGATCGCGATCCCAAACATGAACGATAGGACTGTCGCCAGAAATGAGCCGTTCACCATCTGGACTGATGGCAATATCCCAGACATCATCATTCAAAAAGATCGTTTGCAGCAGAGGAGACTCCCATTGCCGCAGTTGAGCGGTGTTGCTGCTGTCTATCGTCACCAGTGTTTGAGCATCACTGTCAGGAAAGCTGATGCCCCGCATATCGCCCGCCGTTTGCAGCACCCGCCAGGGAGCGCCGTCTATCCCCCGCAGCCAAATCGTGCGGTCTAACCCCGCCGAGGCGATCACCTCACCATCGGGGCTAAAGTCAACCCCGCCGACGCGTTTCGTATGGCCCGCCAAGGTTGTCGTCAGTGTGCCATCCGGCTGCCAAAGCTGCACCATCCGGTCATCCCCACCGATGGCCACCGTGTCGCCAGTGGGGTTGACCGCGCCGCTCCAGAGGCTACCACCACTAACAGCAGCGGGCAACGTACTCAAAAGCTGACCGTCAAGGGTCCAAACTTTAGCAATGTTATCCAGACCGGTTGAGAGAATCAGTTGCTTGGTAGCATTAACCGCCACGCGCAAGACACCACTTTGATGCCCAGCTAAGGTATTGCGTAAGGTGCCGTCCAGATCCCACACTTTAACGGTTTGATCAGCCCCTCCTGACAGTAAAACTTCGGTTCCATCACGATGGACACTGAAGATGACATCCCAAGCCGGGCCTGTATGAGCCGGAATCGTTCGAACTAATGATTTGTCATTGATGTTCCAAAGTTTCAAGCTGCCATCCAAATTAGCGGTTGCCATTAGCGGCCGCTGGGGATGAAATGCCACGCCATAGCTGTCACCGGCATCTTCAAACGTATGTAATAGCTGACCATCCCGCGCCCAGAGCTTGGCGGTGGCATCGCGACTCGTTGTGACAATTAAGTTCCCGTCTGGGCTATGGGCAAACGCGAGAATCGACGTCGCATGCTTTGATAGCCGATTCCGTTCATTCATCCAGTAGATAATCTGATGCAGCGCGCGATTGGTGGCGGCTTCCAACTCCGGATGAGGCTCATCTAGCGCTTGGAGGTTGCGCTTGGCCTTAATGGCATCCACGAGGGCGTCGAGTTCGTGGTGGGCGGCAAACTGCCCCTCTGCCGAGGAAATGAGTGCTTGAACCTCATTCAAACGAGCGGTGTGCTCACTGGCGATCGCCCGCCGATATTGCACAAATGCGGCAGCGCCCAGTAATGAAACGATCACCAATGCCCCTGAAGTGATGCCTAAGAGGATCCGCTGTAAACGGGTTGTCCGCTTAGCGGCTGCCGCCTTTTCGAGGTCGAGCGACTTCTGTATCTCAGTCTGCTCTTGTTCTTGTCCTAACGCCAAAAAGCGGTAGTCTAAATCGCTGAGACTTTTCCCCCTGGCCCAGGCTTGGGCATCTCGCAACGCCTGCCCTCGCAACAATCGCGATTCATCCGTCTGCTTTGAAGTCACCCAAGCGTCGAAAGCTTCTGCGTAGGGGCGTAGAGCCGTTAACTGCCGCTGTACCCACTCCCGATTCAAAACGGTTTCATAGATGCGGTTTTTGGCACAGAGCGTTCCCTGTTGCTGCACCATCAAGCCGCTCAACAGCAGATCAATCTGATCGCGGCTATCGTCAGTAGAGATGACTTGGCCTTCTAACCAGCGTTGATAAATGCCCAGCAGGCGACCGGTGCGGAGATCGTCATAGAGGAGGCGATCACGAATCGTGCGCAAATGCTCCGGCTCATCTTGGGATTCCCAATGATCAATGATGTGCGATCGCACTACGCTATCCACCCAAAATTTCTCCATGCCAGGAGGGACATGCAGCGGCCCATTCACGGCTATGCGGCTAGAGGTGACCAGTAATTGACAGACCTTTTGCGTCAAAAACGGCTGCCCTCCGGTCCAATTCAAAACCTCTTGCAAAATCGCTTGAGTACTGGAGGTCTGAATCTTCAATCCTTGAGCCAGAGGAGACGCTTCTGCCAGAGTGAAGCCGTTCAACACAATGGCTCGACCAATATTGAACGGCGTGCGCTGCTTATCGGCAACCAAATCGGCGGGAGCGGCCACCCCAAAGATGGCAAAGGTCAAGCGTTTATAGTCTGACTCGATGGCGCGACGGTTGTAACAGAAGCGAATCAGCGCAAAAAAGTCATCGACTGAGAAAGGCAAATTCAACAGGCTGTCCACCTCGTCTACAAAGATGAATAGTCGCTGCTCGGGACATTGAGCCAGCAGCATTTCAATGAACTGACTCAGGATTTGGGTGAACGAGAGATGACTGCGCTTATCCCACCAGATGCGAATGTCACGCGTTTGGAGATTGAACTGCATCGCCAGGGTGCCCATCATGCCCCGGTACCATTGCTCGGGCGTAATATGGTCGCTGCCGATGTTCGTCACATCCACCACAGCACAGCGATGCCCTTCTGCTTGTAGGCGATGCCAACTGCGCACCATCAGCGACGATTTGCCCATCTGTCGCGAATTGAAAACGTAGCAAAACTCGCCCGCTAACAAGGCAGTGTAGAGATCTTTATCCGCTTTTCGTTCGATGTAGGTAGGGGCATCGTAATCGAGACTGCCACCGATTTGGTAGTAATGGGTCATCGCTATAAACTCGCCTTATCACCAGTGGCACCCTCGCCGCAAATGTTGCCTAGCGCAGTCATAACCACCTGTTGCGTCCTGCCAAGAAAGCCGCAACCCGAAAGAACCTAAAACTTCTGGCCTTGCATTGTTTATACAAGACACTGGAAAGCTAGCGTTAACTTCTGCAAACAGGATATCGGAAGATATGGGCAAGCCATAGAGCGCGCATTGCTGAGGTCTGGAGATGATTTGATGTTGGTTTTGCACTCAAATCGTCGCCACGTTAGCCAACTTTGACAAACATGCTTAACAGGTTTTTGCCCAAGAGGTATTGATGTTTGAGGTGTTTGAAGCCTGCCTGTGGGCCCATTTGCTGCCGCACTTCTGGGCGGTAAACTCTGATGCCATGGGGGGAGACGGGTACGTGCCCGCCCCCTGTGGAGGCATCGGTAGTGGGGTCAACCCAGTAAAACGTGCCTCCCGGTCGCAAGACCCGGCAAACTTCAGTCAACACCCGCTCAGGTTCCAGGTAGTGCAAAAAGCTAAATGTGTTGAAAACCGCATCAAATTACTGGTCGGTGAATCGTAAAGGTGCGACCTGGCCCTGGACAAATATGAGGCGGGGGCGATGGTGGTTAGAAGACCGGGCCGGACGAAATCATGAGGGTTAACCAAAAAGCCCTTGCTGCCATTGAAGCTGGCCAGGTCGAATACGGGATCAAATGCCATAGTGGTGAATTCCTAATGTGATGGATGAATCGTCAAATCGAGCCCTAATGAGTAGTGGGCGACCCGTCCAATCATCCTGGTCACTCGGGTGAGTCACCGATCGAAAGCACCCGTCGAATCTCGTCATTGCGAAAGCCGATCGCCATGGGGCGACGCACCCCCGGTATCACCGCCACGTCATACAGCTCCGCAATCACCCCTTCAATGCGCAACGTATGTACCAAATCCCCACTGCGCAGGTCAATCACGCCCAACCCACAGCGCGGAGTTGCCCCCTTGGCCGTCAGGGCATCATCCAAGGGCAACCCCTGAAAGCTTTTGTTGTGTCGCGGCTCGGACAGCCCCACCACGGCAAAATCCCCCGCAAAAGCCAGCCCCCGCAGATACCCCGGACAAAAGGTCACCGCTTCAAACCGACCCGTGGCCTCATCCACATAGCCAAACTCCCCCCGCCCCGAGTTCAGCAGCCAGAGCTGGTCGCGATACCACCGAGGCGAATGGGGCATCGACAGTCCCGTGGCGATCACATCATTGCCCTCGATATCCACCACGCAACCGCCATCCACCCGGCGATCGCGCCAGCCATCGGCTACGTCACTTTGGCTAATCGAGGTGACATAGCGCGGCTGGCCATCACGCAGGGCTAAGCCATTCAAATGGCACCGATCTTCGGCGGCTAGCTTGCTAATAAACGGCGGCTGCCAGACCGGGATAAAGCTGTGGGTCGCACTGGGCTGCGCCAGACAGCTAAAGAGGGTGTTTACGAAAAGGGGAGTTGGGGGGTGGGGAGATGGGGGGGTGGGGGATGAGGGTTGGGCTTCGGGCTGCGTTGCTTCCGATTCCCGATTACGGGTGTCGGGGGCCGGGGCCACGACGACATCGTGGATATCTAAATCCCCGGTGACGTAGCTCATTTGGGGGACGTAGAGGGCATCGTAACCCTGGTAGGTTTGCCCTGGCTGAAGCGTATTCTCAAACCGCCAGAGCTGATACAGGGTACTGAGCCAGAGGGTGTTGTCTTGAACGCAGAGGCCCATACAGCGCTCAAAGGTGCGTTCAAACACCGAGAGCTTACCGTCTGGCTGCAGGCCCAGCCAAAACATCTTGCCAGCCTGGTAAGTGGTGAAGGCGAGGCTTAACCGTTGTTCGGCCAGCCAGGCTGTGAATTGACGCGACCCGGTAATTTCTAACCGGGGATTAGACCCACCAGCGGGAGTCGAGACGGGAAGGCTCATGATCGGAAACGGACCTGCTAAATAGGGTGGTCAAAT
>JBCDAJ010000204.1:0-8262 GCA_039185935.1 Cyanobacteria bacterium P01_F01_bin.56 | reverse complement strand
TTGCCCAAGACGCGATCGGGCAAAATCATCCGTCGCTTCCTGCGTAACCTCGCTAGCGGTGAAGACATCGTCGGCGATGCCACCACCATGGAAGATCAAAGCGTTCTCGACAAACTCCGCGAGGAAGCGTAAAAGCTGAGGATAGTTTAGGGATCGGCTTGAAAATAAAGTACCCGGACAAGACTGTGGCAGGGTGGATGGGTAGCAGGGTCGGTGGGATGTTATTTAAGCGCAACTCCCTTAGGTGGTTCAGAACCCTGGCTTCTCAGAAAAGTCGGGGTTCTATAGCGAGCCGCAGTTTGATCCGGTCACCCTGAATTGTTGAACCTCCTTGCTGGCAAGCCTTTCAATTCCGCATTCCGACTTTAACATTCCGACTTCTGCCATAGGTTTTATCAGCTCTTATGGAAAGCTCCGATAGATTTCGCGGCGATGTTTGACCCGGGCAAATGTAATTGTCTCAGCTTCGATAAACAGTCCCATTCGATAATCGCCAACGCGAATACGGTAAGCATTGTCCTCACCCCGGAGCTTTTTGAGATTAGCAATTTGATCAATCGCTTCGTAGCTGGGAATATCCTGAAATGCCAGCTTTTTCAACTTTGAGTAGATTGGCGATTTCTTCAGCGCTTTGAGGTCACGAACAAAGCTGGGTAAGTAATTGACCTGCATCACTCATCAAGAGCCTGTAGAGCACTCTCGCGATCGAGGGGCGGTTCATCCCGGACTTGCTGCATCAATCGGTACAAGCCTTCGTCTTCTAGAGCGGCAAGGAGCGTTTGATAATCACCCAGGCTGAGCACCACTTTTTGGATTTGCCCATTGGCATCAGTGATAAATTCTTGGGCAAACGGGTAAGGGTTGGATGGGGCCATGATGCAAGATCGCGGTCAACAGGTTGATTACAGCTACTGGTATTGTATGCGCTGGCTGAGATGGGGCAGCCCGGATTCCGAATTTTGAATGGATAATTTTGAATTTTGAATTACTCCTCACGGAACTGCTGCAAAATCGCCTGGGTGGTGGGATGATCGGAGAGCTGATCACTCTGTCCCGCCGCCACCGCTGAACGAATCATGCTCGAAAAGTTGTCTTGCCGTAAAGCAATTTTGGGATGCTCTGCCGGGAGTGTTTTGACCCCAATCTCAAGGGCGCGAATATACAGCGGTTCGGCTTCGCCATAGCGCCCTTGGGCGTTGTACAACCCTGCCAGATTATTCAAACTGGTAGCGACACTGGGATGTTCCGCCCCCAACTGCTGTTCTTTGATTTGCAGCGATCGCCGGTAAAGTGATTCGGCCTCGCCATAGCGCCCTTGGGAGTCGTACAGCGCCGCCAGATTATTCAAACTGGTAGCGACATTGCGATGGTCGGCCCCCAACTGCTGTTCGCGAATTTGCAGTGATCGCTGATAGAGGGGTTCGGCTTCACCATAGCGCCCCTGGGCACGATAGAGTTCTGCCAGATTATTCAGGCTGGTAGCCACATGGGGATGGTCGGCCCTCAACTGCTGTTCACAAATTTGCAGCGATCGCCGGTAAAGTGGTTCGGCCTCGTCATAGCGCCCATGGGCGTTGTACAACCCTGCCAGATTATTCAGGCTGGTGGCCACAGAGGGATGCTCAGCGCCCAACTGCTGTTCTTTGATTTGCAGCGATCGCCGGTAAAGTGATTCGGCCTCGCCATAGCGCCCTTGGGCATCATACAGCCCTGCCAAATTATTCAGGCTGGTGGCCACATCGGGATGGTCGGCTCCCAATTGCTGTTCGCCGATTTGCAGCGATCTCTGATACAGCGGCTCGGCCTCGCCATAACGACCCTGGGCACGATAGAGTTCCGCCAGATTATTCAGGCTGGTAGCAACATTGGGATGGTCGGCGCCCAACTGCTGTTCACGGATTTTGAGGGCTTTACGATACAGCGGCAACGCTTCGCGATAGCGTCCCTGTTTTTCATAAATGCGCGCCAAGCAATCCAGGCTTTGGGCCAAATCGGGGGAGTCTTTCAGCTTCAGACTGCTCAGCCAGCCTTCAAATTCCCCGGCTAGTTCCCGCAGGTCCCGCTGGGCACTCGCCTCGGCCAGAGCCTCTAACGCGGGGAGCAGATAGGTTTTCAGCAACTCCGCATCCGGTGCCCCAGCTTGCTGCGCCTGATGAAACTGCGCTACTAGGGTTTGCGATCGCTGCCGGGCATCGTCAATATTCGCGGTGGGGGTATCGGTAGCGAGGCTCATTGCCGGGGTATCGGCGGGGGCGACGGACTCGGTCAACTGCAAGCGCTGGCTAAACCAACTGTTGAGGTCGGGCATAGCGTGAATCGCCGTTTGCATAATGGCCGGGGTAAACCACCACAGTTGCCGCAGGGGCAGGGCGGCAAAGCGTTCTCGATTAAAGTTCACCACTCGCAGGGCGTCGGGCCAGGCAGCCTGATGATGAAAGGCGGTCGCAAACCCGGTAATGGATACGACGCTGTGGGGAGCCTCTGTTGCTACCTGTTCCAACTGTTGCAGCAAGTCTGCCACCACCGCATCGGCGACCTGGTTTGACAGCAGCGCCACCTCCGATATGGGAATGGCATCGCCAGATAGTTGCGCCTGCACCTGCTGCAAAACGTCCTGGCGGGCAAATTCGGAACTGTATTCCACCCGCACTAACCCCTGGGGATTGCGCCGCGCCCACAGGACCAGACGTCCGGCAATATCGGCCATGCTACCCGGTTGCAGAGACGGCTCAGAGCGTACCACCGGGCACCTCCCCCGACAGCAAGCGTTCTATCCGCCCCTGACCGGCCAACACTTCTACGACTAGGGGATGCACCCCAAACCAGCGCTGCCCATTGAACTCTTGTACCGCGCGGGCATTCAGCAATGAATACAGCACCGGGTCGGGCACCTGCGCCCCCTTATCACCGCTGTAAACTGCCTGCAAGCGCTCCGCCTTCTGTTCGTAGGTGATGTCTTCCTGGTCAAAGGGGCTTTGGCCCAGCCGCCGCTCATAGTCGCTGCGCAAATTAACGATCGCCCCGGTGATGTCAGCCGCGTCAATTTGGGGTTCTGGGTCCTCCCGTAGCAGGGCACTATCTGCCGCGTAGTTCACCAGGGCAAACAAATCCCGCAGGTTGCCCCCCGACGCCACGATCGCCCGCATCATCTGCTCCGGCGCAAATAGGTCAATGTCCATCCGCGCCGTCAATACCTCCACCAGGGCTTGGCGCCCCACTTTGTTGGGCTGATGATCGAGGGTGTAAACCGGGGTGTCGGGCAGCACAAAGCTGCAATCGCCCGCAAAGGGCAGTCGCGGCGCATCGGTGGAGTAATACAGCCCAATCGGCAGGTTGAAGATCAAGTGCGCCCGCAGGTCTTGAAAAATATTGGCGTAGGTAATGAACAGCTCCTCAATGCGGGCACTGGGAATGCCAGCGCGATCAAAATCTTCGCCAATGAGCAACCACTGTTTGCCCGTCGCCGCCCGCAGCAACTGATTGCACTCGTCGAGTAACTTATTCGCCACCGCAATCAAAGAAGACAGTCGACTCACCCGATATTCGACCACGGTGTGCTCACGGGTAGAGGCATACTTAATTTCCCCTTTTAAGGCGGCAAATAAGCCCAAAATCTGACCCCACAGAGAGTCTGCCTGAGCGCCTGCCCCCGCTTCCAGACTGGCTGCCATGGCCTGCGCTTCCGTGTACACCCGTTTCTCGGAGGCAAACCAATTCCAGATTTCCTTTAACCGATAGTCTGACGGGGGCTGTCCCGCACCGCCCTCGGCCACGGGCTTGGCGGTGTGCTCCGCGACTTCGGCCATCAACAGCAAAATCACATCCAACGGGCGAAAGTTGCCGGGGTCGAGGGCCGTCACCGCACTAAACCGCACCGCCTGAAACTCTCCCTTGACCTGCTCAATAAGCCGCGACAGTTCGGTCGATTTGCCTACGCCCCGATGCCCCATGATGCAAGCCTTGAAAGGAATGCCGTCCTGGGCGGCACGATTTAAGCGCAGGCGAATCCGCCGCATTTTGTCACCACCGCGCGTTTGGTTGATGGCCTCTTGGTAAAACGCCTGGAGGGTTTCTGAGGTATCCAGCGGTTCCGGCCTTAGGGTTTTATAGATCTCATCTAAAGACTGGGCTGGTGTGGTTTGCAACATGGGCGATCGCAGATTTGCAGCATGCCATCAATCGTATTCGATTCTACGATTTCAGTTCTCGCAGCAGGCAAGGTTTTCTCCTTAAATGATTTTCGATAGTACTCACCCGCCCCGCCGAGACTCGTCGGGCAGGCTCAAATAATACGTCACTAAAGCGATCGGTATCATCCTTGTCTGGCAGATATTTGCCGCTTTCTGCACACCCTCATCAGCGTAAAAGCTATCGTCGGTGATGCTGCGAAAGCCAAAGCGTTTTCGACAAACTCCGCCAGGGAGCTTAATCGCGGGTTTTGGACGCCGAGAAATGACCGCGACAATCAGTCCTTATCACTGCGCCACTTTTATCACCAGGTTCTCTATGAATTTGATGAATTCATAATCATTGATTACCATATATGCTGGCCTTTAAAGCAGCAGGCCCGAACAAGTAATGGATCAGCTTAAATTCACCCTAGGCCCCTATGAATTCTTTGCCTCGATTATTGGCGGTTCTCCGTTATTTGTTACTTTACTCTTACTGTTTAATCCGGTCGCTAGCCCGCAAGACTTATTTCTAATATTTAGAGATAATCTATCACTCTATACGGCATTGATGGCTGCTTTTATTAGCTATATCTTGGGCGGTAGTATTCAAGGAATTTCGTGGCGATATTTCCTGGCTCTCTGTCAATTTTTCAAAAGAGATTATGGTTATTTTGGCGATATGATTCCTCAAAAACATGGGCAGTTACCGCATGATGCGAGTGCGATCGCTGAGCTTGATTTGGAATTTGAAGATCGCTTGGTTCTATTGCTGCGAGAGAAAACCGGTATTCCTAAGAAACTACATTGGCTCGATGCTCGATTGACCTCTTATCTCAAGGAAAATGGTAGTCAGGCTCCCATCACTGCTGAGCTGCATCTGGTCAATCATATTATGTATCGCAATTTATCCTTAGGTTTTCTAATCCTTGGCTTCACCTTTATATTCAACATTTTGAGGGTTCAGTCATTTGTTTTAGAACAAAGTATTCTGACCTTACTCTTATTAGGTCTTTCCTACACAATGTTTTTTCGGTCGCTCTCCTTTAAAAAATGGCATAACCGAGAGTTACTCCTGGGATTTTACTTCTCATCCACCAGCCATCAGCATCAATAAGCCTTGGGAGAATCAAGAAAAATGGAATTTATGGCTTTGATACCATTCCGGACATTAGGCTTTTTTTGCCTGCTCTTTGGACTGGGGGCAATGCCTACCGTGTTGGTTGGATTAGGTCCCAGTAGCGCCACGGTTGCGACGGCTTGGGCAATCCTGGGTATTTGCCTGCTGTGGATTGGTCCCGCTGTGCTATCTCCTAAAGGCCGTTATCGCACCTTTCGCAAAACGCTGGCAATTGTGCGGTCAGTCGTCATTTTTGGTTGTTTTGCGTTTGTCGTATCCGGCTATTTTGGG
Source organism: Cyanobacteria bacterium P01_F01_bin.56 (assembly GCA_039185935.1). GTDB lineage: Bacteria > Cyanobacteriota > Cyanobacteriia > Phormidesmidales > Phormidesmidaceae > Halomicronema. Next base: position 2,682 of record JBCDAJ010000204.1, on the reverse strand, counting down.
GGTAGTGAGGTCGGAACAAAGCTGGCTCAGAGCATCAGTCGGTTTGAGTTCGATGAGTGGTGGGCCATTGCCATTACGGTAACGCTGGTCGTCCTTGTGATTGATCTGGGGTTGGGAGCCTTACAGGTGGCGATACCGAAATTAGAGCGGCAAGCATAGGGCGACCCGCGATCGCCACGCAGCGATCGCCACGCAGCGATCGCTTCCGTGGAGGAACTTGGCCAAGTCCGCATGCAAGCAATGGAAACCTTTCTCATTGACTATGAAACCGGCAAGACTGAAGGTCGCTATCGAGCCGAAAGCTTACCCGATCTGTCGTTTCAACCTCAGCAGTTTGATCTCGCGCTGGTGTCTCACTTCCTGTTTCTGTACAGCGAGCACCTGTCCCTGGAGTTTCATCTGCGATCGCTGCAAACCCTACTGAACGTTGCTCAAGAAGTCAGAATCTTTCCGCTACTGACCTTAGCCAGCATCCCGTCACCCTATGTCGTCGCGATTCAAGAGCACTTCACGCAGGCCAGCCACACAGTCGAGATCGAGCCTGTGCAGTACGAATTTCAAAAAGGCGGTAATCAAATGATGATCATCCGATAAGCGGCGCGGAGCAAATATTCCAAGGCTACGATTTCAAAGTTACAAGTCTGCTGATGAAAGCTTCATTCTGCAAATATTCTGGCGACCTTGAATGCCTATCATGTTTAGTAGAAAGTTCTCTACAGTAAACAGTCGCCTGGCTCTCTGCGGAGTCCTTGCGCTCGTTCCTCCGCAGAGTCTTTGTTAACTTGAAGGCTTCGTCGCATCGTCAAGTGATAAAGATGGTCAAATCAAGAAAGTATTGCCAGAATTGAAAGATTCAAACCCTTAAAACCCTGCTGAGAAAGGCTATGGATCCCATTGCTGCGGTAACGTTTGTACTGACCCTAGTTGCGACCAGTGCAACTGAGAGGGTAGGCGAAAGTATTGGAGAAGGTGTAATCGCTGCCACTAAAAATCTGCTAGGAATTCTGCGTCAGAAGTCTCCGGACGCAGTAAAGCGGCTAGAATCTGGAGCTGATGTCCCCCATGTTATTGATGCTGAAATCATTAAAGAAGTCCAGCAAGCTGCGGCAGCAGATCCAGAAGTGCGGGAGGCATTAAATACCACAGCCCAAGCGATGCAACAGCAATTTGGTGGTGTAATCAATCAAGGTAAGCTGGCAGAGAAGATTGGTGTATTGGTTCAAGGCGGGAATAACACCTTCGGTGACATCAATATTTGACTGGAGTCGTCGGGAGGGGCACCGACAAAGAAAAGCACCCCACATAACCTTCCTCGTAGCGGAATCGAGCCAGACAAGTTCGTTGGGCGTACAGCAGAATTACAATGGTTGCATGCCCGATTTGAGCAACATGATCGGGCTGAGATCTCGGTAGTCTCGGGCATGGGTGGCGCTGGCAAAACAGAATTGTCCCTGCAATATGCTTTGACTAATCAGCAGGCTTATCCGGGTGGTATCTGCTGGATAGAAGCTAGGAAGAAAAACATCTCATCTCAAATAGTTTCTTTTGCAAAGACCCGTTTTAATTTAATACCTCCGGAGGAACTAGAGGATCATAGAGAAAAAGTTCAGTGGTGCTGGCAAAATTGGCCTGAAGGCAAAACTTTGATCATCTTTAATGATGTCAACAGTTATGTTTATGTCAAGTCTTACTTACCACCAGCAGGAGCGAGTTTTTGCATCCTCCTAACAACTCGTTTGAAATTTCGCAACGAGTCTGAAAGATTGGAGCTTAACGTACTTCAGCCAGAAGATGCTTTTTTGCTTTTAGAGTTGCTAGTGGGCAAGGAGCGAGTAAAAGCAGAGACAAATGTAGCTCAAGAAATTTGTCGATGGCTTGGATATCTGCCACTTGGATTAGAACTCGTTAGCCGTTATCTGGCCAGAAGACAAGAACTTACCTTGACAGAGATACTAGCTCGCCTAAATAACCAACGTCTAGAACATAGAGCTTTAAAGAAGCCCGGAATAGAATCAGACATGACTGCTGAGCTAGGAGTTGCTGCTGCCTTTGAATTGAGTTGGAATGAATTAAACTCACTTGCTCAGGAAATAGGATATTTACTCAGTATTTTTGATATTGTACCTATTGACTGGAGTGTAGTGGAACAGTACTTCTGCAAAACTGATTTAGAAGAACTAGAGGATGCGCAAGATGAGCAGTTGCTAGAACTTCATCTACTGCAAAGAGAGAGCAATAGAGTCTATAGATTACATGAACTTGTTCGTGAGTTTTTCCAAGCCAAGTTAATTGAAAATTCTGAATACAATCTTCAGAAAGCAATAACGACAAGAATTGCGAAAATCACCAAACAGGGCCCATTCAAAATCATAGAAATTCTGAATGAAAAATTGCTTGATTGGCAGTGGAGCAATGATATCTTACAGCCACCTGCCTTAGAAATTGGAGAATTTCTCCTCATAGCCCAACAAGCATGGTCAGAAGGTATTGGGCCTTTATCTCAACTCATCCTTGAGCATCAGATAGATGGGAAATCTCCTCCTATAGCCATTCCCGGCCTGGTAAGGTACACTTAATACTACTTGAATTGCCCCAAAAAACCGAGATGAAAGCTTACTCTATCGACTTCCGTCGCAAAATTATCAAGGCTTACGAGGACGAATCAATTTCGCAACGCCAGTT
>JBCDAJ010000203.1:0-8280 GCA_039185935.1 Cyanobacteria bacterium P01_F01_bin.56 | reverse complement strand
GGCTTGCAGTTGACTGCGGTCAGAGGGTTCTAGCTCAAGATGACGCTGGCTCATGGCGCGATTGATGGGCGGAAAAGAACCCCGATAGCTTATCGGACGCCGCTACGATATGGCAAGAAATTTACTTTCCAGAGTACTAAGTAAATCAATCATCTTGAGTTCTATCGTGCGGCTAAGTCCTGAAGGCTCTCTAACTACCAAGTAAGTGGGGCTTAACAGCTCCCTGAGAATTCTGAGAGCACTGCTCAGTTGACCTGAGCAGTCATGACCAGCATCACAAATGATCGTGAAAACCCTTGAAGTTAGGTGTCATTACGAGTTTGGCTGAGTAGTATTAAGCCACTAGCAATGGTCTGAATAGCTGCCTGTAGGCTTAGTCATTCTGAGTTGATCGGCGGCGGGTCAAGTCTTTGGTGCTGTCACAGCAGGGGGCAAAGCAATTTCAGGCATGTCAAGCACGGTGGGATGTAGGCGATCGCGATGAAACCCGGCAGCAAATACTATCCCCTATACCAACGGCTCTCCCAAACTGAGGCAGATACGTTGACCCTCACGATTGATGAAGTGGAAGCGCAGGTTAACGGTCAGCTACCGGCGACGGCCCGGCTCAAGACGTCTTGGTGGGCAAACCGTAGCAAGGGTGGATATCAATCACAAGCGTGGGTCAAGGCAGGCTACCGAGTGGCTCAAGTAGAGCTAGCAAAGCAACGGGTAACCTTCAAAAGGTTTCAAGCTGAGTACAAGATTCAGCGAGAAGCTGGAGACATCAAGTGGGATCAGGTGGCAATTCGAGCATTGCGCTTGCATATGAATTTGACTCAATCGCAATTTGCGGAAACGATTGGCGTCCGCCGTCAAACCATCAGTGAATGGGAAAACGGCGTTTACGCTCCCGATCGCTCGACGATGAAGCATCTTGGTCTAGTCGCCGAAAAAGAAGCCTTTAACCCTGTGGGCAATTACATTCCCCCAACGGCAGAATAACTGCTTAGATCTCAGTCACCGACATCTGTATGGCGATACCGTTTGACGGGACTTGCATGTGTCTCCAAAACCAAAACCCCTCCAACTCATGCCATCAGCCAATCGTCGGAAGGGTTTTAGAGGTTTAGAATGATCAGCAGGTTCGAAGCCTAACCAAGTGCTTCTAGATAGTCGCGGACGCGATTGCGACGCTTAGGCTGACGGAGCTTTTGCAGCGCTTTGGACTCAATCTGACGGACCCGCTCACGAGACAGTTCCAACGTGCGACCAATCTCCGCAAGGGAATAAGGGGTGCCATCTTTGAGGCCAAACCGCAGGTGAATCACATCCCGCTCTCGATCAGTCAGTTCTGACATGAGCTGTTTGAGGTCGCGGCGCAGAGATTCGCGCATCATCAATTCTTCAGGAGAAATGCTGTCAGTTTCCAGCAGTTCGCCCAACTCGGTGTCGCGCTCTTTGCCCACTTTAGTGTCAAGTGATACCGATCGCGGCACCCGCACCAGCACCTCTCGGACTTGTTCGGGCTCCATCTTGAGCTCTTTGGCAATGTCATCCAAAGAAGGCGTATGTCCTTTATCTTGAGACAGCTTGCGCTGAGCTTTCTTGATTTTGTTGAGCTTTTCAGTGATGTGAACTGGCAAGCGAATGGTGCGACTTTGAGTGGCGATTGCCCGCGTGATGCCCTGACGAATCCACCAGTAAGCGTAGGTGCTGAATCGGTAGCCCTTCGTCGGATCAAACTTTTCGACGGCTCGTTCCAGACCTAGCGTCCCTTCTTGAATTAGATCAAGAAGCTCTAGGCCCCGATTTTGATATTTTTTCGCGACAGAAACGACCAACCGCAAATTGGCCTTGATCATGTGCTCTTTAGCACGGATGCCTTCTCGAAGGAGCACATCCAGCTCATCGGTAGAAATTTCGGCCAATTCAGCCCAAACTCGCTTGCCTTCTATGAGAGTGGGCTTAAGGTCAGCCAAAGGGACCTCTGATTCTTTGGCCCATTTCTCTAGCGAAGGGCGATAGCCTAAGTGAGAAGTTAGGCGATCGCGGGTTCGCATCAGTCGAGCATAGGTTTCTAATACGCCACCGCTCTGCTCACCCGTACTGTCTCGCAGTTCAATGAGTTCCATGTAGCGTTGCACGTGCTGGGCTTCAGAGACTTCTTCATCTCGCTCTAGCAAACGTACGCGACCAATCTCTTGGAGATAGAGGCGCACCAGATCCGTGGTCCGACGCGTTTTGGTCTGACTCACACCAACGGTGACGCCTGCCATGAGGTCATCGTCGTCAGATGCCATCAGATCAGCGTCATCTGGCGGGGCAACTTCATTGAGCCCCTTGTCATCATCTAAGTCGGCATCAGTCAAAACCTTATCGTCGGTTTCTGTTTGGCTCGTGGTGTAAGTCATAGGACGTATGAAGTATTTCCAGGGTGCAGCATGGATTGCTGTGAGCTATGGGCTTAATATGCCCAAGCGCCACGACTTAACATCAAGGTGCTGAGTTCCCAGTTAAGAACCGAAACACGGCAAAAGAGGACAAGCCGGGGCTAGACATAGTCTATGGAGTCGGCGTGATTAGCTATGTGACCCACATCAAGCCGATAGGATAATCTACGTCACGCGATCGCATGATTCCAGAACTTGACTAAGGTTCGTGACCATTTGCGCAGCCCGAAGGTCGCGCGATCGCTGCCTAAGAAAACCTGGCTGTCAGTGCTTCTAGCCCCCGCAATCGTCAGCAAAAATTTTTGTGAATAGCCAAGGTCAGTCAAGTCGGTCAATATATTAAGAAGACGTTACAAACACAGGTGAGCGCATTGACACAAACTTGGCAACAGGGGACTGCACTCGTCGTTGGCGCGAGTCAAGGTATTGGGCTGGGATTTGTCCAGCATCTGCTTGCCGATGATCGCATCAGCCAGGTATTAGCAACTTATCGCCAAGCCGCCACGGCCAGTGCCCTACTCGCCCTGCAAGCTCATCCATCCCTACAGTGCATCCCCTTAGATGCAACTGATGAGGAAGCAGTGGCTCAACTAGCCGCCAAAATTCAGGCTCAGGGAAGGGGGCTGGATTTAGTCGTGAACTGTGTTGGAGTTTTGCACCAGGGTGATTTACAACCCGAAAAAAGCCTGCGACAGATCAACACGTCTCAGCTCTTGCAATATTTTCAAACCAACAGCGTTCCTGCCGTGCTCTTGGCCAAGCATCTGCAATCCTTACTCCGCAAAGAGAGCCGCACTGTATTTGCCAACCTTTCTGCCAAGATTGGGAGCATTGAAGATAATCGGCTAGGTGGCTGGTACGGTTACCGGGCCTCTAAGGCTGCGCTCAACATGCTGTTAAAGACGACCGCGATCGAATACCGCCGCAAAAATCCCCATACCGTTATCCTGGCACTCCATCCAGGCACTACCGATACCCGCCTATCCAAACCGTTTCAGCGGAATGTGCCACCCCAAAAACTGTTTTCGGTGGAACGAACCGTTACGCAATTGTTAGCCATCATTGACGGTGCCACTGAGGCTGACAATGGGGCGTTCTTTTCCTGGGATGGTAGTCGGCTGCCGTGGTGATACCCACCAAAGTCAGAAACAGCCATTGATTTAGCGACCCAATCTTGACTATGAGTAAGACACATCCCCGTTAGCCTATTGAGCTGATGCGAGCGCCGGTCGTAGGGTTCTCAAAGGTTTCAGGTTTCAGGCTTCAGGTTTCATCAGACCTCTTGCAGCAAGCTGAAAGTCCCCTGAATTCCTAGATACTGGGGGACTTTTGAGCAAATTGAGGAATCACTCAGCAGATAGCAGTTTTTTGCTCAGTGCCCCGTACTATGCGGCAGATCACAACCTTTGTTCGATGTTAGTCACCGCTTCGGGGTGGGCAATCTTGGATCATAGACAAATGCTTTGAAGCGAACGGGAATTTCTCCCACGGCTAAGGGCTCCAGCATTTAGTCAAGCGGTCAGACTTTTTCCTAACGTTTCTTTTAGCAAACAGACAGCACACCATAGAAGCCTTGCCATTTTACTGGCAGGGCTTTTTCGTTGATACTGACATTTCGACATTACCGCTGAATTTGGGTAAATAAATGCGCTCTCGCGAGGCGGCTTCGAGTCAGTTGAGGACGAAGTAAACCACTGTGCTGTAATCGATGGGCAGTTTCTACATCAAATTCTAAATACGTCGCAGAGAAATCAAGTGCAGCCTCAGAGTTTTCAAGCGCTGGCGCTGGTAATTGCCGTGCTACAAAAGCATTCCTAGATGGAACGGGGTCTGGCCCCACCATGTCAGCCGTTGTCGCTAGTTGCAGGGAATCGATCGCCACCACCACCCCAAAAATCACCACGCCTAAAACGAGCAACAGCCGCACCGACAGAAGCTGCCAACCTCTTTTGAGCCATGAAAACTGGCTTAAAATCTTGCCGGCTGTGGCTTCAGCACCGCTGTGGCTATCAGCCATCAGTCACAAACTCCACACTTAAAACGGCTTGATCTGGAAGCCACAATGAATGTGAGCCAGGCCAAAGCAGTAAGTCTTTCAACTGTTTACATAAATACAATAAATCTCGTCTAAGTTGAAAAGTGGAGTTATGTTTGGCCATCAAAACCTCACCTAACCGCTCCTTGCAAAGGAGCGAAAGCAGACTGTCATTAAGCCTCTCCTTGAGAAGGAGAGGTGCCGCAGGCGGTGAGGTCGGACAAGCTTCGAAACTCCACTTCTGAACCTTGATGAGGTTTATTAGAAAAAGTATCTATAAGCTCCATAAACTCAAGTCAACTTTAGGAAGGCTTGTCATTGGCAAAGTCGCACTTACGTAGATAAGTAGGTGGGTTGAATCTTTTGTAGAACGGGTCGATGATGACGAAACCCTTGCAAGTGTTGGGTTTCATTCCTCAACCTCAACCTCCATTATTCGCAATTTAATAACGCCTGCCTACTTATTGCATAAACAACGGCGGGATTCCTGGATGCCGGTCTCCGTCAGGAGTGTAGGTAGAAAACCAAGCTAGCGTGGCAGCGATCGCACTCAGCAGGAACATCACGCGGTCTAGCGCACGATAAAACCCCAAAATCCGCTTCTACTTAGCCCTCAAGCCGTGAGAGGTGTTTTCGCGGGAATGCCCACAGCGCGAGGAAAGTCTTCTGCTGTAGTGCGTTGCTTTTGCAGGTACAGGCAGTGGCGCTCTCCTTGGGTAAGGGGTGTTTGCCGTGACTGTACATCGACTAACCGCCCACCCAGTTGAGCCGCCACTCGGTCAAGCTGCTGCGAGTCTTCATCGCTCCATTGGCCGCGATATAGAATGGCTACACCGCCGAGCTTCAGTAATGGCAGGGCGTATTCAGCGCAGGTGGCTGCTGAGCCTACAGCGCGTAGCAGCGCCACGTCATATTGTTCGCGATGACTCGGTTGGTGGGCGAGAAATTCGGCTCGATCGGCGATCGCTTTAACCTGTCTCAACGACATCGTTTGGGCGAGCTCTTGCAAAAACCGCACCTTTTTCTGAGTGGAATCGAGCAAGGTAACGTGCCAGTCGGGCAGCGCGATCGCCGCTGGAAAGCCAGGAATGCCTGCCCCGGCGCCAATATCAATCGCTCGTAGGGCTGGCACTGAGGGCAGCCAACCGGGTTGCGACGTGGACGATAACCAGGGTGCTAGGCCACTTAAGGCATCCCAGAGATGTTTTTCCCAGAATTCAGTGGGTTCGGTAATTCGGGTTAGATTCATCTGCTGGTTGCCCAGCAGAATGCCCTGAAACAGTTGCTGAAACTGCGCTTGCTGCTCTGAAGTCGGTTGCCATTGCAGCGTCGCTTGCCAGGAATTTGTCAAGTCGGGCAAAGGAGACATGAGGCCAAAGAGGTTAAAGGCTAGCGGAAGCAGTATCTCAGCCACGCAGTCCCAAATGCAAACAGCTGCTTAGACTGCTGCCAGCGTGAGCCATCGACCCTGCGCCACATTAGATTTAGCCTGGTTTGACAAGCGCTTAAGCCGTCATCTGAACAGTTGAGGTTAAGGAATATGGAGTTAACACGCCATGGTCAAGTGTCCAGGCGCGATCGGCGAGCTCGGTAAGCTCCCCAGCATCATGGGTGACGATCAACAGACTCCAGTCTTTTTTGAGCTTTTTGAGCAGGCTAATAAGCTGACGTCGCATGGACCAATCTAACCCTGCTGTCGGCTCATCCAACAAGAGCAAATAAGGCTGTCGAATTAATTGCACGGCTAATGCTAAACGGCGTTGTTGCCCACCACTCAAGGCATGGGGGGCAGCCGTCAGTGAGAGATGGCCGAGCCCGACTGACTCAAGGGTTTGCACGATGCGACTTTTCGAGAGTTCAGGATGTCCTAGGCGCAACTCTTCTAACACGTTGTGGCCACAAAAATGCCGCTCAGGAAACTGAAACACGAGGCCAGCCAACTGCTGCAAAGCTTCTGGAGGGAGAATCTGGTCGCGCCAACGCACTTCCCCAGCAGTCGGGTATGCCAACCCAGCTAGGATTTCTAAGAGTGTTGTTTTGCCTGATCCGCTAGGACCAATCACTAAGCCTAGTTGTTGTGGCCCGAGCTGCAAGTTCAGCGTTTGCAGAATGGGCTGAGGCGTAGAAGCAGGGTGATACGACAAATCACAGAGGTTGAGCATGCCATCTCATCGGCGGATTTAGCTGTTCCTAAGGTACCCGTTATTGACCAAACTCGTGGGCGATCGCTGACAATTTTTTTGTGCACAATTCTGAAATTAGCCTCAGCCACAAAACTAAAGGAATGCTAGATAAGGAGAGCGCCTCCCACTTTTGTTTGTGGGCCCTGCTCGCGGGCAAGAGGAGCACCCTAAATGCGTTGTCTAGATTGACAAGTTTGGGAAGTGTTCGGCAAGGAACCCTTCTCAGCCGAGATCGTCAAACAAGTAAGATACTGTAGCTACCAATACAATTATGATTTCAGACGGCAGGTGCCAAGTTTGCGGATCAGGCGATTACACTCGTGAAAGTAAAGTGAGATTCGTCCTCAACGACCGAATTTGGATCCTTTGACTCCATCGCCACTAATGCGAATCTCTCACCCGTGGCAAGCTGGTCAATTGACTGCCTGATCAATTATTAGTCCGTGATCGTTCACTTTTGATTCTTTTAGCTCTACATAACTTATGGCACATCTAATATCTAATTTTGGGCAAGGTTTTATCGGGGGAAAAGGGTTCCGGCGATTCATTGGGGTCTGTTTGGGAGTCGCTTTGGCACTCCTGCCTTGGGTGCAGCCAGGGTGGGCTGGCGATCCATTTCGAACGCAGTCACCAGCCGCCTCAATTAGCGACACCAGTGAGCAGGTCTTTTACGCGATGTTCCGCGAAGGGGACTATGTGGCCGCCCGCGCCGCTTTGGAGAATGCGGATGCCAGTGCTAGTCGTGATCCACTCTTTCATGCTCTGGGCGCGGCATTTGCCTATCTCGATGAAGACTGGGATGCCCTAGCTGATGGCGCCAGTCTGACTGAACAAACGGCGATGCAACTGTCAAGTTCAGATCCGCTTCGCAGTCACTTGTATGAAGCGGTCGGCACCTTTTTAGAGGGGGCCTACATTTTGCAAACTGAGGGGGTTGCCCAGGGCACGCCTAAGGCGTTGGGCATGTTGCAAACGGTGTTCGATCGCATGGATGCGGCAGAGGCTATCGATCCCACTGATCCAGAGTTGAGTCTGCTCAAGGGTTACATGGATCTCTTGCTCGCGGTGAATTTGCCCTTTGCCAACCCCGAACGGGCGATCGACCGCCTACAGACCTATGGCAAGCCTCCTTATGCCGCCTACCGAGGGATTGCGATCGGTTACCGTGACCTTAATCAGGATGCTGAAGCGCTCGAAGCAGTCAATATCGCGCTTGAAACCGCACCGGAAAATCCTGACTTGCTTTATCTCAAGGCTCAGATTTTGCGACGACTAGAGCGCCTTCCAGAAAGCATTGACTTATTTGATCAAGCTTTGGCCTACGCCGATCAGTTGCCGAGCCAAACCTTACGACAACTTGCTTTTGAACGTTGCCATGTCACCGGTGCTGATCGAACAACTTGCCGTCAACAAGTACAAGCGGAATACGATCTCTGAAGCTTGACTAACTTTCAGCAATGGATGGATTGCCAGAAGTCTTACAAGACTGGTAACCGTCCCTAGCGTCGGTCTTGTGGGATCAAAGAAGGCGGTTCTTTTCCAGTGCGCGCAGCCAAGTAAGCCTGGGTCAGGAACTCAAGAATATTCCGCCCCTGCGCCTTGAGCGAGGTGGTGACGGTCATTAAGCGAG
>JBCDAJ010000202.1:0-8612 GCA_039185935.1 Cyanobacteria bacterium P01_F01_bin.56 | reverse complement strand
CTTGGAGTCATCAAGGCAATTCGTAAACCCCCCAAGCGCCTCGACTTTTCACCCTATGTCAAGTCGCTTCCAGGGACATCTTGACATCATGCCTCGGACACTAACTTGTCACCCATCGGAGAAAGGCAAAAGGAGAAAGGCAAAAGGAGAAAGGCAAAAGGCAAAAGGAGAAAGGCAAAAGGAGAAAGGCAAAAGGAGAAAGGCAAAAGGAGAAAGGCAGAAGGCAGAAGGCAAAAGGAGAAAGGCAAAAGGAGAAAGGCAAAAGGAGAAAGGCAGAAGGCAGAACTGGAAATCTTGCCAAATCCAGGCTCCAGCGGTTTACCCTGTTCAGACCTAACTGCGACTGGCTATAGTCAGCGTTTTCATTCCGAACTCCGCATTCCGCATTCCGAACTCCGCATTCCGAACTCTGCTATACATGTAGGCGGCATATCCTGGATGTCACATTTCAGGATTTTCCCGCTCCCTCACCAGGTTTAGGGTCGTCGTATTCAGCTCAACTCAGCAAACATTCAAGAAACTCTCGCAGATGCTGGTTGGCGCTGGGGTAATCGCAGTCGGTTTTAACCGTTGACAGCGTCGACAGCACGGTTAGCCAGTCGGTGTCTAGTACTGGCTGAATGACGTGTTCTGCACAGATAATGTCTGGCCCGTTAGACACATCTAAAAACGCAAAGGTGTCTACTTCGGAGGATACTTGCCGCAGAGACAAGGGACGTAGCCAGCAAGTCTGCCGCTCTTCCATATGCTGTATCAGTTCCCCATAGAGACGGGCTTGTCCACAATCGATATAAACAATGGGGTAAGCGGCTACACTCATGCCATTCTGTCAGCGAAACAAACGAGTCCTACAAGTGTACATAGAGCCAGTCTCGTTTGTCGTGAGTTCAGAGCCGCGATCGCTCTTCCTTAAAGGCTAAATAAAATAATATTTTGTGACCGAGCTTTTTTTGTCACGTTGAGAAATTCCCATTAAAATTTAAGGGACTTGCACCGCTGGCTCAGATAATCGCCAAGTGCTTGGGCGTGATGCTTGAATGGCGATGCTGACAAGCGGAAGATGGCCCCGTTCTGGGCTGACGATGATCAAAGCTTTGTCAGGCGATATTTGTTCACAAGACATCTTTAATTTGAGGCGCTTATGGTGGCTGTCGAAACGATCAAGAGTCGCTCTACATCCACAGTTCGAAAACCGGCCCCACGGTATCGCGTATTGCTACACAACGACAGCCATAACTCTATGGAATATGTCGTCGAGTCCCTGATGAAGGTCGTTCCGAGTTTATCCATGCCTCAAGCGGTCAACATTATGATGCAGGCCCACGTGGCGGATGTGGCAGTGGTCATTATCTGTGCTCAAGAGCATGCAGAATTTTACTGCGAAGGCTTGAAGGGCAAGGGCTTAACCAGTTCAATTGAACCTGAAGAGTAAGTTTTAAGGTCATTTGAAGCGCTTTTGGTCACTGGTTCGACGCTGTCCGGCCCTGGTTAGGGTCGGCGTCTGTCTAATGGGGACAGTGCTGCTATCGTTGCCGATCGCCTTGCCCCTCTATTTCTGGGAATATGCTGCGACCGCGGGCAAGTCCGTCATTTGGGCACCGGTGAGTCTGTTCTTCGGGTTTGTGCTGTGCCTGCCAACATGGATGCGCGGCATTCATCACTGTCGCCATCCCTGGAGGGTACTGGGCTTTCAAGCTCGCGATCGCTGGTGGCTGGGCTGGGCAATCACTTTTACTGCGGGCATTATCGGTATTATTTTGCTGTATGGTCTGCAACTGGTCTTGGGATGGGGCGCTTGGCAACTGCCGGGACCGGCCATGGGGCGGTTTTTAGTCGAAGGCTTGCTAGTCGGTTTCGGCGTGGGTCTGGCTGAGGAACTCTTGTTTCGTGGCTGGTTGCTGTTTGAACTCGAACAAGACTTTACCCCGGCAACAGCCTTGTGGATCAACGCCCTAGTGTTTGCGATCGCTCACTTTTTACGGCCGTTATCCGCGATTTTAGCCACCTGGCCACAGTTCGTAGGGTTAGTGCTGTTAGGCACCGCACTGGTTTGGGCCAGACGCATTCCCGTTGCTGATCGATGGCGGCAGCGCCATATCACAACCCTAGGCCCCGCAGCGGGCCTGCATGGGGGGCTCGTGTTTGCCTATTATCAAGTCGACGTCAATGATTTGGTGATGGCAACCGGCAAAGTCCCAGATTGGATTACCGGCATCGGCGGTAATCCGCTATCGGGTTTACTCGGGTTAGCCTTTTTGAGCGTTATTGGTTGGGCGACTTATGCCGCCAGTCATCCCAAAACGAACCGCCGATAAGGGATCGGCGGGAAAATAACGTCCCGGCTTAGGCAGTGGATGAGTAGGTAAGTGGGTGAGTAGATGGGGCAATTTCGGGTCAGAAGCCGGTACTTTTATTTCGAGCGCGTCCCTAAGTTGTCAATAAACCACTAAGAAGGATGGGATTAGCGCAGTGCCTTTTTCCCCTCGGCCGATCCCGGAGGGGCCAATCCATGAGTGGCTCTAGGACAGCCATCCCCCTAAAAGCAAGGCGAGCCAACCTAAATGTGAGATGTCCTGCCCCATTTGTAAGGTGTTTATTCGGGTATCAAGATCGGCTCGCTCTCTTCCACTTCTTCAGAGAGGCTCCCCAGTTCGCGACTGAGCGCTTCTAAATCGTTGAGAATTTGCTTCGTGTCTGCCTGTTGTTGTGGTTCGATTAACCGTACGACGGAATCCAGGCAGGCATCCATCCCGGCGGCAAATTCGTCCCGAGTAACGAACTCATCGCCTCGAAAAGTGCCATCTGCATAACCCGATAAGCAGTTGTAGTCTTCTGCCACCGTATTCACGGCGGTGAAGGCCCAATGATTGGACGATACGTCGGTAAAGTTGCCGGATGAAAACATTTGCGTTAACTGTTGGCCGCTAGCTGCTGGTTCAGCCGGCAGTGGCGAAGTGAGCGCTGGCAATGGCAACGTTGCCATGGAGTTTGATGGGGCAGTATTGGCGATCGCACTATGAGCGATGGTGACAACGCTACAAACTGACAGTCCTATCACCGGGCAGAATTTGTACATAGCTATCCTCCGTTGATCGCGACAGAGCCTAGTTTACCGAAATCAACCTAGCAGTTAGATAAATCTGCTACGGCATGGAAGATGAATGGTAATATGCGATGCGCTAGGGCTGTCATTCTTTCGCCGTCAAATCCTTTCAGCAACCGGACGACAGCCCCTAGCTTGTTGAGTGGATGCGGGCGTGGTCATGCTGAGCTCAAAAGTTTCTGACATCAATAATTGATGACGTGCCTAGAGGGGGCGATGGCAACGCAACGCCACAGGAGGAAAAGCATGACCGGGAGATTTCGGGTATCGGTACCGGCGACCACCGCCAATATCGGACCAGGGTTTGACTGTTTAGGCGCAGCACTGACGCGCTACAACCACTTTGTCTTTCAGCCGCCGCCGCCCGCCGAAACGCTGCAGATTGCAGTGCAAGGGCCCGATCGCGATCGCGTTACCACTGATGCGTCTAATCTGGCTTACGTCGCCTTTCAAAAGTTCTTTCAAAAAATCAACCGACCCGTCCCCGCTTTGAGTTTACAGATCGAGCTGGATGTCCCTTTGGCCCGAGGCATGGGCAGCTCTTCTACGGCGATCGTTGGGGGCATTTTGGGAGCCAATGCCATGGCCGACAACCCTTTAGATGCGGCTGCTCTGGCCGACTTAGCCACAGAAATTGAAGGGCATCCCGACAATGTCGTGCCCGCTTTGCTAGGGGGCTGTCGACTCGCCACCGTGGACGACAGTGGCCAGGCCACTATTTGCGAAGTCCCTTGGCACTCGGCGATTATCCCGATTCTGGTGGTGCCTGCTTTTGAAGTTTCGACGGCGAAGGCGAGAGCGGTGTTGCCGACGAACTATTCGCGAACCGATGCGGTCTATACCATCGGCCATTTGGGCCTTTTGCTACAGGCGTTGGCAACGGGCAACGGCCACTGGCTGCAGACGGCAATTGGCGATCGCATTCACGAACCCTACCGCAAATCGTTGATTCCAGGTTATGCCGCAGTCACTCAAGCCGCTCGGGCAGCCGGAGCCTATGGTGTTACCATTAGCGGCGCTGGTCCCACCCTGCTTGCCTTAGGTAATGCCGAGCGGGCCGTGGCGATCGCCCAAGCCATGGCCCAAACCTGGCAACAAGCGGGCATTGAAGTGGTGGATGCCCGCCCTCTCGCTATTGACACCACTGGCGCGACGGTCAGCCCCCTGCCCTGATCAATCACCAAACGTTAAGTCCGCTTGGAGTCAAGGCAAAAACATGAGAGCCTGAACCCACAATGCTTTTGGGCTAAGCGTTATGGCATCCCAATGGGAACGACTTCTCAAAAATACCGGTCGGTGGGTCGGCTCTTTTACGCAGCTTTCTCCTCAAGGCGAACAATTATCTGACACGCCGACCGTGGTCGAGTTGAAGCCCTTAGATCACGGCAATCTGATGCATCAAACCATTACCAAGCAGCCAGCAGGAGAACCCCCTCAGGAAACCGTGCTGCAGTACCGCACTTTAGCTAAAAGCGTCCTGTTTTTAGAAAATGGCGCCTTTTCTCAAGGGTCGATGCAGTGGGGGCCTTTCTCGGAATTTGGGGCTGAACTGGGGCTGATTGCTGACAATCACCGTTTGCGCTTAGTGCAACTCTTCAATAAAGAGCGGGAACTGCATCGGCTCACCTTCATTCGCGAACATTTGGACGGCACGCCACCGTCTGCCCGCCCCCAGCTCACGGTGGATGACCTAGTCGGCACGTGGGCAGGAGAAGCCGCCACCGTCTATCCCGACTTGCAACCCGATGACACCTACGCCACTCGCCTAGAGATTACCCACCAAAATGGCACGGTGGAGCAAACTTTGCAGTTTGGCGAGACGGCACCGCCCATTAAATCTCAAGGAGTCGTGAGTGGCGATCGCATCCTCTTCGCTTCCGGTAGCCAATCAGTGCAGGTGTTGCTGATGCCAGACGGGGCGTCATCGACCTGCCCCATCGCGATCGAGCCGCGTCAACCGCTGTTTCTGGAAGTGGGCTGGCTTATCTCGCCCTATCACCGTCAACGGCTGATTCGTCAATATTCTGCCCAGGGCACCTGGGTTAGTCTGACCCTAGTGGACGAAACCAAGGTGGATTAGAACACTTCCGCAACCGCTAAGCGCAATCCCGCTAGGTGATCATCTGTCAGCACCTGGTCGCTCATAAAAGTGGTGGGCGGCGCTGCTGGATAAAATACCGTGATGCTCTCAGCTTTAGGGTCAACGATCCACACTCGGATAACCCCAGCCGCTAAATAATCAGTGGCTTTGGCAACCATTTCGCCAAAAGTTTGATCCGGCGAAATAATTTCGATCGCCAAATCGGGAGGGACCGGTGATGGCGCATCCTCGTCCCAGTCGGCAGACAAGCGCTCATAGGAGACGAACATCAGGTCAGGAATGGGCACCCAGTGTTGCTCTTGGCGGGTAAGTACGACTGACCACTCTGGGTAAAAATGGCCTCGACTCTCGGCCCAGTCATCTAAAAGCTTAAGTAGTGCCTTTTGGGTTTTGGCATGAAAGCGTTTGGGCGACATCTTTGGAATGACCTGACCGTTGACGAGTTCGGCACGATCTCCCATTGCCGCAGACGTTAAAAACGACTCTAACGTTATGGGTTGAGAAGGGGACTGTACCATGGGTCTCAGTGCAGAACTTTGCGATGATTGTATCGAGCCGGTGTCATGATGCTTGCCGTCATCAATTCGCCTATGGCTTTTTGATGGGGTAAATCGCAATCGCCACCTGTTTTTAATTCTAGGCTCGCTCAATTAATTGCCCTGGAAATGCAATCATTTTCACAGCCTCTGCGCCACTTCAACCCTCTTACCCAAATGTGCTGGAATGATAGAGCAAACGATCGCCTGTGCCGGCTTGGCGATCGTGGCGCAACGCTATGACACCCCTTGTACTTGCGGGGCGATCGCGGTTACGCCTTCAACTTGGGTAAAAGCTTGACTAACTGATCGCCAAACTGATGTTTGAGATCGTTGGTGTCGGCGTAGTTTTGATAGAAATGCCCCATATCCGAGAGCTTTTGTTTAAAATTGAGCAGGGTCATAATTTCAGGCGTGATGCTACTCATGTTGATAGCCGCATCTTTGAAATAGGTGAAAATAAAGGGCCGATCGCGGTCTTTAAAGGTTTCTAGCGCGACCAGAAACTCTTCTTCGGTATATTGACCGACCTTGGTGTAGAACAGGCTGACAAAGATATCGCATTCGGCGATCGCCTGGTTGTATTCGTCTTGCGATCGCGTTGGCGACATCGCGTTGAGAAAGTTTTCCCAAATCACCAGCTCCCAAAAGATGCCTTGTTTGATGTATTCACTGTTCTGGCGATTGATAAAGATTTCGAACTGCTCTCTGTCGGCTTTCAGCTCTGAAGAGGACGCCAGAAAGATTTTGATAGTTTGCATTTCGGATTGAGATTGAGGGTCTGGTGAATTATCTGACTCTGGTATCGGCGGTGGCGTCGGTTCATGGCCCTGTTTATCCGACAGGCTTTCGACAATCTTGCGCACATCGTAGCCTTCAAGCAGCGTCATGAGGGGAACATCTTCACTGCTTTTGACGCACTCAATGGTGTCTTTTTTACCTGCTCTCATTTTTTCTCTGCGATTTTTGAGATCGGCAAAGGTAAAAAAGTGGGGCTGATTGTGGTCTTGGCACTCCTCGCACTGACAGGGAATCATCTTGTCGTAGTGCAGTTGGTGATAAGACTGGCTAATGGCGTCTAACTCATCAATGATGACGGCGCGAAATTCGGGGATGCTGGGACCACAGAACCGGAGCGTAATGCGGCGTAACTGCAGATCTTCTTTGACTTCGGCCCAGGTGTCGCCCCGACGAATCACCATGCCGTTGCGCCAGACCCAATCATGGTTGGGGATGTAGCGATACATGATGACCGCAAACTGCCAAAAAATGCCTTTGGGCATAAAGGCATCGTAGCGAAGCTGCATATGGCTATTGTGCGTATTGTCCCAAGGATAAGTCGGGGTATTGAGCGGCAATAACTGTGGGGCGACGAGGTGGCCGGTGTCGCCAATCTCATACACGAGCTGAAAGTTTTTCATCAGCTCAATGAGGACGTCGTGCATATGGCGGTACTGGGCATCGTGCCAAATATCGGCACAGTCTTGGCGAGTAAAGCGCCCAGCCTTGGCTTTGATCTGGTCGTGATCAAAGATGCGATAGACCGCATTGGTCGCCCAAGTGGGATTCAGAATGACCCGATCACGCAGCAGCGGATTGTCGGCAAAGTGGAGCAGAATGCCCAAATCGTGGAAGTAGCCCAGCAGCGTGTCGATATCGGCGCTGGCGGTGATATCGTGCGCCTGGCAGAGCTGATCAAAGGCTGCACGATAGATGGTGTTGCGATCATCTTGCTCAATGGCCTCGCGCACATCGACCCAGTGAGCGGGCACCGGCTCGCCAATGTGGGGCAGATTTTGCGCGCAATGCTCGATATGTCCAAGTAACGAACGAATCGCGTTGATACGCTGCTGCACCTTGGCCTGATCCCGTTCTTCCTGAGTTTTGAAGTTGACGGAGAGGATTTCTTTGATGCTGTCAGGGTAGCGACTGCGCAATTCCGCAATATTCAGGTCGCGTTGGGTTTCCCCCTTTTCGTTGAGCACGATGATGAGGGGACTATTACCGGCAAACAGCTCAATAATATTGAGCCAGTAGTTAAAGTCGGTGTCGTCTCTGCGGTTGTCCGCCACTAGCACGTAGAGCGAGCGCTTAGAGAGAAAAAAGCGATGGGTGTAGTGGTAAATTTCTTGCCCGCCAAAGTCCCAGACATTGAGGTGAAAGGTGCGCGGCTCCGGGTTCTCGGGCTCATATTTGCGGCGACAGGCAAACCTGTGGGGTTGAATGCTGATGCCCCGTGTGCGATCGTCGATATGGGGCAACGGGCAGTTGGGCTCCGCAATTTTGTGGGCTAGCGTCGTTTTGCCCGCCTCACCTTCGCCTACAATCAGCATTTTGGCTTCATAGAGGTAGTCTTGGCCCTGGGCAGTCAGTTGAGCAGAGTAGTTAAGGATGGCCTCGTTGCCTTGGCGCACAATCTCGATTGGCGGTTCTGCGATGGGATTGTTGTAAAGATTGATGCAATTCGAAGCATACTCTTCGTCAATCTTGACGGCCAGCCGACCAGCAGCTAACCAGGAGGGGATTTCTGTGATGCGGTTGTTCCTTAAATCCAGCGTTGTCAGCCCTTTGAGCTCACTTAAAAACGAAACATCGCTGATGCTGTTGTAACTTAAATCCAGCGTTGTCAGCCCTTTGAGCTCACTTAAAAACGAAACATCGCTGATGCGGTTGTTCCTTAAATCCAGCGTTGTCAGCCCTTTGAGCTCACTTAAAAACGAAACATCGCTGATGCGGTTGTAACTTAAATCCAGCGTTGTCAGCCCTTTGAGCTCACTTAAAAACGAAACATCGCTGATGCGGTTGTAACTTAAATCCAGCGTTGTCAGCCCTTTGAGCTCACTTAAAAACGAAACATCGCTGATGCTGTTGT
>JBCDAJ010000201.1:0-8635 GCA_039185935.1 Cyanobacteria bacterium P01_F01_bin.56 | reverse complement strand
GTGCAAGGTTTGTTGACGAGAGAATGGGACTTTCAGCGAATTTGCCTTGCATATAAATGCCACTCAGAACGGCTATGTCTCTTGTATATTGGGGATTCTAGACTTTTTCAGCAGCCTCTAAGTAGGCAGGCGTTATTAAATTGCAAATGATGTAGGTTGCGATTGAGGAACAAAACCCAACACTCACAAGGGTTTCATCATCATCGACTCGTTCTACAAAAGATTCAACTCACCTACTTACCCTGATTTTTAGCGCTGACAGAGCACTAGGGTGGGCTGCTGACTTTGCGATCGCTCAAGATTTTTGGATATTCAACCTTTGACTGCCACGCACTTGAATTGGTTTTGGTTGACATCCAGGTTTGGATAGTACGTGATTATACTGAGCTCAGGTATCCTGTAAGCCTTGAACTCAGCTTCTTATAACTGGTCAATAGCGTAAAGATTAAGTGATTTCATGGTTGCTTCAAATGATTTTAGCGGGGTTTTACGGCGTCTTTACCTAGAACTTTCTCCAGGTGACTATTGTATCTATAAGTACACGGAGTAGGGATTATGCGTTTTGGTTTGTTAGCTTTGGGAGCCACGACTTTAGGAACCGTTGCGATCGCTGCTTTGCCGGCAAATGCTGGCTCGTTTGTCTTTGATTCCAGCAACAATGGTGGCAATAGCAAAGTGGGGTATCACGAGTACATTAAGACCACTTTTAATCCAGATAGCGAGGTGTTTACCTGGGAGTCAACATTTGGGGCGAAAGACGGTAATCTCGCTGAGGGAGCTTGGCTGGTTATCAATGATGGGCCTAACCCTAAACAGGCTGACAATGAAGAACTCGCGATTTACTATCTGGATGCAACCAATATCGTTGACGGCTACGGTATTTTGTCAGCTTATGCATATAACGGCAAAAACAATAGTAATAGCTGGAAAAACTCAAGCAACTTTATTCAAAGCTGGGATAAGGCCCTCAAGGTGACCAAAACTGACGATCAAATTTCGTTTAAGTTCTCAATTGACGCCACTGACATTAACAGTCAGTCCCAGTTTGGCTCAGACTGGCAGGGAACTCAGTTCAACGAAAAAGTCGGTATCTGGTTCCACGGCGCTGATGGCTTAACGACAGAGTATGACAGCAACGGGAAGCTGACAAATTTCAGCTTCGAACAACGGGGCTGGTACGACGTTGCTGACCAGGATGCTGAGCATGTGCCCGAACCTGCCCTGGCTCTAGGATTAGGAGCTGCAGCTGCAGCTGGTATCGTTCGCCGTAAGCGCTCTGTCTAGGGGATAACGAGGAAGCTGTCACGCTCTCGTGTCGCTTTCTACAGAGAGATAAGAGATAGCTCAAAGAATTGCGTCAGTCCAAGCCCCACTCGTTATGAAGCGAGTGGGGCTTTAGCGCGATGTTTATACTAAAGCTGCAAATTTGAGTCAAGATCGTATGCGTACTGATATTTAGCTGCACCTCCATTGCCTCGATTACCCGTTATTTTTCACCCTGATTACGTTGCCCCCTTGCCCCCTGAGCATCGCTTTCCGATGCCCAAGTTTGGTTTGCTCAAAGACTTATTGCTCCAAGATGGGGTTGTCGCCGTTGATCAGGTTTATCATCCTGGAGCACCGCCTCAAGAGTGGATAGAGCAGGTGCATACGGAGCCATACGTGCAGGCTTACACCACTGGTACGCTAGACGCCAAAGCTCAGCGGCGAATTGGACTGCCGTGGAGTGCCAACTTAGTTAGGCGGACCTGTACGGCAGTGGGAGGTACGATTCTCACGGCGAAATTGGCCTTGAATCATGGCATCGCTTGTAACACTGCTGGGGGTACACATCATGCCTTTCCGGACTATGGCTCAGGGTTTTGCATTTTTAACGATTTGGCAGTTGCCGCCCGTCTTTTGCTCACCCAAAATCGTGTTCAGCGCCTGCTGATCTTTGACCTAGACGTACACCAGGGTGATGGTACAGCTTGGATTTTTCGCGATGAGCCACGGGTTTTTACCTTTTCCATGCACTGTGATGTCAACTTTCCACGGCAAAAGCAGATCAGTGATCTTGATGTTCCCCTAGCAGAGGGCATGGGGGATGACGATTACCTGGCTAAGGTGCAGACTTATTTGCCAGCGGTGCTGAGTCAGGTCAAGCCCGATCTGGTGCTCTACGATGCGGGGGCCGATGTACATGGGCACGATCGCCTCGGCAAGCTAGCCCTTACCAATACCGGTTTGTATGAACGCGATCGCTTTGTGCTTAAGACTTGCGTTGCTGCAGGTTATCCAGTTGCCTGTGTGATTGGCGGCGGCTACGACAAAAATATGACCGCACTCGTCTATCGCCATTCCCTCTTGCATCGTGCCGCAGCGGAAATCTATCAACACTATCGTCTGTAAAATAAAGACTGCTCAAGTTTGCTTTTGATTGGTGGGGTTCCCCCAGGCTAAATTTCCTATGTCTGTCGTTATTGCCACGTTTTACAAGTTTGTGACCGTTGAGGATTGTGAGGAACTGCAGCGATCGCTCCAAAGCCGCTGCGAGCATTTAGCCCTACAAGGGACAATTTTGTTGGCAGTTGAAGGCATCAACGCGACGATCTCTGGCACTCGGCAGGGCATGACCCAATTGCTAGACGAGTTACGGGCTGATCCGCGCTTTGCTGACCTAACGGTTAAATTTTCCACGGCTGCTGACAATCCCTTTGGGCGTATGAAAGTCAAAATCAAACGCGAGATTGTAACGCTCGGTCAACCAGATGCCAGCCCTACCGAGCAAGTTGGCACCTATGTTGCCCCCAACGATTGGAATCAGGTCATCAGCGATCCTGAAGTGGTACTCGTAGATGCCCGCAACGACTACGAAGTGAATATCGGTACATTTCATGGAGCAATCAATCCCCATACGGAGTCTTTCCGAGAATTGCCAGCGTATTTGACCACTCATCTTGATCCACAACGCCATAAAAAAGTGGCGATGTTCTGCACCGGGGGCATTCGTTGTGAAAAGGCGACCTCTTACCTGCTCAAGCAAGGATTTCAAGAGGTCTATCACTTACAGGGCGGCATTCTCAAGTATTTAGAAGAAGTCCCCGAAGTCGACAGCCTGTGGCAAGGGGAATGCTTTGTATTTGACGAGCGGGTGGCCGTGCAACATGGTCTTGAACCTGGCACCCATGCACTTTGCTATGCCTGTGGCAATCCGGTCAGTGAGCGCGATCGCACACATCCCCATTATGAATCTGGAATTTCCTGTCCCCATTGCTACAGTCACATGACCCCCGACAAGCAGGCCAAGCAAATAATGCGGCAGCAACAACGCTGTCAGCAGCAGCCCTCTTCTCGATAACTTTTCGTTGGTTGTTCAATAACTAACCAGGACTTTTGACCGTCGGCATCATTTTTGTCAGTTGGGTCGCTGCCTCTGTCGGCATGAAAGCTTGAGGAACAATAAAGAATTGTCGGCACTCGCCGGATTATGGCGGCTTCAAACTGATAGGGAAATTCAAGGAGACTGCGGTGCGGTCCTTTGCCAACTGTTCTGGACTAGTCATGATTGCTCTCATGACCACTGCGACAGGCGGCTGGCGCCAATGTCTCTGCCTATTCCCACTCCGTACAATAGGTGGCAGTCGGCAATTGCTCAACGCTGCCATCAGGCCATTTTTACTCAGGCTGTTATCGACATGTTCAATCGACTCAAGCTGGCACCAAAGTTCACTCTCATTTTGCTGTTGATTTTTGTCTTGGGTAGCGCACTGGGGGGCTTAGGGTTATCCAAAGCCTTACAGTATCGAGCCGAGAGTGAAATATCTGCCGAGGGCGTCATGCTGATGGATTCAATGCGGGCAGTGCGCAGCTATACCTCTCAGGAAGTGCTGCCAATCTTGCGGCACTATCAAAACACGATTGAATTTTGGCCACAAGTTGTGCCCGCATATTCGGCACGGCGAACCTTTGAGCTGCTGGCAGCAGCCCATGAGCCAGCCCAAGACTTTGAATATCGTTATAAAGAAGCGGTTTTGAACCCCACCAACCCAAATGATTTGGCTGATGAGTTTGAAACGGTTTTGGTGGATGCGTTTCTAGACAATCCACAGCTGTCTCGTCAATCTGGCTATCGCCAAATCTCGGAACGAGGGCTGTTTTTTTACAGTGCTTTGCCTATTAGCATTCAAGACCCGTCCTGTTTGGAATGCCACAGTACGCCTGATGTGGCACCACCAGCCATGCTGGAGCAATATGGCCAAGCCGGTGGGTTTGACTGGGAACTGGATGAAGTCTTGGGTACACAAATTGTCTATGTTCCGGCGGCAGAAGTTTTCAGCAGCGCCCGCCAGGCGTTCTCTGGGGTGATGGGGTTATTTATTTTGGTGTTCGCAATTGCCCTCTTTTGCCTCAATGTGTTGTTGAAGCCGCTGGTAGTGCAGCCTGTACAAGGACTGGCAAAACTCTCGGAAAAGCTGGCCGCAGACGATATTAAGACGGTAGAAGAGCTAGACACCGCAGAATCTCGCAAGTTAACCAATGTTGTCCAGCGTCAAGATGAACTCGGTCAACTGGGCCGCGTCTTTCAAAAAATGGTCAATGAGGTCATCACCCGTCAACAGCGCTTACGCCAACAAATTCGAGATCTCAAAATTGAAATCGACCAAACTCGCAAGACCAAAGAAGTGCAAGAGATTGTTGAAACAGATTACTTTCAAAACTTGCAACAAAAGGCACAGCAATTTCGTAACCGCAAGTCTGAAAATTAACGCAACGTTGAGGACTCAGACGTTATGCCTGATGCCGCCAATCATTATTCTCAAGACGCTTCTACTAACTCGCTGTTAATTTCGTTGATGGGACGACGGCGGAGCTCGACGGACTCAGTACGTGGCAGCAGCTCGAAAACTTCACGCATCACGTCATCAATCTTTTCATAGCTCACAATGCCCGTTTCATTCAGGCGGACATTGCCTGCAGCATCGAAGACCAATGTTTGTGGTACTGCCCCTTCAAAATAATAACCCGGATCGCTCAGGTCAAAATCGGCTGGTGAGGAAATCGCATCAGCCATGATCGGAATAAAATTGGCAGCGCGACCATAGGGAGCCTGTAACTGAGAGATCACAGAGGAATATTGTTTGCAGTCGGTGCTGTCATCAACGTAGAAGACCAGTAAAGCGGGTTTGTTATCTTTCAGCGATTTTGCTAGGGATACTTTTGGGGGGACCAGTGAGCCGTTGCCCGCGTAGAGGGCAAAAATGTTGCCGTCGTAGCTATCATCCTCCAAACTAGCCCCAGCACTGGGAGTACTGAGCAACCAGCAACAGGCGATCGCTAACCCTAACATTAACCATCGACGCCACTGAAAAATTTGCTGTGCCATCATGCGTTCGCTCTAACCCGACTTTTGCCTTTTCTATTAGGCCATATTCTGGAGCCGCTCTAGCCTCTTAAGAGTCAGTTTCTCGAAAAGTTTCGGTAATCGTTTGCAACTCAGACCGATATACCTCGTACTGATCAGGCGTTGTCCAAGCCACAATTTGATAATATCGCTGTTGCGTGACCACCGTCGTGTGCAAGTAGATAACCGGTGTTCCGCCTGTTAAGCTCCCGCGAATTTCGTACTGAGTAGCAAAGTTGTCATTGATAAAGGCGACTTCTGTCGGATTCTCACCTTCATAGGTGGCCATTTGATCCTTCAGCAGTGCGCGATACCGTTCTGAATTTTCTGGCAGACCAAAGCGCATAAGGGTTGGGGAGTCTTCTGCGACCACAATGATGTAGAGATTATTAGCGGCTTCAGCAGCTTGCAACTCAGCCGAGTTGTGTAATTGGGAGTTTTCTGACCAACTCTCTGGCAGGGTGATTTCAATACCCATCTCGGTATTCATCAGCGCTGTCTGGCTACCCGTGATGGGGGCATCTTGAGCAACTGCTGTTTCCTCAATGAGGGTTTCGTCAAGGGGCTGTACAGTGGGGCCTTCGGGATTGTCGCGCAGATTTCTTAAGATGCGATCGCAACTCACTGCTAGCAATATCAGCATCACTAACGGTAATAGAATTTGGACGGTCCAGGGGCGTTTCATACTAAAGCGGAAGCGCAATCTGTGCTGGCTCCCAAAGCATAACACCGCTTATCTAGAGGCTGTCATCATTGAGCAGTCAAGTCCTGATGCGGTTGTTCTAGCCTCGATCCGAATGTCTGGCGTGGGCATGGTCGCGCTGATACCGATGGCGTTCAGGTTGCAATTGATGACCTGCCCTTGAGTAACCGGTGAGCCACATGAATGCTAATGGCGGTGAATATCGTTGGTCAATATCGGCCAACGGCTTGAGCCGATGTTGAGTTTGAGCGTTGGCATACAGCTTGATGATGATCTTAGGGGCGACTCAGTTCATGATGGCGAAAGCAGTCGATCGTGTGGTCATTAACCATTCCAATTGCCTGCATAAAGGCATAGCAGATGACTGAACCGACAAACTTAAACCCTCGTTTCTTTAAATCTTTGCTGAGAGCATCGGACAAGTCACTGTGAGCGGGCACCTCCTCCCAAGTCGTCCAAGCATTTTGCCGCGACATACCATTGACCCAATTCCATAAATAGCGGTCAAAGCTACCAAACTCAGCCTGCACTTTGAGAAAGGCTTGGGCGTTTGTGATGGCGGCTTGAATCTTGAGGCGATTGCGCACGATGCCCGCATCCTGCATCAGGGCAGCGAATTTTTCACTGTCGTAACGAGCCACGATTGCGGGGTCAAATTGATCAAACGCCTGACGAAAGCTGTCTCGCTTTCGCAAGATGGTAATCCAGCTTAAGCCAGCCTGGAACCCTTCTAGAGTGAGAAACTCAAACAGGGGCTGGTCATCATGCAGGGGTACCCCCCATTCGCGATCGTGATAGGCGACTTCAATCGGGTCATCATGCACCCAACCGCAGCGACAGAGAGAGGATGCCGTCATAACTCCTGAGCCTAGCGACGCACCTTGCCAGTAAAGCCTGACGCTTTAAACTGCTCTAGCTTCAAGGGTTCAGGCTGGCTAGCAGCGACTGAAACTCGTAGCTCAAAGGGGCTTTCTCCAGGGGGGACCTCATCAATGGCTCCGAGTCGTGTGCGATTCATCATGGCAGGATTGTTGTTGGCATCGTAGATGCGACCAAAAATATCAGCATTCAAGACAGGCTTGCCCGAGCGGTTCACGGCTGTACCCGTAATGAGAAAGCAGTTGGCCTTTTGCAAAGAGCCAGGCGCAACGATACCTTCCGACATCTCGTCTGGACAAGCGGCATAGCTCAGATCCTTTAACTCAATCGATGTCATTGCTTGAGCTGGTGGTGTCAACACAAAGGTGAGGGCAAAGAGGCAAGTCACCAGTCCTGTCCACAGGGCGGTTTTTAGTCCAGTGCGGAGCATAGAGATTCCTTTAGTCACACAATGATTTCCCCGCCCACTAGCCTATCGTGAAACTAGGCGCAGCGGCAGATTTTAGGCTAATCCTAACTGTGCTCTCAAGGTCTGGCGCATGAGGTCAACTGGCGGCGGTTGCTGGGTCCAAATCTGGAGTGCTGCTGCCCCTTGTTGTACCAGCATTTCGGTACCGTCAAAAGTTTGCAATCCGCGCCGGCTGGCGAGCTGCAAAAACTGAGTCGGACTCGGGGTGTAAATTAGGTCATAGGCGATCGCGTTGATAGGGAGTAGTTCCATCTGTTGTGCAGTCACGGGTGACGCCTCAACGTGGGGATGCATGCCAATAGGAGTCGTGTTGACTAGCAATGTCGTGCTGGGTAGCAAGGCGTCCAGGTCTGCAGTGAGACCGGTATGCAGGGGTCGCTTAAGAGGTGACGCTTGCCAACTCTCGACGAAGTTTTGCAGCTTGTTGGCGCTACGACCCACCAGCCAGAGCTCAGCACAGCCCAAGGTAACGCAACCAGCGACAACCGCTCGGGCGGCCCCGCCATTGCCTAAAACCACGACCCGAGCCTGAGACCAATCGCGATCGCTGTGTTGCAAGGGCGCAATGAACCCGGTCACATCTGTATTTGTGCCCGTCCAGCCCATTTCTACGCGCCACACAGTGTTTACGGCTCCCACTGCCTGACTCAGATCCGTGACGGATGTGAGGTAAGGAATGACCGCTTGTTTATGGGGCAGGGTAACATTAAAGCCTTGGACGCCTAACGACCACAAGCCTGTGATAGCGCTCTCTAAAGTCGCTGGCTCAACTGGAAAGGGAACATATACTCCATTAATCGCTAACTGCGCTAAAGCTGCATTTTGCATCGGTGGTGACAGCGAGTGCTCAACTGGGTAACCGATGATCCCCCATACTTGCGTTGTCCCGGTTAAGGATGATCGCGTCATCACCTTGTCCTAAGCCTACGTTTGCCCTGTCTATCATGCCGTGAAACGACGAAGAGTTGATCTGACTCTGGGCATCGCGACTAAACATTGCTCGTTACGCTGCCTAAAGCCGCCAAAAAATCGCAAGGCGATACAGTCAAGACGCGTCGCTACACGACTTGGTATGTTCTGAAAAAAGAATATTTGCAACAACGCAATCACGTTGCCAAAAGCCTGGAATTCCATAAACAGTCGAGACGTGAAACCCTTATAAATCAGGGCTTATATTTTTCTCTGCTCGTAAATTGCCAAG
>JBCDAJ010000200.1:0-8656 GCA_039185935.1 Cyanobacteria bacterium P01_F01_bin.56 | reverse complement strand
GCTATGAAGACCCAGGGGTGGACTACTATGAGCAGCAGTATCAACAGCGAGTGCTGAAGCACTTGGAAAAGCGAGCGAGTCAACTGGGCTTTCAGCTAACCCCTGTGACCGCTTCGAAAGAAGTTTCTTAGAAGAGGCTTAGCTAGACTCTGGTTCCTCTCCTTGCCAAGGAGAGGTTAGGTGAGGTTTTCCAAAGCAAGCTCAACTCCGGTTTTCAACTTAGACGTGGTTTATTTCCGTCTCGGTTCTTAGCTGACAGGCGACTTGAGATTAAATTCGTACAGTGCTGATAAAAAATTACGATTTTCGTGTCCCGGTCGGCTTAACTTACACAAGGCGAAGCGGGCCAGCGGCGAAAGGTCGGCCCATTGGTACGAGGAGATCTCACTCTCAAACTGGATGGCTTGAGCCTGTACCTCAGTCGGGACCTGATCGATTGCTAACCAAGGCGGGTTTGGCTCTATGGGGAGATCTTTAGCGGGCGTCTCAGTGTATTGCAGAGCCGCCGTTTGCACCATTGTGCGGTAATCAGCGGCTTCGGCTGGTGTGGCACATGGCGCAGTCACCAAGCGCTCGCGATCGCCTTGGGAAAATTTATGCCAATGCTCCAGTTTGAGTTTGACGCCACAGGTATCAAGTTTGTAGCGCACCTGCATCGGAATGCAGCGGAGGGACTCCACAAAATCAGCTTCAAACTGGAAAAAGATGAGATTAGAAGTTGGCATGGTGTAAGAATTCGGAGTTCGGAATGCGGAGTTCGGAAATGGGGGACAGGGAACAGGGATTAGTTATGGGTAAGGGGAATCGGTCATGGGATCACTCATCCACTCAGCTACCCTGCCACCCAGCGACTCCTTTCACCTCACTCACCCTTCACCCAGCCACGCTCACATCTTCGCAAGTGTCTGACAAACGCAATCACGACTGTAATACGGCCTGACGGACGGCAATTTCTAATGACTCACTCACCTTTAGATGAGTGCGATCGCTGTCTAGGATCTCTTCAGCAATGGGGACTACGGCCACCGCACTGGCCTTGAGTTCCGGTTGCAGAGAGATGGGACAGACCGCTGAATGGGTGAGCGCATTGCACTCAGCCGCATCGGCCCAGAGTGCCCCCCAGTGCATGGGAATAAACAACACGCCGCGCCGAATATATTGAGTAACGTGCACTTTAAGGCGAGCATACCCGCGCCGCGATCGCACCTCTACCCACTCGCCTGATTGCACCTTGAGATGCTGCGCATCAATCGGGTGCATCTCTAGTAGCGGTTCGGGATGCATTTTGCGGATTCTGTCGATGCGTCCAGTCCGGCTCTGGGTATGCCAGTGGCCATAGAGTCGCCCATTGGTCAGCACAAACGGAAATTCTGGATCAGGCAACTCGGTCAGCCCCTGTTCGTGAAAGGCCGCGAAGTTGGCTCGGCCATTGGGCGTGGGAAAGCGAAAATCAGTATAGAGGCGTTTGTCATGCTTAGTGGCCGCCGTGGCCGCTGTTTCCTGTTGCGGGCACGGCCACTGAATCGGGCCTTCATCAGCAAGACGACGGTGGCTTAAGCCGGTCATGTCGCACACGCGTCCAGCAGTCAGTTGCACAAACTCGGCATACACTTCTGCCGAGGTTTGCCAGGCAAACTGCGGTTCAAACCCGAGACGCCGACCGACTGCAGCAAAAATTTCCCAATCGGCGCGGGTTTCCCCTGGGCGATCGCGAAAGGCCGGACAGTAGTTAACCGTGCGCTCAGAATTAGTCATGATGCCCGTCTTTTCGCCCCATTGCGCCGCTGGTAGCAGCACATGGGCATATTCTGCCGTTTCGGTCGGGTAGTAGGCATCTTGCAAGATAGTGAAGGGCGATCGCCGCAGGGCCGCTTTCGTCCGTTCAATGTCCGGCATGCTGACAGCCGGATTCGTCGCTGCGACCCAAAAGACCCCGACGGCCCCTTGCTCCAGGCCCACCATCATATCCCAAGCGGCCAACCCAGGCGTTGGCGAAATGCTGCCCGCCGGAAGTTGCCAAGCGATTTCAACGGCCTCACGATGCTCAGGATTTTTGACCAACCGGTACCCAGGCAAAATGTGCGCCAGACCGCCCGCTTCTCGTCCCCCCATGGCATTGGGCTGTCCCGTGAGGGAAAACGGTCCTGCCCCGGGACGGCCAATTTGACCGGTCATCAGGTGCAGGTTAATCAGCGTTCGGGCTTTAGCCGTGCCCTCAGCAGACTGATTAATGCCCATTGACCAGAGGGAAAGGACGCTTTCAGAGCGCCCCCACCAAAGGGCCGCCGTTTCTAAATCGGCAACGGTAATGCCACAAACCTCAGCAACTTTTGCCGGCGGATAATGCTGGATGACGTCGGCATATTGGGGAAATCCCTTGGTGACTTCTTCAATAAAGAGGGAATCAAGCCAGCCCCGACGCAGCAAAATGTGGGCTATCCCATTCATCAAGGTAATGTCAGTACCCGGACGAATCGCTAAGTGCAGGTCCGCATCTTTGGCGGTTGCGGTGCGGCGAGGGTCGACGACAACCAGTTTGACCTTGCCTTTTTTCTTGCGGTGATATTTGCGAAACCGGTTAAAGACGATGGGATGACATTCCGCTGTGTTGGTGCCGATCAAAAAAGCACAGTCCGTCTTTTCGAGATCGTCGTAACACGGGGGGGGGCCATCGGAACCAAAGCTTTGAATATAGGCCGCCACGGCCGAAGACATGCACAGACGCGAGTTCGCATCAAAATTATTCGTGCCCAGGCACCCTTTCAACAGTTTCTGGGCCGTGTAGTAGTCCTCTGTTTGCAGTTGCCCAGAGCCATACATGCAGATAGCTTCGGGGCCTTGGGTAGCCATAACTCGCCGAATGCGATGAGCGATCGCCTCTAAGGCCTCATCCCAACTCACGCGCCGAAACGGCTCGTCTAAGGAATCGCGCATCAACGGGTAGAGTAAACGATTTTTGTTAATCGCATCGACAATCGTGGCGCCTTTCACACACACCATTCCCTGGCTGGAAGGATGAGCGCGATCGCCGCGCACAACATAGTTTTCATTATCTGGTGTGGGCGTGCCGACGGGCGTAATATCAAGACCACAGCCAACGCCGCAGTAAGGACAAAGAGTTTTAGTTGAAGTCATTACTGTCTACCTAGAAACCAGGGGTGCAGAACTCTGGACAAACAGAAGTTGATAAAGATGAAACGGTGCAGCCTCAACAGGAAAAAGCTGGCCTTGGAGGTGATGGGCAAACTTCAGTCAAAGTGTTGTGAAATTAAGGCTTTCAGTCTGTTTGTTAAAGCCGATAAAATAGCCTAAAACCATTATCAGCATTGGCATACAGGGTCTTTTAAGAGGCCTTCAGGGGTGGCACCTCAGGGGTTAAACACCCAATGAAGAACATATCCAAAACTCAATGGCGGCTCCTTTTCACAAAAGCCGGGAGCGCTTCATTCACTGAATGAAGTCCTCCCGGCAACTGTCTGATTGTTGAAGGTAAGAGTTCAGAGCTTACCTTCAGCCTGTACAACTTTTACATCAATCAAACTGATTGCTCGTTTGGCAGAGCAGCGGCATGAGGTTGCAGATCGGGTTCCTCACCCTCATGGAAGTCAGCAAAGGAGCCCTTGGGTTCATCCAGGAAGAACACACACATAAAGGCCACAATTAAGCCCGCGATTCCCAAAACTTGGAAGAATTGAGAGTTAACCGCCGCCATCACTGGCTGACCGCCGTTAGCCGCTGCTGAAGAATCAACGAACAATAAACGAGTGGTGAGGTAAGCAACGGCACCCACGTTGCCGTAAGCACCGACATTGCCAGCAATCTGGCCAGTCACCTTACGCTTCACTAGAGGCACCATGGCAAAGGTGGCTCCCTCAGATGACTGCACAAAGAAGGAGCAGGCCATCGTCAAGATCACAGCCAAAGGTAGCGGCCAAGCCCCGCTCACTGTGCCCATCATCATGTAGCCGATGCCCATACCGGCCGTGAGTACAACCATCGTCCATTTACGGCTGCCCATTTTGTCAGAAATCAGACCACCACCTGGACGAGAAGCCAGGTTCATAAAGGCGTAGCTAGCGGCGATCGTCCCGGCAGTGGCTTTATCGAGCCCAAAGGTGCCTTCAAAGAAAGCGGGCAGCATTGTCACAACGGCTAGCTCAGAACCAAAGTTCACAATGTAAGTCAGTTCGAGCATCGCCACTTGCTTAAAGCGATAACGCTCTTCCGGCGGATAAACCTTATCACCCGCTAGCAATTCCTTATTAACCGCCCAGCAGTTGTAAGACTGGAATGCGTAGAGGGCCAGCAAGCAAGCCCAGGCAATGTACATGCCACCGGTGGTGAGGAAGTTCACCTTGGTCAAGCGCCAAGCCAAAACCATCAAAATCGCGGTGAGGGGAATATTCATCAGCATCAGGAACCAGAAGTCCCGAACGGACGTAACTTCCAGACCTCGAGCACTCTTAGGACGCTGATACACCTTGCCAGGAGGCGTATCGGTCACATTGAAGTAATAGAAAACCCCATACAAAGCACCGACGATACCAGAACCCATAATCGCGGCTCGCCAGTTCAGAATGTCTGTCTGGAAAGGCGGGAACAGCAAAACGCGGAAGTTCTCAGCTTCGGGGAACTGGAAAGCGCCGGGCAATAAGGCCAAGGCCAGACCAAATAGCACCATTGTGAAGGCAGAGAAAGCGGAACCGAAGTTGCCCCAGCCGCCATAGATACCTTCAGCCGTACCCACTTCTTTCGGCGGGAACCACTCAGCGGTCATGCGGATACCAATGACGAAACCGGCACCCACAATCCCCATCAACAAGCGGCCTAACACTAGCTGGTTGAAGCTTTGGGCGGTCGCAAAGATGAAGCAGGGAATCGCTGCATAAATAAGCAACGCTGAGTAAGTTAAGCGAGGACCGTACTTGTCTAACAACATCCCGATGATGATGCGGGCAGGTACGGTTAAAGCGACGTTACACAAGCCAATCGTTCCGACTTGGGCTGGCTCAAGACCAAAGTCCTGCGCAATGGTCGTAGCAAACGGCGGAAAGTTAAACCAAATAACAAACGTTAAGAAAAAAGCAAACCAGGTCAGGTGCAGAACTTTGTACCTTCCCTGAGTTGCTCTAGTAAACAACTCGACAAGCATTCGTGCTAATCTCCTAGTAAACCAAGAAACGACTCAAACCTTTGCAAGTACGGCTTGCAGGGTTTTTTCTTTGACAAACACACTCCACAGACAAACAACTGGAGTTCTCGATGGGCAGAGGCCATGGGCCATTACCCAAAGCTTTATTCACCGACGGTCACTTGCAGATGACCGTTGTACTCGGCAAAGGCACTCGTGGTCGGTTGAGCGCCAAAGTGCTCAGTCAGCAATTCAGTCAGCACTGCTGGCAACTCGTCACAAGGCACCCCTTTTTGTACACAGGTGCCCAACTGGGCATCTTTACCCACCTTGCCACCCATATAAATGTCGACGCCTTCGGCGGGTTTGCCGTCTTTGCGGACTTTGGTACCCATTAGGCCAATGTCCGCAACCTGGGGCTGACCACAAGAGTTAGGGCAACCCGTCCAGTGAATGCGAACGGGATTGGGCACATCCAAAGCGGCATCAAGCTGGCGAGCGATCGCTAACGCTCGCTGCTTCGTTTCCACCAGGGCAAACTTGCAAAACTGTGCCCCTGTGCAGGAAACGAGCGATCGCACTAACGGACTAGGAGCGATCGCAAACTTCTGAAGTAAGGGCTCTAGCATCAACAAATCCAAACGGGTATCAGGAATGTAAGGAATGATGATGTTTTGCTCAACGGTGAGTCGGATTTCCCCTTCACCATAGACATCCGCGATGCGGGCAAAATCAAACAGGTCTTGGGCGGTCAAGCGGCCTACGGGCACGTGAAAACCGACATAGCTCAGGCCCGGTTGCTGCTGAGAGTAAACGCCCACATGGTCACGCTTATCCCAGTCAATCTCATCTTCTAGGGCCGCACTGAGCAAAGGCTTACCAAAGGCCTTTTCCACCTCAGTCCGAAACGCTTCCATACCAAATTCTTCAATCAGCCACATGAGTCGCGCTTTTTGACGGTTGGCGCGTGACCCGTTGTCTCGATACACCTCCAAAATGGCGCGCGACATCGCTACTACATCGTCATTTGGCTCAACCCAAGCATTTAGAGGCACCGCTGCCTCACAGCGCCGCGCCGAAAAGAAGCCACCGACCAAAACGTTAAAGCCTAGCGTCCCTTCCCGATAAGCCGGGACAAAGGCAATGTCGTTAATTTCGGCGTGGACGGCATTATCACGACCACCCTCGACAGCGATGTTGAACTTTCGAGGCAGGTTGGTGAACTCCGGGTTGCCCTCGCCGCGATCGGTAATCATGTCTTGCAGCTTTTTCACCAAGCCACGCGTATCAATCAGCTCGCTAGCATCAATACCGGCGACTGGGGAACCCGTAATGTTACGAACGTTATCCATGCCCGACTGCATGGAAGTCAGCCCCACTGCCTCAAATCGAGTAAAAATATCAGGGATATCTTCTAAGCGAATACCTCGCAGCTGCAGGTTTTGGCGAGTGGTGATGTCAGCGCTACCATCCTCTCCATAGCGCTGAACCACCTCGGCCAGCACCTTCATTTTTTGGCCAGACAAAATGCCATTAGGCATGCGCATCCGCAGCATAAACTTGCCAGGAGTCACTGGACGAAAGAAAATGCCAAGCCACTTTAATCGCTGGGTCAAATCAGTCTCATTGACGGCTTCCCAACCCAGCTCAGCAAACTTCTCAAGCTCTGACTTGACCGCCAAACCGTCTTTCTCAGCTTTAAACCTTTCAAATTTATTCAGCTTTTTGGTTGTCCGTTGAGCTGCATTTACCACAGTTACAAATCCTTCCTAGGCAAAATATGGAGCTAGCCAATCAAGGTCTGAGTGACTAAGAACTATATTCAATCAATCAGGTCTAAAAGAAAGTGCGCCAATAACCTGCCGCACTCGCGCCGATACAGCTAAAACGACTGGCAAACTTACCTCAAAACTCAGGCACAAGCAACCCAGCAAAGCTCAAATCGAGAAGTCATCTCTCAGTAAAATCAACGATGATTAATTTCTTGAAGATAAATTAGGCGAGAAAAAAGTGAAGTTTTGTAGTTTTTAATACCAATTTTCATTCTGCTTGCGTTTATTGCATGATCTCAATGCAATAAACGCATGAATCTAGAAAATCGCATCGCTGGTGAACGTCAGTTGCTTGTCTGGCAGCGCTTTGAAGGCATTATTTGAAGTCAGTAAACGAGCAGCCATCCAGGTGGCACAAACTCAGGACACTGAGCAATTCACCCTAATCTTGGGTGGTGGCGAGCTTCTTGACATCATCCAAAAGTGACCTTGGCAAGTAGGTGGGTTGAATCTTTTGTAGAACGAGTCGATGATGACGAAACCCTTTCGAACGTTGGGTTTCGTTCCTCAACTGCAACCTACATTATTGGCAATTTAATAAGGAGATTTCTGTCAATGAACATACCCATTCGGCGGTGCATTACGCTTCGCTAATGACACCCTACAAGCGGTAAATTCTTTTCTGTAAATCTCCTAACGCCTACCTACTTAAAGCACACGCCAGCCGCGTTGATCGACTCAACGTGGCTGGCGTGCAGAGGTATGACGGTTAGACCGTTACGTGTCAGTCGGTTAACGCATCGTGTAGGGGTCTTCGATCAAAGTGGGTTGTGTACCCACAGGCAAAGCATCCCCAAACGGATCGAGTTCAGCCGATTCGGTATCGGCATCCCCTGTACCCACGATCGCCGACTCGGCAATGGTCGATTTGGCAGGGGCGATATCGATCGCATCCAACAGATTGTCGGTTGCTAACTCACGGCCCATGGCCAACTCATCCGTGGCTGAAACCACATTGGTCAGGGAGTCAGGCTGAGCCAGATCACCTGTTAGCGGGTCAGTAGACGACAGGCCAGTCAAAGCATCGATCGCGGCACTCTCGCTTTCAACAAAGGCATAGTCGAGGCTGGAGGACCCGATTTCCTGACCCTTGCCACCGTTCTGGCTGTAAGCCGTTGCCGTGATGCTGACGTCGCCCACCTCAGGCGCTTGACCTCGGTAGTCCTCTTTTTGGTTGCTAAACAGCGTGTAGGGGTCAACGTTTTCGATACGGCTGCCAACGTTGGACTCGAACTTAACGCTTTCCACTTCACCGGCATAGAAATGGTCAGGATTAACCCGCGCCCTCACGCTGAACTGGTCCAAATCCAGACCTTTAAGGTTAATCTCTGCGCCATCTGACAACGCTTGGACAACTTCGTCCGTTTCAGAGTTCACCAGTACGAAGTCAAACATCTCTTCATCAGTGATGGCGTCACCCACTTGGTTAGCCGTGGGGTCATCCTCAAAGATGTCTTTACCCAGTCCCTTAATGACAAAGGTCCGCATGCCATCAACGGTGATAGCATCGGCGATCGCCGCCGCTTCAGCCGCCCCGCCCTCAAAGCGCAGCAGCCCGAGGAAAGTGTCATCGTGAGCTGCACCCGCCCGCGGGCCACTTTGATCGTTGGCGTTTTGCTCGGAATAGACGGTTTGGTAGAAATCACCGTCTTTCGTGAAGCTCTCGCCGAGCCGAGTCGTATGACCAGCCAGT
>JBCDAJ010000199.1:0-8859 GCA_039185935.1 Cyanobacteria bacterium P01_F01_bin.56 | reverse complement strand
CTCCGAACCATCCCGAACTCGGTCGTGAAACAGGGCTGCGGCAAAGATACTTTGGGGGTCGCTCCATGGGAAATTAGCTCGGTGCCAGGTCCCTTTTAATCCCCTCTCTTGTCTCTGGCAGGAAAGGGGATTTTTAATGCTCAACGGGTGTTGCCTAATTGAGGGATGCACAACCAGCGGCGGTGGCAATGTCATGTCGTGAGTGCGGCTCCGAACACATGCGCCAAAATTGGCATCGCCGTGGCTAACAAAATCACCTGTAAGTAGGTGGGTTGAATCTTTTGTAGAACGAGCTTATGGTGACGAAACCCTTGCGAGTGTTAGGTTTTGTTCCTCAACCGCAACCTACATCATTTGCAATTCAATAACGCCTGCCTACTTATGTGGAGTGTCGACGCCAGTTTGTCGCCAATTTACAAATGGCGTTCGACTGCAGCGATGCGGTGCGCCAGCAGGGCTTAAATCTGTAGTCGAACGTCTGGACTTTCGGGCTATTGCACCCGACATTTCGCAGGTTCTCTCAACAACCCGAATGATTTTCAAAGCCTTGTAGAACAAGTCTTTTATCAATAGAAGCGAGATTTGAACAATTTTGATTTCGCTGCGTTCAGCATCAATTTGGTGGCCCTCACGAACGATGGCATGGTTTTCTAGCCGCGATCGCAGTCGACAAGTTGGCCTGAAAGGTAAACGTTACTGACGTTTATACCGGAAGCTAAGCTTCAATGTCAGTCTGCTTTTCAGCGGTTAAGAATGGAACACTCCAAAAATAGTAGGATACTTACACAGTAAGCGTTCTAGGGTGTCTGATAAATTACCTTTTTCTAAGTTCCAACCTGCGAAATGTGGGTTGAACGGGTAAGTAGGGTGACTCACACCACGGTGATCAATTGGGTCAAGCAGAGTGATGAGTTGCTGCCTGATGCCGACGACACAGAACGAGTGCCTGAAGTAGCAGAACTGGATGAACTCCAGACCTGTGACGGGGCCAAAACACCAAGTCTGGAGTTGGACAGTCATCGACCCCTTCTGGCCCGGTCTCCTCGGGTGGATAATCGGTGACCGCCGCGCGCAAACCCTTGAACCATTATGGGCGATAGTCTGTGTATGGCACTGCTTTTTCTCGGTCACGGAGGCCTGAAAGGTCTATCCCAATTACATCCTAGAAGGTGAGCAAATTGTGGGTCAGACCGATATGAACCAGGTGGAGGGCGAAAACAACCCGTCTGGGCCATTCCCTAGCCTGCCGCCATTGCAAAACGTTGTGTTGCTCGAAATCCCTAGAGATGCTGAAGCATTGACTATGTGGCTGCATACGCCTAAGGCAGTCCCCAATAGGTAGCTCGTTCTTCGAGCCAACCACTGGCATGCCACTGCTCGATCGCGTCGTTGAGAAAGCGCTGCAGTTCTGCATATTGAGTTCCCCTTGGGAAAGCAATTGCCAAGGGTTCCGCAGTCAATACACTAGGCAACAAGCGATAGCTGGGATATTCTTGAACCCAACCTGTCAATACCGTCAGATCAGCAGCGATCGCCTCTACTTGACCAGCTTCAATGATCTCGTAACCTTCCTGATAGGAGTCGATGCCTACTAAAGTCGCTGTGGGAAGTCGATAATTGACGTGGGTAACTGCTTCAGAGCCCTCAATCAGTGCGATCGTCCCCTGTTGTAAATCTTGTAGATCTTGAATATTGGGTTCACGGGTGATGAAAGCAGTGCCGTCGAGGTAATAAGGCGTACTAAAGCTCACAACCCGCTGACGCATGGGGGTGATGGCAACGCCAGCGATCGCAAAATCAACTTCCTCATTTAGAACTGCCGAGAGACGATCTAGATTCGACACTGGTACAAACTGAATCGCCATTTCATCGCCAAAGAGTTCTATCGCTAGGCGGGTAGCAATATCAATTTCTAGACCAACCAATTCCCCCACTTTGTCGGTAAATCCTAGAGGCCGCCAATTATCTTTTACGGCAACGATTAGGTAGCCCCGTTCTTGGATTGTTTCGAGATCTGCAGAAAACACAACTGGGGATGCAATACACTGCACCCCCAGTAAAATGCCGAACATAGAAAGTGGTAAGCGCATGTCGTCAGCTGACGAGACTACCCCAAAAGTTTAGGCTTTGCTGGCAATTTCGACGACCTTACTAAATCCTTCCGGATCTAGAATGGCCATCTGCGCCAGCATCTTGCGATTAATTTCAATATCAGCTTTCTTTAGCTGACCGATAAGGCGACTATAGCTTACACCATGCAAGCGAGCTGCAGCATTAATGCGAGTAATCCACAGCCGACGAAAATCGCGTTTCCGATTACGACGATCTCGATAGGCATAGCGCAATGCCTTCATCACCTGCTGATTAGCCGTACGGAAAAGTTTAGAATGAGAACCTCGGAACCCTTTTGCCAACTTGAGCACCTTTTTGCGGCGCTTGCGGGCGACATTACCGCGTTTGACCCTTGCCATTCTGTTTGATCCTTGTGTTTACAATTACTGACTTTGTGAAGACTGAGATAAAAGTTCAGATGTCCATATCCAAATCTCAGCATGTAGCTTCTTTATGAATAAGGCATCATCAATTCAACGTTAGGCGCATCAGCATCCACTACCACTGCTTTTTGACCTAGACGCACCTTACGCGTGGTCTTTTTTTTGTCCAGTAGGTGATTGCGGAACGCCTTACGGCGCACGAACTTGCCACTGCCTGTGCGCTTAAAGCGCTTAGCAGCTGCTCGGCGAGTTTTTAGCTTCGGCATGACAACGTTTCCTATTTTTAATGCAGTCATCTATTATAAGCCAAAAACCTTGGTATTTATAAGAACCGGCAAATCTCGCCAGGGCAAACGCATACTAAATGAGAACGCTCAGTCCTCTACCTAGCAAAGTTCTCAGCCAACATCACTTTGCTGCTATTTATTTGAGTGACCTTCAGCAATAACGAGTCCAAGGGGTTTCAGAGGACACTTATTGAGAATGCAATCAACAAACAAATTTCCTTGAACCCCTGCAAACACTGTTCTCAAAGGCTTTCAGGTCACTCTGAGAAGTATGCGTTTGCCCTGCAAATCTCGCAGTGACCACCATATTGGCTCACTATTGGTAATGGTTTCCGTCGGTGAAGTTGCCTTCTAGGTCAATCAAGTGTTTTGCTTTCCTAAAGCGTGCTTTGTGGCCAAAATTATTGACTCCTGAATTGTTTGAAAAGATGCCAAATGAGAATTACTGAGTTTAAGTTCTCTGGTGATTGAAGGGGTTCGAATCAAATTGCGACTGGTCATATTGCAGTTAGTGCATGGTTTTGGCCGCGGGCAACATCGTTGAAGATAAACCTCTGGCTTTCTGGCTATAGCAATCAGCAATCAGGTCAGGATGGCTCAAATCTCTGAAACGCCCATGTCGTAGGCTTCTCAATTCCGCATTCCGCACTCTCAATTCCGCATTCTGCTATACATACCATTTTGCCCTTGGTGGATAAGTTGCACTTGTGCATTAGTTCACAGTGAGACATGTGGCAGAGCAGAAAATATCCCATCTTGACAAAGTATTTACTGTCTAATCCTTGTCTGCATCTGTACTGATCTCAGGTTGTGGATGTGGCTTTAGCTTCCAAAAGCAGCACATCCTATATTATTTAACCCTAATCACTACTGTCGATGAATGGTTTTCAGCCTAAGCAGCATTGGTCTCGATAAGCTAACTAGGGCTTACTGAAAAAGTCAGATTCGTTGATATTCAGTCATTTCAGTCAACAAATGACAGATGAAGTGCAAGGTTTGTTGACGAGAGAATGGGACTTTCAGCGAATTTGCCTTGCATATAAATGCCACTCAGAACGGCTATGTCTCTTGTATATTGGGGATTCTAGACTTTTTCAGCAGCCTCTAACTAGAGCAAACCTGTTGCGATCTTCCTCTAGCGAATGATCACAGCCGCTCACCGTCATGCTAGACACGAGACAGAGTGTAAGCTGACCCGCATTTGCTGGCATCGGCTTACACTCTGTTGCAAAACGTACTCATAACGAGTATGATTTAGGAAAGGCACTAAAACAGTGCAGTCTTAATGTTCGCTTCATTAGTCCGATAAGGAATAATCAAGGAGTATTTCTCATGATTGCAACCTCGACTAAGCTAGCCGCTCGGCTCTATCCTACTCGTAACGACTTGTCGGTGGCGGTTCGAGAGCAGGTGGTCGCGATTTTGAATCAGAGCTTGGCAGCAACACTGGACCTCAAGACTCAGACCAAACAAGCCCACTGGAATGTTAAAGGCAAGGAT
The DNA here is from genome assembly GCA_039185935.1 of Cyanobacteria bacterium P01_F01_bin.56. Lineage (GTDB taxonomy): Bacteria > Cyanobacteriota > Cyanobacteriia > Phormidesmidales > Phormidesmidaceae > Halomicronema. The sequence continues at coordinate 4,577 of JBCDAJ010000199.1, read as the reverse complement.
TTTTATCAGCTTCACGAGCTATTTGATGCAATGGCTGGAGAGATTGAAGAGTATGTTGATATGTTGGCAGAACGTGTCACTGCACTGGGCGGCACTGCTCTAGGCACAGCTCGGATAGCTGCTAGCCAGTCCATCTTGTCAGAGTATCCAACTGATGCGGTTAGCGGCGAGGAGCACGTAACGGCCTTAGCTGATCGCTATGGGTCTTACGCTAAGCATGTGCGTGACGCGATCGCTGCTACTGACGAGTTAGCTGATGCCGACACAGCCGATTTATATACTGAGATTTCCCGTACAGTCGACAAGCGACTGTGGTTCTTAGAGGCTCATCTCATTAACGAATAACTGCTTTTGTCTCTAATGCGATGACTCTTGAACGGTGGTCTCTGAAATTTTAATTCAGCTTCAGAGCTGAGTCATTTAGTTGGTTTCCAGAAACTTTACAGTGATTTCAATAAAAGCGGGCTCAACAACGTTGAGCCCGCTTTTGTAAATTAGTAAGGAATAAACTAATCTCGGAAACTTTTCCTATGTCAAGCTCTTTTGACACGCTCAGTGATCTATCTACAGATGACATAGACATGCTAAACCCGTCATTAAAACTCGTGTACATCATTTCTCAAGATGTCTCTCACAAGTTGGTATCGGGAAATGTGCGAATAAAGAAACTAAAAAACTGTATGGAGGTTAAATAAAGAAACTTCAGCGACCTACGCAGCTGCTCGGCACAAGGCGAACCAGACCGCTATCAAGGGCTTCCATCAAAAGCTCTAAGACTTCGGCATCTCCTTCTGGAAGATAGCCCAGCCGAGTTAACTCACTATTGATGGCCTGCTCTAAATCAGGCGTTAACTGATGAATCGACAACACTCTGCTTACGATTGCACGGATACTACTTTGAGGCTTCATGACTCAGCTACGCCTTAGGAGACTAACTTATAGTCGGTGAAATGCAATATCTTTTCTGTGATCCCATGTTCTTTTAGCAGTGATTTTAGTGAGTTAAATTCTGTGATTTGGATCACAAATTTATTTTGTGCCGAAGGACACTTTACGTAGAAATACTTAACTGAAACTTCATATACTGACAAGCTGTTATCAAGATTCTGACAAATCAGTGCTAATGCAGTGGGCAGATCGAGCTGACTAACTTAGCTTCATAGCATCGATTTACATGCTTTTCAACGCCGCGAACGTAAATGACCTGGAGTTTTTAAAGTAATGCGAGATATTCAGTCTGCTTTAACTATTGTTCAACCCAGCGGCGCTCTTAATGCTGCTAATGCTTACAGCCTGCAGGTTGAGCTTGCTGAACATATTGCTTCAGACAGTTCTGCCGGTTTGATCGTTGATATGAGCGGTGTTGAGTCGCTTGATAGTGCCGGGTTGGTTTCTTTGATTTCAGCGCTCCGTATGGCGCGTGATTTGAGCAAACGTTTTTGTCTCTGTTCGGTTCCTCCCTCCATTCGGATTGTGTTTGAACTCACACAGTTGGATCAAGTGTTCGAATTTGCGGATGAGTTGTCTGTCAAGGCTGCCTAATCAAGTCATATTTAGTGGTTTTGAGGTGACCTATTTTTATTAAGATTAAGCGACTATCTAAACTTCAACGAAGCATTCCGATGACGGTAGTTTACACATACTAAATCGGCTCATGAGCTGCTCAACTGCTTATGGGCCGATTTTTATGTTTGTTTGGTGAGGCTTGCAGGGAAAACCTGAGGGATACTCTCTCCGAAGCGCAAGCGATTTCATCAAGCGCAAAAATGACTTAATACAGATTGAACATAACAATGAAGAGCTGAGTACTCTCTTGTGAGAGTAAAATTGCACGAAACACGGAGTTTGAAGGCTTGCTGCCTCGAACCCTCAAAGCAGTGGGAAAAGTTTGCGCCCATGTGACCTGTCATGGCATTGTTTCGATGATTCAGAGTCTTTCTTGTTTCCAATAAGGCAACATTACCCTTGATCAGGCAAGATCCGTAGTGCGCCGTATGCTTGCAATGCCAAGTGGTTTTGAGCCGCTGTTTGGATGTCTTGGGGGATAAGTTGCTGGATTTTTGCTGGATAAACCAAGGCGTGGTGCAGTTGCCCGGTGAGGGTTTGATAATAGCCATATAAGCCAGCAAGATCGCTCGGACTCTCGCTACCAAAAACGTAACGATTGGCTACCTGGGTTTGTACGCGTTTTAGCTCTGCAGCAGTAATAGGAACCTCTTGCACATGCTGTAAATGTTTGATGATCGCTAGCTCGACGGTCTCAATGTACTGAACGGGTAAGTTGGCGGCAATTGTAAATACTCCTTGCTGCCAGTAAGACATATTGCTAGCTGCAATACCCGTGACCAACTGTTGCTGTTCTCTCAAGTCACGGATCAGCCGTGACGAACGGCCACTTGCGAGGATTGAAGCTAGAACATCTAAAACATCCGTGCGCTCAATTTCAGCCAAGCCAGGAACACGCCAACTCAGCACTAGCCTGGCTTGTTGCAAAGAGGCATCCGTGTCGGTGTGTCGCTTGATTATTTGAAATGGTGGCTCTGGCGCAGAGCGGTGTACCTGTGTCGCAGGATTACGACGCTCATAATTGGGTTGACGCCGCGCCAAGGCTTGTTCAAATCCATCAGTGACAGTTTGAATTAGATGTTCTACTGGTAGGTTGCCGACGGCTACGGCAGTGATTCGTTCAGCTTGATACCAATACTGATGAAAATCCCGCATTTGGTTAACAGTCAACGCCTCGACGACTTGCATGGTTCCTAAAACGGGACGCCGATAGGGGAGCCGATCAAATGCAACAGCCATTGATCGGTAAAACATTCGCCGCCGAGGATTATCGTTGGCGCGCAAAATTTCTTCCAAAATGATGGAGCGTTCTCGTTCAAATTCTGCTTGAGATAAAAGTGGATTGAGGACGAGTTCAATTTGGAGAGGGGCTAATGTCGCAAAATCTTGGGGTGAACTTGTTAAATAAAAGTGTGTGTAGTCTTGACTGGTCGCGGCGTTTGTAATGCCTCCTCGGGCCTCTATGCGGCGCTCAAACTCTCCTGTTGGAAGCTGAGCTGTGCCCTTAAAGATCATGTGCTCAAGAAAGTGAGCCATTCCATTGATAGTGTCTGACTCAACTGCTGAGCCAACTCGCAGCCAAAGATTTAAACTAACGGCATCAACAGGAGTTCTTTGGGCGATGATGGTCAGCCCATTATCTAATCGTCGGACTGTCGGAGCTGCCAGAGCAAATTTTAGAGTGTCATCGGCGATCGCTGACGTCATAAAGCTAGTTTTCTGAACTTGCTATCGGCTTTAACTATCTTAAGGGCTGGGTCAGAAAAACTTCTACGATCCCCAAGTTCTCAGAAGAAATATCCTTTTGTTGTAGCTGTAAGTTAGTAGAATGCAACAAAAGTTTTTGATCTAGAAAAGGGGATGACGACTGCAAGAACTTTATCTTTGAAATACTTTCGGTTGGTGGCGTAACGGAGTATTTTCTTGGGTTAAATGCTCTGTTATTGGGGGTTCTGCACTAAACTTAGGCAACAACCGAAGCGAGACTGAATTACTGGCAACTAAAACGCCTGATTTGGGTACTCAATTTCATCTGATATTTGTCGACTGTGCATCTCAGGAACAATCCCTATGGGCACCTGGATTAAAGAAACGAGTAAAGCTATCTACTTGATGGAGGGCGGTTATTGGATTTCACGCCTGACTAAATATCCCTCCAACTCGAACCCTGATGAACAAGTTCTGAATATTCAGGCCATTCGATCTTGGTTTACACGAGAAGATTACCCCCGAGCGATGACGGTTTCCTGGAAGGAGGCAACGGAGCCGAATCCCAAACCTGCACCACCGTCGCCACCGCCGAGTGCGAGTCCGGCGAGTACCGGCACTGACCGAATCAACGATGCTGGGTTGGCGCTGATTAAGCACTTTGAAGGGCGAGAGCTACATGCCTATCAAGATTCTGTTGGTGTTTGGACCATTGGGTATGGTCACACCTCGGCTGCTGGCCCACCACAGGTGAGGGCGGGAATGGCCATCTCTGAACAAGAGGCCGAGGATATTCTCAGACAGGATTTGGGACTTTTTGAAAGGGGAGTCCGCGATCGCGTCAAGGTCAGTATGAATAGCAATCAGTTTTCTGCGTTGGTTGCCTTTAGCTTTAACGTGGGCTTGGGTGCTCTGGGAAACTCCACTCTACTCCGTAAGCTGAACGGTGGTGATTACCAGGGAGCTGGTGAGGAGTTTTTGCGCTGGGTCAAGGCCGGTGGCGCTACCCTGCCTGGCTTGGTGCGTCGCCGAGATGCCGAACGAGCCCTCTTTTTGGGACAAGACCACAGTCGGTTTATGCGGTAAGGGAGCGGCTTAAAAATAAAGTACCCGGACAAGACTGTGGCAGGGTGGACGGGTCGCAGAGTGGGAGGGATGTTATTTAGGGGCTGCTGAAAAAGTCTAAAATACCCAACACGCAAGGGATATAGCCATTTTGAGTAGCATTTATGTGCAAGGCAAATTCGCTGAAAGCCCCATTCTCTCGTCAAAAAACCTTGCACTTCATCTGTCTTCGATTGGCT
>JBCDAJ010000198.1:0-8867 GCA_039185935.1 Cyanobacteria bacterium P01_F01_bin.56 | reverse complement strand
TGAGGGGGCTAAATCGTCGGCGTTGAGTGCCATCGCCACGGCCTCTGGGGAATTAGGGGATGCGAGTGCGGCGCAGCCGGTGTTGACCCAAGCGCTGACGGTCGCCGAGCAGATTGAGGATGAGGGGGCTAAATCGTCGGCGTTGAGTGCCATCGCCACGGCCTCTGGGGAATTAGGGGATGCGAGTGCGGCGCAGCCGGTGTTGACCCAAGTGCTGACGGTCGCCGAGCAGATTGAGTCTGAGGGGGCTAAATCGTCGGCGTTGCGTGCCATCGCCATGGCCTATGGGGAATTAGGGGATGCGAGTGCGGCGCAGCCGGTGTTGACCCAAGCGCTGACGGTCGCCGAGCAGATTGAGTCTGAGGGGGCTAAATCGGATGCGTTGAGTGTACTGATTGAAATTGGCTATGCCTTGCCAGTTGTTAACTATCGACAAGATTTGTTGGCGGCTGCGGCTGTGGCTGCCAGTCGAGAAGCGACCTTTCGCCCCATGGTCGAGCTGGCTGCACTCTATGCTCAGCAGCGACAGTGGGGCAAAGCCCTAGCCGTTCTATATCGATGTCGAGAGAGTGAGAAAATCGTCGGCCTAGCCCGAATTCTCACCGCTGAGGCTGAGCACAAAAACCTACACCTAATTCCTGGGGCGCTCGTGATTCCACGGGGGGCGCAAGGGGTAAATGTACTTGGGCAACCCAGTGACTACCAGTTTGAGGTGACGGTGCAAAGCCACGATGAAAATTGTGAGCGCTATGCCGATTGGGTTGAAGTGTTGACGCCTGATGGCATGCTCAAAGGCCGACAAGTCTTTGAGCAACCTCACGACGTCAATGCCCAGAATGATTTCACCTTTGCTGCGACGATATCAGGGCTGGACCTTCAGGCAGATGAGGAAGTGGTCATTCGATCGCACTTCCATGGTGACTATGTGTCTGGTGATGATCCGCTGCTTGACAGTGTATTGAGGGAGCGAGGAGGAATGCGGGAGACATATGTGCGAGGTGGCTATACCGATCAAGCATTACGGGGCAGTGTTGCCGAGGGCTTCCGTTCAGTGCGCCTGTCGAGGCAGTATGCGCAGTGGCTCGAGAATGACGAGCCACTACCTCAGTGGGAGACCTGTCAGGACAAGATTTCGTAGACGGCGACCAGCGGCTGTGGTCTAAGCCCACGAAACCATTGACGATTGCCCTACGCCGTCCCTAGTTCACAACTTCGGCCTGGGGATGCACTTGTCCCACCTCCACAGGCGACAGACTCGGCAAGGTCTCAATCTCTCGGTGGAACAGCACCATTGTCGTCGTCTGATTCTCTTCAAACCCAATGCGCTCATAAAAGGCCTGCTGGTTGGTCGTCATGAGATAGACCCGTTCAATGCGGCTCATCAGGGGATGACTCAAGACGGTTTGCACCAGCTTGCGACCTAACCCGGCGCCTTGATAGTCGGGGTGCACCACCACATCCCAAATCGTGGCGCGGTAGACGCCGTCAGAGGTGGCGCGGGCAAAGCCGATAAGCGTGTCATGAGCCCAAACGGTCACAACCGGATGACTGTGAGCGATCGCGATCGCCATCTCTTCCGCAGTGCGATCGCTCGCCCAAAAAGCGGCAGTTTGAAATAGCTGCATAAGCTGTTGCAACTGGTTCGTTGACAACGTCTCGGTATACCGAAATTGAATGTGACTACAGTCCATAGGGATTGAATAAATGTTTAAAAACGACAGGGTATGAAAACCACCAGCAAAGTTGCCGGGGTACCGTTTGGGAGTTAAAACCTGAGTGGCTGAATTCAGCGTTGCTGGGCGTGGCTGGGGGTAAAGCGATGCCCTGAGTGGCTGGCAAATCGTCCCCACACCTGCGCCGGATATGCCAGCCTCATCGTCGCCCGCCGGCCTGACGTTGCGATCGCAGACGCGCCTGGGTGTGGGTGACCCGATTCACATCGCCTGAACAATAACGCCGTTGCGCTAACCGCAACAGCATCTCATCACTCATTCTGCAGAAGGAATTTACGGTCATTACCCGCTCAATACTCTGGGAGCAAATAGTTCAACGTGAACACATTTTAAGCCCATAATTTTGAAAATCGGCACAAAAGATCTGCTAAAAAGTCACCATTTCCTCATCCCGAAAGTCAAGTGGTAGGATCAATTAAGCTGTAAATAGAAAGAATTGCGCCTCATAAGGTGCGGCGATCGCCCCTTGTGAAGAGCTAATATTTTCGTTTTACTAAAGATTCTGTTAATTCATCGTCTCGGGACATATGCTCAAAGCTCTGCTTGGTGATCCAAACGCTCGTAAACTCAAGCGCTACAAGCCCGATGTAGTGGAAATCAATTTGCTGGAAGAAGAAATCCAGCCGTTGTCAGACGCAGCGCTGGCAGCCAAGACGGACGAGTTTAGACAGCGTTTAGCAAAGGGTGAATCCCTCGACGATATCCTCACCGAAGCGTTTGCTGTGGTGCGCGAAGCTTCACGTCGGGTCTTGGGCATGCGGCATTTTGATGTGCAGCTGATTGGTGGCATGGTCCTCCACGAAGGCCAGATCGCGGAAATGAAAACCGGCGAAGGCAAAACGCTGGTAGCCACCCTACCCAGCTATTTAAATGCGCTCACGGGCAAAGGGGCTCACGTCGTCACGGTGAACGACTACCTAGCGCGCCGAGATGCTGAATGGATGGGGCAAGTTCACCGCTTTTTAGGGCTTGAGGTGGGGTTGATTCAGCAGGGGATGAGCCCCGCTGAGCGCAAGCGCAACTACGCCTGTGACATTACCTACGGTACCAACAGCGAGTTTGGCTTCGACTACTTGCGAGATAACATGGCGACCGCCATTGAGGATGTCGTGCAGCGCCCCTTCAACTTCTGCGTGATTGACGAAGTTGACTCCATCCTGATTGATGAAGCCCGGACGCCGCTGATCATTTCAGGCCAAGTGGAGCGTCCCGGCGAAAAGTATACGAAAGCGGCTGAGGTTGCGAGTCAACTGTATCCTGACGATCACTACGAGGTCGATGAAAAAGCCCGCAACGTTTTGCTGACGGATGAAGGGTTTATCCTCGCGGAGGATTTGCTCGGGGTAAAGGATCTCTTTGACCCCAAAGATCCCTGGGCGCACTACATCTTTAACGGGATCAAGGGCAAAGAGCTGTTTGTTAAGGACGTCAACTACATCGTCCGGGATGGCGAAGTGGTCATTGTGGATGAATTTACGGGCCGGGTGATGCCCGGTCGCCGTTGGAGCGATGGCCTGCACCAAGCGATCGAAGCCAAAGAGCATGTGGAAATTCAGCCCGAAACTCAAACCCTAGCCAGCATTACCTATCAGAACTTTTTCTTGCTGTATCCCAAGCTGTCAGGCATGACGGGTACTGCCAAAACCGAAGAAGCGGAGTTTGGCAAAATCTACGACCTTGAGGTCACCATTATCGAAACCAACCGCCCTTCTCAGCGGCAAGATTTGGCCGATGTGGTCTACAAGACCGAGATGGCGAAGTGGAAGGCGTTGGCGGGTGAATGCGCCGAAATGCACGAAACGGGGCGGCCAGTATTGGTGGGCACCACCAGCGTCGAGAAATCGGAGCTGTTGTCAACCCTGCTGGAGGAACGCAGCATTCCTCACAACCTGCTCAACGCGAAGCCGGAAAACGTGGAGCGGGAAGCTGAAATTGTCGCTCAGGCGGGGCGGGGCGGGGCCGTCACGATCGCCACTAACATGGCCGGACGCGGTACCGACATTATCCTCGGCGGTAACGCTGACTATATGGCGCGCTTGAAACTGCGGGAATATTTGCTACCGCGCATCGTCAAGCCAGAAGATGACGACACCATGATGGTCTCGGTACCAGGAACCAAAGATCGGAGCAAATCTCAAGGCTTTGGCGACGGCAAGAAAAAGGTCAAAACCTGGAAAGCGTCTCCCGACATCTTCCCTACGGAACTGTCATCAGAAACCGACAATTTCTTGAAAGAAACGGTGGATCTGGCGGTTCAGACCTATGGCGATCGCAGCCTGCCGGAATTGGAAGCTGAAGATAAAGTCGCCGTCGCGGCAGAGAAAGCCCCGACCGATGACCCCGTAATTCAAAAGCTGCGGGAAGCCTACAATCTCGTGCTCAAAGAGTATGAAGCGTATACCGACGCCGAGCATGACAAGGTGATTGAGGCGGGTGGTTTGCACGTTATCGGTACCGAACGGCACGAATCGCGCCGGGTTGATAATCAGTTACGTGGCCGGGCTGGACGTCAGGGTGACCCCGGCTCAACCCGCTTCTTCCTCAGTTTGGAAGATAACCTGCTGCGGATTTTTGGCGGCGATCGCGTGGCCGGACTGATGAATATGTTCCGCGTGGAAGAAGACATGCCGATCGAATCGGGCATGCTAACCCGTTCCCTCGAAGGGGCGCAGAAAAAAGTTGAAACCTACTACTACGACATTCGGAAGCAGGTCTTTGAATATGACGAAGTGATGAACAACCAGCGTCGCGCCATTTATGCCGAACGTCGCCGCGTCCTCGAAGGGCAAGACCTGAAGGAACTCGTGATTAGCTACGCCATGCGCACGATGGACGACATCGTTGAAGCCTATATCAACCCGGAGCTGCCGCCAGAAGAATGGAAGCTGCCCGAGATGGTCGATAAGGTGAAGGAGTTTGTCTACCTGCTTGCCGATCTCGAACCCGAACAGCTTGAAGACCTCTCGGTAGGTGAAATCAAGACCTTTTTGCATGAGCAAGTGCGCACCGCGTACGATCTGAAAGAGGCTCAGGTTGACCAAGCCAAGCCCGGACTCATGCGCGAGGCAGAGCGTTTCTTTATCCTGCAGCAGATTGATACGCTGTGGCGTGAGCACCTGCAGCAAATGGATGCCCTGCGGGAAACGGTGGGTCTGCGGGGCTATGGCCAAAAAGATCCGCTGATTGAGTACAAGAGCGAAGGTTACGAAGTCTTCCTAGATATGATGACGGGCATTCGCCGGAATGTGGTGTATACCTTATTCCAGTTCCAGCCGCAGACAAAACCCCAAGTCAAGACGTCTCAAGAAGTCGGCTAATCTCCCTTAGAGTTCCACAGATGAACCGGGTCTTTGTCGGCATGGCTTTGGGCGGCAGCATTCTGCTGGGCGGTTGGTTGGCCTACGTTACCACCCCGCATCCAGTGCGATCGCTCATGCCTGATATGACTATCCTCAGCGATTGGCATGCCAGTGTCATTGGGGCGCTGGTCGTAAATCGTGAAGCCGGAGAGTAGCCCCGCAAGCGCTCCGAGGATAGCTCAAGATGCGGGAAGTCCTAAACCTGCGACGGCAAGATTGGCATGATCGGCAGGAGGCTAGAGCAGACGACTATCCACCGGCTTTTATCTGCGGGATGGCGATCGCCGCTCCTTCAGACTTCTCCATCATTGATGACCCTGTCGTTTGGTACGATTTGGGGAATCGATAGCAGTGAGATCTGGCGATGGCTCCTCCTTCGCGCCCCTTTCAGAGTCAGGTAATGACGCGTGTGATGAGGCTCTATCACCGGCTCACGGCGAAGAGTACTCAATGGGTCCGCCACTGTCAATCCACCACGCGATCGTGGGCACTGTATCCAGCCTATGTGGCCGTTCAAGCGACGCGGAGTACGCTTCAAGCCGTCCAATCAGTCACCGCTCGCTGGCGCGATCGCCTAGGGTTCAACCTTCGCGGCGCTCAGCCACAGCAGCCGCGATCACGGCTGGCAGCCGATTGGGGCATTCAACAAGTTTTATCCGCGATTTTACCCGCCACCGCTCCTAACTCCCTGGCTAAGAGTATTCAGCCCCAGCATCCATCCACACTCCTGCCCAAAAATCACCGGGCGCTACAGGTCAAGCCTGAGCAATTGCCCACCGGCATCCAAATTCACGGTCTAGCCAGTTGTCTAGAAAACCGCCATTTGGTTTTAGTCAGCACCGATAATCAAATAGTGAATCGCTTATCCGGCGACCAGCAGGCCGCGATCGCGATGCTCATTGGCCAATTGATGGCGGCTTACGAGCATTGGCAACCACCTCAACCAGCGGGCCACTTGCCCACCGGGGCGATGGTCAGCGCTCAGACCTGGAGGTCGAGGCCTTTTATCACTTGGCTGATGGGCTGGTGGCAAGCGGCTTCTGTCGCCATGCAGAAGGGTGGGCAAGCAAGGGAATATAACGCTTATTTGCCCGGCCAGCCACAACGGTTGCGGCTTCCCTGGACAGCGATGCCACATCATTTTGGCGATCGTCAATGGGTACAGCAGGGACTAGAAGCCCTCCAGGGCTGGGCAACGCGTTGGCGCGCTGTGGGCAAATCGCTGCTCCCCGAGATGTCTGCCACAAGGTCTTGGTTCAAGCGGCTTTCCCCTTCGGCTGATCCGCGTTTGCCGCGCTTACAGCCATCGGGATATCAGTCATTCTGCCTACAGTCCCTCTTGCCCTGGCTAAGTTCCGATAAAACTCAGCTACCAGTGGTTTCTTCCGCCCCCTCCGAGGTCGCCCTGCCCTTATCAATGGCAACTGCAGGCGAAGCGATCTCCTCGCCCGGACCTGAGCGTTACCCGGAAGAGGGCATTCCGGTTGAGGTGTTAGCCACGGAATATCTGGAGCGCCCCCTCCGACGACTACTGCGATGGCTCGATCAGCTTTTACTCTGGGTAGAGCAAGCGGTGCAAACTATCTGGCAATGGTGCCGTGCCAGACGCTAGCGATCGCTGATGAACCAACCCTATCTCGTCTTGAACTGTGGAGGGATGGCCATGACCAAGCCAGTGCTGAAGTTAAAAAATCACACAGACCAATCTTGCGGTGTCGAGAAACACAGTATCGTTTGAAATGCGAATGCTGGCGACAGCACTCGTCCTCAAATTTCGCCGTCTTACACCACTGTTATGTCTCAACCGACAATCGAATCGATTCTCAACGAAAAGCGCTTGTTTGAGCCTCCGGCTGAGTTTTCTGCCCATGCTCGCATCAAAAGCATGGCCGACTATCAGGCACTCTATGACCAGGCTGCAGCTGACCCGGCGGCATTTTGGGCCGAACTCGCCGAGCAAGAACTGCACTGGTTCAAAAAGTGGGACACCGTGCTCGATTGGCAGCCCCCCTTTGCCAAATGGTTTGTCGGCGGCAAACTCAACATTTCCTACAACTGTCTAGACCGCCACCTGACCACCTGGCGACGCAACAAGGCCGCCCTCATTTGGGAAGGCGAACCCGGTGATTCTCGTACGCTGACCTATGGTGAACTGCATCGCGAAGTCTGTCAGATGGCCAATGTGCTCAAAGACTTGGGCGTCAAAAAAGGCGATCGCGTCGGTCTCTACATGCCGATGATTCCCGAAGCGGCGATCGCGATGCTCGCCTGTGCCCGCATTGGTGCTCCCCACACGGTGATTTTTGGGGGCTTTAGTGCCGATGCGTTGCGCGATCGGCTCAACGATGCCGAAGCCAAACTGGTTATCACGGCGGACGGCGGCTTCCGTAAAGACAAAGTGATTCCCCTCAAGGCGGCGGTTGATCAGGCGCTGGCCAACAATGCTGCCCCCAGCGTCGACAACGTGCTGGTGGTCGAACGCACCAAAGAAAAAATCACGATGGTGCCCGGTCGCGACCACTGGTGGCACGATTTGCAGATCAACGCGTCAGGTCAGTGTCCAGCCGAAGCGATGGACGCGGAAGATATGCTGTTCATCCTTTACACCAGCGGCACCACCGGCAAGCCCAAGGGCGTTGTCCACACGACTGGCGGGTACAACCTCTACACCCATATGACCTACCAGTGGACCTTTGACCACAACGACACCGACGTGTATTGGTGTACCGCTGACGTGGGTTGGATTACGGGCCACAGCTACATCGTCTATGGGCCACTTTCAAACGGGGCCACTAGCCTCATGTACGAAGGTGTCCCCCGCCCCTCTAACCCTGGCTGTTTCTGGGACGTCGTGGAAAAGTATGGCGTCAACATCTTCTACACCGCCCCCACCGCCATCCGCGCCTTTATGAAAATGGGGGAGCACGAACCGAAAGCCCGCGATCTCTCGTCTCTGCGCATTCTCGGCACGGTCGGGGAACCGATTAACCCCGAGGCTTGGATGTGGTACCAGCAGGTGATCGGCAACGACCAATGCCCGATTGTCGACACTTGGTGGCAAACCGAAACCGGCGGCTTTATGCTGACGCCGCTGCCGGGGGCGACCCCCACGAAACCGGGTTCAGCCACCAAACCATTCCCCGGCATTCTCACCGACGTGGTGGATTTGGATGGCAACTCTGTCGGTGATAATGAAGGGGGCTATTTGGTAGTTAAGCATCCCTGGCCGAGTATGATGCGCACGGTCTATGGCGATGACGAACGCTTTCGTCGCACCTATTGGGAGCACATTCCGCCCAAGGATGGCCAGTACCTGTACTTTGCGGGCGATGGCGCGCGCCGCGATGAAGACGGCTATTTTTGGGTCATGGGCCGCGTCGATGACGTACTCAGCGTCTCCGGTCACCGCCTCGGCACCATGGAAATCGAGTCGGCGCTAGTATCACATCCAGCCGTGGCGGAAGCCGCCGTGGTGGGTCGCAAAAACGAAATCAGCGGCGAAGAGGTTTTCGCCTTCGTCACCCTGGAAAACACCCACCAGCCCAGCGAAGACTTAAAGGGCGAACTCAAGCAACACGTGATTAAGGAGATTGGCATTATTGCTCGTCCCGCCGACATTCGCTTTACAGAGGCGTTGCCCAAGACGCGATCGGGCAAAATCATCCGTCGCTTCCTGCGTAACCTCGCTAGCGGTGAAGACATCGTCGGCGATGCCACCACCATGGAAGATCAAAGCGTTCTCGACAAACTCCGCGAGGAAGCGTAAAAGCTGAGG
>JBCDAJ010000197.1:0-9015 GCA_039185935.1 Cyanobacteria bacterium P01_F01_bin.56 | reverse complement strand
GCATCCAGGGTGGCAATCGCCTCGACAAACCATTCTTCAGTACGCGGCATCAGCAAAATTCCTCGGGTGGCACCGGCATTCTCCATTACCGTATGCAGCAAGATGGTCAGCAGCCGCTCCATCTCAATTTCGCTGGAAAGGGTTTGCGAGGCCTTCAACACCGTGGCTAGATCAAGATTGGCCGCAAAGTGATAGCTCGTAGAGTTAGACGTGTGCCGGTTGGCCGGGCCGATAGCCGTCAAGCTGGTTGTGGAGTCTAAAAGGGCGTCTACTTCTGACGACAATAAAGCCCGCTGCGGTTGAAGAATCGGCGCCAGCAATCGGGTATACCGTTGCTTTAGATCAGTGAGTTTAGCGTCTGCCCCCCAACGGAAATAGCAATAGTAGGCATCTTGCATATAGGCTGCAGCAATTTTCTCTCTACCCCAGTCCAGGTAAAATTTAGCTGCTAATTCGTTCGCCAAAGCTTCTATTTGAATAAACCCATTTTCCTGCGCTCCTGAGATAGCCCGATCATAAAAAATAATGGCCTCGGCCTGATTCTCAGCATGGCGATGATGCTCTGCTTCCAGCAGATCGTACTGATGTTGAAAGTTGCTAGATGCACAAGCGGTCCACGCCTTGATTTTTTGCTGATTTTGATTAAGCTGCTCTAGCTGTGATGGGGTTAAAGTGTCCTGACTTAATAAAGCTAGACTGTAGTAAAAGACGTGCTCTGCAGCATAGAGAGTGCCACTTGCCGCCTGCTGATATTTACCCCCTTTTTCGCCAGCTGCAATCGCGGTTGGGTAATCCTCAAATAAATAGGCTAAGCGAGTTTGAGCCTCATAAAAGCAGAGTAGCAAAAAGACGATATTTGATTCCTGCCACTGCTGTAAATAGGTTTCTTGATCAAAGAAATCACCTTGTAATAAGTTAGGAGCCGTAGCCTCGCTCAATAAATTAGCCACCGTTTGCTGATTTATTTTCAAGAAGTCGGCGTGAAACGTATAGTTTGCCTGATCAATTGCTAACGAGTAAGATGCTTGTTTCTGCTGCACCACATCTAGCTGTTCACCGGCATAGAATAAATAGTTGCAATGATGCACTGCGGCATAAAGAGCATATTCGATATCACCATTGTCAAAGCCCCCTTGAATGGCCGTGGGTAAATCTTTGGTGGCATTTCTTAGGGGTTCTTTCCAAGGGCGAATAAACACATTAAACATGTTGCTAACTTTGGCAATCAAAGCGTTAGCGTTGAATGTTTCTAACAGTTTTAGAGAAAGTTTGCCAAACTCATATCCGCTATCAATTTCGTTATAGACTCCACATAACAATGCCCCGTACCAGCTGTAGGCAGAAGCAGCCAAGTCAGAGTTGCCGTACTGCAGGCAATACCGAACTGTCTGTAGGGCAATGAGGGGATAGACCACTGGGTTGGCGATGTAAGCAGCAGAGCTGGCATTGGTGAGAATGCGAATGGCAGCTAGTTTCTCAGCGTCCCTTACATTGGGCAGCTTAATGAGATCGGCGATCGCCTCTTTGGGTAAAGCAATCTCTTGGCGTAAAGAGGCAATTTCTGCTTGAATCGCTTCGGTGGTTTGAGGAAAGGGGGCACCAAATAGGGCTAAGACATCCAGGGCTAAGGCAATTGCCTCAGTCATCTGATTTTTGTTAATTTCAAAGAGAATTTGCAGTTCATGAACCCTAATTCGATCTAACAACGTTTGGGTTTGAGTGAGAACCGCATCAGCCAGTTTTTCTGCTGTTTCCAGATCACCCATAAAGAAGTTAGCTTCAATTTCTATGAGTGCAAGCTCTAACCAAATTGGATAACTCTCAGTCCAGCTCGCTTGATCTAAAAATTGCTGACCTTGCTGACAATAACGACAGCTGGCTTCGTAGGCGATCGCCGTCTTAGCCTTTTGGCTGGCCCGTAAGTTGAGTTGAGCAATGGCCTCACGTTCTGAGCGATCAGTAATGAGATTTTCACCACTATTTAAGTGATTAACCACGGCAAAGAGGCTGTCTTCTAAAGCCTCAGCGGTGAGATTTTGCCAGAGTCGATGCCCAATCGTTAGATGAATCGTTTGTTTTTGCTTAGTCGAGATGAGGCTGTAGGCAGCTTGTTGAACGCGATCGTGTAAAAATTGATACTTAAGAATTGTGGACGGCGTATTGTGCGCTGAGGTTATCGAGTCTGTATGGTCACCTAAATGATTTTCGCCTAAGTAGAATTTATAAACATCATTCTCAGGCAAAATCAACCCCGCTTGCAAAACCGGCCAGAGCGCTGTCACTATTTCATCGTGGGATTTTTCTGAGACAATTGCCAAGGTGTCTAAATCAAACTGGGCCCCAAGACAAGCCGTGAGTTTGAGTATTTCTTGGGCTGAGTCGGGCAGTTTTTGGAGCTGTACAGCCATGAATTCCACGACATCATCGGTCACAGCTGCGGCCTGTACCCGTACAATATCGCACTGCCAAGAGCCTAACGTGTAGTCAAACGTAATCAACTGTTCTTGATGCAAAGCGTCAAGAAATTGTGTCGCAAAAAAGGGATTACCCTGGGTCTTTTGCATGATGAGATCGGTGAGGGGGTTCACCACCGAGGTCGAAGTTTGTAGCGTATCGGCAACTAAATGATTGAGGCTGGTAGTACTGAGCGGTTTAAGGGTAAGGGTATGAATTATGGCTCCAGCTTTCTGCAATTCATCCAAGGTCAGCATGAGCGGATGACCGGAAAATACTTCGTTATCTCGGTAGGCACCTAATAACAACAAGTGCCCAATTTGAGACTCTGCGGTTAAGACTTGAATTAAATTGAGGGAAGCTGAGTCGGCCCACTGGAGGTCATCGACAAAAATCACCAGCGGATGTTCGGCCGCAGTGAACACCTGAATGAATTTTTGAAAGAGCAACCTAAACCGGTTTTGAGCCGCGTTTCCGGTCAAGAGTGGAGCGTCCGGCTGGGGGCCTAAAATCTTTTCTAGCGCGGGTATTAAATCAATGATGACTTGAGCGTTTTCACCCAAAGCTTCGGAAATTTGAGTCCTCCAGGTATGTAGCGCCGCATCACTTTCGCTCAACAGTTGCCCGACTAAATCTTGAAAGGCTTGCACAAACGCTGAGCCTGGAATGTTGCGATTAAACTGGTCAAACTTACCTTTGATGAAATACCCTCGTCGCTGCACGATGGGCTTATGGACCTCTTTGATCACAGCAGTTTTACCAATGCCGGAAAAACCGGCGACGAGCATCAACTCTGAGGCCCCTTGGGCAGTGCGGTCAAAGGCCTCTAGCAGAGTTTTGACCTCTGGCTCTCGGCCATAAAGTTTTTCGGGAATCAGGAAGCGATCGCTTAAGTCCTGTTGTCCTAATGAAAATTGAGCAATCTCACCTTGCGCTTGCCATTGAGTCAGGCACTGCTCTAAATCGTGCTTCAAGCCGAGGGCGCTCTGATAGCGGTCTTCGGCATTTTTGGCCATCAGCTTATCCACAATCGCCGCCACCAGAGCCGGAACTTGAGGGTTGACCTGACTTACCGGAATCGGTGTTTGGGCGATGTGGCAATGGAGCAGTTCCATCGGGTCATCACTAATGAAAGGCAACAGCCCGGTAAATAATTGATAGAGGGTAACGCCAAAAGCATAAAAGTCAGTGCGGTAGTCAATGGCTCGATTCATGCGCCCAGTTTGCTCAGGAGCTAGATAGGCTAGGGTCCCTTCCAGATTTTTCGGGCTTTGGAGCGCTTGAGTCTCTTTGGGGAGCAGCGAAGCAATACTAAAGTCGATAAGTTTGATCTGCTGAGTCTCTGGGTGAATCAGAATATTGGCAGGTTTAATATCTTTGTGGATGACGCGGTGCTGTTGCAACTCGTGCAGGATGTCAGCCAGTTGGAGGGCAATGTCTAGTGTCTCAGTCAGGCTCAGAAGATGTTGCTGTGCATACTGCCCTAGGTCAACACCTCCAAAATCTGCCATCACCAACGCATAACCATTGCCACAAGGCTCCAGGCTGAGGGGCTGTACAATGCCTGCGATCGGTAGGTTCTTGGCCACCATATACTGATTGCGGAACTGCACCAGTTCAGAAAAGCTGGGGTGCTCCTCAGACAGCATTTTGATGACTACGAGTTGCTGGGTGTCATTCTCGACTGCTCGATAAACCGCTGTGCGAGTCCCCTGATAAACGACATCGCCCAAGGTGTAATCAGGCAACAATTTGGGCGTGATTGGGGTGGCAGCATGAACCATATACTAAACTTTATGGATAACCTAATTAATTGTTAAAGTGCCCACAAAGCTCGGCGGGCTCGCAACAAATTCGTGCCTGATGATTTTTGAGTGACGGCGAGAAATGACGCACGCTCAAGCCTTAAGCCGGATATGCTTTAAGCGATCGGACCGCTTAGGGATATCCGGCAAGATTCTCAATGACTAGACCTCTTGGCACCTTATTCATGCCAACGGTCTAAGATATTTCTTGAGCACGAAGGCAGGACGTTTTCCGACGCCACTCCCCCCTTTCACCGTAAGTACAGCGTCAATTAAGTTTTTCACCTTTATTGACGGAGGTTTGATCTCCCAACCCCCTTAAAAAGAGGGCATCCCAATCTAGGGATTGAGTAGCCCCTTTTTTAAGGGGGCGGCGGCAGCGGGGGATCGAACTACGACCGCTGTGATCCTCAAGGAACTTAGTTTCCAGAGTGGTGAGCTTGCTGACCATAATTTTTAGTCGTAGCGCTGCACTAGTGCAGGGTCAAGCTTGAATTTGTGCGTTCTCCAAATCTGAATTGATTACGAGACCATGGTTCTGGAAGCCAGCAACCCACAAGTTGAAAACTGACAGACCCCTAGGCTCTTAATTGCTAGCCGTAGTAACTGCTATACCAATCTACAAATTTCTGCATGCCCACATCTAGAGGCGTATCGGGCTTAAAGCCAACATCCTGTCTGAGATCTTCCACATCAGCATAGGTGACAACCACATCACCAGGCTGCATCGGCTTCATGATTTTCTTGGCCGATTTGCCCATGGCTTTTTCGATTGTTTCGATAAAGGTTAAGAGCTCAACTGGGCTGTGGTTACCAATGTTGTAAATTTTGTAGCGTGCTTGCGAGTTGATGGCTCGCTCTGCCGCAATGCGCTCGGGCAGATGCTCAAGCAGCCGCACAATGCCTTCAACGATGTCGTCAATGTAGGTGAAATCGCGTTTCATTTTGCCGTGGTTGTAGACTTCAATCGGTCGCTCGTGGGCGATCGCGTCTACAAACTTGAAGTATGCCATATCGGGCCGACCCCAGGGGCCGTACACGGTGAAGAAACGGAGCCCGGTGACGGGAATTCCGTACAAATGGCTGTAGGAATGTGCCATCAATTCATTTGCTTTTTTGGTCACTGCATAAAGCGAAACTGGGTAATCCACGTTATCTTCGGCAGCAAATGGCACCTTGGTATTGGCCCCATAAACTGAACTCGAAGACGCAAAGATCAGGTGTTTCAAAGAGGCACTGTGACGACAGCCCTCAAGGATATTCAAAAAGCCCGATAAATTACCTTCTGCATACGCATGAGGATTTTGCAGCGAATATCGGACGCCGGCCTGAGCCGCCAGATGAATAACATGGGTAAAAGCCTGCTGAGCAAACAGCGCTTCCATGCCCACTCGATCATGTAGGTCAAGCTGATAAAAGGTAAACTTTGGCTCAGGCGTGAGTTGCGCCAGGCGATCGCGCTTTAGTTGAACCGAATAGTAATCATTTAAATTGTCTAAGCCAATCACTTCACAGCCTTCATGAAGCAAGCGTTGGCAAACAAAAAAGCCGACAAACCCTGCGGCTCCTGTCACCAAGACTTTTGAGTTTTTTATCGCAGCTTGCATCAGGGTCATTATGCTCTCACAGGGAAGTTAGCAAGGTTAAAATCATCCCACAAAGTCTCCCTTCTGATTGAGAGACTAACTGTGATTTGTGGAAGCAATCACCTCAATCAAACTTTGAGCCTCGCGATAAAAGTGGCCCCTACATAGTTGGTGAGGGCCTATTCTCAAACTCTTTAATCAAGCCCACTTTCCCAAATCATCCACAGATTATTTGCTGGCCTGCGAGGGAGCAGCTTATTTAAGGGGCAAGGGTTTCAACGTCGTTCTTGACCTCATCAACTGCAGGAACCTCCAGATGCTGAAGGCTTGTAGTACAACCTCTCGGAGAGAAATTGATTGGATTCTCCTACACGAGAGGATTCGGATTTATTTTTACCTCTGACTAGAATCAGAAAAACAGCATCCAGACGACTACTTTCGCAATTCCTGCAACAGTCTTTTAAGGGGAAAAGCGGTTTCCGATAACAGTGTTACGATGAGTGCGACACAAAAGAGAAACGAAACAATCAAGGATACAGTAATCCATGCAAGAAGTTAACAAGTCGATATCCTTTGACGGACGGGATATCAGACTTAAAGTAGGTTTATTTGCGCCCCAAGCAGGGGGCTCTGTACTAATCGAGTCAGGCGAAACTTCAGTCCTTGTGACAGCGACTCGTTCTTCTGGTAGAGAAGGCATAGATTTTCTCCCACTGCTCGTTGATTACGAAGAAAGGTTATACGCTGCAGGACGCATCCCTGGCGGATTTTTGCGTCGTGAGGGACGCCCTCCGGAGCGAGCCACTTTGGTAAGCCGGTTAATTGACCGCCCCATGCGTCCCTTGTTTCCTTCATGGCTGCGGGACGACATTCAGATTGTGGCCAGCACCCTGTCAATGGATGAACAGGTGCCGCCAGATGTGTTGGCTGCAACTGGTGCATCAGTCGCCACTTTGCTAGCTAAGATTCCGTTTAATGGCCCGATGGCAACGGTTCGTGTCGGTTTATTGGGTGATGACTTTGTCATTAATCCGACCTATGACGAAGTTGAGAAAGGCGATCTCGACCTCATTGTGGCGGGTTCACCAGATGGGGTGATCATGGTCGAAGCTGGGGCGAATCAACTGCCCGAGCAAGATGTCATCGAAGCGATCGACTTTGGCTATGAAGTTGTACAAGATTTGATCAAAGCTCAGAAGGAGTTGATGGCAGAGCTGGGCATTGAGCGGGTTGTCGCCACCCCACCCGAAACTGACCCGACCTTAGAGCAGTTTTTGGCAGAGCGAGCCACTCAACCGATTAAAAGCATCTTGACGCAATTTGATTTGCCCAAGCCTGAGCGCGACGAAAAGCTGGATGCGATCAAGGCTGAGATTGCGGTAGAGATTGCCGAAAAACCGGAGGATGATCCGGTTCGTCAAGCCGTGGAAGAGAATGGCAAGGCCTTGGGTAATACCTATAAAGGCATCACCAAAAAGCTGATGCGCAAGCAGATTGTTGAAGAGGGTGTCCGCATTGATGGTCGCCAGCTTGATCAGGTGCGGGCCCTGAGTTCCAAAGTTAACTTACTGCCCTCTCGGGTCCATGGGACAGGCTTGTTTCAACGAGGGTTAACTCAAGTACTATCGGTGGTGACTTTAGGGACTTCGGGTGATGCTCAATTGATGGATGACCTGCACCCAGATGACGAAAAGCGCTACTTGCATCATTACAACTTCCCACCGTATTCGGTGGGCGAGACGCGCCCGATGCGATCGCCAGGTCGCCGTGAAATTGGTCATGGCGCGTTAGCCGAGCGGGCCTTAGTCCCTGTGTTGCCCCCGAAAGAAGATTTTCCCTACGTCATTCGCGTGGTGTCGGAGGTGCTGTCTTCCGATGGCTCGACTTCTATGGGGTCAGTATGTGGTTCCACCCTCAGCCTCATGGATGCCGGTGTGCCCATTGCCAAACCGGTTAGTGGTGCCGCTATGGGGTTAATTAAGGAAGGCGACGAAGTTCGCATTCTCACTGACATTCAAGGGATTGAAGATTTCTTGGGTGATATGGACTTCAAGGTGGCCGGTACAGATGCGGGCATCACTGCCCTGCAAATGGACATGAAGATTACGGGCTTACCCGTAGAGGTCATTGCCAAAGCCATTCATCAGGCAAAGGGGGCAAGACTGCACATCCTCGAATCAATGATGCAAGCCATTGACAAGCCTCGTGACGTACTATCGCCCTTTGCTCCACGGCTGCTTAGCTTCAAGATTGATCCTGAGATGATTGGCATGGTCATTGGCCCTGGCGGCAAGAAGATCAAGGGCATTACGGAACAAACCGGTGCCAAAGTCGATATTGAAGATGACGGCACGGTCACGGTGTCTTCGCTGGATGGCAAGAAAGCGGAAGAAGCCAAAGCCATGATTGAGGCGATCGTGTTTAAGCCCTCTGTTGGTGATGTCTTCTTGGGCAAAGTCGTGCGGATTATTCCGATTGGTGCGTTTGTGGAATTTTTGCCCGGTCAAGACGGCATGATTCACATCTCGCAGCTAGCCGATTATCGCGTCAACAAAGTTGAGGATGAGGTTTCCGTTGGCGACGAGGTCGTCGTCAAAATTCGCGAGGTTGATAATCGTGGCCGCATCAACCTGACCCGTCTCAACATCCACCCAGATGAGGCTGCCGCTGCGAGAGGTGAGACTCCTGAAAGTGAGGCGTAAAGTCGCACCTGTGTGATTTATGTTGAGCAAGGGACGCGATCGCGTCCCTTGCTCAATTGCAGCTGTTAAACCGTTAGGACTGACGCCAAAGCCCCTTTAATCCCCCCCATCTGGAGGATTAAAGGGGCTTTTCTCAGTATTGGGGATATGGGGGCCAACATCGGATGTAACTGCGTCAGTCCTGACAGTTTTAAAGATTTGTGATGTTAGATATATAGCGGTGCCCGTTCTGATTAAGTACAGCTTCAATTCTCAATATATCTCTGCGTAAGGATTGGCAGATTTTGCTTGTACTTGATTAGCCTGCACACCGCTATAGCAGAAGGCAAAGCGATTATCTTAAATGTCAAGCATCAGTGGGCTGAAAAAACGCACTGACTTGGTCATCTTGCCAGGGTGTGTGGTCTCGCATCATGGCATTGAGGCAAGTCAGGAGTTTCCGCATACAGGCCACGATTGCCACTTTCT
>JBCDAJ010000196.1:0-9101 GCA_039185935.1 Cyanobacteria bacterium P01_F01_bin.56 | reverse complement strand
GGGGAGCGCTATGAAGACCCAGGGGTGGACTACTATGAGCAGCAGTATCAACAGCGAGTGCTGAAGCACTTGGAAAAGCGGGCGAGTCAACTGGGCTTTCAGCTAACCCCTGTGACCGCTTCGAAAGAAGTTTCTTAGAAGAGGCTAGGTGAGGTTGGTTGGCATCTGGTCATCATCAGTGCTCACCCTGAGCATCCTGCGGCGGCATGTCCTCATCAAGTTCCGTCAATGGCAATGTGATATGAAAGGTACTGCCTTCGCCGAGGGTGCTTTCGGCCCAGATGCGTCCTTGATGTTGCTGCACAATTTGCCGACAGATGGATAATCCGAGTCCGGTGCCGCCTTTTGCGCGGGCGTCGGAGGCATCGACTTGCTGGAAGCGATCAAAGATCAGGGTGAGCTTGTCGGGGGGGATACCACGGCCTTGGTCACGGACGGTGATGTGGAGAGTGGAGGGTGAAGTGGGGGAGTGGGGGAGTGGGGAGGTGGGGGGGGAGTGGGTAGAAGGGTGAGGGGGGGAAGGGGAGCTGAGATTCGGTTGATGACTATTGACATCACGCTCTGCAACTTGGGCGCTGAGGTGAACGGTGTCGCCAGGAGAAGAGAACTTGATGGCGTTGCTGAGGAGGTTGGTGAAGAGCTGCTGGATGCGATCGCCATCAACTTGCAATTTCACCTCAACGGGTTCGATAACCAGATTGACCTGAGCGTCTTGGGCCATAGGCTGCATAACGGTTTTGGCTTGTTGAAACAGCATCGGCACGTTGCAGACCTGCGGATGCAGGGTGAGCGTGCCCGATTTCATCCGTTCCAGATCCAGCACATCGTTGACCAGACGCACGAGGCGTTCGGCGTTGTTGATGGCCATGTCGATCATTCTTTGACCTTTGTCGGTGAGGCTGCCGAGCTGCCCAGTACCAAGTAAGTCGAGGGCCCCAATCATGGAGTTCATCGGCGTTTTGAGTTCATGGCTGACCAGAGAAATGAACTCATTCTCTAGCCGCTTGCGCTCTGTAATGTCGTTGGCGATCGCCAGGGCGCACTGATGCCCTTGCAGCTCAATATTTTCGACTGAGACTAAGACGGTCCGCCAGTCGCCGGTTTTGGTGCGTAACTCAAATTCCCAATTGTGGAGAGCACCGGCGTTGGCCAACTGGGCGCGCCCTCGCTGATATGCCTCCATATCGAGTCCCAAGTTGAGTTCATCCAGCCGGAACCCAATGACTTCATGGCGGGTGTAGCCACTGATTTTGAGAAAACTTGGATTCACCTCAATGAACTGCCCCCCCTCAAGGGTGGTAATGGCAATGGGACTCGGGCTAGCGCGGAAGGCCTTGCTAAAGGTTTCTTGGGCCTGTTTGCGATCGCGAATCTCCTGCTGCAGGCGCACGTTTTGAGCTTGTAATTGTTGTTGTAGGCGACGCAATTGCAGATGGGTTTCAATCCGCGCAATCACCTCCTCCACCTGAAAGGGCTTCGTGACAAAGTCCACCCCCCCGACGTCAAACGCGCGGACTTTATCGAGGGTTTCGCCCAGGGCGCTGATAAAAATGACGGGAATGTTGCGGGTAATATCTTCAGATTTGAGGCGTTCACAGACTTCGTAACCACTCATGCCAGGCATGTTGATGTCGAGCAAAATCAGGTCAGGAGGCGCGGCCAGCGCCGCTCGGAGTGCGGTGGTGCCTTTAGTGACGCTGCGGACCTTATACTGCCGACGGGTGAGCAGTTGAGACAACAGTTGCAGATTTTCGGGCGTGTCATCGATCGCGAGAATATCAGCCCGATAGATCATTGCCGTGCTGTCAGTCATCAGGTTTGGCCCTCCAACCAGTAGGTGCACATCTCGGTCAACCCTTTGATGGCGACAGGGCCCCGAGGGCTAATGCGATAGCGATCGCCTAGACACTGAGACACCGCTTCTGTGACTTGAATGCGGCCCGGTTCGCCATGGGATTCCATTCGGCTGGCCAGGTTGACGGTGTCGCCCCACAAATCGTAGGAAAACTTTTTCATGCCGATAACGCCGGCGACGACCGGCCCAGTGTCGATGCCAATCCGCAGGCTAAAGGGGGCGCCGTCGGGGCGCTCATATTGCTGGATGGCCTGCTGCATGTCAAGGGCCATGTTGGCGATCGCGGCGGTATGATGGGCCATCGGATTCGGCACGCCCCCGACGACCATGTAAGCATCGCCAATGGTTTTGATCTTTTCTAAGCCATGCTGGTCAGCCAGTTGGTCAAAGTCCGAAAAAATCTGGTTCAACCGATTTACTAACTCCGTCGGGGCAATCGCCGCCGATAGTCCGGTGAAGTTAACAATATCCGCAAAGAGAATCGTGACTGATTCAAACCGATAGGCGATCGCTTGAGGATTTTGCTTCAACTGTTCGGCAATCGACTCGGGCAGAATGTTGAGCAGCAGCGTTTCCGATTTTTCGCGCTCTTGCTCTAAAGCTCGCTCGCACTGAATCCGGTCGCGAATTTCCAACTGCAGCTGTTCGTTTTGGGTTTGTAACTGCTGCTGCAGGGCGCGAATCTGCAGATGGGTCTGGATGCGGGCCAGCACCTCTTCGACCTGAAAGGGTTTGGTCACAAAATCGACGCCGCCCACCTCAAAGGCTCGCACTTTATCCAGGGTTTCGCCCAGGGCACTAATAAAAATGACGGGAATCGCCGCGGTGCGATCGTCGACCTTGAGCTGTTCACAGACTTCGTAACCGCCCATCTCGGGCATATTGATATCTAGCAAAATCAGGTCGGGGGGGGCAGCCTGGGCGGCGCGAATGGCAGTAGTACCTTTGGTGACGCTGCGGACTTTGTACTGGCGATCGGTGAGCAACTGAGACAAAAGCTGCAGATTTTCGGGCGTGTCGTCGATCGCCAAAATGTCTGCTTGATAGGGTTTCACTGCAGAATCAGTCACCAGAAGCCGTCTCCGTCAGGGTTATCAAGGTCTCAAAGTCGAGCCGGGTGATCAGGCGATCGAGCTGCTGTTTTAGCGGCTCATGATCGGCAGAGAGGGTGGTCAAGAGCGATCTCAACCAGTCACTATCGGCTTGAATGGCCGCTTGATGAAAGGTCTGGCGCCAGTCCAACGGCAATTGTTGGAGCGTCTCCAGAACGATTGATGCGGTTTCCTCAGGCGGAAAGTCGCGATCGCCAGTATCTGACGTCTGCAGCTCGAATTGCACCCCCAGATAGTCGGTCATTTTACGGAAAATTTCGGCAGCATAAAAAGGCTTTCGCACAAAATCGTCACAGCCCGCGGCAATGATCTCTTCTCGCTGATCTTCGAAGGCACTGGCGGTAAGCGCGATGATGGTCGTGGCGTGAGTGGGGGACGGAGTCGCTGGGTGTCTGGGTGTCTGGGTGTCTGGGTTTGGGCGACCGCTTTGGGCCGTCTCCCTGGGCTGATCCATCGTCAGATCTGTAGGGGGCAAGTGACCTCTGATGTTTTGCCGCCGGCCCTGCACCTTTTGCCGTTCACCGGCGACCGTTCTTTCCAATTCCCGGATTCTGCGGGTGGCGGCATAGCCATCCATCACGGGCATGCGCATGTCCATCCAGATCAGATGAGGTTGCCAAGCTCGCCACTGCGCGATCGCCGCTTGACCATTATTGGCGATGCGGGTTTCAAAGCCGACAGACTGCAGAAGCTGAACAAGTGGGTCACGGTTTTCGGGGCGATCGTCGACGACCAGGATGCGGTAATGCGGCTGATGGGGCGCCAATCCTGTAACGGTGCTGTGGGTCGCCAGATGGGCGATCGCTTCGTTATTGGCGACTTCGACCGGCACTTGCACGATAAACGTGGTGCCTTGACCCACGGTCGTTTCGAGCTGAATCGTTCCATTCATTAGATGGACAAATTGTTGGGTAATCGCGAGCCCCAGACCGCTGCCCCCTTCCCCAGGAACATGATGACTAGCCTGCACAAATGGCTGAAAGAGGTGCGGCAGCATGGTGTCAGCAATGCCAGGGCCAGTGTCGGCGATCGTAAACGTTAGGGTTGCACCGGCAGGGCGATCGGCGAGAGAGGCGGCGGCGTGCTCGACCGTCAGGCTCACCCCCCCCGTTGGCGTAAATTTCAAGGCATTTCCCAGGAGATTGATCAGCACTTGTCGCAGTTTCCCTTCATCTCCCACGATGTAGCGGGGCACAGTGTCATCCGCAGTGAACTGCAACTCCAACCCTTTTTCCCGCGCTTGCATCTGAAACATGCTCTGCACGGTGCTAAGCAAACTGCTCAGATCAAAAGGTTTAGGACTGAGGGTTAGGGTGCCAGCTTCAATTTTGGACATCTCTAACACGTCATTAATCAAGTCCAACAGGTGTTTACCGCTGGTGTTGATGACTTGGAGGGCTTGCTGTTGCTGGGGCGAGAGTTCCCCCCCCCGTTCCATCAGTTGGGCAAAGCCCAAAATGGCATTCATCGGGGTGCGCAGTTCGTGGCTCATATTGGCTAAAAACTGGCTTTTAGCGCGGTTGGCGGTTTCGGCCGCTTCTTTCGCTTGATAAAGTTCGGCTGCCGTGCGTTGGCGTTCGATCGCGATACCCGCCAAGTGGGCTGCCGTGCCGATAATCCGCCAATCTTCGGTCGAGGGGGTTTTGGGCTGGTCAAACGCCATCGCAAAAGTGCCCAAGACCTTGCCCTGAGAGGCCAGAATAGGGGTCGACCAACAACTGCGAATGTTATGGGCTTGGGCCAGATCACGGGCATCCGCCCAGAGGGGGTCGGTCTGGGTATCCCTGACAATGACCGGCAACTTGTGATATGCAGCGGCCCCGCAGCTGGTGGTGTAAGGGCCGACTGGCAAGCCCTCTAGGGCTGCCCAGTAATCTGCTGGCAGATTGGGGCCGATGCCCTGGTGCAGGCGTTGCCCGTCTTCATCTAAAAAGAGAATCGACGCCCCCTGACAATGAGAGAGTTTTTCAAAGGCCACGATCAGATATTGCAGCGTGTCTGATAAGAGCTCATTGGCAGCAATCATTTCTAGAATTTGACTTTGGGTGCTGAGCAGGGTTTCGGCTCGCTTTTGCGTCGAGAAATCTTCCCCAATGCCCAAGAGGTGAGTCACCTTGCCCTGAGAGTCATAGAGGGGCATTTTGATGCTGCGGATATAGAGATATTCTCCCGTATTAGGGCGAAAGAATTCTTTAGAAATGTCCAGCGGCTTCCCCTGCTGCACCACCGCTAAGTCATCTTGGCGGTGAATATCAGCAATTTCTGGCGGCAGCAGATCATAGTCATTTTTGCCCAGACCCGCTTCCGCCGAAAATCCCATAATGCGCTCAGCATCTTTGTTGATCAGCTCGTAGCGAAAGTCCTGTTCAACGTTTTTGCTAAAGACGGTGAGGGGCAAACTATCGATAAAGGTATGGAGAAACTGTTGTGATTGCAATAGGTTTTCTTCTAACTGGCGGCGCTGGGTGACATCGACCCCAATCGAGAGGAGGCCGGTCATTTGCCCCGATTCATCACAGATTGGTTTATTCGACCAGTTAATCCAAACTCGACGGCCATCTTTACAACGGCCTTCATTTTCGTTGAAAACATAGTTCTCAGGCTGCTGAAAGATATTCTCCATCAGCTCTTCGAGATCTCGGCCCCCGGACTCAACGGGCGGCACAAAGGTCTCAGTGACGTGGCGGCCAATCAGTTCTTCTGACGTAAACCCAAAGAACCGCTGGCCATAATCATTCATAAATACGACCCGGCCCTGCACGTCCGACTTAACAATGACGGAATTGGCGGCTTCTACCAGCAGGCGATAATTGGCTTCCTGCTGTTGTAGGGCGGCTTCTGCCCGTTTGCGCTGACTGATATCCGTAATAACAAACTCGATGCCGTTTTCGGGTTCATTGATTTGCAGGGAAAGCAATACCCACATGCGATCGCGATTACGACGATACAGCTCCAGCTCAAAATCGTGAATGCCAGTCGCTTGGTGGAGTTGCTCTAGAATCCGGCGGCGATCGCCCGCATGGACATAAAACGTAGTGGTGTAGACTCGGTTAATCAACTCTGCCGGTGAGTCGTAGCCCATAATTTTGGCAAACTGCTGATTGGCCTCCAGGATCAAACCGTCGGCGAGGCGAGTGCGGCCCATGCCCACCTGAGAGTTTTCAAAAATCGTGCGGTACTTGGCTTCTCGCTGGCGCAACGTGGCTTCGGCACGATGGCGCTCAGTGATGTCGCGATAGCTCCAAACCCGGCCCACAATCTTGCCATTAAGTCGTTGAGGCTGCGAATAGCGTTCAAAAATGCGGCCATCTTTAAGAGTGATTTGATCCGACACAACGGCCTCAGGCAGTTGATCAAACAGCTCCCACACTCGAGCTTTGAACCCCTCTGGGTCAGTCGTTTGATCGGCGAGGAATTGAAACCGCACCATCGGGTCGGAATCGGGGGCCACCAGCGGCGACGGCAGTCCCCACATTTCCAGAAACTTTTGATTGTGACCTAAGATCTGACCTTCTCGATTGACGACCAATAACCCATCCGCCGTCGACTCAAAGGTGGCTTGCAACAGGGATAGGGCGGTTTCGCGATCGCGGGAAAACAAAGGCTGCGAGCGACCTTCGTCGAAATTGTCGGCTCTGTCGCTCATGATTGCGCGATCCTCTCCTTCACCCATCCGTCATAAATAGTTTTAACCTATGTCTCAATCGGGAAGATCTCGGGAAGACGTCATTGCATATAGAGCAGAAAAACCGTAAATGAGGCTGATGGGCACGTTGCTATGGTCGCGCAATTCTCGAGTGTCACGACGCCATTCCTTAATGCGATTGCATAACACTTTGATGTTACGGTTGCTTGCTTTAGCGTCATGGTTACATATTGATGATGCGTCTTTGACAATCACTCTGCTAAGTGGATCCTGAACACCAATAGGCACAGCAGGTGTCTTCACTACCTCAAATTTGTCGATGTTCAGTTGCCGTCTTTATCAGTTTTGCAAAAATGCCTGCTGATTTTGCAAAATCTGTCTCGCAAAGCTGAGTTTTGATTTCAGCTCAGTATCAGCAATGCTTTCTAAAAAACTCAAAAATTCCAATTGCTGGCCAAAGCGTTGGAAAGGCAATGCCTTAGTGGCCAAGTTGGGCAAATTTTCTCTTAATTGCAGCAGCTCAATGCCAATAATGCGATCTTGAGCGTCGTAATCGTAAACGATATCTGGCTCAATGGCTTCCGAATCGACTACTTCACCATTGCAGAGTTGAATATACAGGGCATCGACATCGCGATCAAATTGAATGTTCATAGCCTGTCTCGCATCCGTCTATCAAAATGAACTGTCACGATACGCCAAGGTTTAGTAGCTGCATTATAGACAACCTTTAAAACCCGCCCCTCGGCTGCTGGAATGCGGCGATAAACACATTGACAATCATCATCGTTGGGATGGGACTCCCGCAGGGCTGGTGCTTTCATAGTTAGCACAATCCACTGCAAGTCAATTTTGCGCTCAACGATCCGAGTCTTGGCATGATTGCTCAGATCGTAGGGAAAGGTCTCACCAGGTGGCATGCTTGTTCGTCAACAAAATAGGGGTATACAACAGTCTTTAAGACTATTTATATGGCGGCGATCGCGCCTCGATACAGCGCTTCTAGGGGTTGGCCATGGTCTGAATAGGCCGCAGTCCCATACTCGACCATAGGCTGCAGTCGGACCCCACTCGGCAGTTGAATGATTTGCCGTCGCAAGACCTGCAATAGTGGCGCGAGGGCATCCTCAGCCGATTTGTCTGTTACCTCAAGCCCGATGACGAATTCGCCATCGCCCCAATAGCCCACCGTGCCTATGTTGGGTACCATGGCCTGAAAGCATTGCCCCCAAGCCTGTAAAGCAGCTTGCTTGGCAGCTTGCCCGTGTTGATGGGTGATCGCCCCTAAATCACCCACTCGGATGACCGCTAAAGATGCCAGAGTGCCATTACGCTGAGCCGTCTCGAAAAGTTGAGACAAGGCTTGTTTGGAGTGTAGATAGTTTGGCAAGCCGGTGACGGCGTCTTGGTGCGATCGCGTTTGTAATAGACGATTGCGTTCCAACCGATTGAGAATGCGGGTGAGTAATTCTGGCCCCACAATGGGCTTGGCAATAAAGTCGTCGGCTCCCGCCCGGAACACCGCCTGCACCGTCGCCGCATCGCGGTGAGACGTCAGGAACAGGATGGGCAGATTTTGCCAGTCGGGGGCGGTACGCACGGCCTGACACAGCTCAATGCCGCTAAAGCTGGGCATTTCTACATCGAGAATTAACAAATCTGGCTGGGTTGCTTCGAGCACTTCCCAAAAGCGATCGGGCGTTTCTAATCCGGTGAGTCCTAATCCCCACGGTTCTAACAGGGGGCGCAGGGCCTGGTGAATCAGGGGATCATCGTCTACCACGAGCACCTGAGCCGTTAAGCGGCGGGTCTGTTGCTGTACTTGGGTGGCCACTGCCCAGACTTGCTCTGGGGTCGTCGGTTTCATCAAGAGTCGTTGCAAACCGGCCTGGGCGATCGCCACCCGGTCGATCAAGCTGTCGGTAGTGGTCAGAGCGATAGTGGGAATCGCGGTCGTACGATTGGCTAGCTGCTGTACAAAAGTCAACGTCGCTGTCCACAGCGAGGCGGCGGCAATATCGATGACGACGAGTTCTGGTGACGACTGCTGTATGAGGGCTTCAGCCTCTGCGATCGTGCTTACCTGTTGCCAGTTGTGCTGCGTTGTTTGACCTAATGCCACCAGTCCTGCAGCCAAGGTGCTATCCGGAGAAATCAGCAACGAATAGCTGGCTGCTGGCGTTGCGGTTGCGGGCGTCTCCGCGAGCGGTAACTGCACTAACTGCACTAACTGCTCGACCAAGACGGGGACTGATTGCTGATCCTCAACCTGGTTAGATTCCAAGCGAGTCTCTAAATCGCGCGCCAGATCAGAGCCTTCGTCCAGCTCAAACATGCCCAACACGCCCGCCAGCTTGTGAGCGGCGGTGGCAGCGGTGGCGAGCCCTGCTGGCGTCTGAGTTTGAGTGGCGATCGCGGCGGCGGCTTGGGTGAGCGCAGCGATGCGATCGCTCATCAAGCCCTGATATTTTTCCCACAGGTCGGCCAT
>JBCDAJ010000195.1:0-9436 GCA_039185935.1 Cyanobacteria bacterium P01_F01_bin.56 | reverse complement strand
TCGCCTATGTATAGAATCGGAGAAATTTTGACAGATAAGGCTGAATCAACTGATGTACAAAGGTTTCAGAGCCTAAAAACTGCTTTTCATTCAGCTCAAATATAAGTACAGGTGTTTTACATAGAGACTGAACCCCTTTCGCTGCCTTTTCTCTAGCGTTTCTTCGGTCAGCAGTAGCGTGGTTGAAGTCACGGTTTACGGCTACAGAGACCTGTTAAGACTCTGTAGCTGATAATCAATCCTCGATTTAGCATCACAAAAGTTACTTCTATAAGAGCATTTCTAGTGCCTGCTTAGCGACTGATTCTGCTCGCCTAGATGTTACCTTCTGATAGCGCAGCGTTGTCTGAATGCTCTCATGCCCCATCAATGCCCTTAACTCTTCAATTCCCATCAATCCAACGCGCTCAGTGGCAAAGGTATGCCGCAGATCGTGCAACCTAGCACCCTTGAGATCGGGGTAGGGTGCAATCAGGGTCTCCCAACACTGATGAATACGGCGATAGCTGATACGAGAGGTCTCTAAAGAGATCGGCTGCTGAGCCGTGAAAAGCGCAGCGCTACGAGAATAGCGCCCATTACGAATGTACTCAGCGAGTGCAGTAGCCGTATCCTGCGAGAAAAAGCACCAGCGTTGTTTGTTGCCCTTTCCTAAAACCTGAAACCGTTGTTCTTCAAAGTCAATATCATCCAGGTCTAATTTCAACACTTCTGAGATGCGAGCACCACTACGATGCAACAAACTAATAATCGATTTCATGCGCGTATCTAGTTCAACCGCCCGATACAAAGTCGTGAGCTGCGATAGGCTCAGATAGCGAATCGTGTCGTCAGAGGTATGCTCATCCTTTTGTGGATTAGGCTTCGGCTGCCTCAGGCGAGCAATCGGATTAGCCTTAATATGTTGTTGTTCTACGGCGTAGTTAAACAGAGCTTGAATCGTTGCTTGATGCTTTCTTCTAGTCGTATAGGCAAGATGAGTCAGGGCTTGTAAATATTCAACAACCTCACCGCGTTCCAGCAATGCCACAGGCCAGCTGCCATATACAGCGAGGAAGGGGATAAGGGTTGATTCGTATGCCCTGAGTGTTTCTTTTGCCAGCCCTGGCCGTTGCAAAAACTGAGTTGCTACTGTCGCGAGTGTAGGAGATGTCATTAAGACAATCTGAAAGTACTGAGTGTTTGTTTTACAGGCATTACAGTAGCACTACTGAATACATCTGAAGGTAAACTTTAGTGTCTACTATGACCGCTCGCCAGTTGCCAAAGGCCCAAGAATCCCTGGCTGATTATGTGAACCGCCAACGAGCAGCCCTTGGTTTAACGCGTATCGCTCTGGCTGAGCGAGCAGGCATACATAAGCAGAGCCTGGGCAAAATCGAACGCGGTCAAACGCAGACGCTGAACCGTCGCACGTTGAGCGGACTGTCACAAGCGCTTGAAGTGCCGATGGATTACCTAGATGCGGTTGCCCGAGGGCAGGCCGGAGAGCTTGGCCCCTCGCTCAAGTTTTGTCCCAACTGCTGGCAAGCAGGCACCGCGCCAGATCCGATCTGGACAGACGCCCGCTCCCAGTATTGCTTCATGTGTGGCACTGGCTTGCAAGATGCCTGTGGCGCTTGTGGAGAACCGCTACACTCACTGACCTTTCGGTTCTGTCCCCACTGCGGCCAGCCTTATAAAGGCACCCCTAAGGGAACCAAGCCATCAGCAGGTAGCTAGCAACTGACAAGTCGCAATTGGAGGAGAGGATATGCCCGTCCAGTTTCTTTCAGATGCAGAACACGCCCGTCTCAACCGCTTTCCAGAGGAGGTCGAAACCGATGACTTAGATCGGTTCTTCTGGCTCTGTGATGATGACCATGATGCAATGCAATCCTTACGAGGTGCGCATAATCAACTGGGATTTGGGTTGCAGATAGGCTGCTTGCGCTACCTGGGCTTTTTCCCTGACGACTTACAACAGATTCCTGCTGTTGTTGTTGACTACGTTGCGCAGCAATTGAGACTCTCTGCTGAAGCACTTGCCCGCTACAGTCAGCACAGCAGTACCCAGCACGACCATCAAAGACAGATTCAGTTGCTATTAGGATATCGCAGAGCAACACCGCTCGATCTGTTGTCACTAGAAAAATGGCTACTTTCGCGGGCTTTGGAGCACGATAAGCCTTTGTTGTTGTTTCAGGTAGCCTGCGACTGGCTGAAGCAAAATCAGTTGATCCGCATCGGCACCACGCGACTAGAAAAGCTGGTGGCTACCGTGCGCAATCGGGCACAGGAAGAAACCTACGAAACCCTCAAGCCGCTGCTGACTCAGGCAACCTGCACGGCTTTGGATAAACTGCTCCTCGTTGATATTAAATTGGAGCGCACCCGGCTGTCATGGCTACAGCGAACACCAACTGACAACAATCCGAAGCAGATTCTAGAAACGCTCGACAAGATTGTCTTTTTACAACAGCAGGGAGCCGAAGGCTGGGACTTGAGTCAGCTCAATCCGAATCACATCAATCACTTAGCTAAGGTTGGGTCGCGGGCCACCAATCAATCTCTACAGCGCAGCAATGAGGTCAGACGCTATCCGCTGCTGCTGGCTTTTCTGAAGCAGTCGCTCTACAACTTCACGGATGCGCTCATTGAGATGGTCAACCAGCGGCTGTGGGAGCTGTACCGAGAGGCGAAACGTAGTTTTGAGGCAGACCGATTAAGGGCAACCCGTAGCCTGAGTGAGAAGCTGAGAGCCTACCGTAGCATCGGTCATATTTTGTTGGATGAAGAGGTTGAAGACGATGCGGTACGTACGGCAATTTTTGCAGTCATCAGCCCGGAGGAACTGAAGCGTTCCCTTGATGAAGCCGCTGAGCTGATCCGACCTGATAATGATGCCTATGTCGATTATTTCTGTTGCAGTTACAACCGAGTTCGCACGTTCTCAGCTAGGTTTCTAGCCACGCTTGAGTTTCATGCCCGAGGGGATGATCAGGGGTTGCTTCAGGCGCTGCAACTCATTCGCGAGATTCACCAGGGGAAGCGGCGTAAGTTGCCAGACGATGCGCCGACTGACTTTATCTTGAAGTCCTGGCGGGCTTACGTGATCGATGCTGCTGAGCTGGATATGAGCAAGGCGATCAATTGGCGATACTACGAACTTGCGGCCCTCTGGGGCCTCAGACATCGGCTGCGCTCTGGCGATATTTATCTGGTTCACAGTCGTCGCTTCAAAGAACTCTCGACCTACCTGATGCCGGTGACGCACTGGGCGGAAAAGCGTGAGGAGGTTACTCAGTTGATGGGAACGCCGCTCGATGTTGGTGACCGTCTCAAGGAGCGCAAGCAGGAACTGGCCAGCTTGATGGCTCAGGTGGAGACCCTGTTGAATACCAAGGGCAGCGACTTGCGAGAAGAAGCTGATCGATTGGTGCTAACACCGCTGGTGGCTGAAGAGCAGGGGACAGCACTCGAACAGCTGAGGCACACCATTGGCGATCGCCTACCGCGTGTGAACATCACTGACCTGCTAGTGGAGGTCGATAACTGGACGCAGTTCTCGGAAGCACTGACGCATTTAAACGCGCCCAGTCGGCGCGACCCTGACTCGTTGAAGCATCTCTACACTTGCCTATTGGCACAGGCGTGCAACCTTGATTTTCAGCAGATTGCTACGTCAACAGGGCTAGACTACCGACGCTTAAAGTGGTTCAACACTTGGCATATCCGAGATGAAACGTTGCAGGCGGCAAATCGGGTGCTGGTGGACTTTCACTTTCACCTCCCGCTCAGTCAGATTTGGGGCGGTGGCATCTTGTCATCTTCGGATGGCCAGCGCTTTCCAGCTAAAGGCTCTATCCGCAGCGCCAGGGCGCAACCGAAGTATTTTGGCTATCAAAAGGGGGTGACGTTTTACAGCTGGACGAGCGATCAGTTTTCTCAATATGGCTCTAAACCAATTCCGACAACGGTGCGCGATTCAACCTATGTGCTTGATGAGATCATCAACAATGAAACAGAGTTATCGATTGTTGAGCACACCACGGATACCGCAGGATATACGGAACTTATCTTTGCGCTCTTTGACCTGCTGGGGTTGCGATTCTCTCCTAAAATTCGAGATTTGCCTGACCAGAAGCTATACACCACCGCTGACATCGATATGGCGGCTTACCCCAAGCTCAAGGCCCATGTTCAAGACCAGATCCGAGAGTTGCGAATCATCGACGACTGGGATGAGATGCTGCGCTTGGCTGGGTCGATGAAGACCGGCTGGGTGACGGCTTCGCTGATTGTTCAGAAGCTACAGGCGTTTCCGAGAAAGCATCCGCTGATGCGCTCCCTTCAGGAATACGGTAAGTTGATCAAAACGATTCATATCCTGCGCTGGTATTGTGAGCCAGTGAGGCGGCGCAAGATGGGAAGCCAGCTCAATAAGGGTGAGGCGTTGCACAGTCTGCGCGGCCATCTATTCTTTGCCAATCAAGCGCACCTGCGCTCTCAACAAGAGGACCAGTTACTCCATCAGGTGGACTGCCTTAACTTGGTCATCAATGCGATCATCATTTGGAATACCGTCTACATCGACAAGGTCGTGCAGCAGCTCAGGCAGGAGGGCTACGAAATCTCTGACGATGACCTCAAATCGGTCTGGCCGACTAGGCAAAGGCACCTCAATGTTTACGGGGCTTATCTCTATGAAGCCGAGTGGATTGGAAAAAACTTAGACCTCAGACCCCTGAACCAACTTAGGTTTCAGCCTTAAAGACCAAAATTCTTCCGCTTCTACACATAGGCGATTTTGAAGGAAGTCGCTTTCTCCTAAGAGATCTGATAATGGTTCAGAAACATTTCTACGGCGGCTTTGACAGCAGCATTCCGTTCCCGCGTTGAGATGGGTTCCTGACCAGCCATTAACTCTGGCCAAAATGCAATTTCTTTAATCAACCCACAAAACTGAGCGGCGGCTCTCTCAGGATTACTAATCGTCAGTCGGCCATCTTTTTTGCCTGCCTTAAAAAAGGCAATCATATCGTGCCGTAACCGAGCATATGCCGTGAGGGTGTTTTGTCCCCACTCAGGTGCCTGAATAAATCGAGAAATGACTACTCGTGACAGCTTCATAAATTCTCTGTCAGTGATCGTCTCAGCAAACGTACTTCCAATCTTCAACAGCTGCTTATCCAAAGGCTGATCTGCAGAATATTCGTGAGATGGCATTTCCTCAATTTTCTGAAATATCTCATCGATAATCGCCTGAAAAAGATCGTCTTTACTGGGGAAGTGGTCATAGACCGTTCGCTTTGATACGTTTGCGACCTTCGCAATGCGATCCATACTTGTCCCAGCAAATCCACGCGACCAAAATTCTTCGGTTGCCGCTTCAATCACAGCCACTCGCTTTGGACTCTTTCGTCGAGCCTCTGTCAACTGGATAGCCACCATCGCTATAGCTCCTTTCGTTAATCAGCCTGCTAATTAATGCACTACACAGTGCAGTATATCTTAGGAAAATAGAAACTACAAGCTCACTCGCCCAGCCCTTAAAGAGCATTAAAACCCTATTGAATAGGGGGTTTAATGACTTGGAGAAGAATCAAAAGCCTCTTTTGCAAAGAAAAGTAAACACAGTTGATTTTGAATTTTTACTGCACTACACTGTGCAGTGTAATAAAGAGTGAGGTAACAGGGAGCGAGCAAATCCCTTTGACTCACCAAGCATGAAAACGACTTTCTTCACCACTTAAGGACTTGAACCATGTTGAAACGATTCACCAATTTTTCGCTCAAGATGTTCACCGTGCTGTTCCCCTCGGAGAAGCCGCTCCTGTTTAACAGTGTTAATTCCACCATCCAGCTAGCCTCTTTCGCTCAGGTGTCGGGAAGCAAGCGGCCCTTGCTCGTGACTGAGAAATTTCTTCTGAATCTAGGACTGCTTGATGCATTGCTTGAACACTTTAAGCATGAGGGCTGTGAAGTCACTATCTTTGACGGCATTATTCCTA
The DNA here is from genome assembly GCA_039185935.1 of Cyanobacteria bacterium P01_F01_bin.56. Taxonomy (GTDB): domain Bacteria; phylum Cyanobacteriota; class Cyanobacteriia; order Phormidesmidales; family Phormidesmidaceae; genus Halomicronema. The sequence goes on along the minus strand of JBCDAJ010000195.1, from coordinate 3,443 downwards.
ATCCCACCTATGAAGTGATTGAAGCAGGAATACGCGCTTGCCAAGAAAATGACTGCGACAGTGTTTTTGCAGTAGGCGGTGGGTCTACCCTTGATGCTGCCAAAGTGATTGCGGCTTGCTACTCCAATGACGTCGGCGTTGAAGAGGTTGTTGGTCTACTGAAAGTGAAACGGCCAACCTTGCCCTTCTACGTCGTTCCGACAACCGCTGGTACTGGCTCAGAAGTCACCAATGCAGCCGTTATCTCTGAGACCAAAACCCATCAGAAGAAGTTTGTTGTCGATCCAAAGCTGATTCCATCTGCGGCGGCCCTCGACGCCAATATGATGAAGTCGCTACCACCGCATATCACGGCAGCAACGGGTATGGATGCCTTGACCCATGCGATTGAGTCCTACAGCTCGCTCAATCGATTCAGGGATGCTGAGCGAGATGCCAAGCTAGCAATCAAGCTACTGCTTGAGTATCTGCCTATTGTCTATGAAGACGGGAATAACCTTGACGCTCGCCAATGGGTGGCATTGGCCTCTTTTCTAGCCGCCTACTCGTTTAACAAGTCTGGCCTTGGCTACGTACACGCGATTTCGCATCAGCTCAGTGCTCATTACAATACGCCGCACGGCCTGACCAATGCCGTCATCCTGCCACGAATCTTGCGGTTCAATAAAACAGCCTGCTCGCACCGCTTTGCCAATTTGGAACGTATGCTGAGCGGCGTAAGTACGGGCACTGATGAACAACTAGCTGACAAATTTATCGCACGTGTTGATGATTTGAGCCGGAAACTCAATATTCCTAGTGGGTTCAAAGAACTGGAAGCAAAGGACTACGACGCAATTACCAAAAATGCACTCAAGGAAGCTAGATCGCTCTACGCCGTGCCCAGGCGAATGAGTTCAGCGCAATGCAAAGAGATTCTCGCCTCAATCACGGCAGGAGCCACAACAGAACGCCAAGTGGCAGAAACAAATCAATTGATTCACGCGGTATGACAGCCAGCTGCTGTCGCAATGTCTTACTGGACACTTGTCTAAACAACAACTAATGACACCTATTACCTATCAGCAGGATAAAGCTATGACCACTCAAACTGTAGCCACCATCAATAGCCAGAAAGTGCAGCCTCGATTGGAAAGTCAACGTCAACCTAATCAGCAGGATAAAGCCATGACCACTCAAATCGAAACCCCTATTACTGAGCAAGACATCCAAGCGCTCGTTGAGAACCAACGTCAGTATTTTCGCAGCAACGCCACGCGTTCAGTTGAGTTTCGGCTTGAGCAACTAACGAAATTCCGCGATCTTGTTCGTCGCTATGAAGATGAGCTGTATGCAGCAATTGACAAAGATTTTGGTAAGTCGAAGTATCATACCCAGTTGACTGAACTCTTTCCGCTCTTCGAGGAGCTGGAGATAGCCATCAAGAATGTCAGAAAGTGGGTCAAGCCTCGAAAGGTTTCAACCAATTTGCTGAACCAACCTGGCAAAAGCTATATCGTGCCAGAACCGCTCGGCGTCACACTGGTAATTGGGGCATGGAACTTTCCCTACAACCTGTCTTTGATTCCGGTCGTTGGGTCTATGGTTGCAGGCAACACAACGATTCTAAAACCTAGTGAGCTACCGGAAGAAACCAGTCGAGTGATGGCGAAGCTGATTAATGAGAATTTCGACCCCAATTACTTGAGGGTGGTTGAAGGCGGAATACCGGAGACGACAGCACTTCTGAATCAACGCTTCGACAAGATTTTCTTCACTGGCAGTCCCCAGGTTGGGAAAATCGTCAATAAGGCAGCGGCTCCGCATCTGACCAACGTGACCTTGGAGTTAGGGGGTAAGAATCCGGCTATTTTCGCTGAGGATGCCGCCGTGGATGTTGGTGTCAAACGCCTCATCTGGTCGAAGTTTGTGAACTCTGGGCAGCTCTGCCTCGCCCCGGACTATGTTTTGGTGCATAAAAGCATTAAAGACCGAGTCCTTGAGCGAATGGTGTATGAAATCAAGAAACACAACTATTCAGTGGAGAACAAAAACTTTGTCAGAATTATCAATGAGCGAAACTTTGACCGAGTGGCCGCACTCATTGACCCTGACAAAGTCTATTACGGCGGCGAGACGAATCGGGAAGAGCGCGTTATTCAGCCAACGGTAATGCACAATGTGTCTGTTGATGATGCGGTCATGCAGGACGAAGTGTTCGGTCCTATCATTTCTGTGCTTGAATACGAGACACTCGACGAAGCATTCGAATTGGTCAAAGGCTTTGAGAAGCCACTGGCTGCTTACCTATTCTCCAACAATAAGACTACCAAGGCGCGTTTCCTCAGTGAGATTCCCTTTGGTAGTGGTGCCATCAATGACGCGGTGATGCAAAACACCAATTCCAACCTGCCGTTCGGAGGCGTCGGAAATAGCGGTATGGGTCGCTATCACGGCGAGTACAGCTTCGAGTGCTTCTCTCACCTCAAATCCATTTTGGAAAAAGCCAACTTCTTTGAGTCTGATCTAAAGTATTACGGACATTCCGAGACTCAAATGAAGTTGGTTAGGGCATTGAGTTAGGAGCTTTGTTATCAAATCGATATCTACGTTAGGCAATAAGCAGTCAACACACATCCCAACACAAGAACACCAAGCGTATCTTCTTGTTTCTGTTCATGTCGTTGGGATGTGCCTATTCTGCGGCCGCTATCAATCACGGTTGAAACTGCGATTTGACGTCAACCGTAAGCATTGTCGTCAGGACGCTGAGAGCAGCGCCAAAGACGGAAATTCCCTTGAGAGATGAGATCATGAATAACAATTTTTGCAGCGTGCCCTCTCGTCATCCCATTCCAGATTTTGGCGATGTGCGTATCAGCTACACACGGCAAGGCAATAATCAGCTGATATACGTCGATGGCATACCGGTCTACATACGTGCCATTGGGCAGAGACAGCCCTTCGGTAAGCAAACTCTCTATCAAGCTTATCGACAGTCGCTCTTTGATCTGCCTGAGCACGGTATGGCTCCAACTACTTCTAGCTACATGGCTGAAACTACCTTTCAGCTTGGAATACAGAGATCAAATTCGTGTTTTCTCAGAACAGGGGCCAACTCACAGACGAATCCAGGACCATCTCAGCCAATTGAGATTAAGGTGCCCTGCGGATCAATAGGCTAAGGACAACGAATCCTTTATCCCCTAGACAATTGAGTGGTGACGTGATTGCCCTCTTCACAGTTTTAGCGGGTCTCTGTAGCTGCAAACTATGACCTCAGCCCAGCTACAGATGAACGAAGAATCGCTAGAGGGAAGGCAGCGAAAGAGGTTCAGCCTCTATGCAAAACACCTGCACTTATATTTGATCTGAGTGAAAAGCAATTTTTAGGCTCTGAAACCTTTGTACATCAGTTGATTTAGCCTTATCTGTCAAAATTTCTCCGATTCTATACATAGGCG
>JBCDAJ010000194.1:0-9447 GCA_039185935.1 Cyanobacteria bacterium P01_F01_bin.56 | reverse complement strand
GTCAAGCTCATCTCAAGAAGAAGATTCTGGCCTTTGTCGACTATTTCAATCGCACCATGGCCAAGCCTTTTAAGTGGAATTACACGGGCAAACCACTCACCTCATGAATAGTTCCTTTATTTCTGCCGTCAGGTACTAGTCTGCTAGTCTATCTCATCGCCTCTTTGTAGAGATGACTGGTATCTTATTTCCGAGCGCATCCCAAAGCGTTCATCCCCAAAGTCCGACACCACCCGCAAAGCGAGCGGTGTCGGACTGGGTCGAGCAATTACGTCGATGACATGGGGGAAACGGCCTGTGGTTTGCACCATGTCGGCCTGACTCATCGGAGAAAAGCAGGCCGCGTTTTCAGCTCAGCTGCCTGGTTTCAAATGAACTCGGGGAAATGCTGACTCAAAACAACTGTCTGTCGATCGCCGATCAGGTGCATTGAGGAGATTTCTGTCAATGAACATACCCATTCGGCGGTGCATTACGCTTCGCTAATGACACCCTACAAGCGGTAAATTCTTTCCTGTAAATCTCCTGAAGACTACTACCAAATTCCCTGATTTTGGAGATATTCGGATAAAAAGCCGAGCTTATGCCCTGTTTAAATCTGGGCAAGGCGATCGCACGTTGCCTCAATACTGGCAAGGGTTCCCGGATTGACTAACCCAAAATATTCAAAGGTTTTGACCGCATCCGTTTGGGTTGCTTTGAGCTGTCCCCAAAACGGATCGCCCTTAAGCTGATCCAGCAAATTATCCCCGGTTTCCACAACGAGTAAGACGTCTGGATCTGTGGTTAACAGCTTTTCTTCTGACAAAGTGATGTAGCCCTCAAAGGGACTTTCGCCCTGCAGGTCAGCGGTGAGATTTTGAATATTGAACTGATCCAGGAAATCTCCTGCCCAGCTATCTTTGTTGGGAGATAGCAACGGTTGCCGACTCACCAGCACGATCGCGCTGGGGGAACCTTCTGGGGCTTTGGCGAGGCAGGCCTCATATCGCTCTAGCAGGGGCTGCGGATCAGCTCCAATCTGCTGAGCTAAATCTTGAGTCAGGGTAGTGAGGGCTTCCCAACCATCCACTTCCACCGCGAGCGTTGTGACTCCCAGTTCCTCTAGGCGGGCTAGAGATTTATCGTGAAATCCCGCCGCTCCAATGACTAAATCAGGCTCTAGGGCCACGATTTTTTCCAAATTGGGTTCGGCGCGACCCTCGCTGACCACCTCTAGCCCTGCAAAGCGATCGCCCTCTTCCCGCATTAAGCTAGCGGGAATGCCCACCAGTTTGTCTGCATCCAGCGTGTGAATGATGTCAGCAGTCAGAGGGGTGAGGGTGACGATCGCCTCAATCGATGCTTCCGACTGCTCAGGCGTGGCTGTCTCCGTAGGTGTGGCCTCGGGATTAGCCGCTTCTGGGGTTGGACTGTCGGTCGAGCAAGCGGCGATCGCCCCCATGCCAACCGCTAACAGGGTCACTGTCCCCAGACGCCAAGGAGCAGTCCATGGATGCTTTCCACTTCTGGCATTAGTCATGTGTTACTCACCTTTCGATAACGACTTGCTATTAGAGAAGCTAACTCAAAGCAGAGCGCAGAGCATGACCCTGCGCTCTGCGCTTTGCCATCGACGACTGTTCTAGAATCGGTAGCTAAAGCCTAATCGAATATTGATGCCGGGTTGCATATATTGCGCTAGCCCCGGATCATCGGCCTCGGCTCCAACATTACGAACTTCTGAGTACTGGAATACTCATTATCAAAGAGATTAGCAATCCCCAAGTTAAAGCCCTGGGTAGGAGCCGTTTGAGGCGCGATCGCAACGGTCGCTTCATCCTCAACGGGAAAGCGATTGTGCCCCCGTCTTAGCGGCAACTGAGTAATATCCATTCTCATCTGCCGCATCTTCAAAATCAGCCGCTGGTGACTCGGACAAGCTGGACAGTACAGCGTCGGCGAGCTGATATGTTGGCTGCTGAAGTCTTTCCAACGCTTTGTCGGAGGACTCTGCGCCGACCGTCGGCAGGACTCCAGCGATCACGGAACGACTTAAGGAGTTGCGCTTAAATAACATCCCACCGACCCTGCTACCCATCCCCCCTGCTACAGTCTTGTCCGGGTAATTTATTTTCAAGCCGATCCCTTAACTCCCAGTAGGCAAAGTCAGAGAAGGCCGCGCTAAGCGGCATAACGAAGCGAGGCGAGGGCCGCGTGGTGCCGCTTAGCGGAACTAAGTCGGTGTGGGTATCAGGGGCACCGGGTTAGTAGCTGCCGCCAAGGGGCAAATTTGTAAGCCGACGGCAGTGTGAATGAGAGCCACTTCAATATCGAAAACCTCGCGTAAATTCTCAGGGGTCAGCATTTCCGTCGGTGAACCCACGCTCCAGAGGTGGCCTTGCCGTAGCAGGGCCAGGCGATTGCTGTATCGCGCCGCCAGGTTAATGTCGTGCAGCACCGTAATGATCGAGAGGCCCTGTTGCTCATTGAGCCGCTTGAGCAGTTCCAGCAGTTGCAATTGATAATGCAAATCGAGGAAGGTTGTCGGTTCATCCAGCAGCAGCACCTTGGGGTCTTGGGCCAAGGCGAGGGCCAAAAAAGCTCGCTGTCGTTCGCCGCCAGAGAGTTCCGTCACGGGGCGATCGCGATAATGCTCAATCTCAGTCCACTGCAGGGCTTTTTCCACCTGTTTACGACCGGCGGCATCCAGCTCCCACTGCCACCAGGGCTGATGGGGCGATCGGCCTAAGCTCACCAATTGATACACCGTCAGACCTTCTGGCAGAGTTTGCTGCTGCGGTAGTAGCGCCAATTTACGAGCAGCCGCAGCGGGAGAAAGTTGGTGAATATCTCGCCCATCAAGCAATACCACCCCAGCCTGGGGTTTGAGGATGCGACTCATCACCCGTAACAGCGTGGACTTACCGGAACCATTAGCTCCTAGCAGACTCAACCATTCCCCCTGGGCTAAGGCAAGATTGACTGCTTCAACAATGAGGCGATCGCCATACCCCCCGCCGAGGTTACGCACTTCTAACGGCATGGCTAACGACCTCCGATGGCGCGACGACGATATAGCAGCCAGATAAACACGGGTGCTCCCAGTAAGGCAGTAACACCGCCGACTGGCAGTTCAACGGGCCCTATACGAGCCAACAAATCGGCACCAGCCAGCACAAATGCCCCACCTAAAGTGGAAAAAGGTAGCACCAGCCGATAATCGGTGCCCACCAACAGCCGCACTCCATGAGGTACGATCAGGCCAACAAACCCGACCAGACCCGCAATACTAACGGCTCCAGCCGCCAGCAGCGTGGCAACCGCCCCAATCAAGCAGCGCGATCGCAGCAGAGAGATGCCCAGACCGGTGGCAAGATCATCACCCAAACACAAGATATTGACCTGACGGGCAAGCAAACAACCGACTAAGACAGCGACCACCACCCCAGGGCCAACAATAGTGACCTCTGTCCAACCGCGTCCGTTGAGGCTGCCAATGAGCCAGTTCAACGCGGCCTGAAATTGTCCATCTTGCGAATTGAGCAGAAACAGTGACTGCACTGAGCCGAAAAAGGCATTGAACGCCACACCGGCCAGAATCAGCCGTTCTACTGACAGTGTCGTCCCCGTGCGCGCGAGGGAATACACCAGCAGCGCCGTTACTACCGCTCCTAACCAGGCTCCCAAGGGCACCCAAATTCGCAGCAGGTTGAGCCCAATCAGCAGGACCACCATCAGCCCCGCACCAGCAGAAACGCCGAGCAAAAATGGACTGGCGAGGCCGTTACGCAGCATGCCTTGCATCAGGGCACCAGAGAGCCCCAAGGCCGCGCCAACAATCAAGGCAGCTAACACTCGGGGCAAGCGCAAATCCCAAAAAATCGTCTGGTGAATGTCGCTACCCTGACGCAATGCTGCCGCTAGCAACTCTGACCAACTCAACTCAACCGATCCATTGGTCAGAGAGAGGAAAACGACACCTAATAACCCTAGCGACAATAATAAAGCCGCCAACATGGCCCGCGATCGCGAGCTATGCTGAAAAGTTTTTGGAACACGGGTTGTAGTAGTCATTAACTAGACATCGGGCAAAAAACACTCCAGCATAAGCAGACAATTCCATACTTCCAATCACAACCACCAAAGGCAAGCCGTTGGCAAGTAACAAAGTCTACAAATATTAAAGAATACGTTAACAGTTCTTAATGCAAAAGGTACGATTACTGACACTTGGTGTCAAGTAATTTGCTTGAGATCAGCTCGCACAATCGGCGTATTGACAAATACTCAACCAGGGGGGCAAAGCTCCCAACCTCAATCTCTTCAAGCAAACTTTCAGATCAGCTGTGATCGCTTGATGTCGTAGCGAACGAGAATTGGCTTCGTGGGTAGTCATAGTGGTATTTGTTCACCATTTGATTGCCCTTAGCCTGTGGTTGCTAGCTTATTCCTCTGTCGTCGCTTAGCGGCTGTCATCATTTAGCTGTCAAATCCTCTCAGTGAGAGGGATACAGCCCCTAGCTTGCATTTTGAGTGGCGGGCGCGATGACGCTGATTATTAAAGGCTGCTGAATTTAATTGATGATGTGCCCTAAGCCAAGCACAGATAGATAATTTCAAACCTGAACCAGATTCAGAAATGAAGTTTTGACCTCTGGCCCCAACTCACCACCTGCAGCACCTCTCCTTTTAGAGGCTGTCGTTCATACATAATTATCTGTTTGATCATTGCTTGAGATTTAGCCCCTTACATCCCCCCATTTTGGGGAACTGTGAACTTCGGTCTCCCCTCAAGTTGAGGGAATAAAGGCGAGGCCATGCCGCATTTTGCCCTCTTACAGAGATGTGTATAAGCCGTAGCCTTCCTCAGGAGGGACTTAGTGACGGTCTGACTCCTCGTCTTTTCGAGAGCTACCTGATAGACACAAGTTATGAGTACAGAACTCCCGTCTTCAACTCAGACATGGTTTAAATCGGTTGAATCTTCATTTTGGGGGTTGTTCCTGTTCGACGGGGCATGGGTCTAAAATCTTATGCTATCCTCTCTTTAATGAGAATCAGTTTCATCAAAAGCCATTTGTGAAGTTGAAAGGCTCTACTCTTGCCAGTCTTAGCAGACTTCCCAATGGGAACCACCTATTTCAATATTTAATGCTGCAGTGAGTCTTTCATTGTCTAGTCACTCCCCGGTAAATCCGCCGGTGTACTGCTTTAAGCGCCGAGAGCATTTGCCTCCCAGGTCAAAAAGCCTGTGGCAAGTTCGGGCTGGCCAGGTGCGCTTATCCACCATTTCTGATGACGCCTCGTTGATTACCCTGGGCTTTTGGGAGGTGGGTGATTTTGTCGGTTTGCCACTGGCGGCGATCGAGCCATTTCAGATTGAGTGTTTGACTAATGTAGAAGTCGCCCAGATTTCCCCTAATGACTGCTGGGATTTACAGCGAGTAATGCTGGAGCACCTCGGTCAAATGCAAGAACTGGTTCGGATGCGTCAAGGCCAAATCTTGCTACGACTCAAAATGTTGCTCAATTGGTTAGCCATTAAATTTGGGCAGCGCATCCAGCAAGGCCGCTTAATTAAGCTGCGGCTCACCCATCAGCAGGTGGCTGAAACCATTGGCACGAGCCGAGTCACAGTGACTCGAATGATTTTGCAGCTAGAACGATCAAACTTCCTGAGCTATTCTGACCAACAGTGGATTATTCTGCGCAACGCCTGAACGCAGATTCGGCAAAGTTCCATCGATAGCCGTTCTGATTGGGCTCCTCTGGAGTTCATAAATGAAGGGTGACCATCTGCTTGGATTGCAGCGGCCTTTTATCCCCAGTGATGCTAGTGCCTGAGCGTTCTACTGTGCTCAGGTAGTCGCGACGGTTGGAGAAAAACGATTGGTATCGTGTATCTCTGCAATTATGACGGCACTTCTCTTGAGCTCGGTAAGCGCCCAGAACCGAGCCTTGACAGTTTTGGGTCCGATGCAGTGGCACGGCCTAGTGTCGCTGAACATAGAGCTGTTTCAACTGTGTCTCAATATCTGTTGTCAATCTTTGGGCTGGGGCGTTGCCGATTTTGGGGATAAACCGCATCTTCACCCGAACGGATAAGGAGCCATCAACAGCGAAGAGCAAGCATCTTGTTCGCGGTCTCAAATACCCGATTTATCCCTCGGTTCAGCAACGCTTGAACTTGCGATATTGACTGTCGGCTTGATGGGCATCAACGCTCAGGCTTAAGACTGAGGGCGTGTAGCCGATCGCGATCCTTGAGCGTAATTAACCCCCCACGGTGATAAGTGACCGCTGGTTTGAGCTGCTTGAACAGTCGCACACATTCCTCATAGGTGATGCCAATGCTGCGGGCAATCTGGTAGTGAGTGAGCCGCGATCGCAACTGCTCGCCATCCGTGACGGAGTCTGTGCCACCATACTCGGCCATCGATTCGAGATAGTTCACGAGCCGAGCGATTGCCCGCTCAGAGACTAGGCCATGCACCCGTTGATGCAGTTGTTGGAGCCGCTGATTAAAGATGGCCAATAGTTGCAGGGCTAATTCTGGAGTTTGCGACACCGCTTTTAGCAAGGCTTGTTTTTCCAAGGTGAGGACGGTAGTGGGCGCGATCGCGGTCACCGTTGCGGGCGCTTGCCGATTGCCAAACAAGGCCGGGGCTGCAAACACCTCCCCCACTGGCAAAATTCGTAAAATGGTCTCTTTTCCAGATGCTGCTGTTTTGGTCATGCGTAAACGCCCCGACATTAGAATGTGGAGTCGTTCAGGCAGGATGTCCCCTTCATAAAATACGGTTTCGTCTACCCGATAGGATTGCACCTGACTGCGCTGCCGGAATTGCTCTAGGAGAGCAGCATCCAGGTCGGCAAATAGAGCGATCGTGCGCAGTTGGTCAATGTCCATCGGCAAACCAAAACCAGATCGTTTTGAACTGACAAGGCCAGTCATTGATTGATGAGAACAATTCTAAAAACAAAGTGCAAAATTCAAAGTGCAAAATTCAAAGTGCAAAATTCAAAGTGCAAAATTCAAATCTCACAAGTAAAACCACCGCAGGATAGGGCTTTTAGATTTTTCAAGCCTTCGAACCTAACAGCGGATTGCGATATATCCAAACCCGGCTTCTCAATAAATCTCACTGTTTATGAGCTACCTCATAGAACCGATTGAGAATTTTTGTCAGACTCAGGTCAACTCGTTGAGGAAACGGCCATGACTCAGACTCAAACTCCCCTCAATTTTCGAACAGCTCCTGGTCACCAGGTATTAGCTGCTGCTGGCAAAAAGGCTTTACGACCCGGCGGCTACACTGCTACCGAGCAACTTTTTGCCTGGGCCAACTTTCAACCTGGTGAAACCGTATTAGAGCTTGCCGCTAGTTTTGGTTACAGTGCGATCGCGTTGGCCCAGCGCTACGACGTGCGCGTTGTCGGCGTCGAGAAAAATCCTGACAGCGTAGCTCGCGCCCAGGCGAATATCGCCACCGCTGGTCTAACCGGCCAAGTCACAATCATCGAGGGCGACATCTTTCATCTAGAGCGGCTCTCCGAACAGTTTGACTATGTGCTAGCTGAGGCCATCTTAACCATGCAATCTGAGGCGGGCAAGGCGAAGGTATTAGCTGGCATCTGCGATCGCCTCAAGCCTGGTGGCCAGTTTCTCAGCCACGAACTACGCGTTGAGGGCACGAACCCAGAGGCGATTCACCGCGACCTCTGCTCAACTATTCGGGTCAATGTCGCCCCCCTCTCGGCCAGCGGTTGGAGCACAGCCTGTGAGCAGGTTGGCCTGACTGTAGAACAACAGGATACCGGGCCAATGTCGCTCTTAAACCCTAGCCGCATTGCCCAAGAAGAAGGCGTGCCAACCTTACTCAACATCGGTTGGAATATGCTCACCCGCCCGACGCTACGTCAGCGCATTTTGGCGATGCGAGAGACGTTTCGCCGCCACGGCCATGACTTAGGCTACGTCGTTTTAACCGCTAGAAAGGGAGCATAAACCATGACAACGGCTCTGATTGCACCTGAAACTCCGTCGATTCAGCTTAGAGAGCATCTCCGCTATCCCGAATCTGGCATGCTCAGCAAAGTGATCTGGAAAAACGAAATTTGCCAGTACAGCTTGTTTTGTCTAGCGGCGAATACGGAGATTTCTGAACATACCTCAACTCGTAACGCCACCGTGCAGGTTTTAGCTGGCACCGGCACGCTAACTCTGAATGGAGAAACCATTGCCCTCGTACCAGGAGTCTTTATTTTTATGGCGGCCAACGCCCCCCATGCGTTAGCTGCGACCTCTGACCTGGCGTTTGTACTCACATTGTCTAGACCGCTATGACCCCAGTCACAACCCTTTCTAGAATCCACTCCCCCATGCGTCTCACCTTCTTTGCCCACGTTACGAATGGGATGCCAATCTATGCCGTTGCGTACTGGTGGTAGGGAATAAAATGAACGCGATCGCTGCTTCAATTAGCGATCCGGCGTCTTGCTCAAATCACATATTCATCGTCGAAGATGTATTCCCCCATCTGATGGCAGATCTGACAGAATGCGGAGTTCGGAATAGGAATATTTGCTGTGCGGTGCTTTCAGAAAGCATAGCCAGTCGCAGTTAGGTTTGAACAGGGTAGATCGCTGGAGCCTTGATTTGGCAAGACTTCCAATTCCGCCTTTTGCCTTCTGCCTTTTACCTTTTGCCCTTCGCCTTTTGCCCTTCGCCCTTCGCCCTTCGCCCTTCGCCCTTCGCCCTTCGCCTTTTGCCTTCTGCCCTTCGCCCTTCGCTATCCCACTGTCCTGACCTAATTACGGATCGCGATAGACCAAAACACGCTTCCAGAAAATCGGTGCTGCTAGACAACTAAGGGAGTTGCGCTTAAATAACATCCCACCGACCCTGCTACCCATCCACCCTGCCACAGTCTCGTCCGGGTACTTTATTTTCAAGCCGATCCCTAATCGGTGATTGTCCCCATCCAACGGCGTAAGGCGAAGCCATCACACCGGGTTCGCCTGCTTGCGGCACCAGGCGCTGGGCTCATCCGGCGGATAGTAGAGTTCATCTTGTCGCCGCCAACCCGTCTTTTGTGGGAGGTAGTCATGGGTCGTCAGGCCCAGTTGCCGAGCGGCCTGGGCCACTTCGCGATAATTCCAGCCAAAGCGATCGCAAAGTTCTCGCTGGCGCAACCCTGACACAGGCCTTGATGGTGAGGAATCGGAGTCAACCATAGAGGGATAAATGAGGGGTAATAATCGTTGCTCCGACTAACGTTGCAACGATTATTACCCCAATGCCACAACTGTGGCATTTCAAATACTTCAGGACTTACGCATTGACAAAATCACCAAACCCATAATTCAAGCGGACCTCCCCCTCAGCGGTGCTTGGCGGATGAACTGTCGAGCCACGTCTTGATAGAGAGAACGTTGTAGCTCATACCAATTGCCTAACTGCTG
>JBCDAJ010000193.1:0-9481 GCA_039185935.1 Cyanobacteria bacterium P01_F01_bin.56 | reverse complement strand
TGCTCCCCGATGCCTAGCTCGCGCGCAATCTGGCCTTGGCTTTCGCCGTCGCTGGCACGGAGAATAATCTGTGCTCGCAATGCCAGTTGTTGGGGCGTACTCGGTCGCTTCACCAACTGTTCCAGTTCGTGGCGCTCAGTTGCGCTCACAATCAGGGCGGGAAGGGCGGGGCCAGGCATCGGACTTAGTCCTCTAAAGTTGACTCCTTAAGGATATATGCATTTCCGCCATGCGGTACTAGAGATTTTTTCTCTGTGGGCAAGTTACATCAGGAAATGAAAGGACCTGAATTTTAGGTTGTGGAACATCTCAATTTCCCCAACAAACCTGAAGTCCAGATCGGGATACTAAAAACATCGAACGAAACAAATTGTCCTTACCGGAAACCTATGATTACGCTATCTGAGCGCTCCATGCCCCCGTTCAAGATAGAGTTTGCAGAACTCTTCCAACGGCATCTATGCCGTCATTCCCACTTTGGGGTGAATGTTATTCACCTGATCACCTTACTGGGAATTTGGTGCTCGTTCGCAGGCATTCTCTGTGGAGTGCTCCCACTACCTGTGCTAATGACATTAGGGACTCTTGTCTTCACCCTGGTGGCGGTCATACTCCTAACCGTCTTATGCTACAAGTGGGATGCCTGGCCCTAATTATGTTAATTCTCATCTCCAATTAGGCGATCCCACAGCTCGCTAACTCCTGACGTTCGATAAACGTTTTTGGGAGTCTGTAATTGGAGTTGTTGAGAGACCCACACCTGATCGAAGACGGTTTGATAAATGGGGTTTGATATCGCTAAATAACCGGCTTTTTTATTAACTAAACCGGTTAGACGAAGTTCAAGCTGCTCCAACTGATTTGTTACAGAGATTTCCTCGTTATTCAGAATACGCTGATAAAGTAGTAACAAGCTTTGACTTTGTTCACTATGAATCATTCGGTCTCGAATCGTTCTCAAGTGCTCTGGTTCATCTTGAGATTCCCAGTTATCTATGATTTTTGTGCGTACTAAGTGTTGAACAAACTGTTGTTCTTCTGCGATTGAGGTCTCTACTAAATATTCACCAGTACGTTTTTTCATCGCATCGGTGATGATGCGGCATACCTTTTGGGTCAGAAACGGTCGACCACCTGTCCAGTATAAAATTTCCTCAAGAACCTCTTCTGGATGGGGTGTGAGGTCTTGAAGACCTACCAGCAGCGGGCGGCTTTCTCCTAGTTTGAATCCTTCTAATTCAATCGCTTGGCCAATATTGAATGGAATAGCTGATGCCTTATTTTGAATTAAGTTAGAGGGGGTAGCGACACCAAGCAAAACAAAGGTTAACCGCTGAAATGACGATTTACTGGCTCTCTGCTCATAACAGTTTCGAATAAGAGCGAAAAAGTCATCTGCTGGAAAATTTAAACTGAGTACACTATCAATCTCATCGATAAAAATCACAATCTGTTGCTGAATCTGTTCTAGCAACACAGTACTGATAAATTCACCCAGGCATTTTACTGGAGAGATATGGGCGCGATCGCAGAGCCACGCCATCAAGTCCACGTCTAAATTGAAACCACTAACCAGTTCCTGAATCAGCCCCCCATACCATTGTTGGCAGGTAATTTGCTGACTCCCAATGCCGCTAAGCTCGATCTCTGCACAAGCAATCTGAACGGCCTGCAAACGCTCCATTGTTTTGATCCGCAAGCTGGATTTGCCCATCTGTCTTGAGTTCAAGACAGAACAATATTCCCCCGCTGTTAGCGACATATACAATAGCTCATCAGCCTCACGCACAATGTAAGTGGGGGAATTGGTAGGTAAGCTGCCACCCACTTGGTAACGATAGATAGGGTTCACAGACCTGGAAGCCATAGCCATATCTCCATTCGGATGGTGGCTTAAACGCCGAAACTGCCACGGCAGCAAGGCCAGTCACAGCCTGATAGTATATCAGCAGCGAAGCTTAGAACTTAACACCACATTTTTACCTGTGTTTACAAGCGTTCACAAGCATAGTTATGTGGGGGTCTTGATTAACAGATGGCCGTGAATTGGTTGCAAGATGGCTCACGACTATGAATTTTGACCTTAACCAAGCTGTAGAAGTGGCTAACCAAGCGGTTACAGTGCATCATGACCGTCCCCTCAGCGATGTGGAAATTCTGGTTCTGAAGGGGGCTTGGAATCGAGATTCATATGACCAAATTGCAGCTTGCAATCAGTACTCTACCAGCTACATTAGTCAGGACATTGCCCCTAAACTATGGAAGTTACTTTCAGAAGCCATTGGTGAAAAAGTCAAAAAAAATAGTCTCAGAGAACCGTTAAAGCGTTATTGGGAAACGCAATGTCAGACCAATGCTCACAGCGTCACTGAAGGTGCTGTCGTCACGTCTAATCTGAGCAAGCTGAGGGGAGAGCAGGTTGCTGACGCTGATGAGGGAGCGCTGCCTTACCCCACATATATTCATCACCCTGAGATTGAAGCCAATTGTTATGACACATTGCTGAACCATCCTGGCTCGTTGATCCGCATCAAGTCTCCAAAATTGATGGGTAAAAGCTCTCTGATTAATTGCTTGATTGGTCAATTGATAACTCAGGGCTTGAGGACAGTCAATCTCACCCTGCGCATGGCCGATCGCCAGCATCATTTTTGTGATATCGATACTTTCCTGAGGTGGTTTTGTTTCAATGTTGAACAAGAGCTGGATCTTGAAAGTCAGCTTGATCGCTATTGGAATGCTGAATGGCTAGGCAGCAAGGTCAGTTGTACAACCTATTTTGAAAAATACTTACTGAACCAAAATGAATTACCACTAGTCCTATGTATCGATGATGTTGATCTGCTGTTTACTTATCCCGATCTCTACGAAGACTTTTTTGGACTCTTGCGCTCTTGGTATGAAAAGGCAAGAAGTCGCCCTCAGTGGAAGAAAATGCGACTTATTTTGTCTCACTCTACAGAAGCTTACATTCGTCTTAACATTAACCAATCGCCGTTTAACGTCGGTTTCCCGGTTGAGTTGCCGGAGTTTAACTTACCCCAAGCAATTGAGTTCGCACAGCGATTTGGTTTAGCGTATCTACCTGAGCAAATGGAACAATTAGTTTCCTTATTGGGAGGACACCCTTTTTTGCTTGAGAAAATGTTTGACCATCTCAAGTCTCACCAAGAGGTTTCCTTGGCGGAGGGACTACAAACCGCTCCAACCCAGGCTGGTATCTATCGCAACTACCTGCAAGCGCTGTGGAGTCAGCTAAAGGATACACCAGAGCTCCAAACTGCTTTTACCGCTGTGATTACGGCAGATGAGCCTGTCGTGATCGCGCCCAATCTGGCCTATCAACTTCAAAGTATGGGCCTGATCAAGGTAATGGGAAATCTTTCGCAACCCCATTGTGAGTTGTACCGCCAGTATTTCTTGACTAATGCTTGAATCCTAATTTTCGGCCTCCCGAGATCGAGGGCTTGGAAAAATAGCGATATGATGAAATAGCAACAAGGTGAGACGTTCACAGTAAGGGTGATTTTGGGAAGGGTGAACCATTAACTGAAAGCTTGCTTAAACTCTGAGTTAGCAGGCTATCCTACATTTATCCTGTTTATGGTCAGGAGTTCATGGATCCACGTACTCGTCGAACCAACGACGATCAACATACTACAATCACTGATTTTCTAGACTTGCCTGAAGATAAACAGCAGGTTTTAAGGTGGATGCAAGGACGCTCAGCCAACTCTTTCAGTGCAATTGTCAGTTTCCTACAGCAGTCAGAAGAGCAGGTACGGCAGTTGCTGGATGAGTTACAAGAGAAAGGCTTTGTGAAAGCAATCACCACTGAGGGGGAACCGCAGTATCAGATTCAACTGACATCTATGCGCCGCCAGCGCCATCAACAAGACACTAGCAGCATTTTTGATGTCCTGATTGAAGATGATTAGATGTGATTATTCAGCTCGCTGTTG
Organism: Cyanobacteria bacterium P01_F01_bin.56; assembly: GCA_039185935.1. Lineage (GTDB taxonomy): Bacteria > Cyanobacteriota > Cyanobacteriia > Phormidesmidales > Phormidesmidaceae > Halomicronema. The sequence goes on along the minus strand of JBCDAJ010000193.1, from coordinate 5,519 downwards.
AGAAGCTGTTCTTTGAATGAGATTGCTGTAACCAATCAGATGTTGCCTGAGTTGATTCTGCGACCTGGAGTAGTTGTCGAGTTCAGGTTCAATTGAGGATCGCGCTAGCCGTGAATAATCCATAAAGGACTCCGAAAAGCTTCTCAATTATTGAGCCAATAACTCGTTTTTGATATCAGTGAGTTGTTGCTCTAACTGCTTAAGATAGTTATCGGTTAAGGTGCTGCTGTCAGCATAGTCACAATATGTGTCGTCGAGTAGGAAAGGCGTATGAGCAGTAACGGGGGCTAGTGGCTTGGATGCTGGAGAGGATTTACTAGAGGCTTGCAGCGCTGCTGCCTGAGTGCGTTTTTTAAGCATTTGAGCTTCTTGAGCGATCGCCCTCAAGTATTGCCCCCCATAATCATCGGCATCGTTTGCTGCTGTAGGGCTAACAGATATCTTGGCTTTCCCAATCGTTTCGTTGGCCCGATTCAAGCTGGCTAATTCTCCTTCGGAGGCCAAAAGACGATGTTCTGTTGAAGGAGAAGGACTCGTTTCTGATAATTGAGCTTTTGTATCTTGATCCTGCATCTCCTGTGAAAGTGTCTTCCAGTCATCCGGCTCATTTGCCTGCCCGGCTGGAGACGGGTGGCTCGGTGACTGCGTAACGGCATCTTCAGTTGTATGGAGTAAGCTCTCTAGCCCCTTAGCATGTTTATCGCTACCTAGGGCATGGTCTTGCCAAGCTTGTACCGCCTGTTCATGGGGCCAGTCCTCTTGGCTCGACTGTTCTGAGTCTGAGGTGGTCCGAAGCTTGCGAGCAGTTTCTTGCAGTTCTTGAAAATAGTCACTTTCAGTAATTTCAGCAACCTGTTCTTGAACCTTATTGTGATCAATATCAATTTCGAGGCGGAGAAAGGTTTTGACTTTGCGATAGACCTGTTGACCATAAGCACTATTGTTGAAGCGATCTAGAGAAACAATCCCCACGGCAGTTCCCAGAAAGGTCATCACAGCTGGAATCAGCGGCAGCCACCCTCCTTGAAGAAACGCGACAAAACAAAGGCTATAGACTGCGACGCAGCCAAGCAAAATCATGAACGCAAAAATTGCTGGATGTCGCAAATACCAAGCTAAGATGCCACCCAACATTGACCACATCCAAATCCAGAGGATTTCTGTTGGGGCAGACCACGTCCAAATTAGCGGACGGCCATCTAGCACTGCACTGAGCAGTTGACTGGCAGACTGAGCATGGACAACGACCCCTGGCATTTTCTGCTGATCGTCTTTGCCAGAGCTGAAGGGCGTATAAAAATCATCTTTTGATTGAGGGGTGGTGTAGCCGATCATCACGATGCGATCGCGAATCATCTCCGGATCGATGTCTCCATTCAGCACCTCCATGAGACTGATTTGCGGTATGGCATTGGTTTTAGAGCGGTAGTACAACATGAGTTGATATCCACCCGCATCAACCCCTTGATATCCGCCAACATTTGCCTCAATTTGGGGAATCAAAGTACTGCCAAACATTAATTGTTGATCATCATTGAAACTTGGTTCAATTCCCTGTTCGGTGAGATAAGTCAGGGTCGCTTTAAAGGATAAGGAGAATAGCGTTGGTCCTGGTTCATTGCACAAGTGAGGTCGGGGAAACGGCGTATCAGGTTCGTAAATGCCGGCCATCAGGAGACTCCGGCGCAAAATGCCTCCAGCATCGACCACTAGATCGGCAAATGTCACCTGTTCAGCATCGGCCCAAGGCGGTGGGGGTGTGCCCGGATCGTTGGCAGCACTGGTTTTACAAATCACCAATACGTTGGGATTTTGTTGCACTTGGGTTTGAAGTTCTGATGTGCCCGGCTCGTAGGGAAAGTCGCGAAAAATATCGAGAGCAATGACCTGCGGTTGATGTTGCGTCAGTTGCTCCAGAGCTTGGGCAATGGTGCGATCGCTCAGAGGCCATTCCTGCAAGGCTTGTAAATCGTTCTCAGTCACTCCGACGACTAATAGGCGATCGTCCACATCGGCTGCCGGCTGTTGCTGCAGCAGCCGGTCATACGCTGCCAGTTCAGCTGCTTCAATCAGCCCCAGATACCGCATTCCAATCACCCCTCCCGTCACTAGCAGACTGGTGATGACCAGAGCCCGACCAAGCCTGCTTACCGATGTTCCGACTGTTTCCAGCCAGGGAAGTCGCTCATTCAGTGTGTGGAGCCAGAGAAACGCCATTAACCTCAAACTCAGATGTCGGTCAAATGCGAGCCCACCTCAACGGCATTTCGAGGTAACCGTAGATGCAGGTCAAACATGCGATCTGCACTTAAAAAAGCATGAAACGTTTTTAATTTAAGCTGTCGATCCTCCAGAGAGCCATCATTAAACACCTGAATTTATCCCAACAAACCTCAATTACGTCTTTGCATAATGGTGAATGTTGAACGTCATCTTACTGTCTTGACCGCTGAACTGGCGATGCTTCATCCAGAGAACCGCTGGAATTGAGCCTAACGCAATCATCAAGGAAACAATTTCGTTAGATTGAGCTGGTGATAGAGACCTGACGATGGATAGTAAGTTTAACGTCGAAAACGTCTACTTATCCGGGTGAAGCCAGCTTGCATAGCCAAACGAAACATACTCGATACACTCAACACGACCGCTGTAAACCAAGCTTCTTGAAGCGTTCTTGAAAATTAGGAAATCCGCATGTACCAAAATACCCCTATCCATCGTAATAAATCGCGCCTCCCCATCGTTAGCGTCCTGGCATTCGCAGGTATCGTCGGCACCGCCTTTCTGCCAGCAAATGCACAATTGGGAACGAACCTCAATTTCCAGGCTCCGGATATGGGGACTACCGGCAATCGTGAAGCTGGCGCTCAGCGCAACGACACCTGTGTTGATACTTCACAGGCCTCAGGCATGATGGCTTTGGTTCCGGATAGTAATATTGGGTTGACCTCCGAAGCCAGCCCCGATTTATTTGCCTACATTCCACCCAACAAAGCCGAAAAAGCCGAATTGCGGATCTTTAACGAGGCCACCGGCGAAGAAGTCTACGCCGGTGAGTTTACGCTGCCAGAAAACAGTGCCAGCGCGGATTATCCTTACGGCGCTAGTGTTGTGAAGCTGCCCTTAAGTGGCGCTTCAGTGAGGCTAGATGCTGGCGAACCTTATATTTGGGCGGTGTTTGTTGTGTGCGACAGCGCTAACCGGGCACAAGATATCGTCGTCGACGTCACGGTTCAGCGGGCCGATGAAAGTTATGTCAACACACTATCAGCTGATATTAAAGCCCAGCTCGACACGATTGAAATGGCCTCTAGCGAAGACAAAGTACTAGCCTATAGTTCAGCCGGGTTGTGGCACGACTTATTGTCGGAACTGTCTTCCGATCCTGTTGTTTATAGCGAGGTGTGGGCAGATCTGTTAATAGACCAGGGGATGGAGGCGATCGCGGATGCCCCCGTTTTCACCACAACCTTTAGCGCCATTAAGCCATAGCTTTAGCTACTGCTGCTATGGTCGCAGCAGTAGCTAAAGCTATAGATTTCAACAAAACGCTGGATACAATGCTGGCCCTACTAAGTCAAAGGTAAGGTCAGCATTTTTTAGTGCCTCCTATTGCTCGTGTTAAAGCAGCCTGCTCTCCAAGCCCGGAGCCATCACACTGAATCAACAGGGGCATAAAGCCAAAGCAAAGGGTGACATCTTTTCATTCGCAGAGAAGCTGCCAACTTTATAGGAGCCACATCAAAGTCGGCGGCATGCAAAGAGAGTGCTAATTTTTACGGGATAGTCTGTGCTAGACCCGTGGCAATCACTTAGCCTTTACTAGTGGAAATGCTTGTTTATCAGAACTATTGAGCCTATGACTTAGTTCAGATCACCCAATCTGAATGCATCTAATAGCACTCTTGCATGACTATACGGATACTGATATGCCTGCTTAGTGGTTCGATTCGTGAAGTTGAACGATATGTGCCTAAAAATACCCTTGCGGCGTGGTTGTTTGCATTGACATTAAGGGCCTCAGTGCTGACGTCAGTTTGAAAAGACGATCAGAGCTTGCAACGCGAGGAGCACTATTCCGAATCTCTAATTTCCTGCCACATGTACTGACAGCCCATGGTTAAAAATTATCCAAGGATTATTATGAAAAGCGTTTCATTCTCTGCAATTGGTCTAGCGACTGTTGCTATCGCCGTTACGACTCCATTGGCTGTCAATGCAGCTGAATTTTGGGGGGCAGGCCCAGGTGACTCAACCTCCTTTTTGATTGATACAACAACGTTGATGGGTGACATTGATACGCTGACACTGAACTTTGAGGGGATTGAACTGGGTGCTGGCACAACGGTCTCGGGCTTATTGAGTCGAGGATCTTCTGAAAGTGAATACGAATTTTATTTGACCCCAGACGCGTCAGGTAAGGCCAGTTTTGTGGTTGACAATGAGGTCTCAGAAGGCTCTAGAGGGGATTCTTGGCATCTTGAACTGTTTTCAAATAGTGGAGAATCCGAAGAAGAAAGGGCCTCGTCGGGTTGGTTTGACTTCGATTGGTGGAGCGTTGATATCGCTAAAGCAGGGGGAGGTGAGCAGTGCGATACTCTCGAAGCCCTCACTGATGGCGGTACTTTCATCATTGACCAAACCTGCTACGACCCTAACGATGTTCACCAAAATGGTGACCTGATCTTTACTCCAATTCTATCTGGCACTGGCGTTTTCAAAAATGCTGATGGAACGGTTGGCACCTATCAAGATCCAGGTTCGCTATCACGGGGAGTTCCTGAAGAAAGAGACCGCCGGGTCGACCCTGAAACGGAACCTTCTATTCCCGACAATATCCTGTTTGAGGGCAGTAGAAGTAGGCGCGCTAGTGGCTACGTGAGAGGCAGCTCAACTGACTTTGATTACTCAATTGATTGTGATTTTCTGGATCCGACAGGCACTTCTATCCTGCCGCTGACCACTGGTTGTCTAGATGATCAAGGTAACTTGCAAATTATTGAAGGCACGTTCATTCGTGTGGAAGATGATGGAACTTTTTCTCCTGATGATGTAGAAGGAATTCTTGTCGCTACGGCTGACATTCCCACTCAGGATATTCCAGAGCCCTCTCTGCTCTTAGGCTTATTCGCAATGTTAGGGTTAGCAACTCGTGGGAACGTACGGCGTTCTTAGAAAACTTAACCGAATTAACCAGGACAACTGGGTGTGAACGATTCTAAGCACTTGGATGGTACTGCCTGCCAGGTGAATGCAGGAATTATTGGCTCATCAGAACATCCTGGACCGAAGGAGGGTGATTATATGGTCACAGGCTGATCCGGCACTTTTCCATCAAGCAGTATGGTCAGGCCCAACTTTACTAGCTCCATTCTGTGGATATCAGGACTTACGCATTGACAAAATCACCAAACCCATAATTCAAGCGGACCTCCCCCTCAGCGGTGCTTGGCGGATGAACTGTCGAGCCACGTCTTGATAGAGAGAACGTTGTAGCTCATACCAATTGCCTAACTGCT
>JBCDAJ010000192.1:0-9514 GCA_039185935.1 Cyanobacteria bacterium P01_F01_bin.56 | reverse complement strand
TCTAGCTCAAGATGACGCTGGCTCATGGCGCGATTGATGGGCGGAAAAGAACCCCGATAGCTTATCGGACGCCGCTACGATATGGCAAGAAATTTACTTTCCAGAGTACTAAGGGAGTTGCGCTTAAATAACATCCCACCGCCCCTGCTACCCATCCACCCTGCCACAGTCTTGTCCGGGTACTTTATTTTCAAGCCGCTCCCTAAGCAGAGACACTTCAAACTTTAGGATGAGCTTTTCGGCGTCCAGTTGCTGAAAGTTAACGATGCCTCAAGCGTCAATCCATCGTGAGAACCACCTTACCGAAACCGCGGCCTTGCTCAATCCATTCATGGGCCGCCGCCGCCTGATATAGGGGAAAGGTTTGGTCAACGTGAATATGGAGTTTGCCTGCTTCTAGCCATTGAGCACAGTTAGCGAGAATTTGAGCCTGGTGGTGGCGGGCCTCAGCAATTGGCTGTAGCTGAGGGGTAAGCATGAGCTCAAAGTTGACCCTCAGATTGCGATCGCGAGCAGTTTTCCAAGCGGTTGTTGCGGCTGGAGCTAGCAAGGTCACAACGTCGCCACCATATTTCACTGCTTTAAAGCTCTCGGACAAGACCGATTTGCCGACGGTATCAAAAGCAATATCTACGCCTTTGTTGTCAGTCCAAACCATAACGGCCTGCACAAAGTCCATGCGGCTGTAGTAAATGCAGTGATCAGCACCCAGATGCGTGACAAAGCGAGCTTTCTCTTCGGAACTGATGGTAGTGGCGACCTGGGCCTCTCGCAATTTTGCCAGTTGAATCGCCACATGCCCCACGCCTCCAGCCCCAGCGTGAATCAGCACTCGCTGATGAGGGGCAAGACGGGCGCGATCGTAGAGGGCTTCCCAAGCGGTGATTAACACTAGCGGAGCAGCAGCGGCCTCGACAAAGCTCACTTGCGCCGGCTTAAGAATCACATCTTGCTCCTGCACCACCGCATATTCGGCATAATTACCGCGATCGCCCCCCAGGCCACCACTGCAAAACCACACCTCATCGCCCGGACTAAATCGGCGCACGCGGTCGCCAACGGCTTCGACCACGCCCGCCCCGTCACAGCCCAACACGGTCAGGCCAGCATCGGGGGCAAAAGCCCCGCGTCCTCGGATTTTGGTATCGATAGGGTTGACCCCAGCGGCCTTGAGTTTGACCCGTAATTCGGTATCTTGTCGTAAAGTCGGCAAGGGCAGGTCCGCCATGGTTAAAACAGCAGTCGAACCCGGAGTTCTGAAAATGCAGGCTTTCATACTGCGTAACCAATTAATCAACATCCATGATTACGAACGACTTTAACGGACTATTGAGTCTCGTCAACCCTCCTGACAGAGACTTCGTATGATGTACAAAGATGACAGGCTTAAGGATGCTGCTTAATCACCCGCGAGGAGCGATCGCACTTTGCAATCCATTTTCCAGAGGACATTATCATGGCTCGCTGGCATTTTCTTTTCGGACTCGGACTCCTCACCATACTGACGGCCTGTGGTTCTACTACAGCCACTGACACCCCCAATCCCAACGCAACCGAGAATCTCCCAGCCGCATCAGAGACCACTGATGCCCCGGTGCTAGAAATCGACGGTGAGAACTCGCCTCAGGCCCCTGCCACTGCTACTGAAACGGCAGCGACGGCGGAGCTAAGTGACACCACAATTGTGCCGGGCGATCGCGTCGGGCCGATTACCAGCGATACCAGTCGTGCTGACCTGGTTAATTTATTTGGCGAAGTGACATTGACAGACACTGAAGTTGCCGTCGGCGAAGGCTTCACCGAATCAGGCACCGTTGTCGCCGATGACAGCAATGAGACCTTGGCGGTAATTTGGGTCGACGAGCGTCAAGCAGAACCGGCCACCGTCAAAGATTTTGGACCAGCCTGGCAAACCCCAGAGGGCATTGGCGTCGGCACCTCTTTTGCAGAACTACAGGCCATCTTAGGCCCCTTTGAACTCTATGGTTTTGGTTGGGACTATGGCGGCACCCTGGTGCTCGAAGGATCCAATCTGTCTAACTACTACGGTTCTTTGATTTTGCGGGTACAACCGGCTGATCCCGAGCTGTTTCAACGAGAGGCTGGAGCCTTCCAGGCTTTGCTAGGCGATAAATTGCTCCTTTCTGAAAACCCCAACTTACAAGAGCTTGACCTCGTTGTAGATGAAATGATTGTCTACATTAATCCGCCTGTACAGTAACGCCTCGCAGTCCTCGCTGGGCAACAGCCAAAAGCAATAGCAAGCTGCAGTTAACCCAGACTGGGCTTAGGGATTAGCTTGAAGATAAAATACTCGGACAAGACTGTGGCAGGGTGAATGGGTCGCAGGGTCGCAGGGATGTTATTTAAGCGCGACTTCCTTAAAAGCCCAAATTTGCTTGTTAGGTAAGCATTTTTTCCCTACTATGTGCTCCGACCTCTGAGTGGCGGGTGTGGTGGGTGAGGCGGGCGAGGGGGCAGGTAAAGATGTGCAGCTGAATGATTGAGAGTCGGTATAAATCTGCCCTGTCCGACTACCCTGACACAACAAAAAACCGGCAGTTTGCCCGTCATTGCCTTTTACAGCAACCGTGAGACAAATTCCCGGTTTCGGATAACGTTTTAGATGGCTCTACTTCAAAGCGACTAGTACTCGATGCCAGCAGTCGCCCTACCGTTTCAGTTTCTCGCTCCCGTTGCTCTCCTGCTCTAGAGAACGATGTGCAAATCTGCGCTGTACGGTACTAGCTACCAAAATTTTCCAGTATCCGCTGCATAATTTGCATGCCAGTAACCGCTTGCCAGCCAAACAGCCCCACCAAAAACACGTTTAGCGCAATATGGGCTAAACGAGCCGTATCATTGCCTTTCTGCATGAAAGGCACCAGGGCAGTAGAGGTCGCAATCATGCCAGTCATCCCTAAACCCACGAGTAAGTGGGGGCCAAAAAACAACTTGCCGTTATTAATGTAGGTGGACGCCATGCCACCGATGGACCCCAGGACCATGAGTGCTAGTAGCGCTGAGCCCCATTTATGATGACGCACATTAAACTTCTGCCTGATCAGCTGCTTTCTAACATCGCCCTCAGCCGATCGCGTTTGGCGAATCTTAAACCCCAAGTACATGGCATACACACTTAGGGCCAACAAAACCCACATAAAAATGGGATGGAAAAAGTTTAAATAAGGCTTAACCGGTTCCAATGCGCCGAGATCCATAATTCCTTCCTATCTGCTCTCCTCGTACACAAAAATTATAGATTGCCCGCTTAAGGAGAGCTACCTGAGACGCCGACAGAATGCTGAACGTCAAGTCTGAGCCGCATGGAAAACCCGCCGCATCAGAAAATCTCGTCACCGATTGTGCCTTGCGCTGGGATATTGAAACCCGCTTTAGCCTGTACTTAAGTATCAGATTTGCCTGAAGGACGGCTTACGTTTTACGAATCGGTTTTCGGCAAGTCTGGAGCAAGTCTTCAAGATAAGAACTATCTCAAGGACAATACGATGCAGAAGTTGGTCACAATTTATTTGGAAAGGGAAGGCTACCGCCTCTCAGGAAAGCGCTCACCGGAGCAAAGTCATGGCGTAGTACAAGAACATTTGCAGGAATATCTTGATGCTGGCTGGACGGTGACATCAATTAGTGGAGCTGGTGGTGGCGGGGGCGGTGCTGGCAACATCGGTGGTTGTGGATGGGCGCTGGTTCTGTTAGAGAAAACTTAGTCGGCGATCACCCAGAGTTCTCACACTCCTTGTTGACAGTTTTTGGAGAGCCCACCAGCACCTGTACGATCACCCATTGCGAAAGGACAATAAGTCGTTATGGGAATGAACTGGTGATAGCTGGCCCACAATTATAGCGGTGCCCACTTAGGTTAAGTACAGATTCGTAATCAAGACAGCTCTGCAACGGATACCTGGTGTACTTAATTGATCTAGGCACCGCTATAAGTCGGTGGGTTGAATCTTTTGTAGAACCAGTCAATGAGAACGAAACCCTTGTGAGTGTTGGATTTCGTTCCTCAACCGCAACCTACATCATTGGCAATTTAATAACGCCTGCCTACTTACAGCGCAACGGATTTCAAGGTGGCCACTGGTATTAAAATCGAGAGCATCTGTGACCACTGATCAAAATCGTTAGTTAAATAGGGCCTAGCGATCGAGGAACTTTGATATTGAACGTTGAACTCAAACTGTCGAACGACGAAGACGCTTACATCATTCAGAACCTTTGGCCTCTCTATCGGCATGATGTATCAGAGTTTGACGCAAGTTTTGTGTCCAATCGTCACGGTCTCTTTGACAGAGATGATCAGGTCTTAACCTTGGCGAAACATACCAAGGCGGAAACTAGCCGCTGGTGGACGAAACCGGGCTGGCTGTTTCCTTACCTCATTCTTGCGGACGGCCGCCCGGCCGGGTTTAACCTGATCGCAGCACAATCATGTCTGCCGGACGGGATAGACGCTGACTTTGTGGTGAACGAATTCTTTGTGTTACACGCATTCCGGGGGAAAGGGATTGCAGAGCGAGCCGCTGTAGAAGGGTTTGACCAGCACCGAGGGCAGTGGGAGGTGGTAACGTGGCCTACTCATGCGCGCGCTATTGCGTTCTGGCGACGAGTGATCAGTCACTATGTCTCGAACCGGTACTCGGAGAACGAGATCGACCATCCTTGGGGCAGGAGAGTCGCCTTCAGTTTTGACAACACTTGAGGACTATCCACTAGCAGATTTACCCGCAGTCCGTTATGCATTCTGCTATACCGACAGATCTGGAAGCTGAATTCGGCAAGCATCTCGATTCGCGTGAGCTGTTTGAACGATTTCTAACTGCATCAAGACGGGGCATTCTTGAATGGCTCAAAACAGCCCAAACATCGCCCACGCGTCAAAAGCGTATCCTTGAAACCACCCTCAAAGCCGCTCAGAATATCAAGGCAAATCATCCCAAGGGTAGGGATGCCGGTCTCAAAGACAGAAATTCACAGCCACAAACCCAAAATCAGCAGCGCTACAAACATGGGCAGGCCTGACTTGACGCTAAACCTACCCATATCGTGAATTATGGAACAAGCGATTCAGTGTCGTCTTAACGACCACCGACAGTGATGGAATCTACCTTGATGTGGGGCTGACCAACCGTGACGTAAATGCTGCCGCTGACCGAGCCGCAGAAGCCTGGGGCCAAGCTCACATCTTCTGAACACATGGAGATGCGCTGCATGATTTCCTTTGCTTCCCCGATCAGCGTCGCACCTTTGAGGGGCTTAGTCAGTTTACCGTTCTCGATGAGGTAGGCTTCGTCCACGCCAAAGTTAAATTGTCCGGTGGGACCAACGCTGCCGCCCCCCATTTTTTTGCAGTAGATGCCCTTGTCAACCGAGTTGAATAGCTCCTCGTTGGTAAAGTCACCCGGGGCAATGTAGGTGTTGCGCATACGAGAGGCGGCAGCATAGGTATAGCTTTGGCGGCGACCACTGCCGGTACGGGGATGTCCCGTCCGCATGGAGCCCGCGCGATCGCTCAAAAAGTTCTTTAAAATGCCGTTCTCAATCAGCAAGGTGCGCTGGGTGGGCATGCCTTCATCATCCATGTCAATGGTGCCAAAGGCGTCATCCGACAGCCCCTCATCCCAGGCGGTCAGGTTTTCATGGGCGATTTTCTCACCCTTTTTATCGATGAAGGGGGTCGTGCCGAGTTCAATTTGGGTTGTTTCCAACAGATGACCACAGGCTTCGTGGAAGATCACACCGCCAAAGTGGTTCGCCATAATGACAGGATAATTGCCTGACTCGACGTAATCGGCATAGAGCATTTTGCTCGCTGATTCTGTAATGTCGTGAGCCATTTGCTCGTAGTTCCAAGTGCGTAGGAACCCCGGATCGCTGGTGTCGCCAGCCCGCTGACCAATAGAGGAACGATGCTCACCATCGGCACAGAGCAAGTTACAGCCGACGGATTGCGTTAGTCGAACATCGCGAGCAAAGGTGCCATCACTGGCCGCCACCAGGACTTCTTGCCAATCCCGAAAGTAGCCCGATCGCCGTGCTTGAACGTGACTGCCCTGCCTGGCTAAAGACGCATTGGCGGCGAGTAGAACATCGCCCATCTCCTGCATAGAGCTGCAAGCTGCTAACCAGGTATCTTTATCCCTGGCGATCGCATAGTCGCGCAATAGTTCCAAATTGGTTTCGGGAATGGACGCCGCTGGTCCAGGAAGCCCTAAACCCATGATGGAAAGTGCTTTTTCCATCGCTGCCCGTAAGCCGTTGAAGGTCAAGTCATTGGTGCTGACGTAGCAGTCGCCCTTGCCCTTAAAAACGCGCACTCCGGCTCCCGTCACCAGGCGTGGAGAAATCCCCGTGATGGCATCATCTTCGGCCACGCAGCTGATGTATTGATTGCGCTCTAGAAAAAACTCAATAAAGTCCGCGCCAGCCGCTCGCCCCAAACCCAACAGCATAGATAATGGGTTGCGCCAAGATGTATCGAAGCGATCGCGGGTGGCATCGAAAGTTAAATTGGGAATTTCTTGGGTACGGAGAAATTTTGCGGGAATCGTGGCGACGGTCATAGATGCCGTTTCCTTACCTATTGGGTATGCATTCACAGTCGTCATTTAGTCTAGCAAAGGCATCCAGCAAAGTTGGCATTCCGCCCTAGCTTGGTGGTCGCGTCAACCGATGCCGATTGACCTGAAGCTTAGTGTGCCCGGCAGTCACTTCAATGAATGCATGGTTTCAGCGCTCGCTATACATCAACGCAATTAGTTTCAGCGCTATGCTTGGCGTTGCTCAGCCAGTCTATGAACGGCAATCTGAACCATTGATTCAGCTGCGGCAAAGTTGCTTCAAAAAGTTGCTCCAATTTCATAATCGCTATTTAGCTACCCACTGGAGCGGTTGCCAGTCTCAATCCCGCAGATAATCTAAACGCGCATTCAGGGAATTCTTATTTAACTCGATATTGCCCCCCGGAACACCCGAAGGTCAATGAGTAATATTGAGAAGAGTTCCTCGTCAGTTCAATCACGCTATGGCCAGCATTTTGCAATCTTCCGTCGGCCTGCTGCGATCACGCCTCTCCCGCCGGATTGTGAGTTGGGTTTTTCTCAGCATTATCGCCATCGAAGTTGTCATCTTCATTCCCGCTTTTGTGCGCCGTTACCGCGAAGAGTTGGAAGATCTACAAGATGTTTCGAGCGAAGTCCTCTTTACCGCCAAAGCCACAGCGGTAATGAAGGCGGATCTGGGCAGCGTGTTGCAACTGATTCAGCAAAATCTCAAGCCCGGGTCAGTCATCCTCGGGGCTAATCTCTGTGCGGCTGATGGCACGCTGGTTGATACCTTTGGCGAATCCCCCACGATTGACTGCACCCAAGTCCCCGCGGGCCAGGAAGTGCGACAGTTAACTGAAGGGCGTCAACGCTATGACGTGGCTTGGCCCAGCGATCGCCTCTTGGGTGAATACATTTTGGTGGTGCGCCATGATGCCAGTAACGTGGTCTATGAAATGTGGCAGTATGCTTTGGCGATCGTGGGGCTAGTTATTATCATTTCTGCCTTCGTCACCTTCGTCACCGTTTTCATGCTGGAGCGCATTCTGATTATTCCTATTCTGCGGTTACGGGATGATTTACAACAGGCTGGTGAAGCAGTCAGCCAAGACCGGCCACCCCAATTTAAGACCCAGGCAGTGAATCGCGAAGACGAATTGGGAGAAGTCTCCCGAGCATTTCGCGCCATGTTTACTCGGGTCCGTCAAGAAATCACTGATCGCAAACAGGCCGAGCAAGCACTAAAAGAAGAACAGGCCAAATCAGAAAAACTGTTGCGCAACATCTTGCCCGACAGTATTGCTGAACAGCTCAAGCAAGAAGTGGGCGCGATCGCCTCCCGCTTTGAAGAAGCCACCATTTTATTTGCCGATATTGTTGACTTTACGGGCCTGTCTGTCCAGATTGCGCCAGGCGAACTAGTGAATGTATTGAATCAGATCTTTTCCACCTTTGACTGTATTGCCGAAAGGCTAGGGTTGGAAAAAATCAAGACAATCGGCGATGCTTACATGGTAGTCGGCGGGCTCCCTGAGCCACGCTCAGATCATGCCCAAGCGACGCTGGAGATGGCGATTCAAATGCTGGATGCGATTCAGGCCTTCAAACGTAGCGATGGCACTCCTTTTCGCCTGCGTATTGGCATCAACACCGGTCCAGTTATCGCTGGGGTGATCGGCATCAAAAAATTTAGTTACGATCTGTGGGGCGATGCCGTTAACATTGCGAGCCGCATGGAATCTCACGGCATCGTTGATCGCATCCAAGTCAGCGAAAGCACTTATCGCCGTGTCCAAGAGCAGTATCAATTTGACGATCGCGGCTGCATCAACATCAAAGGTCGTGGCCAAATGCACACATACCTTTTCAAAGGGCGTAACTGTGAGCTATCAGCAACCGATGCCGAGCTTTCGGCGACGGCTGCCGATGGAGAATAGCTTAAACTCGCTCCCCATCACAGTCGTCCTTCATGACAGTCGACTCGACTTACTGAATGCAGCTTTCCTTGACGCACTCTGCTACAGGTCAGATTTCATCTTTCTTGTTCTTCGACCAATGCACTATTTCTTCCCAAAGGCTACGACTTCAGTGAGCACAAGTTGAGTCAGAGAACCGCATGGGCAATACATTTCCGGCCGCCGGGGTCTGTGCGTTATCCGCCTTGCCCGACCCCTATAAAACCGCTTTTCGCCTCGGTAGTGCCCATCATCTACCGGGTCAATTTTTGCCGGCTCACACAGACTGGTTTATGCAAATTGTTTTCCTCCCCTTTATGTTGATGTATGCCTTTCCCATCCTGACGTTTGGGCCATGGCTATTGATTCAGGCCGTGCGCCAACCGGGTAGCTATTGGCAGTTTTGGGGCAAAGTTTTCCAACAAACGCCTCTGCAAATCGCCTTGACTGCTTTGCTAGTGCTATTGGTAATCGTGCTCATCGGACATTGCACCTATCAAGCCTGGGATTTGGCCCAATCGTTCTACCGGACGTGGCACATTTCTCAAATGCGGAAAAAAAGAGAGTACGGTTACGGGTTGGTGCTGCTTTCTCACGCGATTACCGGCCGATTGGTCGACAATTGCGGCTGGCGTCATAACTGCTTATGGTTACCGCGACCGGCGATCGCCCATATCGCCTGGCAAAAAATGCGCGAAGAAGATGCTAAGCACGCCCGCTGGGTTTATCGCACCCGCATCTGCTATGTTTCTGCCACCGGCGACAAACATTGGCTCACGCTCAAGGGCGATATCGTCAGAGTAGATACAGGCGCACCTGTGGCCATGAACGATCGCGATCTCCATGACACGCTCTTAACGGGTGACAAGCCAATTAGAAGGCTTGCTGTATCAGGGATAGAGCCTGAAGACCGCGCCGAAAAAAGCATCGTTTATGGGGCTTGAGAGCCATCAGTTGGAAGGCCCAATGCTGCCAAAGTTTCATGCTATAAAT
>JBCDAJ010000191.1:0-9517 GCA_039185935.1 Cyanobacteria bacterium P01_F01_bin.56 | reverse complement strand
GCATCAGGGTTGCCGCTATCTTCAGCCAGTTTTGCATCATCAATGAGTCCAGACGTTAGGGTGGGGATAGAATCCGGCCTACCATCGGGTGGGATAGGGAAGCTTAGAGAAACGTTGGGACAGGTATTGAATGGATGCGATCGCCGCGTTGCTCCCCCTGAGCGAAATCTTGGCCTTTTGCCTGGCGGGATTTGTCTGGTTACGCGGGCGGGCCCAACCGTATGCCATAGCGGCAGCTCTGGCGTTAGGCATCATCTCCGGCTTGGGCTTGCTGTCGCTGCTGTTGCAGGTGGCATTTTTGCTGGGGTATCCGGCACTCTCCCTATGGCTAGAGGGGATGATTCTCGCAGGGCTGGCCTGGTGGCTGCGAGGGCAATGGGGAGATCTGGTAGAGCTGTGTCAGCGCTGTTGGCAACTGTGGCGCAGTTACCCCGTGAGCTTGTCAATTTTTGCGGGGGCGCTGGGCTACTTATTTTTGCAGGCTTATCTGCTGCCACCAAGCAGTTGGGATGCCTTGATTTACCATCTGCCTCGGGTGCTGCTCTGGGAACAGAATCAGAGTTTGTTTTTGCGCGACTACAGCTTGCCCCATCAGGCGGTGTTTCCCGTCGGTTCTGACATTCTGTTTCATCTGTTTCTGCGATTTCGGTTGGACTATGGTCTGGGGATCTTTAGCTGGTTGTCCTACGGGGTGATTGCCTGTGGCACCTATGCGATCGCCCGTCCCCGGGTGAGTCAATCTGTTGCGTTGACTACCGCTGTAGTAATCGCCTGTTTGCCTGAAATTGTTTACCAATCTACCGCGACGAAAAATGACATTATCGTTGCCGCGGTGGCGGTCGCCTGCGTGGTGTGGGCTGATCGCTGGCTGCGGGTGCCGACGATTGACGCGTTATTAGGGCTGGGGCTGACGCTCTGTTTTGGGGTAGCCGTCAAAACCTCGTTTGTGCTGTTTGCTTTCTTTTTTCTGCTGTTGTGGTTGGTATTGGTCATTCAGCGAGGTCTGTTTTTTCAGCTCTTAGGGCTGCCCCTGCAGCACTGGCGAGCCGTCGTTTGTTGTCTGCTGCCAGGGATTGTACTATCGCAATTCTGGTTATTTTGGGATAACTACCAGCAATATGGCGAGTGGCTAGGCCCAGCTGAACTGGCGCTAAAAAATCAAAATAATGATGGCTTATGGGGGGCGATCGCGAACTTTACCCGTTACACGTTTCACAGCTGCCATTTTTTGCGGCCTGTTGATCATGCCGTTCAGGCGATCGCGGGGCAGTCTTTGATTGCCGGGTTACAGGGAACTTACGACCGGCTGTTTGAGCCACTGTTTGGGGATGCGGGTAAGGCGGACTTTATTGCCTGGCGACCCTTTGAGGTGATTTGGGAAGCGCAAGAAGATATTTCTTGGTTTGGGCCGGTGAGCGTGTTTTTAGTGTTTCCGGCAGTGGCTTGGGCGGTGATTAAGGGCCGCGGCTTGACTCGCGTGATGGGCCTCTTGGCGATTGCCCTGGTGGGAGTGCTGAGCTACAAGCTGGGCTGGTCACCATGGAAAACTCGATTTTTTACCCTGGTTTTTGTGTGTACAGGGCTATGCGTGGCGATGTGGCTGCACGCTGTGCAGACGCGGGTTGGGGAGATGGGTCCCTGGATATTGCGAGCTTGGCGCTGGGTAAGTTTGGCGATTTTGCTATACGCCTGCATCTATAACTTTACGAAACCGATGATTCCGTCGGATTACTACATTGGCCGCCATCCGATTTGGTTTAGTAGTAACTGGACGCGCGATCGCACCATCTATGCCAAACTCTATGACGGTCGCCAGTTGGAGTATATGAGCCAAGCTCTAGCATCGGCCCAGACCGTCGGGGTGGCCGGTTATGGTCATTACTTTTCGCTGATGTTTCACAATCCGTCGCTGGAGTTTTTGTTTCTCTTAATCGATCGCCCTACAGCAACCGAAGCTGTGGAACTCATGCAAGCGCGGTTAGGAGAGATCGATCATCTGGTGTGTTTTAACGAGCAATGTGCGGCGGCGGCCTCAGCCTTAGACATGAAGCTACTCTGGCAAAATGATGCCGCAGTACAGCAAACATCGGTTTATCAAAATCCGTTGCGATGACGGGTAATGGCCTGCGGAGTTTAAGCCCTGTTAAAGTCAATAACCTGATGGCTGCTGGTAGCATCACCCTACGCGGGCCCAGCATGAGTGCAGCGATCGCACCCGACAGTAAGCGCGATCGCCTATCGGAGTCTGTTATTGGTTCGCCCAAAGCAATATAGCGGCATCAGCACCGGTTGCTTGCTAAACCCCACCGGTGCTGGATGGTTCCCGCATAGTCACTGCACCCATGTCGAAAACTATACCGTCACGCGATAAAGAACACGTGGAACCATTGTTAGGAATGAACAGCGTCCACTGGTTATTCCCAAACTCATTGGAGTAGTTGTATCCCTCTGGGTTGGGTTCACGAATGGCCGGGGAGGTCAGAAATACGATCGCGTCTGAGCGATCGTAAATCCGAATTGTTAATTCACTATCGGGTGATTCTGGATCGCCATCGCGAAAAATATGAGTGGCTGTTTCTTCACCCTCACAGTACGCGATGGTGAATTCACCGCTAGCCCGTTCGGCTACGATCACACCGCTAAACGTGAGTCCTAAAATCACCGCCAGCTGGTGGGATAAGTGATGCGAGACCAGGCGTTGCATATTTACGTTCAAAATCTTACTGCTTGACAGTGATACTGAGGCTAGCATCAAGCTTCCGATGCTCAACTCTTGCTCAGACAATTGTGATAAATGCCTGCATGAGTTCAGATTGTCTACTCCGCCCCATGTCACATCAGCGAATCTGTTGCTGAGAATTGCTCACTGTTTGCCCAGCATTTCGACCCGGCGAACGACTGTCAGAGCATCGGATGTGTCGCCATCGCAAAATGCTGAGTGCGGAGGTCGGAATGCATACCAGAAGGCAGCTTCAATCACCTAGATAGGGCTTACTGAAAAAGTCAGATTCGTTGATATTCAGTCATTTCAGCCAACAAATGACAGATGAAGTGCAAGGTTTGTTGACGAGAGAATGGGACTTTCAGCGAATTTGCCTTGCATATAAATGCCACTCGGAACGGCTATGTCTCTTGTATATTGGGGATTCTAGACTTTTTCAGCAGCCTCTAGATAGAGCAACCTGATCAAAGTTCGGCTTGTTCAAGATGGAGCAGGTGTACGCTCGGGCATCTGCTTACCTTGGATCAGCATTCAGCCAGTGAAACTCAAGGCGTGCCTAATTCTTCATCAACCCTTCAGCTGTGGGCAGCGATAACTTCTCAGACATATTGCTCGCCAGCACCTTTTGATTCCGGAGATTGGCCCAAAGGTTACACTGCTCATCTGATACCGTCAGAAAGACATCTGCACCATGTTTGGTCAGCCGACAAGCTAGGTGATACAAGCGACTGTGCTCAGTGGCGGGAGTTTCTCTCAATTGGTAGTAGAGCTCATTTTCAAAATGTACGCCTGTTTGCAAGCTGTCGTTAAACCAAAACTTAAAAGGCTTGACTTGGCTTGCCGGTACAACTCTCGGTAGCAAACTAATAACCTCGCGTACTCATCAACTCGACAGCTAAGTAGGTGGACGAAAACTCAGCGTAGTCACTCAACAATGACGTGTTAAGTTACCCTCGATAAGCCGTAACCTAGCAAAATATTATAGTTGTGATGATTGATGACCTGTAGGGCTAAAACGTTCTTCACAGCTAGGTCTTTAAACCGCTTTTGTGTGGTGTGCTCAGATTGCTAATCGTCCTTAAGAGCGCCTAGTATCGCTGATTAGCGACACCATACCCGTTAATGTTTGAGCTAACAAGAGGACTGACTAATACTGTACGGCGTAAATTTGCCTATCGTTCTTTAGAGTAGGGGAGCATGGGCGCAAAGGTCGTTAAAGACTGAAACGGTAGGGCGACTGCTGCCACTGAGGACTCATCACCGATCGCGGCTAAGTAGGTGGGTTGAATCTTTTGTAGAACGAGCTTATGGTGACAAAACCCTTGCGAGCGTTGGGTTTCATTCTTCAACCGCAACCTACATCATTTGCAATTTAATCACACCTGCCTACTTACTTGGGAATATGGTTCTGCCTGATCTGAATAAATCATTCACATCATTCACATTGATGCTGTGGTGTTAACTCGCTTGTCGATAGGACTGCTTAACCACTGCAGATTGCACCAACGAGACGAGAATGTCGTCAGTCAATGGTTGGACTAAAAAACCATCTAGATCCAGGTGGTTATTGGCACTATGCCACCGGGGAGAACCGGACTCTGTCAGAGCTACAATCGTCATGGCAGGAGTTTGGTTTGCTTGGCGTAATATTCTGACCTGATGCTCAAACCAGCTCTGATTTTCCCCGACTAAAATGACCAGACAAGGGTTTTTTTGCTGAGCCTGCTCAATAGCGTGTTCCACTGAGGTCGCTATCACAAATGCACAATGACCAGACAGGTTACACAATGCCGGTCTGGGTGAATGGTATTTCTGCTCATCGAGCACGAGAACATAGTCTTGAGAAAGTTTCATGGACAGACCATCTTTTAGGATTGTTTTCTAAAGGTGGGAAAGTAATAGCGAATGCTACTCAGAGCTCAATGTAGCGGCTGTTAATGTCAACTCTCTTGATTGTGGTTGATGTATAGCCTTCAGTCACGCAAATAATTTCTTTTTTTAAGCTTTTATCGTGCTTGCTGATGGCCAATGCATCCAACAGTTTCATATTTCTAGAAAAATTTATGACAACTGGGTTGACTGGGCTAAGAAAGGATGAATCCCTGGTATTATCTAGATTTCAGTGACTTTTAAGTCGAATAATATCGACCTTAGGATGGTCTAGCCTGCTCTTAAAGCCAAGCGCGATCGCCGATTCTGATTGGATATAGATACTTTGTATAGAGGCTGTTGTCTCTCAGTATGATCTTATAAATGTGATGCCAACTTAGACTGTTCATGCTTAGTCATTTTTGCCCACATCCTATTAATGTTTGTGATTCTCTTTGATTTGAAAGTTTTGTTTACAGGACTTAAAATATTCGATTTATTTAAGAATAACTAAGTCACTCTTAATTCTGACCTTGATGGATAAAGAAAATCTTCAAGAAATCCATGATTAATCATTTGTCGACATTAAACTTAGCGATGTGGAGTGTCTGTTCATCATGGCTTAGAAATCGCTCGAAGAATAGGCATGAATGCTAAAGCTGCGAGCACTTTGCGGCGAGTTGCTCGGGGGCGTGCAGGTTAAGGTAATGATCGGCGATGGTGACAAGGCGTTCCAGCGGTATCTCTGGCTTGGGCTCAGTCTTGGATTTGCGATCGTGCTGACAGCATGTCTACGTCCTGTAGCCACGCCAGAAGCCGTACAACAAGTCGAAGACACCTTTGATGCGCATCGTTCTGAATTTACACAATTAGTGAATGATGCCATCCATGAGCTGGAACAGTCCAATGCCAGTTCTGTGGAACTGCCTGATCGGTCTTTTTACGATTTTGCTGGGGTCAGCGAGTCGCTTGAGCGTGAGGCGATACAGGTCACCTTTGTGATTGAGGAGTTTTATCTGCCTTTGGTCTATGTCTCTACAGATAATCCGCAACACGTCCATGACACTTGTGCGAATGGCGGCAGCGTGATTAAGCAAATCGAGCCTCGCTGGTATATTTGCCAACGCGATTGGAATTGACCTTGACTGTCGGGCTAAGGGCTGTTGGAGGTGCGGCCCATCTAAGGTTGCAGAAGCGACGCGCAGTGAGGCTTACGGATGCGCTTTGACGGTTCATGATTACGGCCCATGGGAATGTCACTAGGCTTCGAGAGCGGCGCGACTGTTGTCGATGTAAGTGATGATCTGGGTGGCGATGTCGATGCCTGTGGATTGTTCAATGCCTTCTAGTCCTGGGGAAGAGTTGACTTCCATGACGACTGGGCCGTGGTGCGAGCGTAGCAAGTCAACGCCCGCAATTCTTAACCCCATGGCTTTGGCTGCTCGCACAGCCATATTCCGTTCTTCTGGCGTCAGTTTAATTTTGGTGGCGCTGCCGCCACGGTGCAGATTAGAGCGAAACTCACCGTCTGCTCCCTGGCGTTTCATGGCGGCGATGACTTTATCCCCCACTACAAAGCAGCGAATATCGGCGCCTTGGGCCTCCTTGATATATTCCTGCACCAGGATATTGGCATCGAGGCCTCGAAAGGCCTCAATCACCGATTTTGCCGCTTGGTAAGTTTCTGCCAATACGACTCCAATGCCTTGAGTGCCCTCTAATAATTTGATCACTAGGGGGGCACCACCGACGAGTTCAATCAAGCCGTCAATATCTTGAGTGGCATGAGCAAAACCGGTGACTGGCAAGCCAATCCCTCGACGAGCTAGTAGTTGCAGGCTGCTCAATTTGTCCCGCGATCGCGTAATGGCTTGTGAGGGATTCGGCGTAAACACGCCCATAATTTCAAACTGCCGCACAACTGCCGTTCCGTAGAAGGTATTGGACGCGCCAATGCGAGGAATGATGGCATCGGCATCAGCCAGGGGTTTGCCCTGGTAGAGCACTTTTGGATCGTGGGCCGTGATATCCATATAGCAGCGCATATGGTCAATCACGCGCATCTCATGCCCCTGGGCTTCACCAGCTTCTTTGAGCCGACGAGTTGAGTAGAGGGTGCTATCACGAGACAAAATGATAATTCTCACGCTAGACCTGCTGCGTTACTCTCATCGGCATGGACAGCAGGGTGACTAAACTGGCTCATCAGATAAGAATCGCCGGGATGAACCAAAAAACGCTGACAGATGGCTGTACGTCCTAACAACAACCGAAAGTCCATCATGTCGCGATTGGTGAGGGTGAGTTCGATATTCCAGAGCTGCTGACCCAATGACACTGGGGTGAGAATTACCGGCCGCTCTTGTGTTTGCCCGCCTGAATTGCGGATTTGGCGTCTTGCTAATACCGGAGCGATCGCTTCCACCACTAGACTCGTATTGCGCTGTAGCGGGTGCGTCTTAAATTGCACCATCAGTCTTTGCGAGGCTTCAAAATACTGTAGGTCAAAGGCATGGAGTACTGACGTGCGAGCCCCCGTATCGACCTTGGCCTTGATCTGCTGCACCCCTAGCTGCGGTAGCGTCGCCCATTCGCGCCAACCAATGGCTGCTAAAGGAAGCTGAGATGCTCTAGAGATTGGAGCCACACACTTTTCCATCCGCTTGTCGTTTTATCATCCTACTGATTGATGGGGGCACTGCAGCGCCCAGCGCGAGAATGGATAGAAACTGTAGCCGGTTTGGTATCCACTAGAGATAGGCAATCCACATTTTTTTATTCTCTCAGAACCGTAAAATATCTGTCTACTCAAGGGGTTGAAGCGTACGTTACAATTATTAAGATTGGCCTTTGTTGAAGGACATTTCGTTACGCGATCGCACTTTTCTAAACATCACAGGATTTCCCAGAAATCATGACTCTTCCCATTCGCAACGTTGCTATCATCGCCCACGTTGACCACGGCAAAACAACGCTCGTAGACGCGCTACTCAAACAGTCCGGCATTTTCCGTGAGGGAGAAGAGGTTCCTGACTGCGTGATGGATTCCAATGATTTGGAACGGGAACGAGGCATCACCATTCTTTCGAAGAACACAGCGGTGCACTATCAAGACACGCTGATTAATATTGTGGATACCCCTGGTCACGCTGACTTTGGTGGCGAAGTTGAACGCGTGTTGGGGATGGTCGATGGCTGCATTCTCATTGTGGATGCTAACGAAGGACCGATGCCGCAAACACGTTTTGTGCTCAAAAAGGCATTAGAAAAAGGCCTCAGACCCATCGTGGTGTTGAACAAAATTGATCGCCCTCAGGCCGATCCGCACAATGCGATCAACAAAGTATTGGATCTGTTTATCGAGTTAGGGGCTGACGACGATCAGTGCGAGTTTCCTTATCTCTACGCGTCTGGCCTCGGCGAGTTTGCGAAAAAAGAACTCGATGACGAAAATAAGGACATGCAACCCTTGTTTGAAGCGATTTTGGATCATGTTCCCCCGCCAGTGGGTGACCCAGCCAAAGCGTTTCAACTGCAAGTCACCACGCTGGACTATTCGGAATATTTGGGCCGTATCGTCATCGGCAAAATCCACAATGGAACGGTACAAGTGGGGCAACCAGCGGTCCTCATCGATCGCGAAGGCAAGCACAACAAATCTAAAATTACTAAGCTGCTGGGCTTTGAGGGTCTCCAGCGTATTGAAATTACTGAAGCGAGTGCTGGACAGATTGTGGCGATCGCTGGCTTTGCGGATGCCAACATTGGGGAAACGATTGCCTGTCCCGATAATCCTGAAGCGTTGCCACTCATCAGCGTGGATGAACCCACTCTGAGCATGACGTTTGCGGTCAATGACTCTCCCTTTGCCGGGAAAGAGGGCAAGTTTGTCACCTCGCGGCAACTCCGCGATCGCTTGATGCGTGAACTGGAAACCAATGTGGCCCTGCGAGTAGAACTGACAGATTCTCCGGATCGCTTTTCGGTTTCAGGTCGCGGTGAACTGCACCTGGGCATCTTGATTGAAAATATGCGTCGTGAAGGCTACGAGTTTCAAGTATCTCAGCCTCAGGTGATTTACCGGGAAATCAATGGTCAACCCTGTGAGCCGTATGAGCTTGTGGTCTTGGATGTGCCCGAAGATGCGGTTGGGGGTTGTATGGAGCGACTCGGTCAGCGCCGTGGCGAAATGCAAGACATGCGCGTCACCGGTACAGGGCGTTCTACCCTAGAATTTGTGGTGCCAGCTAGAGGGCTAATTGGTTTCCGGGGCGATTTCATGCGGCTGTCTCGGGGCGAAGGCTTGATGAACCACAGCTTTTTAGAATATCGAGCGATGAGTGGAGAAGTTGCAACCCGCCGCAATGGTGTACTTGTGGCCTTTGAAGAAGGGACTGCTACTTTCTATGCGCTCAAAAATGCTGAAGACCGCGGTGTGTTCTTCATCACGCCTGGCACTAAGGTCTACAAAGGCATGGTGATTGGTGAAAACAACCGTCCTCAAGACCTTGAACTGAACGTGTGCAAGACGAAGCAGCTGACCAACCATCGCTCTGCCACGGGTGACGAACTGGTGCAGCTACAGACACCCGTCGAGATGAGTCTAGAACGCGCTTTGGAATACATTAGCTCCGATGAAATGGTCGAAGTAACGCCTGAATCTGTGCGTATCCGTAAGGTTTCTAAAAAGCTAGTGAAGCGTTAAATTACCTCTTTCGGCCGTTCAAAAGCCCCCTCCATCGTTTGATAGAGGGGGCTTTTGTCAGTCCTATTCATCGCAAGAACTCAGGACTTACGCATTGACAAAATCACCAAACCCATAATTCAAGCGGACCTCCCCCTCAGCGGTGCTTGGCGGATGAACTGTCGAGCCACGTCTTGATAGAGAGAACGTTGTAGCTCATACCAATTGCCTAACTGCTGGTG
>JBCDAJ010000190.1:0-9540 GCA_039185935.1 Cyanobacteria bacterium P01_F01_bin.56 | reverse complement strand
GGATACTCGCAGGCGTGGCCTCCCAATCGGCTTTCGGAACCTTGATACCAGCAATTTCGATGTCTTCGCTCATCCTCACAACTTAGCGAAGCTCGACCGCTTCATTCCCTAAGATTTCTTTTTCTTTCTGGGACGGTTACGAATATTTAGGGTTTCTGCTGCTGTGGCAGAATGCAAAAATCAGAGCTCGGAGTTCAGAACTCAGCAGTAAAGTCCTGACTGGGTAATTGTTTCAGCCATCTAAAATGGCTTGAACTTGAGGCAGCTTGCTGTAAACACGGTGGTTGAGAAGCCAAAGCTATTGATTTACGCTCTTATTCGGCTAGTCAACCTTCTTATCAGCACTTGATTATGGGCTGGTGTGCCAACTGAGATGCTCAATTTGTCGTTCAATCCCGGTTGTTTAAAGGAACGCACCAAAATTTCCTGCTGTTTAAGTGCCCAATAGGGCGATTCGGCGTTGCGGGTAGTCGGTGGCGTGGCCAACACAAAATTTCCTTGAGACTCCAATACCGTGAATCCTCGGTGCCTCAACTCTGTCGTTAAAGTTTTTCGTGACGTTTTTACCTTGTCAGCACAGGCATTTTTGTCCGCTTGATCGCTGATCGCCACAGTGCCCAGCCGGAGCGAGACGACATCCGTGTTGTAGCTGTCTTTGACTTTGAACAGTCCAGCCAACAAGTTAGGGTGGGCTATCCTACAGTCAACAGATACTGCTAGAGAACTCAGTAGTCTCGTCTGCCGCTATCCTAAAGTGGGCCGCTCGGGATTTTAGGAGCCATTGTGAACGACAGCCAGCGGGTGCCCCCTTTTGTCGATGTCCCACAAATCCGACAGCAAGCTCGGCTAATCGGGTTTCATCAAGTCGGCATTGCTCGACTGGAGGATAATGCTGAAGCCATTGAGACGCGCAATGCCAATCTGCAGAGCTGGCTAGATCAAGGCTATCAGGCCGATATGGCCTGGATGCAGAATCCCAAGCGGCAAGACATCACTCAGGTGATGCCTGGGGTGAAATCGTTGATCTGTGTCGCGCTGAACTATTACACCCCCCATCAGCATTCTAGTGATGCCGACCATGGCAAAATTTCCCGTTATGGTTGGGGGCGCGACTATCACCGAGTGATGCAAAAAAAGCTGAAGCAATTGTCAGAATGGCTGCGATCGCACCACCCTGATATCCAAACTCGCTTTTATGTCGATACAGGGCCCGTCTCAGACAAGTTTTGGGCGCAACAGGCTGGTATCGGTTGGCTCGCCAAAAATGGCAACGTCATCACCCGTGACTATGGCTCTTGGGTATTTTTAGGTGAGATGCTCACAAATTTGGATTTGCCCGCTGATCGTCCGCATACCGAACACTGCGGCACCTGTACCCGCTGTCTAGAAGCTTGCCCAACAAGTGCGATCGCCGCCCCATTTGTGGTAGATGCTAACCGCTGTATTGCCTATCACACCATTGAAAACCGGGACGCAACCCTACCGGCTGAAATCGCTCAAAATCTAGACGGCTGGGTTGCTGGCTGCGACATTTGTCAGGATGTTTGTCCCTGGAATCAACGCTTTGCTCAAGCGACTGATGTGGCCGACTTTCATCCCTATCCTGACAATCTCGCACCCAAATTATCCGAATTGGCAGCCCTAAGCGAGCCTGAGTGGCATCGTCGCTTTCCCGCCTCAGCGCTCCGCCGGATTAAACCCGCGATGTGGCAACGCAATGCGGCAGCAGCTCAACAAAGTCGGTCTCGCCAATCCCGTTGACACCCTCTAGCATCACCCACAGCTAGCAGGTTCCTTAATACTTCTTGACATGGCTGAAATCCGCGCAGGGCGATCGATAGGATATTAAACAGAAACTTTAAACAGGTCATACGGCAGGCGATCGCCCTGCGCAAACGACTTTAGCAAGGTACTTAAGAGGGAAAATACTTTGGTCAGCACAGCTCCACTCAAAACCAGCAAATCAGAAGAGATTTTTGCCGCTGCTAAACACCTCATGCCTGGTGGCGTTAGTTCTCCGGTTCGCGCCTTTAAATCAGTGGGTGGCCAACCCATTGTCTTTGATCGCGTCAAAGGGGCCTACATCTGGGACGTTGATAACAATCAATATATAGACTACGTGGGCACTTGGGGGCCAGCTATCTGTGGTCATGCCCATCCCGACGTACTGCAGGCCTTGTCTGCTGCGTTAGACAAAGGCACCAGCTTCGGGGCTCCCTGTTATCTAGAGAACGTGTTGGCCGAGATGGTCATCGATGCCGTCCCCAGCATTGAGATGGTGCGCTTCGTTAACTCTGGCACCGAAGCCTGCATGGCTGTACTGCGTTTGATGCGAGCCTTTACCGGTCGTGACAAGATCATCAAATTTGAGGGCAACTACCACGGTCACGCCGACATGTTTTTGGTCAAGGCAGGCTCTGGGGTCGCCACCCTGGGTTTGCCCGATTCTCCTGGCGTGCCTAAAGCGGCGACCCAGAGTACACTTACGGCGCCCTACAACGATTTAGCCGCTGTCAAAAAACTGCTTGAGGAAAACCCCGGCGAAATTTCGGGCGTCATTCTGGAGCCCGTGGTCGGCAACTCCGGTTTTGTTACACCGGATGCTGGCTTCCTACGAGGTCTGCGCGACCTGACCCGCGAACACGACACGCTCCTCGTGTTTGACGAAGTAATGACTGGCTTCCGCATTGCCTACGGCGGTGCCCAAGAAAAGTTTGGCGTAACCCCTGACCTCACCACCCTCGGCAAAATCATTGGCGGTGGATTGCCAGTAGGCGCCTACGGCGGTCGTCGCGACATCATGGAAATGATCGCTCCCGCTGGCCCGGTTTACCAAGCTGGCACTCTGTCAGGCAACCCATTGGCCATGACCGCAGGCATCAAGACCTTGGAAATCTTGCAACGTCCCGGCACCTATGAACAGCTAGAAACCATGACTCAGAAGCTGATCACAGGACTTTTGGCCGCCGCCCATGAGACTGGTCACGCAGCGACTGGCGGCAACATCAGCGGCATGTTTGGCATGTTCTTCACGGATAAGGAAGTGCATAGTTATGACGACGCCAAAGATGCCGATACCGAGAAATTCGGGCGCTTCCACCGGGGCATGCTAGAGGCAGGCATTTACCTAGCCCCATCTCAGTACGAAGCTGGCTTTATGTCACTGGCCCATACGGAAGCAGATATCGAGAACACGATCGCCGCCGCTCGCCAAGTCCTCAGCGACATGTAATGGCTTCATGTCATTAATCACTTAAATATTTGTATTGGGGAGCATTAGTAAGGCCTACATGCTCCCCTTTTATATGTTTAAGTACACGGACGTATTTTATTGGTTAATTTGGGCTTCGACTTTGCTCAGCCCTCGCCCCAATGATTTGAATGATTCTGGCTGGTTGAGCAGAGCTGAAACCAGCAGCGTCGCAGGCATCTCAATATTGTCTACCGACCGATCATCGTCACCCCTTGCCTAAGGTCATAATTCGCAGTCATCTCTCACCCACCCTCATCTACCCCTTACCCAGCCACCCTCATCTACCCCCTTACCCAGCCACCCTCATCTACCCCCTTACCCAGCCACCCTCATCTACCCACTCCCCCAAGGGTCGGTTATCGCGACTTCTGAGGACGTGTTTCAGGCGATATTCTATGCTGGTTAGCACTCTTCACAATTGAGTGCTAATGTTTCATTTGCAGAGAGAAAGAGTGGGACATGGCGAAACTAGTCATATTTGATGAAGCGTCGCGACAGGCCCTGGAAAAAGGGGTCAACTCCCTAGCCGATGCGGTTAAGATTACCCTCGGACCAAAGGGACGCAACGTCGTACTGGAAAAGAAATTCGGCGCACCGCAAATCGTGAATGACGGCATCACGATCGCCAAAGAAATTGATCTGGATAATCCCTACGAAAATACTGGAGCCCGCCTCATTCAAGAAGTGGCCTCAAAGACAAAAGACTTGGCTGGTGACGGCACGACTACAGCGACGGTGCTGGCTCAGGCTATCATCCGTGAAGGTTTGAAGAATGTGGCGGCGGGCAGCAATCCGGTGAGCCTCCGTCGCGGTATCGATAAAGCCGTTGCGGAAGTTGTCGCCGGTATCGAAGCCGCTGCAAAGCCGGTGACTGGTGACGCGATTTCTCAAGTCGCAGCGGTTTCTGCGGGCAGCGACGACGAAGTCGGTCAGATGATCTCGGAAGCCATGGACAAGGTGACGAAAGATGGCGTCATCACGGTCGAAGAGTCCAAGTCGTTGACGACAGAACTAGAAGTCGTTGAAGGGATGCAGTTCGATCGCGGCTATATGTCCCCCTACTTCGTCACCGATCAAGAGCGTATGGTGACCGATCTAGAAGGCGCTCGCATTCTCATTACAGATAAGAAAATCAGCTCTATCCAAGATTTGGTGGGTGTGCTAGAGCGCATCGCGCAGGCCGGTGCGCCCTTGCTCATCATTGCTGAAGACATTGAAGGCGAGGCCCTAGCCACCTTGGTAGTCAACAAAGCTCGCGGCGTACTGAACGTCGCTGCGGTCAAAGCCCCAAGCTTTGGCGACCGCCGTAAAGCGATGCTGCAAGACATCGCTGTGCTCACTGGTGGTCAGGTGATTTCGGAAGACATCGGCCTGAGCCTAGAAGCCGCTACGCTCGAGATGCTGGGCACTGCCCGCAAGGCCACCATTACCAAAGATACGACGACGCTGGTTTCTGATATTGGGAATGAAACTGACATCCAAGCCCGCGTGGGACAAATCCGTCAGGAGCTTGAGCGCACCGATTCTGAGTACGACAAAGAAAAGTTGTCTGAGCGCTTGGCGAAGTTAGCGGGTGGTGTAGCTGTCATCAAGGTTGGTGCCGCGACGGAAACGGAGTTAAAAGACCGCAAACTTCGCATTGAAGATGCCCTCAGCGCGACCAAAGCAGCGGTTGACGAAGGTATCGTCCCCGGTGGCGGCTCTACCCTACTGCATTTGGCTGGCAAGCTCGAAGCTCTAAAAGCCTCTTTCACAGTGCCGGAAGAGCAAGTCGGTGTTGACATCATCATCAAAGCCTTGGAAGCACCCCTCCGTCAGATTGTGGATAACTCTGGTGGCGAAGGTTCCGTCATTGTGGAAAAGGTCCGTGACTTGGACTTCAACATGGGCTACAACGCCCTCACGGGTGAGTTCGAAGATCTTATCGCCAGCGGCATTATTGACCCCGCGAAGGTCGTGCGCTCAGCCTTACAAGATGCAGCCTCTATCGCCGGCATGGTGTTGACCACTGAGGCATTGGTCGTCGAGAAGCCTGAACCTCCTGCTCCTGCTGGTGGTGCTGATCCTGGCATGGGCGGCATGGGTGGTATGGGCGGTATGGGTGGTATGGGCGGTATGGGTGGTATGGGTGGTATGGGCATGATGTAAGCCCAGCGCCTACCCAGCACTTAACTGCTACAGTTGCCCCAATCAAAAAGCGCCGGAGTTGATCAACTCCGGCGCTTTTGTCAGCTAAGTAGCCTGTCAGATATGGCCATCCGCAATTAGGTCGGGACAGCCGTAATTCCTGAAATGACCACACAGACAGCGTTCTTATTCCGAACTCCGTAGGGCTCTGCCCTTCCCGAAGGGTATTCCGAATTCCGAATTCTGCTACAGCACAGTCACAGAAAAGACTTTAGCCGTCAATACTGCCCTCGACGCCTTCAATCAGGTAGTCCATTTTCTCTAACTCAATATCATCCTGCTTGTAGTCCTGCTCGCCAGTCAAAATCACATTGCCTTGGTTATCTTTCAATTCACCTTTGTAGATGATCAACTCAGTGCTGATCAGTTGCTCTTTGGCCGCATCTGCAGCGGCCTTGGCTTCATCTGTAACCGCTGGGCCATAGTCTGACAGCTTACAGAAATTGCCTGCTAAACCGCCTCTCAAAATATGAGGAATATCACCCGCCATCAGGGTTTGACCGGCCACAAACTGTTCCCCAAGTTGGGTGTAAATGCTCGACCAATCCCACTCTGCGCCGGTGAGGTAGCCTTTGGGGGCCAGGGGGCCTTGGTTAGCGTGATAGCCACTGGAATAGATGCCCCGCTTCTCCGCCGTTTCCATCACAACCTTAGGACTATCAACGTGGCAGGTCACCACATCAATGCCTTGGTCGGCCATGCTGTTGGTCGCTTCCGCTTCCTTGACGGGCAGTGCCCAGTCACCCGTAAAGATGACCTGAGTCGTAATCTCGGGCTTGACAGACTTTGCCCCTAGGGTAAAGGCATTGATGTTGCGCAAAACTTGAGGAATTGGCTTAGCCGCGACAAATCCGAGCTTGCCAGACTGAGTCATATGACCGGCAACCACGCCCGCGACGTATTGCGCTTCATCGATGTAACCGAAATAACTACCGACGTTATCAGGATGCACACCATCTTGATACAGTCCCCCCGCATGGAAGAACTGCACCTCAGGAAACTCTTCCGCCAGTTCCAAAATGTATGGGTCAAAGTAACCAAAGGAAGTGGGAAAGAGAACCTTGGCACCATCAATTTCAATCATGCTGCGCATCGTTTCGGCGACTGCAGTGGTCTCAGGGACACTAGCTTCCTCAACCAAAGTGATGCCAGGAACGTTCGCCACCATGGCGGCGGCACCTTCGGCGTGGGCCTGGTTGTAGCCAAAATCATCTTTGGGGCCGACATAAATAAACCCAACGACCACGTCTTCGCCCGCTGTCTCACCAGTTGCCGCATCGTCTGCGGGGGCGTCGGCGTCTGTTGCCGGGCTGCAAGCGGTGCCAAATTTTGTCACCATGCCAAAAGCAGTGGTCGCCATCAAGCCGCGCACTACCCGGCGACGAGACACTCGCTGAAAGGGATTATTGGTCATGGGCTTTCTCCTTAAAAAATAAAACAGACGCGATCGCCTAGTCGCTGAAAAGATTATCACTGAGCCAACGCTCGATGAAAGCTAAGCGAGGCAACGAGACGCTTACTCTGAATAGAACTAGGTTTAAGGATTGATAAAAGACGCCAATTATTTTGTATCAGTTGCTGCTTTTCTCAGAGTTCGCTCTCCGCCATAGATTTATCGAGATACCGTCTGGGGGAGTGGGAAACGGCTGTTGAGTTGGGTTCCTAGTGATCGCCCAATCTCAGGAAGGGTTTTCGTTTGAGGCAGCTAGCTGCCATCTTCTACCCAATAAACGATTTCGGGTGATGCTTGATCAAAAGCGACACCATAGCTAGCCAACGAATTTTCTGGGCCACTGAGAAACAGCAGGGTATAAGTGTCAGGAAATTGAGTCGTGTCATCATCACCCACCCGCCATCGGGGAACCAATACGGGTGACTTGAATTCATATGAATTGAGATCTTCGGCAGCAAACTGATATTGCGCTTGCGATTCGTACTCAGCTTGAACATTGCGCCAAGCCGCTTCTGGCAGTGCCACTCTCAATTGCATGAACATTTCACCTTGAAGAGCCCCTGGCAGGTAGTAAAGTTGTGCTTCGATCGCTTCTGGCGGAATAGTGAGTGGAAAGTGATGGATATAGTCAGCATCGCCAAACTGCGATCGCACCTCGACATATTGCTCAATATCGGTAATTGGCGTTATAGCTTTGATAAAGGCGTAACCGATTACATTAGCAAAGGCAACAAATACCGCTAGCAATAGTGTCAACAGCACGCCTATCGAACGCCACAGCCATCGCTGACGCCGAACTTGCGAGACCCAATACCCAGTCAGCAGCAGCACCAACCCAGGCAAAAAGTTAAGCAACCACCCGATCAAATTAAAGCCACCATAGGCAGTCCACCAAAAGTTGAGGCCTAGCCCTAAGGCCAATAGCAAAAGGCTAACAACCAACAATATGGGACTTCGTTTCGCATATGTCCTCAGCATTAGATTTGGCGTCTCTTCAAAAATAGGGCTGTTCGAGCAAGAAATATTGCGACAATGCGATTTGAGTATGGCAAGCTGCAGAAATCAGCGTCAAGATTTCAAGCGATCGCGCCAAATATCTGTCTTTCAGGCTATTCCTGCAGGTAGGAGCATCGGAGTTGAGGCAGTGAGGTTTCTGCAAAAATGCCGTCGCAAACCGAATGGGTTGAGGTAAAGTGTGTGCCGTAGATCTGTTCGCGCGGTGTGAAAGGCTATGGGTTGGAAACGATTTTTGTCTTTTGTGGCTCTGGGCCTCATTGGTAGCCTGGTCGTGGCCTGCAGTCAGGCCCCACCCAGCGCCTCTACTGCCGATGAAACCTCAGCAACCGTATCCACTGAGGTGGTCACCCCAGACGATAGTGCCAAAACTGCCTCAGAGTCAGCGGAACTACCGGCTGCCACCCAAGAATTGTTGGCAAGCTTGGGCGCGGAGCCCAAAAACCCGCCCCGAGGCGATCTCCGCATGGTAGTGATGAGCGACCTTAATGGCGCGTATGGCTCGACCGATTACGATCCGGAAATTGATAAAACGATGACGCTGATGCCGTTTTGGCATCCGGACTTAGTTGTCTGCGGTGGCGATATGGTGGCAGGGCAAGACTTGACGCTGACGCCCGAGCAAATCGAAGCCATGTGGGCCGCTTTTGATGATCATGTGGCGGCTCCCCTAAGAACCGCCGGCTTCCCCTACGGATTTACCATCGGCAACCATGATGCTTCAGGCGCACAGGGCATTGACGGCAACTTTCTATTCAAACAGGAGCGAGATTTAGCCGCAGCTTATTGGCAAAACCCCGAACATGAGCCCGGAGTTGAGTTTGTCGATCGCTTCGAGTTCCCCTTTTATTACACTTTCCGCCAAGGCGACATCTTTTTTATGTCTTGGGATGCTTCTTCTAACAAAATTCCGACAGATAAGCTGGCTTGGGTCGAGCAAGCGCTGGCCAGCGAAGCCGCCCAGAGTGCTCGTATGCGAATTTTGTTAGGACACCTTCCCCTCTATGCCGTAACTGTTGGTCGCGACCAGCCGGGCGAAGTAATGAATGATGCTGACCAGCTCCGCGCCATGTTGGAAAAGTACGATGTTCACACCTACATTAGTGGTCACCATCATGCTTACTATCCGGGCCATCGCGGTAATTTACAGCTACTCAACATGGGGGTTATCGGCTCAGGGCCGCGGCCGTTGATTGATAGTGATTTGCCCCCGTGGAAGGCCCTAACGGTGCTCGATGTTGACCTTGACGCCCCTAATGGAGAACTAACCCGTTACACCACTTACAACATCCAGACCATGGAGCTGATCGAATACGATGAGCTGCCCCGCTTTTTGACCGGACACAACGGTACGGTGCTGCGCCGCGATGTGGAGATGGCTGATCTCAGCGCCAACGAAAAGGCCTTTTCGAGGCCAAGTTAGGAACGACGCTGTATCTTTAGGAATTTGAACCGTATCGTCTTATGTCTCATGCATGAGACAGTATTGCACTAAACTCATCCTGTTGACCGTTTAGAAACAGGTTCATGGCAGCACAATCAACAATTCCCGTCGTGGTAAATGGCGCATGCGGCAAGATGGGGCGCGAGGTCATTAAGGCTGTGGCCGCCGCTGAAGATATGACCTTGGTTG
>JBCDAJ010000189.1:0-9726 GCA_039185935.1 Cyanobacteria bacterium P01_F01_bin.56 | reverse complement strand
TGGCGAGTTGCCGAATCGACCCTTCTCCTTGCTCGTAAAGGGTGACGATGCGCTGACGTAAATCGGCGGAGTGGGGACGCATAGGGGCTACCAGAACAGTACAAATGAGCGTACTGCATAAGCTCGCACACCGCTATATGGCCTATGACCGTCGAGCATTGCCTGTCGCATCGCCATCACGGCCGCAATTTATCGGCTAGTTGCTGTCAAACTGAGCTGACTGGTCTGGGGACTTTGTCGAATGCGCTTATACCGATTTTTCAAAGTCCAGTGACGCATCTTTACCGCCGCCACTTGCTCGCTCCCACCGTTTTCAACTCCAGCTGTAGAACTACTCTGAAGAACGGGTATTAAACCTCCCAGTCTCAACTTCTTGGTAGATGCAGTGGTTGAGATACCTCGAACTATCGATTGAGGCAAAACTCGGCCTTGTTCAATTCGTCGGGATAAATCGCAGAAAACCAGGCACTGGAGATGAGGTTTTCACGATCACTGACCAAGAATTGGTTGATCAAGGTCTGCCATTCAGGATCGTTGTTGGGCAAGGCCAGGCCATAGTATTCGCAAGTTAGCGGGATTTCTGGAATCAGCGCAAAATCATCAATTCTCCGGCCCTGTAACAGCAACTCGCCGTATGACAAAATGCCATCCCCAACAAAGGCCTCGATTTCACCGTTGGAGATCGCAGCAATCGCATTTTGCCGACCTTCCACACCCGAGAACAGCGTAATGTCAGCGTCCGGATAGGTCGCTTCTACAAACTGCTGGGTGGTCGTATTGGCCAACACGCCTAAGCGAACTCCCGCCAAGGGCGTCGTTGGGAGGATCGCGGCTGCCTGTCCCGCCGGAATCAAAAATTCCGTACTCGCCACAAAAATGGGATTAGAAAAGGTAATCCCATCCACATCATTGCGAATCGTATTGGGGCCACATTCCAGATGCACCACCCCGTCAGCAACGAGGTCATAGCGGTTTTCCAGTGTCGATGTCAGTTCTACGAGCTGAATATCAACGTCGCTATTCAGTTCAGTCGCAACATAGTGGCTGAGGGCGATCGCCATATCGCCACAGTAGCCATCCCAGGCGTCTTCTGGGTTAATAAAGCCGAAGGGGACGGCATCCTTGCGAAAGGCCACCTTTAACACCCCAGTCTCCGCAATCTCAGCCAAAATACTCTCAGCCCGAGGCGAAACCGTCGCGGCGATCGGTGCGGGAATGATCGGGAAGGGCGGGCGACGGCCATAGGTCGCCTCAATTTGCTCAGGCTGGAGATCGGTAATGATGGATAAGCCCATGGGTAGGCCATCACTTAATTGGTTGCCATAGCTGGCAGTTAGGTAAGCCAAATATTCTTCTTGCCCGCGGAGATAAGCGTTGTAAAAAGCGACACTCAAGGCTTTGTAATAAGCACTGCCGATATCTCGGTTAGCCCCTGCCAATAGCGCAAAAATCCCCCCGGCACCATCGCGACCGGGTTTCGAGGAAAAGTGGGTGCCAATATCCAGCATGGCGAGATATTTGGCTTCGGTTTGCAGCCAGATAAACGGATGAAACTGTTCGACCGCCACGGGAGCAACGATATCTTCAGAACCGCCAACCATTAAGAGCGGGACATCAATTTGGCTAAAGCCCTCCGGTCCATACAGGGAGGCCCCCAAGGGATGCCCCGCAACGACGGCTTTGACTCTGGCATCTTTCAGGTCGAAATTTTGTGGGGGCAAAAATTGTGCCCGACACTGTAGATACAACGCAAAATTCAACACGACGTTATCGCGATTACAGGCTTCTACCAGTCGCGCGTAGTTGATTTCTGCGCCTGCTAGCGCCAGGGTATTGGTGCTGCCTAAGGAATCGCCCGTCACGCCGATGTTATCCAAATCCAGGTACGCAGCCCAGTCTGATGATTCAGCTACGAGCTCTTCTAGCTGGTCAATTAGGAATGAGATTTCTTGAGGCCGGTTGATGAACTCCACCGGGCTCAACAGAGTATTTAGGCGACCTGCGAGATATTGTTGGCGGTAGGCCAAATCACTGCCCACATGGTCAGGCAACAGAACGACAAAACCATAGGAGACGAGATGCTCGGCAATAAACGCAAAGCTCTCTTTGACATCCCCAAAGCCATGGGAAATGATGACGATGGGGGCGGGACTATTTAACCCATCGGGAATGTAGGCATCGACATCGAAGTCATAGTTGACCGACAGTCCTTGTGACGTTTGGCGTAACGCTGGATTAGTGACTGTAATCGTTGATTTCGTAAAGCTGAAGGGGCCAGTTTGTCTGAGATCAGCCAGTTCACCCAAGTTGACGTGCGGTTGAGTAGCGGCTTCTGCTGCCGCCTGGGCTCGGACGGTTCTGACGACAGCGTCGTTATAGCTGAAATAAATCGCGAGTTGCTGCCGTAGCGCGAGCAAGTCTCGGAGCTCAATCTCTAACGCTGGGGTAGGAAACTCTTCTAAAACATCAATGATGGTCCATCCCTCGGCGTCAGCCTTAGCAGCCGCGCCGATGACAGCTGCCCGCAGCGCCTTTTGACCATTTACCCCGCGATACACTTGCAATACCTTGCCAACATTTTGCAAGGCATCGCGCCCCAGCGGGGAATACGCGAGGTTGTCTACCGTGGTCACGTCTAGGGGGATTTTGCGCGTCAGGCCCTGGCGTAACAACTGCAGCGTCTCTTCGTTTAAGAACCGGGCATAGAGCTGCAAGTCACCGGTAATTTCGCCGGTCTCGGCAAAGGTTGCGAGGGACTCAACCGAGAGGTCAAACACCAGCGGACCATCGACCAAAATACGAATATCTTCAGCGCTATGGGCTATTTGAGGCCCGATCGCCTCAACTGCCACTCCAGCCGTTAGCAGGGCGATCGCTGACAGCCCAATTCGTACCATGCGACGTAACTGTTTCATCCGTTAAGGGTCCTCACCAGCTCTGCATCACAATACCGCAAAGCCAGTCAGCAGCAGTTTTCGACGCCATCATATTGCCAAAATCGAGATGCTCTCAGCGATCGGTTGTCCCAGGTGTCCAATCGATCCGCGATCGCGAATCGATTTTACCGGCACTTGGAGCGCCAGCAGCCAACGCGGCAGTGTCTCTAACTGATAAGACTGACGCACAGGACTGACGCAGGGATACCAGTTTTGGCCTTGGCTTCCCTAACCCTCGGGAAATCGGATGCAAAATTCTCCAGATTTGCGAGTGCGAGGGGCTTTAGCGTCAGACCCAACTGAGATTGCCACAGGCAGTAAGGGAAAAAACTTGCTAAGTTTACATAAGTTGACATTTTAGTTCGTCGCGCTCATGACAATCTTGATTTGGTTTCGCAACGACCTCCGCCTGCACGATCATGAGCCCCTGCAGGCAGCGCTCAGTGCGGGCGTGGAGATCATTCCTGTTTACTGTTTTGATCCTCGGCAATTTGGCAAAACAGCGTTTGGCTTTCCTAAAACGGGGCCATTCAGAGCACAGTTTTTGTTGGAGAGTGTGGCCGATTTGCGGCGATCGCTCCGGCAGCGGGGCAGCGATCTGATCATCCGCTGGGGCGAACCCGAAACCATCCTGCCAGCCTTGGTCCGTGAGGTGGACGCGGAGGCCGTCTACTGGCACGAAGAAGCCACAGCTGAAGAGCTTGCCGTGGAAAATACCTTGGCTGATAAGCTCGAAGCCGCCGGTATAACCGTGCAAACCTATTGGGGGGCGACGCTCTATCACCTCGACGACCTACCGTTTGCGATCCCAAAAGTGCCTGAGGTCTTCACTAAGTTTCGTAAGCAAGTCGAAAAATCCAGCAGCGTTTATGAGCCGTTTAGCCCACCTAAACAGTTGCCGCCCCTGCCCTCCTCGATTTCCTTCGGGGAGCTGCCCACTTTCGATCAGCTAGGGGGCACAGCGCCTACTAAAGATGATCGCGCTGTACTCACATTTCAAGGCGGCGAGACAGCCGGTCTGGCTCGTCTGCAAGACTACATTTGGGATGCTGACTGCCTCAAGCAGTATAAGCAAACTCGTAACGGCATGTTGGGGGCGAACTACTCCTCCAAATTTTCTGCTTGGTTGGCATTGGGGTGTTTATCGCCTCGTTGGGTTTACCAAGCCGTTCAAGCATATGAAAACGAGCGCGTGCGCAACGACTCTACTTATTGGTTAGTGTTTGAGCTGCTCTGGCGCGACTACTTCCGGCTCATCTGTCTTAAGCATGGCGATCGCGTTTTTTATCCCTCGGGCTTGCGGCAGTTGACGGTCGAGTGGCAACAAGACTGGCCGCGCTTTGAGGCTTGGTGCGCTGGCGAAACGGGCTATCCGCTGGTGGATGCCAACATGCGCGAACTCGCCGCAACTGGTTTTATGTCCAATCGAGGTCGGCAAAACGTCGCGAGCTTTTTGACCAAAAATCTCGGCATCGATTGGCACATGGGCGCTGAATGGTTTGAGTCTTGGCTAGTGGACTACGATGTTTGCAGCAACTGGGGCAACTGGAACTACACCGCTGGGGTGGGGAACGATGCTCGGGGCTTTCGGTATTTCAACATTCCTAAGCAGGCCAAAGATTACGATCCCCAAGGTCAGTACGTCAAACATTGGCTACCCGAACTACAAGCGCTACCGGCAGCAAAAATACATGCGCCCTGGCAGTTATCCGGTGTTGAGCAAAAGCGGTTTGGCGTGCGCTTGGGCAGCGACTATCCTCACCCAATTGTCGATTTGCAAAAATCCGTGAGGGCAAACGAACGGATTTACAATGCGGCGCTGGAGCGTGAGCAAATGGCCAGCCCGCAGCGGCGGTAGCGAGAGCTGGTGTCGGGATTGGCGATCGCGCCAACCTGGCTCACCGTGTAGGATATAACCGTGTGGCTGGAAAAATAGGAGAACACCCTCAATGTTTTTTGATGAACTGTCCCCCTTTCTTCAAGAACTGGCTCGTCAGCCTGTGGCCTTTGTCGGCGGCTTTGTCTCTGGTGTGCTGCGCCTTGACCTCAATGAAGACCCCGTCAAGTCTTGGTTAAGCGATCAGGATGTAACCGTTACCGATGAGGATGACTCGTCCAATAATGGCAGCAACAGCGGCCCTCAAAAAATCTCGATTGACTAAGCGCCTTCATCACCTGGTCATGAAAAGCCGTTAGGAAATTGGCCTTGCCAGTCCGGTTCAGTCTGCTGGGCCTGGAAGATTGATAGCGGTCAAAGGAAAAGGAGTCAAGCGGCTAAGCTTAATTCACTGAGCCAAGTCATGACTCGATAGCGACAAGAGCCAGGCGTCAAGACCATTTCTTCACTCAGGGTCGAGAGTTGCTGCAGCGCCCGCCGGTAGTCGGCGATCGCACTGTTCCAATCACCCCGCAGATGATACGTCCGGCCTCGTTCAGCATAAGCCTCGCCCGCAAACTGGTTAAATAACAAGGCATCATCGAAGCTTTCAAGAGCCGCATCATAGCAATCAAGCTCACGCAGCGTGATGCCTTGGTTAATGCGTGCGCGGACATGAAACGGATTAAGATCAATGGTGCGATCGTAATCAGCCAGCGCGCGCTCTAGGTTGCCGAGACTGGCATAGTAGTTGGCCCGATTATTATAAGCAGCGGGCAATTCAGGGTTGAGCTCAATCGCATAGTCAAAGTCGCGAATGGCCTGATGGGGTTGGCCGTTCCACAAATGCAGCAACCCGCGATTGTTGAAATCTTCTGCCTGGGCCCCCTGGCGCTCAGTGAGGTGATTGAGGATGGCGATCGCACATGCATAGTCGCCCCGCTGAATTGCTCGTTGTACACGCTGCCGCAGTTCTCTGGCAGACTCTGGCAAGTACTGGGGTAAGACATCAGGAACTATAGCGGCATCGGCAACCATCCCAAGATGTTGTTTGACAGTATGACGACTGGTGACGCTATTAGAACGGTAAACACGCTTCGACATAACCACTTCCTCCATGGGCAAGGGGCATTGACACGCAGATACTAGCGAGCGGTTGGCAACTTTATTGGCTCAGCAAGCAAAATCACAGTTTTGTTTGTCTCTGGGAAATCAAGACAATTTATTTCAATGCCACTGGTTGGATATTTACACCTGACTTTAGAGAAACCAACCGAGTAAACCCTGAGGAGAAACATTCTCCTACATGGTTTGCCAATCTCAAGGACTGATTTCCTCAGTGAAAACCCGCAAGATTTATCTGTGCTTCATGAAAACCAGAAAAAAGTCAAATATTCTTGATGTTGCTGCTCATGGTTTTCCATGGAATCAGGACTGCTTTTTCAACGCTTTGGCCCTAGAAATTGCCCGCTGTTGCCGCTGTAGATTGAGTCAATCGTTCAGATTTTCCGAATAATTGTGGTTGGCGATGATCCCCATTCATCCGCCAAAAGCTCACTCTTGTTAGTCGAGCGGTTGAAAACATACTAGGTGTCCGACTGACAAGAGGGCATCCTCAAGTAATCGTAAAAAAAGTAATCGCAAAAACTTTTGAAGATCAGCATTGCCGCGCCCGTACTCATTCACTAAACGCAGGGAGTTTTGCTCCTGCCAATGAAAATGAGCCACAACTCCACCAAAGGGTTAAGGTTGCGAAGGCAATTCTGAGGGGTCTGAGATGGCCACACTCGATTTCGCAGAAAGCTCCTATTCAATAAAACTTTGACGGTTGAATGAAAGTACTTAAAGTTGGCAGGGTGAAAAAAGCTTCTGAGTGATTGGCAGAGTTCTGAACGTCTCTAAGTAGGCAGGCGTTATTAAATTGCACATGATGTAGGTTGCGGTTGAGGAACGAAACCCAATGCTCGCGAGGGTTTCGTCATCATAAGCTCGTTCTATGAAAGATTCAACCCACCTACTTACAGAGAACATGGTCACCACTGCTGCGGTGAGAAATCTGATCACTGCTAGAGTGCAGCTAATAGACAAGGTGCCGCATGGGTAAAGTTTTTGGTGAAATTAGCGAGTCCATTCAAGCGTGGGTAGAAAAGCAGAAAATCTTTTTTGTGGCGACCGCCCCACTATCCGAGTCTGGCCATGTCAATTGTTCACCCAAAGGGGCCGATGCACTAAGGATTCTCAGTCCGACGCTGGTAGCCTATCAAGATCTCACCGGGAGTGGGGTGGAAACGATCGCCCAT
This sequence comes from Cyanobacteria bacterium P01_F01_bin.56, assembly GCA_039185935.1. Classification (GTDB taxonomy): domain Bacteria; phylum Cyanobacteriota; class Cyanobacteriia; order Phormidesmidales; family Phormidesmidaceae; genus Halomicronema. Next base: position 2,614 of record JBCDAJ010000189.1, on the reverse strand, counting down.
ATTCGGGAAAACGAGCGCATCGTCATTATGCTGTGTGCGTTTGAAGGGCCACCGCAGATCGTGCGGTTTTTTGGGCAGGGCACCTATTTGCCTAAGGGGTCAGACCGCTTCCAAGAATTGGCCGGACATTTTGAAGACAAGTCAGGCTGGCGGGCCATTATTACTGTGGATGTGACCCGCGTAGGTGCTTCTTGCGGTTACTCTGTCCCTCTTTATGACTTTGTTGGGCAGCGAGATGTCTTGGATAAATGGTCCGCCGCCAAAGGGGAAGAGGGCTTAGCAGCGTACCAAAAACTGAAAAATGCCCAAAGTATCGATGGGTTGCCTGGGTTAATGCTCTGACTTTCGACTGACTGACCAGCAACGTTCATCTGGAATTTTCTGAGCATTTGCCAATTTGAGTACATACTTTCGAAGGGCCCGGCTTGAGGTCGTGATGCACTTGACCGTGACCTTCGTGTCGCTGGCTGGGTCATAAGACGACTATTTGGGTAAAGCGGCAACAGTGTACTGGGGGGAATTTCGATTTCCCCCCAGACCCCTATCGACCAGGACGAACCGCCGTCCTGGACCTCGCGGAAGGCAATTTGGGTCAAGCATTTGAGGCGATCGTCAAAGTTTCAACATCGGCATTGAATCTGTCAGGCTCTCTCAAGTCGATGAAATGACCGAGGAAAATTTGAATGGTAAAAACCACGTCTTGTCCGCTCCAGGTGATCGCGGCACTCAACCAGGCTTTCACTATTTGAGTGCATATTTTCGAGGGGCGTGGGGAAGCTAGGTCTCCACATCCGAGGGTTGCCCTTAAGGGCGCGGCTCAATCTGTTTATGTTCAGTCGTCGACCGCAACTCTTCTAAGCCGTTGAGCAAGAGGTTGAGACCAAATTCGAAATCATGGCGCCCGTCGTGGTGGCCATCGATGACATGCTGCGTCAGCTGATTTAAGTAGGGATATTGCTGGGGGGGAATCATCGCGACGTAATCTTTGGCTACCGCCGAGTATGCGGCGGCTTCAAACGGAAAGTTCAAAGCCTGCAGGGTAAAGCCGTAAATGTGGCTGTCGATCGCATTCCACACGTAATCGGCCATGGGATACGAAAACCCGGCTTCTACTAGACAGGCCAATGTCGCCTCTACATAGCGCAACATTGCGGGTCCCACATTGACCCGCGACATCATCGCCATGGTGGCCCAAGGATGCCGCAGCAACACGGCATGGGCCGAAGTCGCCCGTTGCCGCATGGCCATTTGCCAATCCACCGTCAAACTCGGGAGGGCAATCTCTCCAACGACGAGATCAACCATGCCGTCGATGATGTCGTCTTTGTTGGCCACGTGGTGATAAAGCGACATCGCTTTCACGCCCAAAGCTTGTGCTAACTTGCGCATTGACAGGGCTTCTAGACCCTCTGTATCGGCTCGCTGCAGCGCGACCTGCAAGATCTTGGCTCGACTCAACGGTATCTGGGGAGTGGATTGGGCAGATCGGGACTGAGCCATCGCCATCATTTGTCATCAATGTCAACAATCGCTATAACCACGGTTTCACCAGGAGAGCGTAAATCTAACGCAGCCGCGATCGTTCTCCATATTGACAAACTTACGCCGTAAGTTAAACTTACAGTGTAAGTCGAGGTAGAGAAATTGCCCTTGGCGAGTTTGTTCTCAACGGGAGGTGATTTAATGTCAGTGGCAAATCCTGTCATGCCGGAACAAGGACTCCAGACTATGAAGGCGATCGCCCAGACAGTGTATGGGGCTCCTGGGGTGCTGCATTTGGTAAATGTCGCTAAACCCGTTCCCCAAGCCAATGAAGTCTTGGTTAAAGTCAATGCTGCATCGGTGGATGCTGGGGTCTGGCATTTGATGCGGGGCACCCCCTTTTTGATTCGCCTAATTTATGGCGGGTTACGGAAACCTCAGCACTCGATTTTGGGCAGTGCGATCGCGGGGCAGGTCGCAGCCGTCGGCACCGCTGTGACCCAATTTCAGCCAGGAGATATGGTCTTTGGCGACCTTTCAGAATCCGGCTTTGGGGGCTTTGCTGAGTATGTTTGTGCGCCGGTGACAGCTCTAGCACCCCTGCCCGCAACGCTTTCATTTGAGGCGGCGGCCACCGTTCCCGTATCAGGCCTGGCAGCCCTACAGGGACTCCGTGATGTGGGGCAAGTTCAACCAGGACAGCGAGTGTTGATTGTGGGGGCGGCTGGCGGTGTGGGTTCTTTTGCGGTGCAAATTGCGAAGGCGCTTGGGGCGGCGGTAACCGGTGCCTGCAGTGCCTCAAAAGGGGGCATGGTGCTGCAACTCGGGGCTGATCGCGTCATCGACTACACCCACTCCGCTGTGCCCCACCCCGAGCAGCCCTACGACCTGGTGTTGGATACTGCCGCCTATCGACCTTTTGCCGACTATTTCTCAGCGCTGCAGCCAGGTGGCATCTACGTCATGGTGGGTGGTTCAACGTCGGCGTTCTTTCGGGCCATGTTACTGGGCCCGTGGGCAGGCAAGCGCCGCGATCGCCAGGTAAAGTGTTTGACCGCCGCCCCGAATCAAGCCGATCTGTTGACGTTAAAAGACCTGATTGAGGCGGGTAAAGTCACGCCATTTTGCGATC
>JBCDAJ010000188.1:0-9836 GCA_039185935.1 Cyanobacteria bacterium P01_F01_bin.56 | reverse complement strand
TTTATAGCATGAAACTTTGGCAGCATTGGGCCTTCCAACTGATGGCTCTCAAGCCCCATAAACGATGCTTTTTTCGGCGCGGTCTTCAGGCTCTATCCCTGATACAGCAAGCCTTCTAATTGGCTTGTCACCCGTTAAGCGCTCCGACTATGGCTGTACCGGCGATCGCGCTCAATAGCAGCAGCTTCCAAGATGGCAAGGGCGATTTTTGAGGAGCAGAAGAACTACGGTTAGACATCGCAGAGGGGATCGATTAGGTTGTGTCAGGCCATATCGGCCGAGCCTGAACGGCAAATTCTGGGCCTCAGCCGATGGTTCGGCTGATAGCAGTATGCCCAGACAGTTGCGGAGGCGGCTACTCATGATGATGACCCTGATTGCTCTGGCAAGGTGGGTCATCTCTTCCTGTGACTAAGCTTTAATAAAGCAACAGACATGAGGATTGGCACGATGGATTTGGCGCAACTCAACCAGGACTATGGCCTTGCAGGACAGCTTAAATTTGTTGAGGGCAAAGGCGGCTTGCCGTATATTGAGGTCGCTAATGGGCAAGCGTCAGCGTTGATCTCGGTCTATGGCGGCCAGGTTTTGGCATTTAAGCCTCAGAGCATCACCCACGACCTCATGTTTGTGAGCGATAACGCCTACTATCAATCAGGGAAAGCCATCAAAGGAGGTGTCCCGGTCTGTTGGCCTTGGTTTGGCCCTGACCCCGAGGGCCAAGGTCGCCCCAGCCATGGCTTTGCCCGCAATCGGCTTTGGACAGTTAAGCGTACTGAGACCTTAACCAACGGTGCGACGCACATCACATTGGGGTTTAGCGACACGGATGACACTCGGGCGTTGTGGCCCTACAGCTTTGCTTTGACAATTGAAATTACGGTCGGTCAAGCGTTGGCTGTGGCGCTCGTTACCCGTAACTTGAGCGATCGCCCCTTTGACATTACTCAAGCCCTCCACACCTACTTCACCGTGGGCGACATTGCGCAAACGACTGTACTCGGACTCGACGGCACGACCTACATCGACAAGGTAGATGATCAAGCAATAAAACCCCAAACTGGCCCGCTCGCGATCGCGGCGGAAGTTGATCGCATCTACCAAGGAGTACCAAACGAGTTGATGATTGACGACCGAGCCTTGAATCGCCGCATTCGCATTACCTCAACTGGAAATCAGACCGCAGTCGTTTGGAATCCCTGGGTCGAGATTTCTGCCAAATCGGGAGATTTAACGGACGATGCCTACAAGCATTTTGTTTGTGTGGAAACGACCAATGCGGCCGCGGATGTCGTCACGGTGCCAGCCCAAGGCGAATATCGCCTGACCGCCACTTATGAAATTGCTACATAGAGAATGCCCCGGTGGCAAAAGACATCACATTGTTTCGTAGGTGCGACGATCGCCCAAGCGATACATGCGAGTGCCTTGGCGGGGATATTCCACAACGTCATAGTCCAAGTCGTAGCCACCCATGAGATAGACCAAATCCTCATCAAAGGGATTGTGCATATCATGGGCGGGGCTGTCAGGCCGAAAGCCCATAAAGTCTCCTGCTTGCACTTCAAAGGGTTCGTCGTCGATGGTGGCAATGCCGCGTCCCGACAGGATGTAGAGAAACTCTTCTTCCCCTCGATGTCGATGATATTCCGTGGAATGATGTCCCGGCTCTACCCTGACCAGATAAACTCCCAGGTGCAAACACCCCGTAGCGCCCGCCAGCGATCGCGTGTGGCGGACGGCATTGTCATTGAGGGGATGTACAAAGACGTTTTCGGGCAGGGCGGCGATCGCCGCTGCCGAAATTAAGGGATGGGGCCATTGAGGCGTATTGACATCAGTCATACAGCAGAGCACCACGTGAATTTTTTAGCATGCGGAATGCAGGGTTCGGAGTGCAAAGTGAACAGCGCAGAACGCAAGCTTCCAATCGTGTTCTACCTATAGCAAAGGGCAGAATACCCTTCGGGAAGGGCAGAGCCCTACAGAGTTCAGAATTCAAACCCTCTTCAGATCAGGAATTTAGCGATCTGAAATGGTCTGAACCAAATACAGCTGGCGATAGAACCTCACACTCCCCTTCACCCTGATACCTTCAGCATATGGGGCGTCAGAAAAAGCATAGAAACGAGAGGTCTGGGCTATGCTCACCTACCGGCGGATTGTGCTCATCAAATATCGTTCATCTCGGCTGGCAAGGGTTGACGTTGACCGTCTCCCAGGTGAAAGCAGTAAGTCATGTGGCCTCGTTCATCAACATCAAACGTGGCGTCAAACTCTAGGCTGCGATCGTCCAAGTAGGCCTTGGCAATATCACCATCAATTTGCGCGGCCATCGCAAACTGCAGCGGTGTAACCTGGCCCTGCCGAGTTTGCACCAGGTGAAAGAAAATATTTCGCAGACGCTGAGCGGCCTGCTGACGACGCTGCCGATGTTGAGCCCACAGTAGCCAACTGCCACCGGCGGTGGCAGGTAACCCTAACAAAATGCCCGCCGTCACGGTTTCACGCTTTTCCTGCACATGAGGGTCGCGGTTGAGACTCATTTCCACAGCCCGACCCAAGCACCAAAATCCTAGCAAAAGCAACAATCCTCCACTCAGCCACTTGACTTGTCTCATCGGGTCACCAGCAGTAATTGGTTGAATATTAGCCGGTTGTCTACAGCCGACGATGTGGGCACCGAGTGGATCAAGGCTGAATTTCGTCATTGCCTACGATCGCCACATTCCTCAACCAGTAGCAAACACAGTACGCCATGATAGGTCGCTGAGAACTGAGCGACAACCGCTATTGACCATCGTGGTCACCCGTTAAGGCAACATATCCCCCTAAAGCCATGAGACCGGTGCCGGTGATGTAGCGTTGCGCAATTTGTAACTGCGGGTGGTTGTACAGACTTTGACCGATGGGGCCAGCCAGTGAAGCCACCACAATATCTGCGGTAGTGTTCAGCGCGACTGAAACGGTGCCCAACAATAAAAATTGCACCAAAACAATTCCGTCAGGATTAACGAATTGAGGGATGAAGGCGAGAAAAAAGAGGGCCGTTTTAGGATTTAACATTTCAACCGTGATGCCCTGTAAGAAGGCTTTCTGGCGGCCAACTCGCTTTGCAGTATTGGCGGCCATCAACGAGTCGTCACCCAACATCGTCTTGAGGCCTAAGTAAACCAGGTAGCCTGCCCCCAAATATTTCACAACGTTGAAGGCTAATGCTGACGCAACGAGTAAGAGCGAAATGCCCAAGGCGCCAGCGACGACATGAAAGAGACCGCCCACTGCGGTACCACAAGAAGAGGCAATGCCTTCTTGACGTCCACCTTTCAGGCTACGAGTCAACACATAAAGGAGGCCAGGGCCAGGCGTAATGGCGAGGGCGATCGCGGCACTCAAAAACAGACTAAAGGTGGCAAAGTCGGGCATGTTTAGTACCTCTTGGAATGCGATTAATATCGACACTCTAAACTCCAGCGACACGTCTTTCCCCGCCGCCCGGTTGCCCCCATCGCCATGCACTTCAATCGGGAGCTTTATTGGGGAGAACTGGGATAAGAGAGACTATCGCTCGGTTGCCGCCATCAATTGCTCAGCCAGAGAACTATGAGGCTGAATGGTCAATGCCAGTTGCTGTCTTGAGGAACTAGTTGACGCTGCAGAGATCTGCCATTGCACCCAGGTACTGCCGACAGGTAGCAAAGGCGGAGAGACGGCATTAGACCCGAGCCAGATCAAAGATTGTGCCGGTAGTCGGTGGGTTGACCCTGCTGCACCGGGCATCACTGCGGCCAGTGCCGACAAACTCGTGTGCTTATTTTGCAAAAGCCCTGTATGTGGCAGCCACAGCGCCACTGAGAGCTGCCGCCGCAGACTATAAACATACAAACTGGCGGCAGCGACAACTGCTGACTCAAACGCCTCTTCGCTCCAGCGATCACGCGTATCTAGGCCAATAATGACTTGATTATCGGCGGTTTGCTCCTCCAGTTCCCGCACTCTCAGATCGCCATAGCGGGCACTCGTGCGCCAGTGGATCAACCGCGTCGGATCTCCCCAGCGATAGGGACGCACAGCGCGAGTCAAGCCCTGACTCGCTTGCTGGGCTTGTCGAGAAGACTGCCACCGCACGCCTTCGGCAATGCCCATTTGGTCAATTAGCGGACAGTGAGTCAGCGGCAAAATTTGTGGATAGACCGTGGCATGGGTGGCCGCCGAGCGGGGACGCTGGCACCAAAATAGCCCCAGGGGAGCCGCCGTCCGCAACCTGATCGCATCCCAATGGTAGATGCCGCGTCGCTGCGGCTCCAAGCTGTAGTGCCAGATGTGCTGTTGCCGAGGAGCCAGCGTCGCGATCGCCGTTTCCGGCGGCTTGCCTAATCCAGCGGGAACCTGATCGCGAATTTGTAACAGTGCTTTTGGTCGGGTCGTGGAATTCTCGATCGCAATTTCGACCGAAAGCGTTTCGCCAACACTGATCGGGCGAATCGGCTGACGGTGAACCTGTAAGCCGCGTAAACTCCGTGGCGAGGCCCCGATATTAATGATGGCCAGCGCTAGCATGACGCCGCCCATGGCATAGAGCCAGCCTGCCATGCTATTGACGGCCGCCCCAAGAAAGGCGATCGCCAGTCCTAGCAATACCCCACCGGCGTAGGCCGGAGCCACCCAATGCGTTTCCAGCCAATCTAACCATCCCTGAAATAATCGAGACACCTGAAATAATCGAGACATCGGTGTGCCTTTGCCAACTTATTACCAAGATGGCATACGGAGTGAGGACAAGATGCGTGACTAGTGAATGAACATCAGTCCGCATCCAGCCCCCACATCTAGCCCTACTCGTTGCGAACACGCTGCTCTAGCGCCAACCGGTCAATGGTTGCTAACGGTAGATTGATTTGGGTCGCTGGCCGAAGACGATACGAAGTCTGGGCTCTGGAGGGAATTTCGTTTGCCCCCAGCACCCCTTTACTTACCTCGACCACATATCCGCCTTACCAACTGCTGTCAGCGATAGACCTGGAGTCAGCGCGCGCGCTTAGACGGCTGCGACAAATTTGGCCAACACCGTGCCGGCCGAATTTCTCAGCGTTAACTGATGGCCATCGATGTCATACGTTGCCGCCTCTGCGAGCAATTCGAGAAAGGTTTGCTCTTGCTGCATGGCACCGTCCGGTGTGGAACATAACCGGCGGGTACTTGCCGCTGCACTCACCTGCAACGTGTTGTCTGTAGACTCAAAATTGGCTCGATAGGTATTACAGCCAGCCGAGCCAGCGATCAAACCCGCATCGTCAAAGTTTGCAGTGATTTCGGTGTCAAGCACGGGGCTCGCTAGCCCGTCCCGACCATTGTTGTAGGCGGTCAGAGTCCACGGCGTGTTGGTCAAGGAGGCCGACACCTGCGGCGTTAGAGTCAACACAACATCGCCATCACGATCAAGCAATTGCAGTTCGCCAGCGACTCGGTCATAGCTCGTCACTGCTGCCATGCCAGTAAAAATGGCTGCCTCTTGTTGTGCAAGCGCTTCGGGAAAACACGCCATGAGGGTACTGCCGCCGTCGGCGATCGCTAATTCGTCCCCTGCTACCGTGTAGCTGCTAAAGAAACGATTGCAACCCGTCGTACCGGTTAATTGTCCCGCTGCAAATTGGAAGGTTGCGGGGCGATCGCCCCAAGCCGCCGCCACGTTACCACTGGCGTCACGATAGCTGACTAATTGCCAGGTAGACTGTTCCAGGGAACTTTGTAGGGCGATAGGCATCTCAGGAACGGTATCCAAAAACCGGGCAGAAGATTGAGCGGCACTGGGTAGCGCGATCGCTGGCACACTACTACCCAATACAAATGTCAGGGCTAAAGAGCGCCCCCACCCAGATCGAAAGAAGCTGTTCAAGTTAATGACCTCCTCTATAAAACATGAAGGGTAAAGGAGGAGGGTTCAGAAAATTGTGGAAACTGAAATCCCTCCGACTTTTGATAATAGAGAGACTTTTTCGAGGGATAAGCACGGTTACCAAAATCGATACCGGACGACCGGCAAACAGCCTCAAGCTTTTAAGCCATCAGAGCTCTGTGCCGTGACATCAGCTGCTTTAGGCGTTACGTAAGAGCCCCCTCAATTCAACAGATTGGGGAAATTGAGGGGCTGATTGGGGCTCTGGCATCGCCAATACTGGGAAATCGGATGCAACTGCATAAGTTCTATCCTTTAGTCCTTCGAAGAGGACCGATATTGGCACGAGTAAAGGTGCTCCAAAGTCCTGCATCAAGATGTCTTTATCAGCTTGCTGAAGACTTAAATTCCGGGTAAATCAATAGCTATCTTCAGGCAAACCTGTCCTTACCCCCTCACTGGGATGATCAGGAGCCTGGACTTTACCCTGGGGGAGGTCATCTTCTATGCTCACAGCATTCCCCTTTTTGGTTAGACAGAATGGCAAGGCAATCGAACTCGTTCTTGAGAAAGGTGCTTCAAAATTGGCAAGACGACGTGTTTCTCAAGCGCGTGAGCCAAGTGGAAGGGATCGTTTCTAAAGTGCTATCGATCGCCATGGTCGTCGTGATTTTAGTGACTGTGATTGATTTGGGGTTGGTGCTCTATCGCTCGCTTTTCGTATCGGACAGCGTCGGCTTCTTTAAGACAACCTTGACCGAGATTTTTGGGCTGTTTCTCAGCGTGCTGATTGCCCTAGAGATTTTAGAAAACATTACGGCCTACATTCGCAAGCATGTTGTCCAGGTCGAATTGGTTATTGCCACGGCGCTCACTGCTGTGGGTCGCAAACTCATTATCCTCGATTTAGAAAAGGTCCCTGGTGTGAGTTTGATTGGTTTAGCGGTCGCGATTTTAGCTCTAGCGGTTAGTTATCTCATTGTGCGATCGGTTCATCGATAAACCCTGTGCGCATTCGTCAACCTCAGCTCAGCACTCCATCCGCAACGCTCAACTGGGCAATTCAACTGCTCTAGGGATGAAATCTGAGTCGCATATCCTGGCAGCTCAAAGATGCGCAAATGGTTCTAACGGCACTCTGTCTACGACCTCTGTTGCCGCATAACGGCCCTGCTTCCACAGCGCCTGCCCCAAGTTGTTAGGCTGCCGCATGTCAGGGGCGAGTTGAAATGCTTCCTGGTAAGCCGCCTCTGCTTCTTCATACTGCTCTTGGTCAGCCAGAGGCTTTCCCAAGCTACTGTAAGCATCTGCGTTATCTGGGTCTCGGCCCAGCCCGTGACGGAAAATCGCTTCGGCGATCGCATCGTCCCCTGCAGCTTGAGCCGCATTCCCCTGCCAAAACAGCTCGTTAATGCTCTGGGCCTGCACCAGGGATAGTCGTTACTAAGCAGTGTTGTCCCGACTATCCCTGACAGTCAGATTGAATGCATGAGCGCCCATGAATAACGCATGCTTGGGAGATTTCTGTCAATGAACATACCCATTCGGCGGTGCATTACGCTTCGCTAATGACACCCTACAAGCGGTAAATTCTTTCCTGTAAATCTCCTTAATCCATCTTCAGACCTGAATCACTCGCATCATGCAGTGGACGTCGATGAAAGACTCTCGCCAAAAGTAAAAGTGCGAATAGTCCGTGGGCTTGCTTGCTATTTAGATTGGCTTAAGGTAAATTCACATGAATTTATTTTTTGTGTGAGGCTGTTGAAGTTACATGACTATTCAAGCGTTTTCTGCTAGAGCTCTCGCGATCGCTGGTGTTCTCAGTTTTGGGTTGACCGCTCCCGCGTGGGCTGATGGTCACACGGCTGTTGAAATGGAAGTCGAAGAGACCCTGTCTGAAACAGACCTTGTGCCGGCCGCCAACATCGCTGAAATTGTCAGCGGTGTCGAAGAGTTCAGCACGTTGAAAGCAGCTCTTGAAGCCGCAGAACTCACTGAAGCTCTCATGGGGGATGGTCCTTTTACGGTATTTGCGCCCCCGAACGAAGCTTTTGATGCCCTGCCTGATGGTGTGCTAGAAGCTCTGCTCGTGCCAGAAAACCTCGATCTGTTGACGGATATTTTGACTTATCACGTGATTCCTGACTCGGTGATGTCTGGTGATCTGGCGCCGGGTTTGGTTGAAACCCTAGAGGGTAGTGATCTCGCTGTCGCCATTGATGATGACATGGCTACTGTCGATGACATTACGATTGTTGCTGTTGATATTCCAGCCACCAATGGCGTGATTCACGTGATTGAGGGTGTGCTCGTGCCCGGAGAGGTCGCCGAGGCTTTGGCAACCCGTCTCGCTGAAGCTGAAGAGGCAGCGGTGATTGTCGAAGAAGAGACCGTTGTCGTTGAAGAAGAAGTCGTCGTCGAAGCAGAGGAAGCACCTGCCGAGCCGATTCCTGGCCTTTGGTAAGATATGGTTGACAGTTCTTTAGAAACTGTTGCATCGCATTATTAAGCACCGGACGGGAGAATGACGCAGTGGTGGTGAAACGTCGATATCGTTGGTTTTTAGTAATCGCGATAGGATTTGTCATTCTTAGCAATACTGTCAGCGTTCAAGCTGAAACCGTGAGTGCGTTACATGATCCTGTCCAGGTCGAGGTTGATTATGTGCCTGATCGGGCCCCCATAGCCGATAGCGAAGCTTACGCCTTGGGGCCGCGCGATGAACACTTGCCCATGTTTACGCCCAAGGCCGATCGGCTGGTCTTGCGGTTAAGGGAGCGGCGAGTTTATGTCTACAGCGGCGAGCAATTGCTCGATAGCTATCCAGTAGCGATTGGGACCCCAGCAACCCCCACGCCCACAGGGCAATTTGAAGTGTTGCAAATGGTTGAAGATCCCATCTGGCAAAATCCTTGGACGGGTGAGATCACGGCGCCGGGGGCAAATAGTGCCCTGGGCCTCCGCTGGATTGGCTTTACTGAGTTACCCAACGGCATTATTGGCTTCCACGGCACCCCCACAGTCTCTTCGATTGGCCATGCTGCATCCAACGGGTGTGTACGGTTACGCAATGAAGATGTCTTAGCGCTTTACAGCCACGCACGCATGGGCATGTTAGTGGTTGTTGAGTCATAGTCATGCCAACCATGCGTCGACGTCTCCAGCCCGCCTCTGGCCTTGCCAAACAAAGACGGTGGCTCATCCTGGGACTGTTGGTGGGCGGGTGGTTAGGCAGTGGCGATCACGCGATCGCGGCGGCTCAGCCGATTAACCTATCTCCAACCACACCCCCGGCAGCGCGATCGCCACTGCCTGCACCTCAGGTGATGGATGATCCCACCCTCTTTTTGCCGACGCCTAGCGATAGTATCTCGCGAATTGTGCTCAAGCTGTCAGAACGTCGGCTCTATGGATTTCAAGGGGATCGCTTGGTCGCCATTTATCCCGTGGCGGTTGGTCGGGCCGAGTGGGAAACGCCCACGGGCGAGTTTACCGTCACGCGGTTGCAAGAGAATCCAGTCTGGCAGCATCCCTTTACCGGCGAGTTGGTGTCTCCTGGTCCTGAAAACCCGCTGGGCGATCACTGGATCGGCTTTTGGACCGATGGCACCAATGCGATTGGCTTTCACGGCACCCCCAATGAGCATCTGATTGGTCAGGCCGTTTCACACGGCTGTGTGCGGATGCGGAACGCCGATATCGCGGAACTTTTCGAACGTGTTCGCCTCGGCACCCAAGTCATCGTGCAGCCTTAGGGATGAGGATTAAATAAATGACTGAGGCCAAGCCGGATAACCTTTCCCCTTGTATGTTTAGTGAAGGAGCGGAAGCCCCTTTCCCCTCAGGACATGGTCACTTTCCATCGTTCGCCCAGGAGCCTGGTCTCCGCTTCTATTCATTGGTCTGAGAACTCGCAAAATCGCCAGGCCCGTCACGC
>JBCDAJ010000187.1:0-9843 GCA_039185935.1 Cyanobacteria bacterium P01_F01_bin.56 | reverse complement strand
TTGGTATGTTCTGAAAAAAGAATATTTGCAACAACGCAATCACGTTGCCAAAAGCCTGGAATTCCATAAACAGTCGAGACGTGAAACCCTTATAAATCAGGGCTTATATTTTTCTCTGCTCGTAAATTGCCAAGTCGTGTCGCTAGTATTCGGTGGTATAAGTTGCCCGACCGTTTTCGTTTCTGGCTCCCCTGAAACCGCTGCTCCCCCGCTCTAGAGACGGTATGCAAGCTACTGACGCCGCACGGTGCTAATTAGTAATGAAACCAGTTTCCACACCAGTGGTATCTTGCACCGCGATGTCTAACAGCAGCGTCACAATTACGACGGTAATGTTGTCGCGCCCCCCATGCTTTTTGGCGGAGTTAATCAAGGCTTGAGCAGCGCTCTCGACGGCTCGAATTGACTTTAAGTGGGCGGCAATCACGGTGTCGGGCAGTTCTTCGGTCAGTCCGTCGCTGCACAACAGGAAGCGATCGCCAGGTTGGGCTTCTACCGGCTGAATATCAATGCGATGCATGTCTTCTCGCCCGAGGCATTGCGACAACACATGACGCCAGGGATGGTTACGGGACTGATCGATCGTCAACTCTCCTTCGCGAACGGCACGAGCAATCCAGGTGTGGTCTTCCGTTAGGGCCTCAATCTTCGGACCCCGTAAGCGATAGAGTCGTGAGTCGCCCACATGGGCACACCAGGGCTGCTCATCAACATCAGAGCGGAAGGCTAACACCACGATCGTTGTGCCCATGTCACTCCGTTCTGGATGCTGCTTTTGATCCTTAATGATTTCCTGATTCGCGAGCACTAGCGATTGCTGCAAAATCTCTGGCGTGGCAAGAGTTGATTCCCAGTTTTCCTCAAGGTATTGAAAAATAGTTTTGGTCGCAATGTTACTGGCTTCCTGACCACCGGCATGACCTCCCATGCCATCGGCCACGATGAAAAACCGTCCCTGAGGATCGACATGGTAGGCGTCTTGATTACTAGAACGAACTAAACCAGGGTCAGTCATTCCAGAAAAGAGTAGCTTGAGCATTGACCCTGTTTCCCTCACTAAAACCGGTCAGCTCGTCCCATTTGCAGCATCAAGCGCAGCAAGGCCACCCCTGCAACACCTGCAACGAGAAAAGCCGCGATCGCCAACCACAAAAACTCATAGACCAGCAAAATGGTGGCTGATAAAACGAAGGCACCAACCAGCAGGGTATAGTTGGTCGCCATATTGACGCTGCTGACCCGCCGGAGAATTCGATCCGTTTCAATGGAGCGGACTCGAACGCGGACATCGCCTCGCTCTAGCTTATCCAGAGTATCTTCCAAACGGCGAGGCAGGCCAAATGCCGTTGATCCTACTTGCGCTGCCTGACGACCGATTTCGCCGAATAAAGTTTCCGTTGAATTAGAGAGGTCGTTGTTGCTCATAAGCTTGGTCGCAAATGGTTTCGCCGCTTCCATAAAATTGAACTCAGGATCCAGCCCTTTACCCACGCCTTCCAACGTCGAAAAAGCTCGCATCACAAAAGTAAACGTTGCTGGGAACCGAAACGGCTGGTCATAAGCTATTTCGTACAAATCATCACTGATTTCAGCAACTGATTGCTCCTCAAAGGGCTTATCCATCAGGTTGTCCAAAATATATTGGACGGAGCGACGGACTGGCCCCATATCTTCAGATTCCTGAAGCGCACCCAAGTCAACCAGGGATGAGACCACCAATTCAGCATCTCGCTGAGCAATTCCTATGAACGTTATCATAAGACGCTCGCGGGTCACAGGCTGAATTTGACCCATCATGCCAAAATCATAAAAAATTAATGTCCCTTCGGGACTAACTGCGATATTGCCAGGATGCGGATCAGCGTGAAAAAAGCCATCGTCTAAGAGTTGATGAAGATAAGCTTTGGCGCCCAGATGAGCCAGTTCTTTCCGATCTAAACCAGCAGCCTCTAGCGCGTCATAGTGACTGATCTTGATGCCTGGCATGTATTCCAGCGTCAACACTCGGGGCGTGGCGTAGCGCCAAAAAACGCGCGGTACCTGAGTCCAGTCATGCTTACGAAAATTGCGCCGAAAAGTGTCGGCATTGCGCCCTTCGTTGAGATAGTCAATCTCTTCCCACAGAATGCGGCAGCACTCTTCATAGATGCCAATCCAATCGCGACCTTTACCCCAATAGGGATGATTTTGAAAATAAACTGCAATACCGCGCAGGATGGATAAGTCGATGGTAAAAAGGCGCTTTAAGCCAGGGCGCTGAACCTTGACGACAACTTCTTCGCCAGAGTGGAGATGAGCCCGATGAACTTGTCCGAGGCTGGCAGCGGCCAACGGAATGGGGTCAAAGCTCTTGAACAAGTTTGGCATCGACTTGCCAAAATCAGCCTCGATAATCTCTTCAACTTGTTCGTAGCTAAAGGCTGGTACACGGTCTTGTAGTTTCGCTAACTCTTCTACATATTCAGTCGGGAAGAGGTCCGCCCGAGTAGAAAAAAGCTGCCCTAGCTTAATAAAAGTGGGGCCAAGTTCTAAAAAAGTTTCACGAATCCAAATTGCCTGCTTACGCCGCCGCGTCGCCATTTTTTCCGGCGTCATGTCGCCTTGGTAACTCCAGGGACGCTTGTGCAGCCACCGCGCCCCTAAAAACCGGAAGACAAACGACCAGATATCGACAGAGCGCTTGGTGCGGGAATAACGCTTGCGATTCCACTTATAAGCTTTATCCCCCGGACTAGGAGGAGCAGGGCTTGCTGGCACCAAAGGTGAACTTATGGGTGCTGGCGTGGTGAGAGGTGCAAAACTCTTGGTTGAGTCGAGGGTTGCCTCATTGACCTGAATGTGGGAAGCGCCGGCCGGATCTTGATTATCGGAGTTGGCATGCTGCATTACCGCCGGCTCTACCAACGGCGACTCAACGGTATCAGAAGCTTCGCCTTTGCCTGAGGTGCTTTCAGGCAAGGCTGGCGCAGCAGTTTCAGAATCGTAAGCAGCAGACACTCAAACTCCCAGATCACACTTAAGGGGAACAAAAGGAAAAAACCGAATCAGCAACTCGCCCGTCATGCCACACTAGTTTAAGGATGCCCGGTATTGCTGCAGAGTCGACCGAACCTGAGCAATCTCTGCTCTTAAATTATCAATCGTAGCCTGCAAATCTTGGGAGCTTGTGGCCCCCGTCGTGACTCCTGAACCATTACTGGCCATTTCCTGGGAAACCGCAGCCTCTTGCTGTTGTACTCTGGCCATCACTTCTTCAGTAAATTGGCGTAAATGCTCTCGCTGCTCAGCATCGAAGCGCCCCAGATTGCTCAGGGTTTCGGTCATGGTTTGCTCAGCTTGCTCAGCGATCGCGGCGGCTAAGGCACGACCCATAAAGAAGGCATGGACAACGGGGCTGCTCATAATGTCACACTTCGTTACACCTTTGTCCAGATTATAACGTTCTTGTCCAAAAGTCCTCGTCTTAAACCAGCTTATATGGATAAGAAGCTCGCCAACTCAACAAGCGCTAGAACATAACGGCATAAACTCCCAACCCATTTGTGGTCGGCCAAGGGCCTGAGGAGCAAGGGGAAGCCGATTCTACAGGGGGTGACGACTTGTACCATGGAGAGCTAGCTCTCAGTTGCCGTTTCAGCCGAGGGCATCGCTTTGGGCACGGTCATGGGAGATGGCGGTGTAGTGGCCTCATTCGGATTTGAGAAGCCAGTGACATCTGACTCTGTAGGGGCGACGTCAGGGGCTGCCGCAGGAGCTGAGTCCAGGGGAGCCGCGCTGGGCGCCTCTAAGATCTCGGGTGGGGTAGCCTCAGGTGTCGGCGCTGACGGAACCACAGAGGGCTGATCGGCAGGCTCGATCAAGGGTTCTGGCGATGCGGTTCGAGGCGTAGTCACGTCCGTGAGCGATGGTGTATCAAAGGCATCGACTGTCTCTACGGGGCTGTTGATCGATGTCTCTGGTAAGGCGGCATCGATTGACGGAGTCGGCTGCTCGTACCAGGTTTCCCGGCGCAAGGGCGGATTGCTGGCTGGCACATAAGGGGCATCGAAAGCAGCCTCTGGGGTGTCTCCTGTCCAGCCGGTTTGAGCGGGAAAAGATTGCTGGGGATCAAGTCGAATTGCACCCGGTAGGCTCTGGGCATTGAGTCGCCAATAAGTGCCCAAGGCCCCGCCACCGATCGCCGCCAACAGAGCCGTTATGGCTAGTGCCGGCAGGAGTCGTGAGCCCTGACGTGGGGATGTCTGAACGGCTGTGGGAACCTTGGGTTGTCGTGGGGGGTGCGATCGCGTGAGCTGTTGACTCGGGGTTGCTACCTGATAGTTGGCACCGGCATCTGGCAAGCAGTCAAGCCACTGTTGCAGGGTCAGAGGTGACTCTCGCTCGGGCGAGTGCAGCCCTTGTTCGATGGCGGCACTGATGACGGGACTCAGATTGGGGGCAGCTTGCTGGAGTTGGTGACGCATAGCCGCATGGTCTAAGGCTCCAGGCGTTACCGGTTGGGAAGATTGTCCAGTCAAAAAACTCAAGAGTAGCTGGGCCAAAGCCGGTACGGGTGTCTCCGCGACTGCACCTCCAGTCGTGTCGGATTGCTGAGGAGCGTAGGGTATGCCGGTCAGCGTGACAGTTGTTTGATCCGATGAAAGCCAAATGCGATTGGGGGATAAATCAAAGCCTGAGAGTCCTTGCTCTTGAAGCCAGGTAAAGCTGCCAGCAATCAGGCGAATGGCTGTAAGCGCTTGTTTGGTAGAGAGCGGAGGCTGATGTTTACAAAGGGTTGACCAAGGCGAACCCGAAGTGGTTCCGATGGCCAGACACAGCGTTTGATCGTCGCCTCGAAAGAGTTGAAACGGCTTCGGCAAGGGAGACTGAGGCGAAAAGGCCATGCCTTCGAGGCGAGCGATCAGGCTAGAGAGGTCGTTCTGCGTTGCGGTTCCAACCGGCAAGACCTGAATGAACACAGGCATGCCAACTGCCACATGGGTGCCCCAGTAAAGATGGCCATTGGGGGCAGCCTCAAGCAGGGCATCAATGACGTAATGACCATTTTGCAGCGCGGTTCCAGGAGCAAGTGGCATAGGCGTTAAAGATGTTGACAAAACAACCTAAAATTTAGACTCTCTTAATCTACCCTGTTGTGCCATTGATCGCAGTTTGTTGTCAGCAGATTGCATAATGTTGCGATGAAACCGGCGCTCGATTTAGGTTGGCAGAGGATAATGGCTCAGCAGCCAGGCGATCGCCGCTTGCCGATCAGTGATTTCACCATCTATCGTAGCGGCTAAAACACGGGCCAGAATTTCTCGGTAAGCGGGGCCAGGAAGATAGCCCAAGTGCTTCAAATCTTGGCCGTTAATGGGCGCTTTGACCTGTGACCAATGGGTTAAGTATTGCCAGATGCGTTCACAAATTTGATGAGGATGCTGCAGGCTAATCAAGACCAATGTCGCCAAGTCATAGGAGCCGAGCACCTGCCAACACTGACTGGGGCGATCGCACTGAGGTAACGCTGCTGCAACTTTTGCTGCCGCTTGCTCAAGGCGGGCTAGCCGTTGCACGCTCGCTTGAGGCAGTTGTAAATGGGTGGCCACAGTTTCCCTTGCGGCGGCTGGCACACCCGTGAGTAAGAGCTCTAGGCGCATTGGCCCAGGCGATAGAGCAACTAGCTGATCCCTTTGCATCAACCAGTGACTTAACTGGCGGAGCTGTTGCCAGAGGGATGCAGTGAGGCTGAATTCTGCATGTAAGCAAACCAGTGCGCCCAAATCATCCAATAGCCTCAAAGCAGCCTCCCAATAATCGGCCTCTAGAATATATTGCAGTTCGGCTTTGAGACGAGTTTGCAGGGCGGGTAACTCAGCCCTCTCAGCTTGAAGCCGTGGATAAACCCCGCTCTCAATGGCATGACGAATAAAGCTTTCGGTCTGAGTCTCGAGCGTGAAACCCAGACGCACGGCAAACCGAACGGCTCGATAAATGCGGGTGGGGTCTTCAATGAAGCTGTTGGCATGGAGCACGCGGATGTGGCGCGCTTGCAAATCATCCAGTCCGCCAAAAAAATCAAGTAGTTGTCCCGGTTGGGGTGGCGTTAGCGCCACTGCTAAGGCGTTGATAGTAAAGTCCCGGCGATATAAATCTTGGCGAATGGAGCTGGTCTCAACTTCTGGATTGGCGGCGGGGTAGGGATAAAATTCTGTGCGGGCCGTTGCGATATCCACTATGAGTGATGCTGCTGGCTGGGTAGGCGACTCATGCCACACCAACGCTGCTGTCTGAAAGCGTCCATAAACTTGCAAGTCGGCCTCCGGGTACTGCGCTTTAATCGCCTCTGCGAGAACCACACCAGCTCCCATTTCCAGCGTTTGATGGGCGCTATCAACGACCAAGTCAACATCGGGCAGGCTGAGCGGCGTGTCGGCATCATTGAGCCAGAGGTCACGGACTCCGCCCCCAACGAGGTATAGCTGCCAGCCGCGATCGCGAGCGATTGTGGCCATAGTCTGCAGTATCTCCCAGAGAGCAGGCGCCAGGCGGCGCTGCAAAATTTGCCAGAGTCGTGGTGGCGCAGGTGGCTTTACCCTGGTCAAAAACTGCTCAGCGGTTGGCGTGTTCAATTGATGCTGATGCGTTTGGTGCAGTTGTCGCAAAACATCGGTGCGGGTTACTACTCCCACCAATCGCGCCCCTGCTAAAACGGGTAACCGCCCGATATCGTAAGTCACCATGAGCGCTTCGATGTCGGGTAGCGACGTCTGGAGGGTAATGGTTTTGAGCTGGGTAGACATGTACCCCTTGACGGGGACATGACCACAGCCATGATGCAGTGCTAAATCAATGTCGCGACGAGCAATCACCCCTACCAGCCGTCCCTCTCGATTGACCACGAAGAGTCCAGAATGACCGTAACGTAATAAAATGCGCTGTGCTTCTGCGATTTGAGTACTTGGCAGAATCGTCCGCACGGGGGAAGACATCAGGTCCTGAGCCGTCGGTAGCTGGGGAATTTGTTGGCGTAGCTGAGCTAGCATTTGCTCAAAGTCCGCTTGTGGATTGGTGGTGATGCAAGTCACCGCTGTGGCCATCGGATGCCCCTTACCCCCCCATTGAGAAAACAGGGTGTTGAAATCGATACCAGCGCGTTCTTGAGCGGCGGCCAGCCGTTTTCGAGTCCGCCCAATCACCGCCAGCTCTTGCGTCTGCTCATTCACCACAAACCAAGTGCCCAAGAGCAGGCTGTCTAAATCGAGCAGAGTGAATAAACGTTCTGCCAAGCTGGAGAGGCCCGGCATCTGCCGCTCAGTCTCTAGCAATACCCAGCCTAGGGTATGACCCGGCTGTGGCTCTCGCTGCAGGTGGGCGATCGCCGTTGCCAATAGGGTTGGCAACGGGGGGGATAGGTGGGGTTCAACAAACTCAGCGATCGCACCCTGACTGGCACCTTGAGTCATCAGCCAGGCAAGCGCGGTGGCATCGCGGACGGTAGATGACGTGAACGTGAGAGAGCCCGTCTTCAGATGAATGCCCAATGCCATCACCGTCGCTTGGCTGATATTTAAGGTGATGCCGCGAGCTTGTAACTCTTCAACCACTAAAGTCGTAGTCGCCCCAACTGTATCGATGTTGACCGACGTTGCCAGAAGTGTGCGATCGCTCCCCATGTGGTGGTCATAGACTCTGACCTGCCCCCCGCGTTTCGCCAAGGTGATCACCCAGTTGCCCACTGTGCCCAAACGCTCTAGCGCTTGAGTATCGACGACAGTGATTTCATTAACGACATCAAGATTGACAGCTTCACGTTCGATCAACGGGTATGCGTCCCGATAGCGAGCCAAAAATATCTGCGCAGTCGGATGACAGTCACCCGCTAGAACCATCCGCGCCGCTGGATCGATTAGTGTCACACCCACGGCGGCGCCCAGGGTGTCAAAGTCAGCAGTGATATGACACAGCACCAAATTCATCGGCTCAGCTAGTCGCTAGGGACAGTAGTTGGTAAGTCACGACGTCTCCGAGACCAGGTTGAGAGCCCGGTCAATGTCGCTCAGTTGCCTGGTATTGAGGCTTCCTTCGCATTCACATTTCTGATAGCTTACTAATAATAGTGTGGGAGTTAGGGGATAAGTTGGCTGTAATTCCCAACGTTGCTGTCGTGTTGAGATAGAGAGATTTAATCAAAATGGTTATTGTTTTCCAGTTAGCACTTTTTGCACTGGTTCTCCTGTCATTTGTCATGGTTGTGGGTGTGCCTGTTGCCTACGCCTCACCCCAAAATTGGGAACAGTCTAAGCGCTTGATCCTCTTGGGGTCTGTCGCCTGGGGCATTTTGGTGGTCGTCGTCGGTGGTCTAAACTACCTTGTGGTGTAGCCAGTTTTTAGGCATTGATTTTTCATGGCTGTTTTTGAAGGCAATTTTCACCAGAGTGAGCCCCGTCGGTTTGCTTTGGTAATCGGTCGGTTTAACGATTTAGTGACAGAAAAGCTCTTGACTGCTTGTCAAGACTGCTTGAAGCGTCACGGAGTGGATATTGACCCGCAGGGTGAACAGGTCGACTATGCTTGGGTGCCAGGTAGTTTTGAAATTCCCATGGTGGCCCGCCAATTAGCCTTGACTGGGCGATACAGCGCTATCGTCTGCCTTGGGGCGGTGATTAAAGGCCAGACGCCCCACTTTGACTATGTGGCAGCTGAGGTATCCAAGGGGGTAGCGGCGGCTAGCTTTCAAACTGGGGTGCCCATCGTCTTTGGAGTCCTCACGACTGATACGATGCAGCAGGCGCTCGAACGGGCTGGGATCAAAAGCAATCTGGGCTGGAGCTATGCCATGAGCGCATTGGAAATGTCTAGCCTGATGGGGCAGATTCACGCGCTGCCAATCGAAAGCCAAAATGGTCTGCTCGCAGGGAGTCAGTCTCCTTCGTTACCAGCAGCAGTATCAACTCAAGCGGCACAGGCGAGCCAGTAGCGATCGCAACCATTAGCAAACAGTACAGCCGTTCATTGCTCGGTAGGTAATGAGCCGGTCTTTGGCAGCTAATCCAGGTTTGCAGCCCTAATAATTATGAGTCTGCTTGAGACTGAGTGTAAGACTGGTACTGTGCAGCCATGTGGGCATAGGCAGATTGGCTTTGGTGCATCCGAGGGTTTTGTAGCGACTTTACGGGTTGGCCATTAGCTGTGAGGTGATTTTTGATGATGGTCTCAACATCATGTGGCTGCACCCGACAGTACCAGATGTCGTCAGGCATGACCCGCACCGTTGGCCCTGAGCCACATTGACCTTGACATTCACAACCATGAATCATCAGCGTGTCAGATTGATAACGTTGAAACGTTTTGAGCACCTCTTCGGCACCGCTACGACTGCAGGAGCGATGCTGACAAACCGATACGAGATAGCGCTGATGAGAATCGGTCATGTTTAGGTGGCACTTTTAGGACGTCTTTACCTAAAGTAACAATTTTCCGACGGTACAGTGTGCTGCGAGATGCGGTGTTGCAGCCAATGCCTGTCTGTTTGGAGAAAACATGAGCAGTGGCTGCAGCTTTTAGCTCATGTCGAGATCTGAATGTCAGACTTGGGATGATGGCGATCGCGACTCATTAAGCTCAACATCGATTCACTACTAACACAGTTTAGACTTTATGCCCCTCAGGGGCTTTCACCCTAGCTGCCAGTGCTCACCCTTGACGTTGCTAAGAGATTTGACTAGTACCGCATGGCGGAAATGCATATATCCTTAAGGAGTCAACTTTAGAGGACTAAGTCCGATGCCTGGCCCCGCCCTTCCCGCCCTGATTGTGAGCGCAACTGAGCGCCACGAACTGGAACAGTTGGTGAAGCGACCG
>JBCDAJ010000186.1:0-9880 GCA_039185935.1 Cyanobacteria bacterium P01_F01_bin.56 | reverse complement strand
CGATACGGAAAACTTTCGTAAATGCCTTGGCGAAATTCGTGCAGCGTTTCAAGATGATCTGACATGAGTGGTAGAGCATGACGATTGATATCCTCTACCACTTTCCTGCTCTTCAGGTACTCTTATTGTCCAAAGTCAAGGCTGGCCGTCTCCACCGTCAGCCTGCGCAGCGTCATCTACACCCTCGACCACTAGGTTCTCGAAGTCACCCTGTTGGATGTCAAACTGCGTGATGACGTCCAGTCCGCGACCTCCCGTAGCGCGATCGCCAGCGAAATCAGCGCCCAGCTCAGCCAGTGCGAAGGCATGGTTGGGCAAAAGCAAATCGACTGCCTCACTGCCGCCAATGCTCAGGTGCAGGCCACCATCAACGAGTACCAGGGCTTAATCCCCCTGCCCGATTCCCTCCGCAACATTGCCCGCGCCATTGATGGAGCCGTGCAAACCGCCCAGTCTGAAAACAATCCGATATCAGGCGCGGTCTTTAGCACCGCCGAGTTCTTTGCCGGATTCCTCGGCTCTGTCAGCCAGGAGATCATTCAGTACGTGCTGCTTGCCTTTCAGTGGGCCTTCACCTACATCCTGGAAATCTCGATGCTGTTTATCGGACTGATGGGTCAGGAGTTGGGCAAATCGTAGATCGCCAATCCTGAACTGTTGGTGGAACCTCCGTGCTGGTGGTGGAGGTGCTGCAGGATAGACAGGTGAAGTAGCTCCGTAAATTGAATGCCCATATTGAAGGGTTGGCTCAGGCGGCGGAGAACAGCGAAGAACGAGTTGAGCCAGCGGATGAGGTGGTAGCGGAGTCATCGCCGGAGGAGCGATCGACGGTGGCAACGGTGCAGCAGTTTTTTGCGCTGACGGGTTGGCAGGAGTTTGAGGGCCAGCATTATCGGCTGAAGATGGCTGGGAATCAACTTTCGGTGGAGGCGAAGGATGGGCGCGGGGAGGTGTTGTCGGTGGATGGGGAGAAGGTCGTTTCGCGGCTAAAATCACAGGATTTTCGGCAGTTTGACGCCGCTAGAGAGCTTTTAATAAGTCACCTAAATCAAAAGACTTTGGCAGCAACTGAAATGCAAGATCTTAAGCCCAAAGATTGGGAAATAGAATAAAGAACGGCTTGTCAGCTTACTGTTGGATTTCAGATTGAAAGCGAGTAAATATCATTAGTAGACTACAGCCATGGCCAGACTTCACCTTGAAGTACTTTATGACCAAAATAATGTTCTCGAAGAGGCTTTTCGTTTTTGCGAATTCTATTTTTGATGGTGTCTATATTACTTTGGAAGAATTCATACTTTCTTGGCTTATCATGCAAATAGGATTCAAGGCTGGGCAACCAGTGCCAGAAGCGGCTATCTACACACGACAGAAAGAGTCTAAATGAAGTCCATGCTTGCAAGTCTTCATCTGCCTGCAAAAATTCTTGAAACCAATGACGAGAAGAAGTATGTCTTTCCCATAGTTCCCTAGCTCTTATAAGAAATCGTTTAATCCAGGATTCTAATTGAGGTTCTATATATGAGCCTAGTATCTCAAGAGATCTATCATTTGGCATAAATGCAAGCATCATCCCTGCCCGGATTTTGTCTATCATTGCAGATGATTCTAGATAAACATTTACCTCGGACCAAAGCCAATCCTGACCACTTCCATACCAAGCCAAGGTGACTATCTGTAAGAAGTCTGCGTCAGTCTTGACAGTCTGTAATTGAGATCTCCATTCAGATTTGATGGTTTCCGATGGTTGCGAACGAAAAAAGGCATAGTCTATCAATTCTATATCGGTATACTGATCTCTGACCTGTACGAAGGCATCAGGGCTTTTGAGTTTTTTGTACAGTTCGAGAGCCTCTTCCTCATAACCGAGGTTAAATAATGCTTCGCAAACCGATGAATAAAAAGAACTTGCTAAATTTAGGTAGTGAGAAGAATCTTGGCCTGATAAAATCGGAGTAATCCATCGTTCAAGACGGCCAGGATCTCTTAAGATTATTTTCTCTAGTGCCTCAGGATAAATTCTCTCTGAAAACCAAACATTACCTGACTCAGAATGCTGCTCTATCACCTCTAATATTTGTCTGTTTGCATCACTTCTCTGATCGCGCTGCTGACTATTTTCAAAAAATGGCAGCGGGCCTTGTGGCTCTTCTCCAACTAAACCACCCCAGGTAGAATATTTGTCTGTGAACTTCAGAATTGGAGCCTGAGGTTTATTAGAAGGATATTTCAAATGAGTCATTAATAAGTCTTTCTCTCTGTCAGCACTAGACTTTATGCTTATAAAGGGGCTATCGAAATTAATGTCTGGCGAATAAGTTCTGATGGTTTCGATCAAATGGTCTAATTCGTCAGTTAACTCATCGAGTACATCGTTAAAAATGGCTTGGTATTGAATCGAATATCCATAGCAGATATGACTAACTCGACCTTTGATTAGCTCTAAGGATTGAGCAGCTGCGTATCTTCCAACTAGTAAACTCCCCCACAAATTTTCAACATAGCTATTATTTCCAGATTGAATCCACTCATGCTCAATAACATGTCGAGCCAGCTCAGGATCGCCTAAGCTATGTAAAATCCTGAGGATAGACGAACGTACAAGACCGTCTTCGTGTTGAACGAGTGGAATAAGTTGATCTCGTATGAACTCTATAGGGATAGCAGCAGGATTTGAGGATAAAAACCACGTAACACGCTGGATGCCTCTAAGAGTCAAACTACTGGATAGAAGATCGGAAATAAATTCCCAATCATGTATAGGCAAGAAAAGGCCTTCACAAGCTATCAAGTCGGTGCATACATCAGATCTTTTGAGAAGCTCTTTAAGCTGATTGTTAGCATCTAGTATTTTCAATACTTCTTTAAATAGAAAGCTTTCTGCTAGCTCCTCAGCATCTTCCCAAAAATCAGATAGCTCCAATAAGTTTTGCCAAGCATAGAAAATCTGGATATACTCTTCAGACTGAAAAATCAAAGAATATTCTTTTAATTGGATACTGAGCTGCCTAAGTGCCATTCCTTCACGGCTACCTATTTGCTTAAAGATCTGCTTGACTAACCATGCAATAAAGTTGGGAGCGTAAGCACATAGTGCTATTTCATAATTTTCAAGTTTTATATCTTCGGCAGTTGGTCCCATGGCTATTAGGACCTCATCGACATTTATAGTCATGACGAGACCTGCCAAACGTTCCCATAAGTTTTCAGGCACATCAAGTGCAGGATCCGCTGCATGCCACTTCAGTTGCTCAGCCAAATGTCCTGGATGTAGATCTTCACGTAGCAAACACTGCTCACAATCAGATTTTGACCAACGGAATCGCCATCTACAAGGATCTTCTCTAATTTGGGCATAAAACGGATCAACTGAGGATGAATTCTCTGGTAATGTTTGCTGTTTCTCGCAAGCCAAATTACTTCCTTCAAGTTCCAGAAGTCTATAAGCAGCCCTGTAAGCAGCCGGATTATCCAAAGCTAATAATTTATTGATTTCATGTTCAACAAGCAGCCAAAGTGGTTCTTCTGCTGTATGAATTATCCAAGATGTTAGGTTCCCTTTACTTTTGACACCCATAAATTCTTCAGCTAAAAGGCCTGCTACGATTGCACTCATAAAAGTACTTCTTGGTAAATGAGAAATAATGGCGAGTGCAACTCTAGCAAGCCTTAATAAACCCTCATCCTCAACGGTAGTGAACTTGTAAACACCCAACTCAAACTGTTCTCCAACTTCTAGATCCATGCCTATCCGCTCATTAATTTCCTGCCGGAGATTGCGAGCTACTTCGATTGACTCTGCAAATTGGAATTGAGTATCTTCGATGGTCTCTCCTAGTATTGGTGGCACCCGTCTCTGTGAAGAAAGCCCATAAATATTGATAAATCCCAACCATCTCTCAAATGCAGTTTGAAGTTCTGCCCTAACTTTCCTATTATCTTTCCATCGCAAGAATGCCTGCATCAGCAAGTCTTGTGCCCATTGATTTTCAATAGAATCTGTCCAAACGATTTCAGAAAGAGAGATATAAGAATTGGGATCTACTGGCAAGTATGAAATGAAATCCTTAGCCACTGATTCTTTTGGATTCTTGATATTAACCCATGTATTTAGAAGGGCAACTTTGGCGCTTGAAGGATACTCCATTAGACTAAGGCTATGTAAAACCGCAAAGCCGCAAATTGATGCCTTGATATCCATTTCTGAATGAGGTTCTAGCCAGCCAGCTACTACATTAGAATACTGGTCTTCAGTCAACTCACTATAGAGCCATAATTCATCAACTAATAGTAATCCTAATCCGTATACTAGATAATGTTCATTAACGAAATAGCGTCCACTAATCCCACGTTGAAGAATCCCTCCGGTGCTAAGCTCCTCAAGTACAATTCCCTTGTCAGAAAAGGATATTAGAGTATCTGAAATAACATCTTGTGAACGTATGTATCTATTTTCGTCTCTATACTTCTCTGCCAAGTTGCCAATGACTTCTTGAAATGACTGATTCTCCATTTCAAGATTTTTTCTTTGATATCGATCTTGCCAATCTTCATAGATAAGACGCGCAATCGTTACATCGCCGCTCTCTTCGATACGCTCCCGATATTTGATCATTAGGTCAAAGTATCTTGGTTTCCGCACCAGGTGTAAAAGATCTTCACCCACGTCATGTAAGGCTAATTCATGGAAAGATAATGCCTGTGCCAATTCCTCATCACTGTATGGTGGCAAGACGTATTCTGACACTTGTAAATAATGCAATCCGGAAAAATATCTTTGCCAATATGCTTTACGACAATTGATAAGAATAGCTATATTTTTAATCCAGCTCTTATCGTTAAGCTTTTCAATAAGCCTACGCCACCATTGATGCTTTCTCCGTTCATTTATGCCATCTAATACAAGAATAAGCAATGGGAAATCATTATGTTTTCTATTCAGCCATCGATTAATACGATTCTTCCATCCTCTCTGATTGAAATTCTGATTGAAACTTTGATTTTTTCTTTCAATATAACTTGAAACTAAATCAATTGGTTCGTTGCTATTAATTTTTTCAGAGGATAGAAACACGACTGGTGGAAAATATGAGTTTTCTCTGGCTTTATAGCTCAACCAAGAAGCAATGCACCATGTCTTTCCATCGCCTTCTTCTCCTAGTAATGCCATTTGCTTGTGTGTTTGGCCCCAATCTTCTATCCAGTGATTTAGCTGTACCCATGCCTCATTTCGATTAACCAGATTAACGTTTTGGCTGTTTACATTTAGTGGTTGGCCAAATTCAATACGAGATTTGCTTTCAGAGCTCAGGGAATCTAGAAAATGCCTTGTTTGCTCTATCCTCCAGTTTTCATATCCAACCAGAGGAGATAAAAACTGATTTCTTAGCTGATAAACTTTTTCCTGGAAAATTTCCTGGTTATAAATATCTTGTAAATAGCTATTGAATTCATAAAGTTGGCTTGATTCTCCTAAGTAATCTGAAACTACATCGATTGAATTCGCACAGAGTATTTCTAATGAACTAGGAGTTCCATCATCAGTTGAAATAGCAAAGTATAGGATGCCTTCCCTGTTAGCTTGCTGGCGTAAAGCCTCATCTGCCTGTGATTGAACATCTCGACTAGCAACTAAAACCCAAATATCTAAATCAAGAATGTTTTCTAAGGCTTGTGTTAATCCCCCTTGAAGATCCCTCACATTTAGGTTGCTTGCCCCATAGCGCTTGCATTCAACAGCGATTGAATTTGAATTTAATGCACTTGAACTTATATCTCGTCCTTCTTGATATCCAGAAGTGGCGAGATGAAAATGGCGTTCTGTTAATCTTTCAATAAGCCTAGCGATAAGACCTTCAAATCCATCTGTTCCTGATGCTTTTAGATCTCTGAGACCATCTACAAAGTTCTCTTTAGTAAAGGGCATTTTGTTACGGGATTAGTAATTAAGCAGACATGAAAGAAATCAAAGCTAGCTGTATAAAACCTTTAATATGGCCTAAAGATTAGCTTTGACTGTCCATAAGGCTAACTCAAGCATTGGTAATGGATTGAAGATTAGGCCCGTATTTACCTAATTACTTGAATCTTAACCGCCCAACATTTGCCCCTATTTTCCACAAACCTGCCATAGTCGCCCCCTAACCTTATGGCTCGCAGGGCTTCCGAGGGAACCCCATCCTCCAACCCTTGCCCTGGGAGCTATGCCCAGCCGCCTTCCCAAACCCCTAACATCCCTCCTTCTCGCCAGCCTTCTTGCCCTCATCCTGTTGCTGGCCCCTATCCTCGGGCTCCCTCCCGCCCACACCGAAGCAAGCGAAGCGGGCTCCCTGCAAATCCCCGATTCCCTCGCCGCGCAACTGGGCTACAATCACTCCCGCATCTGGTCAGAAAACACCCCCATCGACCAGGTGCTGATGCTCGGCGACCTGCAAGACGCCTTTGGCCTGCAAACCTTCAACCTCGCCACCATTGCTCAACTCACCGGGCTCAACCTTAACGGCATCAGTCTGACCAACTTTCCCCTCGTCGCCCAACAAACCCTTGCCAGCCTTGTGGATGCCATTCCCCAACTGGCCCAGCGCACCCTCAATCAGGTGCCTATCCTCAAAGACCTGGTCAACCTCAACCTCCATAACCTTTGCTCCTCTGGGCTCACAGACCTAGCCCTGCAATCTCTCTACCTGGATGACTTCGGCAGCAGCCCCCTGTCCGAACTGGCCAGTAACGAATTGCTGGGTCAGCTCTCCCTCGGCGATCTCAACCTCAGTCAGTACAGCTTCAGCGACATCCCCGATCAATCCTGGCGACAGTTCTACAGGCAGACAGAACGATGATGCCGTCAGGGCTGAAGTCGTGCAATGGACGCAGACGAATTTAAAGCTACTGGAACTGCTGAGCCAGCAGGTAGAGGAACAGCAGCGCTTAGCCCAGCACTACAGCAAGCTCATCTACTATTTAAACGGATTCAATGGGCAACTGCTGGGCTTGCAGCAGCAAATCGAGACAGTGCTCTCGTCCTTGAACAGATGGGCACCCGGCACCCCGCTTGGGATGGAGCTGGCTCAGATCAAGCAGGCTACGGCGCAGATTCAGCAGACGACCCAAGCTTTGGAGAAAACGCTGAAGAATCTATTGATTGGGGATTTCAAGCTCCCGTCGCCTAACCTGAACCCATCAAAAAGCCCCCTGAGGTGGAGCTTTAGAGCGGGTATCGTGGCTCTACTGACCGTGAGCCTCCTGGGCCTAGGCCTTTGGCAGTACCACGAAATGGAGTTCATCAAGCAACGGGTACCTGGCCGCAAATCAAACTGCAGCGGATTGAATACCTCATAGACCCTGACTCGATCAAATCGGTTGCACCTTGAGAAGAAATCAAAACACGTCCTGGATTCAAATGTACTATTGAGTTAGGGCAAGCCGAGGTGACAATGCCAAACCTGCTATTGATTGAAAGTCCAGGGAAGCTGAAGAAGCTGGGGCAAATTCTCGGACCAAGTTGGATTGTCAAAGCCAGCATGGGGCATGTGCGAGAGCTGGCCAATGACGGCATAGATTCCTTGGGATTTGATTTAGGCGAAACCGCGATGGTCGGAGACCGGTCCAGCGGGACCATCGCTTGTCGCTACCAGCCTCGTGATGCTCGCTCCAAGAAAGTCCTTGCCGAACTGCGGCAAGCAGTCAAAAAGGCCGATCGCGTCTACATTGCCACCGACCCGGATCGTGAAGGGGAGACTATCGGCTGGCATCTGCAAGAAGCCCTGCGCCTCAAAAATCCGCAGCGGGTGGTCTACAGCGAGATTACGCCCCAGGCAGTGAGGGCCGCGATCGCTCATCCCCGCAAGCTAAACCAAGACCTCGTCGCTGCTGGACGGGCGCGGGACTGCCTCGATAAACTCGTGGGCTACACGGGCAGTCGCCACGTTGTCTGGCCCCTTAAGAACGGCGCAAAATCGATGGGCCGGGTCCAGAGCGCCACCCTGCATCTGCTCTGCGTGCGCGAGCGAGAAATCCAGGCGTTTGTACCCCAGGATTATTGGAGCGTTTGGGTTACCTATGGGGAAGGTTTCAAAGCCTTCTACCACAGTAGTCCTAAGCCTCAGCGCAAGTCTGCTAAGGACTCCGAGGATAAAAAAGCCGAAAAAGAGTCAGAGCGGGTAACGTCTCAGGAGCGGGCCGATGAGCTAGTGGCGATCGCTCAAAACCATCCCCATCAGGTACTCCAAATCGAAGGCAAGCAGGCCTCGCAATCACCGCCGCCACCCTTTGTGACCTCCACATTGCAGCAGGCGGCAGGCACCAAACTCCACTTCAGCCCTGAGCAGACCATGAAGGTGGCCCAGTCCCTCTACGAAAAGGGCCACATCACCTACATGCGAACGGATTCGGTGATTCTCTCAGTCCCCTTCTGTGAGTCGGTACGCCATTACCTGCAACAACACGATCCGACGAATATTCCCCGCAAAACGACTCGTCATAAGGCAGTGAAAGGATCTCAGGAAGCCCACGAAGCCATTCGTCCCACCAATGTGAATCAGGTGCCTCTACGGCTTCAACGAGAGCTTTCCTCTGATGAAGCTCGACTTTATGAGTTGATTTGGAATCGAGCCGTGGCCTCTCAATGTGCTCCGGCGCGACTCCGCAAAACCCGCATCGTCACCCAATCCGGCGAGGCCTATTGGGAAGCCCGAGGGCAGGTGCTCGAATTTGCTGGATACACCCGCTATTGGAACAACATCAGCGCGGATTCCGTACTGCCTGCGGTGACTCAAGGACAAGCCCTGAATCTGGAGCAGGCCCAGGCCGACCAGAAGCAAACCCAGCCGCCACCGCGCTACAGCGAACCGAAGCTGGTAAAGCTGATGGAGCAAAAGGGGATTGGTCGTCCCAGCACCTATGCCCCCACCATCAAAACCCTTCGCCAACGAGAATATGTGGGCTTGCTGCAAGGCAAGTTGCAGCCGACAGCGTTGGGGTTAGAACTAGACGGAGCACTGGAGAAACTCCTGCCTGACCTGATTCAGCCTGAGTTCACAGCTCAGATGGAGACGGCCTTGGATGCGATCGCAACAGGCGAGCAAGAATGGCAAGCCTATCTGATTGGTTGGAACCAGGACTATTTTGCCCCTGTGATCGCCAAGGCCAAATCTGAACTGATCTCCCTACCCACTTTTGCAGAGCATTTGCCGACACCAGCCGCAACAGTTTCTGAGCGATCGCCCGCCCCTAAGACCAGACCCGCCAAAGGAAAAACCGCCAAAACAAAATGTCCCACCTGCGGCGAGGCGATGACCAAAGTCCCCTCCCGTTCCAAGAAGATGAAGGCCAAGCACTTCCTCAAGTGCTCGGGAGCTGGCTGTGGCACCGTGATGTTCTGGAATGCCAAAGCCAGGCGCTATGAACTGCCCCACGCTCAACGGCAAGCCCTGAACCCCGAGATGTTCGTCGATCATCCCTGCCCGGTTTGCGGCGCAATGCTGGAGCGCTATGCTTACACTAAAGACGGGCAAGACAAAGTCATGTTGCGCTGCTCTATCTTGGACAACCGGCGCAGCAAGTGCGAAGAGGTTGCGTACTTCCAGAGTCGAGGGGAGTTCTGGTCACCCAAGTTTGGGACCCTGAAATTGCCGGAACCCCAGGCTTAACGGTTGATCAAGGCATTGGCCCTCAGCTTTTAGAAAAGGTTTCAGCAATCTGTTCGAAGACCGTCTTGAATCGCGGCTTGGCCTGATCGAACTGACTTGATTTTGGACAAATAGAGTTGTGCCTGCGCTGCAACCCCAGGCTTTGAGTACCCCAAACTAGACAATTAAGCCGATTGTTGAGTGTCCTTGCAGGGACAAAGCTTTTGCGGTGGATGAAACTTGACCAGTGGACAGGG
>JBCDAJ010000185.1:0-10002 GCA_039185935.1 Cyanobacteria bacterium P01_F01_bin.56 | reverse complement strand
CCGTATTCGCCCGATTTCAATCCGATTGAGAACCTGTGGTCAAAGTTGAAGGGGTATTTGAGAGCCGTTGAGGCACGCACCGCCCAAGCCTTACATGAGGCGATTGCTCAGGGCCTTTCGTTAATCTCCTTGCAGGACGTCCGAAGCTGGTTTACCCATGGTTGCTACTGTGCTTGACAAACCTGCACACCGCTATATGGGCGCGCGGGCACGGCTCTGAAAATTAGCGCAAATGCTGACGGAACCCCACATAGCGCCGACGTATAAGTTGACCAAACACGGCTGACAAAGTAGCGGTTGATAATCCCAACATCAACACCCCGCTAATGGCTTCTAAGGCCCCCAACATGCGCCAAGGGTCGGCCATCACAATATCGCCATAGCCCAAGGTCGCAAAGTTGACCGCTGAATGATAAAACGCCTCTGCATAAGACTCAAACTGCCCCACAATGCAAAATACTAAGGCCCAAAGCCCCACCTGAAAAAGCGAGTTAAAGAGTAGAAAAAAGAGCGTAATGCTGAGAATAATAAACCCCCCAGATAAGCGAGACTCTTCTGCAAGGCGCTGCTTTAAACTGAACCGCTTTGCGAGAAAGCTAATTAGTGCAGAGATGGCAAGTGCTTGAATGCTTTGCCCGATCAAAAACATCACCAATCCAATCAGGAAAATCCAAAGATACTCCACGGCAATCATTCTGTAATTATTGAACTCAGGTGCCAAAAAACCGTTGAGGCATCTCAACACGGTTGCACCGGTTGGCCAAACGAGCCATCAACTCAAGTGCATTTCAGGTAGATTTGCTATTCACAGCGGTTGGCCTATTGAGCATAAGCGTAACAGTAAGCTAAAACCCGGATGCGCCCCAATTGGGCAGGGCCGAGAGCCCCTGCATGCCGATGATGGCTGCCAGTCCTGACAGCTTCACCGGTGCGGTTGCCAGGTATAAGAGAGCGCTCCCAGGCTTGCGGTCACGTCAAGAGCTTGTCTACGGCAGACCTCTTAAATCAATGCTGAGTGCCCCCTTGACCCAAATTGGAGGGCCTTTTGAACGGATATTCAGGACACACAGCCCCTTTGAGAGCAGTTTCCTAAAATCTTGGGGGAAGGCCGGGGGCCTGATCTGATTTGTGCAAGCGGTCTCGTCAGTGACTATCAAGCCACTGACGAGGCCTGAAAAAAGCTTAATACTAATGGCTGTGGCTCCCCTAACCAGGTCGCGTGGTCGGTGTGATCGGCTAAGTTATTTCCAGTAATCCCATGCACCAAAATGTTCAGTCCATCACGATGCTGCTCTAACCAAGGAATCACGGTTGCAAATTTGGCCGCACTAAATGAGAGTTGACAGCTCCAATGAGGGTGGGGGCCGACTAATTTACGGTGCACCCGGCCGACGGGAATTGCCAATGTCTGACCCGCAGCGTGACAGAGCTTTTCGGCCTGAGCAATGGTGTGCGCATCAAAATAAACGTGCGCATGATAAGCCGAATAGTGGTTTTGGGGTCTAGCGATCACGTTCACATTACCTCTTTAGACTGGCAATTTTTTGACGGCCGATATGGTTTGCTGCCCATCGGGCTAAATCTCAGCTCAGCTGCACAACGGATTTATTCTCAACGAGGGTATCGCCTGTGAGGATATCATCCACAGTGATGCGAAGGGTCCGATCGCCATCCACGGCAAATTCCACCCGAATGCGATCGCTACCGGGTGTCCCTAAGGGCTCAAGTTTGGCGATGGTGCGTCCGGCACCTGTATCGTTCAACGGTTGCACCTGCTGCACGTCTTTTTGAGTCTGGCGAGTAACCAGGCGATCGCCCTCAAAAAACACCTCGGTGCTAACCAGCGCATCTTCGTTGCCCAACTCGCCGATCACGAGTTCAATACTGGGCTGATTGTCGGTGGAAGCCCCCAACACGATCTCAACCGGCTCTGGCGAGGGATAGGGCTGCCCCGAGCGAATAATCGGGTGCCAGCTATGGCGGCGGTGGCGGCGATCCCAATAGCGGATGCCATAGCTGTGGTACAAAAAGTCCGTTAACTCAATCCCCTGCTGGACCTGGAGCGCCCCTTCGGCAACTGCAGTGAACGGGCGATCGCCGCGAATCTTGTCGGGTGAAAAATGGCCCGATAGCCACTGCTGCACAGCGGGAATTTGAGCCGTCCCCCCGACGAGCAAAACCGCATCAATGTCTTGCCCACTGATACCCTGACGACGCCCTTGCTGCAGCGTTTTCTCAAGGCAACTGTCTAATCGCTCAAAAAAATCGTGCTGACGGAGGAGGTCTTCAAAGGTGGGGCGATCGAGGGTGAGGGTAAGGCTTTCTAGGGTTTCATCATCAAAAAAGCTCTCGGTCGCCTGCGGCTGGTCAGAAAGCTGAATTTTCAGACGTTCTACCAGGCGTTGGGTTAAGGGGGTGACCGCTACGCCCTGCTGTTCGTGAAAGTAATCGGCGAGCCAGTTGTCGATGTCAGCACCCCCCAAATTTTCTCCGGCTTTGGCCAGCACTTTAGCCCGCTGTGGTTTTTGAGACGATGACTCCGCCAGGGACTGGTTATCCCAACGAACAACGAACCCGATCGGTTGGCGATTCGCCGTGACCGCCAATTCTACTAGAGAAAAGTCCAGCGTCCCGCCGCCAAAATCGACCACCAGCACCGTTTCTTCTTGCTGAATGCCGTAGCCCAACGCCGCTGCCGTTGGTTCGTCTAACATGCGGACTTGCGGCAAGTTCAGCGTTTCACAGGTTTGCCCTAGCCAATGGCGATACACCTCAAAGCTATCGACTGGGACGGTAAAGACGACGTCCTCAGTGGCTCCCTCTTGGCGCTGTAGCGCCGCGATCGCATGTGTTAAAAACCAGGAGCCAATTTGCTCAAAGGACACTGTATGGCCATCTAACTCCGGCAAAAACCCTTGAATTGAGGTGCCAATACCGCGTTTAAAGTTGCGAAAAAAGCGGCTATCGCTACTCACATCCAACCCGCGATCGCGGACCTGCTGGGCAATCTGCACCGTACCCTTGGCCGCATCTTTGATGTAGGCCAGAGAGGGCACTAAAGGCGGATTGTTGCTCAACTGCTGCGCCAAACCCGGTAAAGAAACTACTTCCGGTGCTTGGGTGGCACTATTCCAGCGAGTGATGACGGTGTTGCTGGTGCCAAAGTCGATTGCAAAGGTCATGTCGAACTAGGGGTGGGGCAGTGAAAGGGCGTAATAGGAAAGCGGGAAGGCAAATTTTATGCTTCCGAAAGATTCTATCAACTCATCTCCATAGATGGGAATTAATTTCAATAAGAGGGGAATTAAGTTGCTTCAGTCGGGGGGAGGATGCGATCGCAAAAGAACAGTGTCCCCGCTGCCACACAAACCGGAATTGCCAGCAGATTCATTAATGGAATGCTGACTAAAAAGAAACACGCCAGCGCAAACCCACCGCTACCGGGCAAGCCGCGAAACACAATGCCCAACTTTTGGCGAAATTTCAGACGGCGACGTTCTAGGGGGGCATCAAACATGTCTAGACAGACTAATAGGGAGGCGAGAGCGATGCCGCCACTAGTCGCAATCAATGTCCCGACTCCGGGAATGAAGTTGCACAGCAGTAGAGGCAAACCGACACCGGCCAACAACAGTAACTTTTTGAGTTCAAACAAGACGGCTCGCCAAATATCAATCAAAATTTCACCAGCTCCGAGAGCTTCTGGCTTTTCGAGTTGGCCCGATCGCAACAACTCAATCTTTTCAGACATCTGGCCATAAAAGGGCGACCCTAAAATGCTGCCAAACTGCAAAAGCACAAACCCCAACCCGATCAGCAGTAGCAAAATCAAGCCGCCCTGGATAACGGGAGCCAAGACCTGCACCGCCTGATCGAGCCAGGCCGGTTCGAGCCAGTTAGTGAGCTGTCGCATCCAGGCATCGACCAGCCGCAGCCCCCATCTCACCCCCAAGGTGTATAGCGTTACCCCCAACACGATGTTGATTGCTAGAGGCATCAGCACATAGGGCAACAGCGACGTTTGCTGTAGCAACAGTCGCAACGTTCGCAGCGGATAGGTAAACCCAATCAAAATACCGGGAATGCCGCCACCACGGGGACGTAACCGCTTACTAGCGTCAAGGTTATCCATCGGACAGCGTTACCTGACAACTGACTGATATTTATCTTGCCTTGTGGTTGGGCGGTTAGTCAGGCTGAATTCTCCGGATAGCGGTCGGGTTTTCCGAAATATGGAATGTTTTCACGTTCCATATTGTGTTGACGACACTTGACCTGATGCGCCTGATACTCCGTAGCAGAAGTTGCCCTACGGTTTTCATTGCTAAGTAGGTGAGTTGAATCTTTTGTAGAACGAGCTTGTGGTGACAAAACCCCTGCGAGCGTTGGGTTTCGTTCCTCAACCGCAACCTACATCATTGGCAATTTAATAACGCCTGCCTACTTAACGCCCTTTGCCCTGCTGCTGCCCCGCGCTAGCTGCCGCTTATACATAAGTTTCTGGTTGATTATTTCCAGGGAGCTAGCCCCCGATATTCCCCAATGCTGAGCGCCCAACTTAAGCTTGACGCGCTATTAATCCTCCAGGGCACAAGTCGCAACACTTGCTAAAATCCACCCTCCTACTTCCCGACCCTTTACCTATTAAGAATAGTATGCAAATTGATGCCGCTGTGTATCAGTAGTAAAACCAATTAATGAATTTTTCTAAACAGTAAATTACTCAACTAAGCATCGAACTTGATGATCACTGAGACTCAATGACTGGCTCGGAGCATAAGCCAATGTCTAGCTGATCTTTTAAGGATTTTTGTTTTCCTTTATGATTCGGTAAAATAATGTTCTCAGTAATC
This sequence comes from Cyanobacteria bacterium P01_F01_bin.56, assembly GCA_039185935.1. Classification (GTDB taxonomy): domain Bacteria; phylum Cyanobacteriota; class Cyanobacteriia; order Phormidesmidales; family Phormidesmidaceae; genus Halomicronema. The sequence continues at coordinate 5,149 of JBCDAJ010000185.1, read as the reverse complement.
TTCTCCTCAATCTGAGAACCGTAAGCGAAAATTCTTTTACCAGAAGCTGCACCCATAGTCGTTAACACATCTCTGAAACTCAAGTATTACACACCTTCCGGGAAAACACTGAAGCCCCGCAGATTTATTTGACTGATGATTTTTGAGTGGTTTCAACGTCCCGTGAGTTGGTTGACTGCGTTATTTTGATAGAGTCTTACAGGATAGAAACCCAAAGTGAAGTGACTTTGCCAAGTTAAAGTTCCGTAAATAATTGAGTTGGTCTTTATGCAGCATTTCCTGATCTGACGAGATATGTTTATCCTCGTCTTGCACTAAGACAGATGGTCTAGTTGCTTTTGTATCACTGGCTTCAGAGATGCTTTAGGCAATTTAAATTTACGGCAAACGGGCTCTACCTCAAGCAATTCTTGTGCGCTTGCAACTAAGAAAGCTGAAATCTTTTTGGCAAAAACTGAGAGTGTAACGCTACTGCAGCATCAGCGATCGCACCAACTGATATTGCAGTGAGAATCTTGGTATCGGTTTGATTTTGCGTCTCTACAGAAAGAATCGTATTAACAAATTGACTCTCTCAAGCTCTATTGTCTCAGCTCATCTAATAGGGTTGTAAATTCGACTTCATTAACACTGCTCCTAACCCAAATGAAGTCAGGAAAATCTACCTTCGGTGTTGATTGAAATCAATAAATCAGCCTTCGATCTCAATAATCAAGGCTATGAAAAGGCATTCTATCTATGAGCTTTTGATTGATTCAAAAGCTTAAATTCAAGGATTTTTCTCGACTAATGATTGAGAGATTCCGATGGATGCTGCTTGTTTTCTGAGGATTTTGGTAGTCAGCCTGACCGCATCCATAAACCCTTCTTACTGACGTTATTTCAGGTAGATCATGTTGAATAACGCTGCTTCTGGCTCACCCAATGTTGCTGGTGAGCTCAAAATTTGGCACAAAGTTTCTGTTGACTTCATCTCACCTCAGGTGTTTGACGAAACGAAGTCAACCTTCCGCGATTATCGCCTCGACGTTACCTTTACGAACGCCACAACAGGAGAGGTGATGACCGTTCCTGGCTTCTTCGCCGCCGATGGTGAGGCGGCTAATACTGGCGCGACGGCAGGCAATATTTGGCGAGTCAACTTTAATCCTCCCAGTGTAGGTGAGTGGACTTACGAAGCGTCCTTTCGCACCGGTACGGATATTGCCGCTAGTACGAACCCCAATGCGGGGCAGGCAGTTGAGTTTATTGATGGCGACAGCGGCACGATCGCGATCGCGGCCACCGACAAAACCGGCGAAGACTTTCGTGCCAAGGGGATGCTGCTGCAGGGTGAAGGCAGTCACTATCTGCAATACCAGGGCGACGGCGACTACTTTATTCGCGGCGGCCCCGGCGTTCCCGAAAATTTTCTAGCTAATCAAGACATCGACAATACAGCGAAAGGCCGCCATGACTATGCCAGCCATGCGGATGCCTACAATGCTGGCGACCCTGAATGGGGCTATAACGAAGGGCACAACCTCATTGGGGCCGTCAACTATCTGGCGGAGCAAGGCCAAAACACAATCTACCTACTCACCAATACCGCCGGTGGCGACGGTCAAGATGTTTGGCCTTGGGCGAGTGAAGCTTTTGGCAATGTGAAAAGAAACAAAAACTCCATTACGGATGCGGCCAATTCCACCAGCGGTCTGACTATTGATGATTTCTCTGTTTTTGATGTTTCCAAACTGGCCCAGTGGGAAATCATTTTCGACCATATGGATCACCAGGGCATTTACAAGAATGTGCTGCTGCAGGAAACCGAGAATGATCAGTTGCTCAACGGGGGCACGCCGGTAGCAGGCTCTAGCTTAGGTGCCGAACGCCTGATTTACATGCGGGAGATGATTGCCCGGTTTGGTCATGCCAACGGCATTCAGTGGAACCTGGGGGAGGAAAATACCAACACCAACCAGCAACGCGCCGATATGGCCGAGTTTGTCAAAGCCGTGGATGGTTATGACCATTTGACGGTGGTGCATACTTTTCCCGGTCAAATCGATCAGGTTTATCAACCGCTGCTCGGGGTCGAAGCTTTTGATGGCACTTCGTTTCAGACGGGCGGCAACAACATTCGCAGCCGCACCCAACAGTATTTAGAAGAGTCTGCCGCTGCGGGCGACCCCTGGGTTGTCGCCTGGGATGAAGATTCGAGCAATCGCGGCATCTTTACCCCCTATGGCAACAATCCCGATGACGCTAATGAAGTGCTCCAGCGGCAGGCACTGTGGGGTTCCCTAACGGTGGGCGGCTCCGGCGTGAACTGGTACATCAAAAACTCCAACGGTCACTCCTTTGATCAAAATGTCGATACCTTCGACGCGTTTGAATCGGTTTGGGAATGGACGGCGGCCGCGACTGAGTTCTTCAACACTCACATTCCGTTTTGGGAAATGTCAGAAGCGGACGGACTCACCCCCGATGGTGGCGACTATGTGATGGCAAAAGCGGGAGAATATTATGTCGCTTATCGGCCCTATGGTGAGGCCAGCAACGTCGAAATTGATTTGCGTGGGCAGGGCGGCGAAACCTTTGACGTGTATTGGTACAACCCGCGCACCGGTGGTGACCTCATACCGGCAGGTCAAGTTGCCGGGGGCGCGGTACGCCAGGTGGGCGATGCCCCAGAGCAAACGGGCAAAGACTGGGTGCTGTTTGTGCGGAACAGTGAACTAGCGGACGGTATCACTCCTGATCCATTGCCGGATCCTGACCCGGCTCCCGATCCTGATCCGGTGCCTGACCCTGATCCGGTGCCCGACCCTGATCCAGTGCCTGACCCTGACCCAACGCCGGAGCCACCAACTGACCCCAGCGAACAGGTCTTTTTGGCGCAAAACGGGGCAGTGGTGATCGAGGCAGAATCAGCCGCCCCCGAAGGCGATTGGGAAACGGTTGACGTCGATGGTGAACCGGCCCTGCTGTGGGATGCGGAGCGCAGCAGCTATGGCAAAGTGCCGGATGGTCAAACGCTTGCTTACACGTTTGAGACTGACAAAGCGGGTAATTATCACATTGCCCTGCATTCTGGTCGGGTCAAATCGGTGATGAACAACAGCGATCGCTACGAAAACGGTAGTAGCGGCAAAGAGCGCACCGATACGGGGAATGATGCCTACGTGGCGATCGTCAATGCCGCAACGGGCGCAGTCGTCAAGGCTCCGACCAAACTCTTTACCGGTCTCGGTGGCTCAGATGGAGACTTGCGCTGGGGCACGACCTTTGATGCGAATCACCAAAAATCACCCGCCCAGGTAACGCTAGAGGCAAATACTCAATACCGGCTAGAAATCTCTGGCCGCTCTGACGGATATGCCCTCGATCGCATCACGCTAAACGAAGGCAGTTTTCTTAAAGATGCCGATCGCCCCGCCTCCCCTCTGAAAGGAGCAGCGCCGGAGCCCGATCCAGTTCCCGATCCGGACCCAATTCCGGAGCCCGACCCAATTCCGGACCCCGACCCAACCCCTGAACCCGACCCGGTGCCTGATCCGGATCCGACACCTGATCCAGACCCGACACCCGATGGCGTTTTCGAAGGATTCGCCTTGGTCAATGCAGCGACAGATGAGGTCGTTGCCGAGTTCAGCGATGTGAATGCGATCGATTTTGGTCAAGTCGATTTCACTCAGTACAGTATTCAGGCGATCGTCAAGCCGGATTATCAAGGTGCCGTGCAAAGTGTCGTGTTCGAGACGGTCAATGGTACACAGATTGAGAATGTTGAACCTTATGCCGCCTTTGGCGATACTAACGGCAACTACAAGGGTTTAGCTCTGAACCCTGGCACGTTTGAGCTGCAGGTAACGGCGTTTAGTGGCGAAAACGGTACCGGTACCGTTCTCGATAGCGAATCTCTCACCTATTCGTTCCCGGAGCCGGAACCAGAACCGGAACCGGAACCGGAACCGGAACCGGAACCCGAACCGGAACCGGAACCCGAGCCCGAGCCCGAGCCCGAACCCGAACCCGAACCCACACCGGAGCCGGAGCCGACCCCCGACCCGAGTCCTGACCCGACTGGGGCGTTGATCCAGTTTGCACTGGTAGATGCTGACACCAATACGGTCATCAATGACTACGAATCTCTCGCCAATGGCGACACGATCGACCTCAACAATTTAGACCTCGACAAATACAGCATCAAAGCGATGGTAAACCCTGATCATCCTGATGCTGACAAGGTTGAAAGCGTCAAATTTGAGGCTGGGACTGGGCAACAGGTCGAAAATTTTGAGCCCTATGCCTTATTTGGTGACAACCAGGGCAACTACGCCGGTCAACCCCTGGAAACGGGCATCCACAAGCTGACCGCAACGGTCTACAGCGCTAATGGGGCCAAAGGAGAGCCCTTGGCAGCGGTTGACCTCAGCTATCTGGTCATTGACAGTACGCCAGATGCAGGCGGCGCTAACGAGGACCCTGGCAACTCAGAAGACCAAACCTTTGACGAGATTATGGCGGATTTAGAACCGCCAGCAATGATGCCTCCCCAAGAGCCCGTCGAAGGCGTTACTGTCGCGGTCAATGACAGTACGGTTGAGCAAGTTGACGGCACTGCGGATAACGATACCCTCAGCATTCGGACTTACACGGGCACCAGCACCACAACTATTGCCGGTGATGGCAGTGACTCCGTTATTCTCTACGGCTCCGAAGAAATTCCTGAAGGCAACTACCACGAAATGCTGGAGGAGTTGAAGGCCAATCCCATTGAGACGGCGACGAAGTACTTTGGGGCGACGCATGCGGTTGATTTGGGTGATGACGATAGTGCCGACAATCTGGCCCTCGTCAGCGAGTTGGGGGCACAACCCAAATTTATGCTGAAGCATACCAAGGGCAATGGCCGCATTGATGGCAAAGGCGTTGCTGGGGAAAACGGCGCGGCTTATGACCACTGGGCAGGCGTGTTTGGCTTGATCGATATCGATAACTTCGATCCCACCCAAGACACGCTCAAACTGGCTGGTCATACGACTCGGCTCGGCGAGAGCTTCACGAAAGACGGTGATTTCTACCAAACCGTCTATTCCGAGCAAAACGCCAACGATCAAAGTGGCCCGCGGGCGGGTGCAGCTCACGATGACACTTTCCTCGGGCT
>JBCDAJ010000184.1:0-10065 GCA_039185935.1 Cyanobacteria bacterium P01_F01_bin.56 | reverse complement strand
GACGTCGGTCTGGCGGTCTGGGCTCAATCGCCTGAGGTAGTAGGCAAGGTCGTCGTCAATCGTGCCATCGAGCGCATAGGCTTCGAGGGCATCCACGGTCAGAGAGCGACTAAATGGCCCGAAGTCCCAAACTACTTTCTCGGCAGTGTGCCCAGACGGTGCCGTAAGGGCGATCGCCGTCATCGCCATGCCCATTGCAGTCCCTAGGCCTGAGAGGAAATGAAGATAACAACGCATAACTTCCCAGAATCAATCGGCTCAGCCCTCTAAACCTACTGGATAAATCCCGGCTAGAGAAATCGCTGAAATCACAATTTACGTCGATTTAAGGCGTTGCCCGAGGACTCATCTCACCGATGCGTTGCCTAAGGCAGAATCTTGCCCGAGCGGATACCTTCAGTGAATTCGCGATCAAGCTTGAATACGACAACCGCTAGCGGAGGCAAGGTCACGTCAATGGAATAGGGGTTGCCGTGAAAGGCCCAATCATCGGTCCATTTGCCGCCCAAGTTGCCCATGTTGCTGCCGCCAAATTCCCGCGCATCACTGTTAAAGATTTCGCGATAATAGCCGCTCTCAGGAACTCCGACCCGGTAGTGACTATGCGGCTGGGGGGTGAAATTGCAGATGGCCACGATAAAATCATGGCTGTCGCGATCGCGGCGAATGAACGACACCACACTGTGCCGATTATCATTACAGTCAATCCACTCAAACCCCTCTTGCGAGAAGTCATTGGTGTAGAGCGCCGGCTCACTCTTGTACAGCTCGTTCAGCTTGGTCATAAAGGTGTGATGCTTTTGGTGGGGCTCATACTGCAGCAGGTGCCATTCCAAATCGCCCCAAACGTTCCACTCGCTCCACTGCCCATACTCCATACTCATGAACAGCGTCTTTTTGCCGGGATGAGTAAACATGTAGGCAAACAAACACCGCATGTTGGCAAACTTTTGCCATTCGTCACCCGGCATTTTGCCCAGCATGTTGCTCTTGCCATGAACCACTTCATCGTGGGAGAGCGCCAGCATAAAGTTTTCGCTAAAGGCGTACCAAATGCTGAAAGTGACATTGTTTTGATGGAACTGCCGGAACCACGGATCCATGTTGAAGTAATCCAGCATGTCGTGCATCCAGCCCATGTTCCACTTCAGGTTGAAACCGAGCCCCCCCACATAGGTGGGCCAAGACACCATGGGCCAAGACGTTGATTCTTCAGCAATAGAGAGGATACCGGGAAAATAGCTAAAGATAACGTGGTTGACCTGCCGCAAAAAGTCAGCCGCTTCAATATTCTCGCGACCACCGTAATCATTGGCGACCCAAGCCCCATCTTCTCGCAGGTAATCGAGATATAGCATCGAAGCAACCGCATCGACTCGCATGCCGTCGATGTGGTACTTATCAAACCAAAACAAGGCATTTGCCACGAGAAAGTTACGCACCTCGTTGCGGCCATAGTTAAAAACTAAGGTGCCCCACTGTTTATGCTCACCTTGGCGGGGGTCAGCATGTTCATACAGGTGGGTACCGTCAAAAAACGCCAGCCCGTGACCATCTTTCGGAAAGTGCCCAGGCACCCAGTCAATCAAGACGCCAATGCCTGCTTGGTGGCACTGATCCACAAAGTACATGAAATCTTCGGGGGTGCCATACCGCGAGGTGGTGGCGTAGTAGCCCGTAACCTGATAGCCCCAAGAACCGTCAAACGGATGCTCCGCGATCGGCAACAGTTCAATATGGGTAAAGCCAAGCTTTTTAACATAGGGAATCAGCTTAGCGGCCAGTTCTCGATACGTCAGGAAGCGCGCGCCGGGCTTGAGCTCTGCGACTTGTACCGTGGGCTCAATCGTGCCATCAGGGAGTTGAGATGGCTCCGCTGAGGAGGCATGCAGCCACGACCCTAAGTGGACTTCGTAGACTGATACCGGCTGTGAAGTCGGATCAGACTTTCGCCGCTGTTCCAGCCAGTCTGCATCTTGCCATTCATAAGCGTCAAGATCGGTGACAATAGACGCCGTTTTGGGCCGCACCTCTTGCTGAAAGCCGTAGGGGTCAGACTTTTCGTAGATGTGGCCGTGGTAATTTTTGATCTCGTATTTATAGTGCTCGCCGTAGCCAATTTCGGGAATGAACAGTTCCCAGATGCCATTACCGGTGCGTCGCATCTGGTGCTTGCGGCCATCCCAGTAATTAAAGTCACCGAGAATTGAAACATTGCGGGCGCTCGGTGCCCAAACGGCAAAGTAGACACCCACTACCCCATCAATTTCGGTAACGTGGGCACCCAGCTTTTCATAGATGCGGTGGTGATTGCCTTCGGCAAACAGATGCACGTCAAAGTCTGTTATGCGACGGGTTTTAAAGGCATAAGGGTCGTAGACGAACCGTTCGTGTACTCCTTCGGTGTACTTGAGCTGATAGTTACTCAGCTCTTGAGTGGTCAGCACACATTCAAAGAAGTGCGGATCGTGCCCTTTTTCCATCGCGTGTTCGCTACGCGTTTCTGGCAAGACCACCCACGCCTGTTCGGCAGTTGGCAAGTAGGCCCTGACCGCCCAAACTGTTTCACCATCCTGCTGAATCATGTGGGGACCGAGCACCTCAAAAGGGTCGTGATGCTGGTTCCAAACAATGCTATCAATCTGCTCTGGAGAAACCGTAACAGCCATAAGTAACCTTTTAATAAAACGGATTGCAGGAGCGGTTTAGGGGTCAGTTTCCTGACTAAACTCCGGCGAGAGAGGTTTGTCGTCTATGCGAAACAGATTAACAAAACTTTGTAACAGAAATGGATGCTCACGACATAAAGCGAGATTTTTTTACTCTCTAGGGCAAGAAAGGCACGATCGGCCTTAGGACTCGTCGGATTTGCAACAAGAAGACAATCTCACGGATTTGTGGATCAAGGGTGGGGGCTGGGTAATCGACGAGTTCTGCTTGCAGGGCTTCGTATTCCGCCGGTGAAAGGGGTTCGCCATCGAGGGGCGATCGCGCTTCCAAGATGATTTCTGTGCGTAGGCGTTCCTCGGGTACGTCTTCTGGCGGCGGTAGAGCCTGTCCGGCAGCCTGTCCTGACAAGAGTCCCAAACTTGTAAATAGGGGCAATAAAAGCTGATTAGACTTCATGCTGGGCAAAATAATGAGGTTGCTAAAACGGCAACACAACAGACAAAAGGTTTCATAGCCAACTGAATATCCGTTATTAAGTATGGATATGCTATTCAGCTAAAGGCAAATTTAAGATTTGCCTTAGCATGATACTTGAGGGTAATCACCAACTGCATGGTTCTGACTTTGCGGGCTGCGATTTGGCATGCTTTGAGCTGGCCTTCTCGACAGCTGAGACAATGGTTTGGACGGATGCAGCGGCAATTTCTCCCGGTTGCTGATTATCTGACAAAAGGTGGGCTCCTGCTCCCTGCCCAGGAGAAATTCACCCGACACTGCTGTCACAAGCCTGTCAAGCTAACACGACGCCCACAGTGACTTTTCTATGAGTTTTCCGGTTATTTTGTCTCTGATTGTTGGCTTCGTGCTGTTAGTTGCAGGTGCCGAGGGGTTCGTCCGAGGGGCGGCTAAGCTCGCGGCGGTGATTGGCTTGTCACCCCTAGTGATTGGCTTAACAGTCGTTAGCTATGGCACCAGTGCTCCAGAGCTGGCAGTCAGTCTCCAAGCGAGCTTCCAAGGCCAAGCCGAGATTGCTTTGGGCAATGTCATTGGTAGTAATATTTTCAACATTTTGATGACGCTGGGGATTGCTGCACTCATCGTGCCCTTGACGGTCGCGCAGCAGCTAATTCGTTTAGACGTCCCCATTATGATTGGCGTGACGACGCTGATGCTGATGTTTGCGGCTGATGGCGAATTAGGCCGACTCGATGGCGTGATCTTGTTATTTGGCAGTGTTATCTATACGGTCTTTTTGGTTTATCAGAGCCGCAAGGAGTCTGATGCCGCCGTACAGGCAGAGTACGAGCAGGAATTTGCCAGTCCTAGTCAGCGTAGTTGGCAATCCGCCCTGAAAAACTTACTGCTGCTATTGGTCGGGCTCACGGTGTTGGTGGTGGGGGCCAACATGCTGGTGTTTGGGGCGACGACGATCGCTGAGGCGCTGGGCGTCAGTCAACTCATCATTGGTTTGACCATCATTGCGGTTGGTACTTCCTTACCCGAACTCGCGACGGCACTGGTAGCCTGCTACCGAGGAGAACGAGATATTGCGGTGGGCAATGTTGTCGGCAGTAATATTTTTAATATTTTGACTATCTTAGGGGTCACTGCCACCTTTACGGGTGTACCGGTTTCCAATGCGGCGATTAGTTTTGACATTCCAGTCATGCTGGCTGTCGCGATCGCATCTCTTCCCATTTTTTATACCGGCAATCGCATTTCCCGTTGGGAAGGCTTATTGTTCGTCAGCTATTACATTGCTTACACCGCCTACTTAGGGTTAGATGCCGTCGGCCACGACACCCTCGGCTTTTTTAGCAATGTCATGCTGCTGTTTGTGATTCCACTAACGGTGATTACGTTGCTGACCATCGTGCTCCGTCGGCCCAATGGTCTGGCCAAGGCAAAACCGGCCCCACCGGCTAGACCGCCTCAAGCGGAGTCAAAATCCCACCCGAACGATTAGGAACGGTAACCACAGCGTTAGCGGCCTGCGCGTTTGGCGCAACCCTTAGGGGGCCATAAAGGGTTTGCCAACTGCCCAACAGGTGGGGGGCGACTGCGTGTAAGTCAATTTCACGATCGCGATCGCCACTATTAACGAGCACCATTAATCGTTCATCGCCTTGCTGCCGCAAAAATCCATAGAGATCATCATTGGCCAGGCAGGGCTGATAGGCCCCTGTGCGCAGAGCGGGATATCGGTGCCGCAAATGAATCAGTGCCTGGTGGTGTTTGAGTAAGTCTGTATCCCAGTTTTCGGCTACTGGAAAGACTCGACGGCAGTCTGGATCAAGTCCCCCCTTTAACCCCACCTCGTCGCCGTAGTAAACGCAGGGGGCACCGGGAAAGGTCATCTGCAGCAGCACGGCAAGTTTTAAACTCGTCATGTCGTCTCCCATGACGGTGAGGGCGCGGGCGACGTCATGGCTGGACAGCAGGTTGAGCTGAGCTTGATGAATTTCCCAATCGTACAGGGCGAGGAGTTCCTCAATTTTGGCCTGATATTCCCCTGCATCCAAGGCCGGATAGGGATAATAATCGGGCGTTTCGACGTATTTCATGGCCACGCGATCGCCGGCCGCAAAGGCCATGGTGGGCCCAGCAAACACGTAGTTCATCACAGCGTCAAAAGTTTTGCCGTCTAGCCATTCGGCCGCTGGTTGCCACACTTCCCCCACAATGTACGCTTCGGGATTAATCGCTTTGATGCGATCGCGAAACTCTTCCCAAAAACCGGGCGTTTTGATTTCAAAGGGGACATCAAGTCGCCAGCCATCAATGCCCTGGCGAATCCAATATTCACCAATCTGCATGATGTATTCTCGCACCGCTAAATTGTCGTGGTTAAATTGCGGCAACGCCCGGTTGTTGACCCAACTGGTGTAGTTGGCGGGCAAACTGCCGTCATAGGCTGACAAGGGCCAGCCTTCTACCTTGAACCAATGCAACCAAGGGGAATGCGGGCCATTTTCTAAAATGTCGTTAAAAAAGAAGAAGCCTCGACTGGCATGGTTAAACACGCCGTCTAACACAATCCGGATGTTGCGAGCGTGGGCCGCCGCGAGTAAGTCGGCAAACGCCCTATTGCCCCCCAACAGCGGATCAACCTGGTAGTAATCGTGGGTGTGGTAACGATGATTGCAGGCGGATTGAAAAATCGGGGTGAAGTAGATGGCATTGATCCCTAAATCTTGTAAGTAGTCCAATTTTTCCATCACGCCCCAGAGGTTGCCGCCTTTGTAGCCTTCGAGCGTCGGTGGCGTGTCCCAAGGCTCCAAACTCACAGCCATTGCCGGTTGATCAGTCGGGTGCGGCGCCCGCGCAAAGCGGTCGGGAAAAATCTGATAAAAGACAGCGTGTTTAACCCATTCAGGCGTCCGGATAGTCATGATTTGGTCTCTTACTTCCACGCATAGGCTAACGGAAAGCGTTGCAGAAGGGGAGGGGTAGCTGGGTGATGAGGTAGCTGGGTGAATGGGGGGCTGGGTGAATGGGGAGCTGGGTGAATGGGGAGCTGGGTGAATGGGGGGTTGGGTGGTCGGGTAACAGGGGGAGTGGGATTCGGGATTCGGGTTTCCGGGGAGAAGCCGAATAGCTTTCTCGCCTTAGCGTCTGACTCCTACCTCCGGACTTCCGAACCTCACACCCTCATACCCTCATACCCCCTACCTCCGTCCCCTCGGACTCCTTCGAACTCACCCTCACACCCAACTCCCCACCCTCACCCACTCCTCGATCGCCGCCTAAGACTTCACAAAATGACACAATGGGGAAGTTATGTGCTGACAGTGAAGATCTGAATGGAACGGTTGAATTTCAAAGGGCTACGGCGATTTTGGGCGATCGCGAGAGCGTACTGGTGGGGAGACGAAAAGTGGCAAGCGCGAGGACTCTTGCTGCTGATTGTTGTACTACTGCTGGGTTACACCGGCCTAAGTGTGGTGCTCAACAATCAGCGGGGCGAACTCATCTCAGCGTTGTCTTCTAAAGATGAAGCCCGCTTTTGGCAAACGGTGATTGTCTTTGTTAGCGTGCTGGTGGTGTATGCACCGCTGTTGGCTGGCTATACCTATCTACGCGATCGCTTGGGGTTAGAATGGCGACGCTGGCTGACTAATCGTTTCGTGTCGCGATATTTTAGCGATCGCGCCTTTTATCGCATCAATCAGTTCAATGCTGATATTGATAACCCTGATCAGCGGATCGCTGAGGATGTCAAAAGCTTCACGCAAGAGTCACTGACGCTGGTTTTGGTCGTCGCCTCTTCGCTGCTAGAAATTGCCGCCTTTAGCGGCATTTTGTGGGGCATTTCTCGGGAACTGGTGCTGTTTTTGGTGGGCTACGCCATCATCGGCACGATTTTGACCGTGGGTGTCTTTGGCAAACCGTTGGTGCGGCTCAATTTTGAACAACTCAAGCGAGAGGCTGACTTTCGGTTTGGCTTAGTCCGTATTCGCGAAAATGCCGAAGCAATTGCCTTCTATCAGGGCGAATCTCAGGAATCGACCCAGGTCAAAAATCGCTTTATGCAAGCCTTTGACAACTACAAACGCTTGCTGCAGTGGCAGCTTGGCCTCAATGGACTGACGAACGCCTACGAATTTATTCCCTTTGTTTTACCCGCACTGGTCGTCGCCCCAGCCGTATTTAGCGGCGATTTAGAAGTGGGCAAAGTCAGCGAGGCTCAAGGGGCCTTTATCCGAGTTTTCTTTTCTCTCAATGTGATTGTGGATCGGTTTCAGTTGCTGACGGCTTTTGGTGCGGGCATTGATCGACTCTACGAGTTTGCTGACTCGCTGGGCCATGTTGAACACCCACAAGCCGCCGCTGAGCTGTTAGCTACTGCTAGCGATGACTCAGAGTCAGCTTCACCCGCAACTGCGATCGCGATCAAGACCGAACCTGCAGTTACCGCAGCGGCAACCGTTCCTGAGGTTGCGACGACTCAACCCAGCATTCGCCAAGAGATTGCCCCCCAACTCAGCTTGCAACACCTGACTTTGCAAACTCCTAACTACCAACGCACCCTGATCGAAGACTTGTCGCTAGCGTTGACCGCTGATCGTTCTTTGTTGATCGCGGGGCCGAGTGGTTGCGGCAAGAGTTCACTGTTGAGGGCGATCGCGGGCTTGTGGAATTCTGGCCAGGGGCTGATCCAGCGACCAGCCCTGCAGCATCTGCTGTTTTTGCCGCAAAAGCCATACATGATTCTCGGCACGTTGCGGCAGCAACTTTTGTATCCCCATCCAGAGGCTGAGCTCACAGACGAGCAGCTCCACACGGTACTTAAAGCGGTGAACTTGCCAGACCTGGCCGAACGATTTGAGGGGTTGGATGCCGAAGCCGAGTGGAGCGACGTTTTATCTTTGGGCGAGCAACAGCGCCTGAGCTTTGCCCGGGTGTTACTGCATCAACCCGCCTATGCCATTCTTGACGAAGCGACCAGCGCTCTGGATAGCAATAACGAAGCACAGCTTTACTGCGCCCTAGAAGCCACAGCAACCACGTACCTTAGTGTTGGCCACCACGAATCGCTAGAGGCCCATCACCATTTCCTGCTACGCCTGGCCGAAGACCATACCTGGCAACTCCATCCCCTATCGGAGCATGAAACCCCATAGCTTCGGAGTTCATTTTCTCTCATCAGCCTGACGCAAAAGTCCCCTCACTCCCCCAAATCTCGGGGAGTTTGAATCCGATTCCCCCAAATTTGGAAAGGCAAGGGCCACATCGGCCTTGACTGCGTTAGTCCGGTCTAAAACGCTGGACTCTGAAGGCTGAACTCAATAACTACCGCCGACGCTGATGGGGGTGTCCACGATTTCAGCGCGAGTGATATCGATATCGTCGAGTACAGCACCAGCCACGTCGACAAAGTAAAGCTTTGCCTCAGTCAGATTAACACCAGACAAATTGGCGTTGCGGAAGCTGGCATTAGTCAAGAATGCGTTCGTCAGCACCGCATCTTGTAAATCCGCCCCTTCTAAGTCAGCGCCTTCCAAATTTACTTGAGTCAGATTGGCATTGGTCAAATCAGCCTGACGCAAATCGGCACCAATCAGATGGGCTTGCGAAAGGTCGGCATTAGACAAATCGCAGCCGTAGCAGGCATTTGTCGTTAACAATTGCTCTACATGGGCTGGGTTCTCTGCCTGGGCAGAATTTATCAGCATGATCGGAACGGTAACCGATAACGCTGCTGCAGTAATTAGTTTCATCTTGCCCTCCTTTGGTAACAATTAATGACAGGGAGTCATTAGTCCTTTGGCGCACATCATCTAGGTTCAAAGATCACAGCGATCGCAGATAATTCGTTAACTGTAAAACCGTATACAAATAATTGAGGATACAAAGCTTTGGCTATTTATCAGTCATCACAAATGTGACCTACACTACCAGTTTAAAAATATCTTGAGACCTTTGACTTTAGATTGCAACAAAGTGCAAAGACTTGTTCTTAAAACTGACTCATTTGCCACACCCCCATAAGCTCATATTGCTCTTGGTCAGCAAGGCGAAAAAGCCTGTATATCAATAGCTTCAGAGACCAAGGAGGCTGACTAGAGGGCGAGATTCTTCTTGGAGTCTTCATGAAATAAAGGCATATTTTCCGGGATGGTTGGTCAATATAGAGTAGGCAAACTCATCAGACAAACTGTGCTTACGGTCTATTTTCTATCATCAAATAGATTTTGAATTGATTAAGGTCTATAGGGCTCACTTTGACATTTAGTCATGCTGCAGAGTTGAACAATTAGACTTGTTTGCCGACAACTTAATTACTCTGACGAATGTGTTAGGTTCGAGCTATGGGTAGTCAGCCTCACACTCCACGTTGAAAACTCAGCCTCATACTTGCGGAAATATGCTTTGCAAAACCTGTAGACGAAGATCAGACTGCTTGCCAGCAGCATTAGCGGCTAACGATACCAAGCTATATGCGCTCTTGGAAAAACTAGAGAACTGCGATCGCCACGTGGCTGCAAAACCGACAGCGACTAAAACATCAATGGTGCGGCGGCAACTGCTCCAAATCTTTACCCGCCATCCAGCTAAAAAGAAGGATCTCAACCCCTTCGCCTCAGGCCACATGGGCGGCTAAATCGCTTAGTTTAGTTGCCGGCTCGACCAAAGATAATGAGGGAATTTCTGCCTACTCTCTTTATGGCCCCTCGATTAATTGCTTTTGGGTGAGGGTTGAGACTCATCTGAGATTGTGGAGGTGGTCTTGAAGCCACCCGTTGTTTCCTGAGACAGGCCTTTTGAAGCCCAACAACTCGATTGTCTGCCTCAAATTCTCGTAACAGAGACAGTTATCCGGCGATTTCAGCAACTATCGTCTGAGTCTCAAGACAGACCAGACGCTTGAGGTTGTACACCAAGTTCTTCAAG
>JBCDAJ010000183.1:0-10160 GCA_039185935.1 Cyanobacteria bacterium P01_F01_bin.56 | reverse complement strand
GGACAGTGCCCGCACCTTTGCGACCTGGAGTTATCGCTGGCCGATTGAGACCTTTCATGAGTTTGCCAAGCAAGTCGTCGGCTTTGAAGCGGCTCAGCTGCGCAAGGAGGAAGCGGTGAAACGCCACTTCTGTCTGAGTTGAGTGGCGCAGTCATTGCTCCAAGCGACGCCGGGCTCTGGGCATTCATCGGAACGGTTTGACTTTGCTCAAAACCACGAGCAAACCATCGGCCAACGGCTCTACACCTTGGGACGGGAAGCCTTGCAGCAACTGCTGGAGATGACGCAGGGGCTCCTGGCTCAAGGCCAGTCTATCCCTCAGATTATGGAGGTGCTCATGCCCGCTTAAAATTGCAGATCGCCGACGCTAATTTTTCTCTGCTCGGAACTTACCAAGTCGTGTATTGAGCCATTCGATGAGCCGCTCACGCCACTGCTGATGGCTGAGCACCAGCAGTGGCGTGAGCCTCAGGTCCTATGGCAATCGCCCAAGGGAATTGGCCCCGTTGTTGCCATCGCTCTGTTGGTCTACCGGCCTGAGTGGGGCCATCTCAACCGGAAGCAAATGGCGGCTTTAGTCGGCGTGGCTTCCTTCCATCGCGACAGCGGCCAGTCTCGCGGCAAACCGCTCATCAGCGGCGGGCGCGCAGAGATTCGCAGCTTGCTTGACATGGCCACCGTCGTTGCCATCCGATACCATCCGCCCTTGCGGACTGACTATCAACATCTGCGAGACCAAGGGAAGTTAAAGAAAGTGGCGATCATCGCCTGTATGCGAAAGCTACTGACTTCCCTCAATGCCATGATGCAAGATAACACCCCTTGGCAGGATGACAGAGTCAGTGCGTTCTTTCAGACGGCTGATGCTTGACTTTGAAGATAATCGCTTTTGCCTTTTACCTTTTGCCCTTCGCCCTTCGCTATCCCACTATCCTGACCGGATTACGGATCGCTATGATTTTGCAGGGCGAGCAGAGAAACTAGACGGCTATATCGAGACGGTAGCTGAGCACATTCTGCATCAACGCTTTAAATCTGCATCAACGTTTTAAAACCGATGGCGCAAGCCTAGTAGATAAGCGTTACTACCGCCAACGGCGCCACCAAATAAGCGGAAAGCCCCACTACGATGGTGTAACCGACCCGCAATTCCCCATTTTGGGGTGTATAGATATTCAATCTCTAGGCCCAGATAGTTGAGAATTTGAGATTCGTCCGTATTGTTGTCATCTTCAATCTCTGGAATGTCAGTGGCGTAAGACACTCCCTCAATGACCGCAACGCTAAAGCTGGGCGAGAGTTCCCAACGTAGGGCTAGAGCGGCTGTACCTTCGAGATGGTCTTGGCGACCAAAGTGCTGTAATAACTGCAGTTCACCCTCAAGTTTGATCGAATTACCGCCCGTTAACGTCCGGCTGATGCCGCCGCCGATCAGTCCAGAATCTTCAAACTCGATGCCTTGAAAAATGAGACTCTCTTCGAAATCATTATTCGTCATGATGCCGCCCCATAGGGTTGCTCGCCATTTAGTCGGGGCAGCAGCAGCCGTGTCGGCAGTCTCGCTTGCTTGGGCAAATGAGGTCGCCTCAGGTTCCAAAATGTAATCTTCTAAATCAGTCAACGTAGCCTGAGTCGGCTGCTCTGGCTCAACTGGGTCAGAGCGATCTCCCTCAACTTCAACGTCAGCGGGCGCGATCTCATGATCGGCGGCACCAAACATGCTGGTTTCTGCTGATGTGACAAACTCAGCCATGCTAGGCTGCCGATCTGCGTCACTCACATCTGCTGGCGGCGCTGATGCTTCTGCAGAGATAACGGGAATGCCAAATTGTAGAGACGTATTTTCGGGTTGAGGTTGAGGCTGTAAATCAGCTGCTTTTGTCACAAAAGCCTGGCTGTCAAATTCTCCAGTTTCTGAATTTAGGCGCTGTACCTGGGCTAGCGCTGCCTCAGCCAAAGTGAAGGGCATGAGAATTGCAATGAGGAGCGAAACTCGCTTTTGGGATGGCTTGCAAAAATTACTTGTTATAAACATCAACCTTAAAATTTATACAATCGGTTTTCGTAGTCTGAAAGTCCGGAAGAAAGGCTAGTTAATGCACTTTAGTCATTTTGAGCGCCCTGGTTGTACTACAGCCCTCTTAATCAATTGTGCTTATTTAACCAGAGAACTCAGACGATGGGTAGTCAGCACCGGCAATTGCGTTATGAACCACGGCTGACAAAGCAGCAGGAGAAGATTTTTCACGACAACATATCCCAGCGAAAACATCGTTTTTCCTTGCCGTGGTGAACTAAACCTGGAGCCTGAGGATTGCATAAGCCCTTTAAGGTTTTGAACGGGTCATTTGCGGGAACGCCCTAGGATAGATGCGTTGTTCCAAGCGCTGCTTAAACTTGACGTATGAATCATCGCTCGGTGTTACTGGCGCGATCGCTCATTTTGAGCATTTCCAGATTGCATGCTAGACGCGATAAAAATCAACCAACCACCGGGCAAAATCAGACTTAGAGCAGCTATCAGGCCCAATAGCCACGCCAACGTAATCCTTAGGCTGCTGACAAAAAATCCACCTAGTACCAGGGCGCCTAACCCCATTGCCCAAAACCACCGTCGGGTCTTACCCGATGACAATTGTCTGGCTAGCAACAGTTCTAAGCCCCCCTGCAACAGCATCACGATACCGACAAGCGTCGATAACTCTACATAACGCTGCAAGATGGCTGTAAACAGGAAAAAACTCGCGACCAAGTACAAAATGCCTGTAGCAACTTTGAGGCGAAACCCATTTTCAGAACGAGTTTGCCACCCGTAGACTAATCGTGCTCCGCCGGCGACCAAAAATAATCCGGACAGTAGAACACCGATAAAGCTAGGGCGTTGAATAGCGACCACAATCGCGGCAATCCCTAGCAATATGAGCAATACACCCACCAGCAAAATGCCTTGGGTAAAATCTTGCAGACGATTCTTCAACGGGGAGTTCATACAAGCTTATCGAGTTCGCCGATACTACATCTTTCTCTCGATGAGACTACACAATCTGACTTAAAAAGTTTGCTGCACTAGCAAGGCTACCACGCTGAAATTCAGCCCTTAAGCAACTCCTTACTCATATTCCTGAAACTGTAAGACTGAGTTTGAGTATCGCAAGCAACCCGGCGGACGCAGTTTTCCCGCGATCGCACTGACGAGAAGACCCTAAACAAAGCACAACGATAAGCTGGATGATTTTGCGGATGCCATCCGTTCTGTCCTGCCACAGGCAGCAGGCAGCCCCAACCAGCAAAGTGTAAACACTCAATTAACTTTATCAGTAGCGCCCTGATCTGTTTCGTGGGAACACTTTAGGCAGACAGCCGCCAGGCAGCACATTACATGTGGCAATCCGCGATCAACTACCTTCGGAATTTACGGACTTATCGTGATCTAAGTCCAGATGCTGGCATTCGCCGCAGCATCAACGTTCAACTCAGTAGCAGACCATCTCTCGCTTTAGACGAATGGTCAAAATTATTTCCTGGCTTGCTCAATGAACCGGTCTCGCACAAACTCCTCGCCTTTGTATACGACCAATTGCCAATATATTCCGGATTGGAAATTAGTAAAATTCGCCCCAGCGATCGCTTGATCGAAGACTTGCAGTTGCCGCTGGTGTGTTGGTTTGACTGGCCTCACCAACTCTGCGGTGATTTTTACAAAACATTTCAAGTCGATATTTCTGAAAATTTTGACGAATCTCTGCTGGAAACCATCGGAGATCTCGTGTGGTTCCTAAATAAACAGTTAAAGTCGCCCGATTCGATCGCGTCAGGGTAGCAGCGATCGCCCCAGTGAGCGTTAAAGTAGAAACAAACTCGTTCACTGACATTTACAGTTCGTCATGCCTAGAAGCCAGCGCAACGACAATTTTATTGATAAGACCTTTACGGTCATGGCCGACATGATTCTCAAAATGCTGCCGACTAAGCAAAGTGCGAAAGAAGCTTTTGCCTACTACCGGGATGGGATGTCAGCTCAGGCAGATGGGGAATATGCCGAGGCCATGGAGAACTACGAGGAAGCGTTGAAGCTGGAAGAAGACCTCTACGATAGGAGCTTTGTGCTTTACAACATGGGGTTGATTCATGCCAGCAACGGTGAGCATGAGAAAGCGATGGCGCGCTACGAAGAGGCCCTGGAATTGAATCCTCGTCTGTGCCAAGCCCTGAACAACATGGCCGTAATCTATCACTACAGAGGCGAGAGGGCCGAGGCGGCTGGAGACGACCAAGCCGCTAGTGAACACTTTGATCAGGCGGCAACTTACTGGATGGAGGCCGTCCGCATTGCTCCTAATAACTATATCGAGGCGCAAAACTGGCTGAAGAATACGGGCCGGATGAAGGTGGACACGTTTTTCTAGGATTCGGAGTTCTGAATTCAGGGTTCAGAATTCACAGTTCAGAATTCACAGCTCAGAAAGCGCGCATCATCAGTCACGAATCGGCCACAAGCAAGCAACCCAACAGCCTCAATCTTCTCACCGATTTTTTACCCCGCCACTCATACACCCACTCACCCAAGCTCTTTGGGCAGGCGACGCCAACGCACTCATCCATCCATTTGTTCACCATGATTGATCTCGAACAGGTTCGCAAAGTTGCCCATCTCGCTCGGTTGGAATTAGCCGCCGGGGAAGAAGAACAGTTCACCACGCAGCTCAACGACATTTTGGGCTACATAGAACAGTTAAATGAATTGGAGACGGCTGATGTGCCGCCAACGACCCGCGCCATTGAGGTGAGCAATATCCACCGTCCTGACCAGTTAGAGACGTTTGGCGATCGCGAGAGTTTGCTCAGCAATGCCCCTGAGCGCGAAGACGATTTCATCAAAGTTCCCAAAATTATGGAAGGCTAGGCCCGCACAGCCGCCTGCACTTTGGCGACCTGGCGCGGGGCTTGCATCGCTTCAAAAATTTGGATTGCAGCAGCCAAGTGAGTTTGAGCCATGGCGATGCTTTTTGATGCCTGGTGAACGAGTCCGAGTTGTAAATGAGCCTCGGCCAAATCGCTCTGAGCGCCTAGATCTTCAAACAGTTCCAAGGCCGTATGGATGTTTTGCCTCGCTAGGTCAAGGTCATCAAATTGTCGCAGGAGTTGTCCCCAACCCAGCAGTGCTTTCGCCTTAACTTGGACATAGTGACTCTCTGTGGCAAAGGCGATCGCCCGTTCATACAATTCCGTCGCTCGTTCTGCATTGCCCAGGTTCGTATAGGTTTGGGCCAATAGCTGAATAAAGAAAGCAAATCGGCCAGTATATTCGGGGCGCGAGGTGTCAGCAATTTCTCGATAGGCCTGTTCTGCCAATGCTGTCGCCAGCGCACTGGGGGACTGGTCAGCACTGAGATGAGCAAGGTCGATCCGCTCATCATGCAGACTATGGGAAGCTACTAGAGCCAGGCACAGCTTGGCTTTGTCAGCCCAGCTTTGATGAGCCGTGCCTTCTGCGGCGGTGATAACGGCTTGAAAGTATTGTGCCGCCTCCGCTAGTTCCCATAAGTCAAGATGATAGAGTCCCAAACTTAGCAATGCATCGACTTCGATCATGCGCCAACAATAAATCGCGTGGGCATCGTCAGCATTCCGCTTAGCGTTTTCAAGACCGTGACGGGCGATCGCTTGCGCCTGCTTTTGCAGGGAAGTCGCAGCGTGAATTTTGCCCGCAATCCAGTACACATCGGCGAGGATGTTTTGCAATTCGCTGGCCCGTTGGTCATCTGGTAGATGGGGCAACAGCGTGGGAATAGCCACCATCATGGGTTGCAACAGCCCCATGCGGTAAAGGGTGCTGCCTAAGGTGAGGTGTTGCCCCCACTGATTATGGCGGCTATTGAGCAGCACTTCTGCCGCGGCGGCATAATCGGCGATCGCTAACGCGTGGTAGTAGGCTTCCAACGCTTGCGTCGCTTCGGCAATCGTCGTGATGGACTCCACGTGCTGCGTCCAAAACTGGCTCGCTTGGGTGTGGGTGCGCTGCCAATCGAGACCCTGCCGCAGTCGTTCTAAGGCTTCGGCCTGCACGACGGGATGCAGCCAATATTGACCTTTGTGGCTTTCTAAGAGCGAGCGATTCCGCAGAGAGGTGATGATTTGACGATGACGCGCGGGTTCAACGTCCCACATTAAGGCCAGTAGGCCATTTGTGGGCACTCGCGGGACATCCTGATACCGAAACGCCCCCAAACGGCAAAACAGTTGATAGGCGTCGGCATCTAGATCTTTGAGGCGATTGACCTGGCTGGTGACCAGATTTTTTAGATCAAGGGCCGTGAGGGGATCGGCCCCAACCTCTTGCCAATAGGCATCGCCATCGCCATCAAAGTCGCCCGCGATCGCCCCCCGCAAAATATTCATGGCTTTCGCATTACCGCCATAAGCCCGGTGCATGGCGGCCAACGTAGAGGCACTGACCATCATCTGCCGCTGCTCAAAAAACAGCTTCCATGTATCAAGGCTCAGCCCTGGCAAACGATAATGGTGCACCGACACCCCTGGTTCGCAGAGGCGATCGCGGCTAGTGAGCAACGTTATCGTTTGACCTTTGGGGTCACACAGCACCCGCATCAAATCACCATACCGAGAATGCTGGGGCCAAAACCGCCCTCGGGCATCCAACGCGGGTTCTAAATTGTCGATGAGAATGCCGACCCGTTGTTCTCGGAGTTGCCGTTTGAGGCGATCAAGGGTCACCCCAAAGTCTTGCCCTGGCTCAATCTGAAAGTCTTGTCGCAACCATTCTTCAACGACTTGTTCAGCGGGGGTGATGTTCGCTGTTGCCTTCGCCATCAACAGTTCCAACACGGCATCAAAGGCTTGATGCTCTAAATACTGTTGGGCTAGGGTCGTCTTGCCGATGCCTCCCTCTCCTTGTAGCGTGATCGCTCGGTGTCCCTGAGTGATGAGGTTCTCTAAATGGGCGATCGCGGCTTCTCGCCCGACAAAGCCGCTAGCTTCAGCCACGGATGGCGTTTCTGGCAGGGGTTGAGTGACCTTGACTTGGGCCTTTTTGAGATATCGTTCGAGGACTGCCAGGCTGTTGCTTTTGGTAACTCGTTCCTCCAGCGCCTGAGACAGCGCCTGCCACAGTTGCGAGGCGACATCTTTGACGTGCCCCTCGGTATAGCGCAATCGCTGGGCAATTTCACCATAGGTCTGGCGGCGCCACACATCCTTCAAAATCTTACGTTGTAGGTCATTGAGATGCTTCCCCGTTGCACGAAGTACGAGAGCATCTGCCAGGTCTAAAACGGTATCTGCGCTCATTGTTTAGTTTCCTGAGCTTTGGTCTAATTTAGCCGATGGGATCAGGGGGAAGGGGAGAGGGGAACGGGTATTGGGGGAAGGGGGAAAGGGAATTGGGTGGCGGGTATTGGGTGGTGGGTATTGGGGGAAGGGGTATTGGGTATTGGGTATTGGGTATTGGGTATTGGATATTGGGGGAAGGGGGAAGGGAGAAGGGTAATTGGTTGGTGGGGCGGAAACTTGCAACTATCGGCTAATTTCCAGAGCTAACTTTCAGTTTTGCCTTGAACCCTGAACCCTAAGGAGATTTACAGGAAAGAATTTACCGCTTGTAGGGTGTCATTAGCGAAGCGTAATGCACCGCCGAATGGGTATGTTCATTGACAGAAATCTCCTAAAACCTGACCCCTGAAACCCAAAACCTGAAACCTTAGAACCGGTAACCCTAATCTGTTTCTTCACTGACAATAGCGAGATTTTCTGACTACTGAGTGTCGATGGCGACAGGGCAGACGTTTTCCGACTTTTTCGGGCTGATGTCTTCTCACGGATGCTGACTTTGGCCGACTGACAGCTGTTCCCGACGTGAATAGTCTGGGTGAGATACAACGCTCTAGGTAATGCCATGTCTTATGTCCTCGCGTCTTATCCGAACAATACTGATCTTGCTGGAGAATTTGACACTGAGTTGGGGTGGTTACAAATCTTGCAACGGGTTCGGACGTTGCGCCAGCGCTATGTGACCAACGCGATTTTGCGCGATCGCCTCGAAGCACTCCCCCATCAGTTAAAACAGCCGACCGTGCGGCCTTGGGGCGCGATCGCCTGGCGCGAAGTCCAGCCCCATCAACTGGTTGGCATTGACCGCGAGACGTTCTGCGCGACGCTGTTGGGCACCATCAATACGGAAGCGCCGATTCGCGGCTATACCCAGAGCAGCCGTCAATATTTAGAACGACTGTATCCAGCAATGGCGAGGTATGTCGGGGGATGCGTTGGCGAATCGGGCAAGTTGGTAAAAATGGGCTTGTGGGAACGCGAAGAAAAGCGTCATACTCCGGCCTTGGCAAAACTGTACACCATCCTCAGTGGCGCAAGGCCACGCATTGTGCCCCATGCGGCGCGTCCCTATCAGCCCGCTGCTGACCCGCGAGAAAATCTCTATCGCCATGGGTTACACCGGGTCGCAACCGAATATGGGGCCACCTGTCTGTACCTGTGGATGATGGCCCATTCGACTGGGGCACTGCAGGCCGTTTTAGCAGAGTTGCTCATTGATGAAATTAACCACATGACCAAGTTTTGGGGGTTTGGGATGTGGGCTTATCCTGATTCTTCCCTGGTGAAAATTGGACACACCCTAAGTCGGGCGATGCGGCGGAAGCAGCGCGATCGCACCGCTCACGGCAGTTTGCTACACACCCTGCGCCGCATGATGAATGAGTTGGCGTGGGAACGCTGGTCTCCCGCCCAGCGGTTGACGCTGCTATACACTTTTGACCAAGTCATCAAACCGCTGTGCGCTTGGAATGGCACCCTGACTCCTGCCTATTTAGAAGCCCTGTTTGGCAAACCTGACGAAATCGGGAATGCTACCTAGAGCTTGCTAGTACTCGGTGGCAGAAGACGCCCTACCGTTGTAGTTTCTAGCTCCCTTGGCCCCGCTGCTCTCCCACTCTAGAGAACGGTCTGCAAATTTACGCTGCCCGGTACTAGAACAATCCCATTTGCTCAACCAACTTAATTTGAATGCTAGTGGCTTATCGTCTATGGATTTTCGAACTATGAAAACGCTGCCGGTGGATATTGACCGCGATCGCCTGCCTCAACACGTGGCCTTCATCATGGATGGCAATGGCCGCTGGGCCAAACAACGGGGACTCCCCCGCATCGCCGGACATCGCCAAGGCGCTCGCATTCTCAAAGACCTTGTCCGCTGCTGCAAAGACTGGGGCATTCCCACCCTGACGGTGTATGCCTTTTCGACCGAAAACTGGCAGCGCCCGCTCAAAGAAGTGGAGTTTCTGATGCGGCTGTTTGAGCGGCTGTTGCGCAAGGAATTGACCGAGATGCACCAAGCAGGCGTACGGCTACAGTTCTTAGGTGACCTGTCTGAGCTACCGGCAAGTCTCCAGACAGAGATGACGCAGGCTTGTGAAATCACAGCGCAAAACCAGGGCGTTACTTTTAACGTCGCCGTCAACTACGGAAGTCGTTTAGAAATCACCCGAGCCTGTCAGGCTCTGGCTCAGCAGGTCAAACAAGGATTGCTGAATCCTGAGGACATTGACGAAACTACGATTAGTCAGCAGCTTTATACTCCAGACGGGCCAGATCCTGACCTGTTGATTCGCACTAGCGGTGAGCAGCGCTTGAGCAATTACCTTCTCTGGCAACTGGCTTACACCGAGCTGTACTTTACTGAGCACTTTTGGCCCGATTTTGATCGCAGCGCTTTTCACGAGGCGTTATTGGCCTATCAACAGCGCGATCGTCGCTTTGGCAAGGTGGCGACGGCATTGAGTGCGTGAGGCTGTGGGGAGTATAAGGGGAGGTGGGGATGAGAAAGGAAAATTGCGCTGTTAGATACATGCTCAAGCATGGATACAGTGGATATGAGAAATTCATCTGGATGTAATTGGGTCAATTAGCCTTATGAAGACCCATACGAGATATCGGGTGCTACTGCTTGTCGGACTTCTGTATGGCTGCTCAATAACGAACGCAAATACTCTATAGCCATTCCCGGCCTGGTAAGGTACACTTAATACTACTTGAATTGCCCCAAAAAACCGAGATGAAAGCTTACTCTATCGACTTCCGTCGCAAAATTATCAAGGCTTACGAGGACGAATCAATTTCGCAACGCCAGT
>JBCDAJ010000182.1:0-10523 GCA_039185935.1 Cyanobacteria bacterium P01_F01_bin.56 | reverse complement strand
CTTAACTGTCAGAACACAGCAGCACCCTAGCAGGGCTGAACAAGTTTCTTCCGTCATTCACGCAGCACTTTGTGCTGAGTTAGTTGCTCCTTGAGAAGGAGAGGTGCCGCAGGCGGTGAGGTCGGACAAGCGTCAAAACTCCACTTCTGAACCTTGATGAGGTTTAGTACTGACTAGCCGGGATTAAACTGCCAAACAATTGGCTCCCAACCATAGGCATCACCTTGAGTGCGAACATGGCCCAAGCCAGGGAAGGGCATGTGAGGCACCATAAGCATTTGACGCTCGATCGTGGCGCTTTCTAGAAGTGCATGACGCGTTTCCACACTTTTGGTTGGATTGTCGTCAAACGCCACTTCCCAGTCTGGGTTTTCCAGGTTAAGCGGGTCGCTAAAAAAGACATCTCCTGTGACCAGTAAGGAGGCGTCATTTGAGGTCACTAGAAATGATGCCTGACCGGGAGTATGACCGATGGAAGCAACGGCAACAATGCCAGGAACCACTTCCTCACCCATCGCAAACAAGGTGGTGCGATCGCGAACAGCATCTAACCGACCTTTGGCAGTTGCAATCAGCCCTGCTTGGGTGTCTTCATCCAGTAGCGTGTTCGGCAACTCAACCGTATCTGCCAGCCAGAAACGAGCCTCTGGTTGCGACACATAAAACTGTGCATTAGGGAGTTTCAATTGTCCGGCATCGTCCAGTAAACCACCCACATGATCGGGATGAGCGTGGGTGATCAGCACCGTATCGATCGCCTCTACCGCAATACCCGCCGCATCGAGGTTTTCGAATAAATGGCCTGCCGATGGACCATACAGGCTGCCTGACCCGGTATCGATCAAAACATGATGTTCCGCCGTTTCCAGATAAATGGCGTTGATGTGGGCCAATAGATTTTCCGGGGCGAGAAAGTGTTCTAGCAGCACCGCTTCAACGGCATCAGGATCAGCCTTGGGCACTAAAAAGGTGCCCGGAAAGGCCAGGGTCCCATCACTGACAATGGTTGCTTTGAAATCACCTACGTTGAAGTGGTAAACACCAGAATTAGTGCGGACATCCCTCGCAGCACCATCGAGAGAGGGATCAGTTTGGGCGATCGCGCTGTGGAGCAGTGAAACAGTCAAGCTCAGTAGAGCAACCAGGATTAGCCAGCCCAACCGCCTTAAAAGTTTTGGCACATGCGGGGGCAAAGTCATGGCACCACCTCAAAATTTCACTTCATGTTAGCGGTGTCAGCCGCACAATGTTCTAAAAGGTCGAATATTGCCGGTTTGACACTGCATTAGCAGGTAAACGGCATGCCGTTTACCTGCTAATGCAGAGCTGCTTGGATATTGGCACCGTAGGCCTGCTGAATATTTTCCATCGTCATCACGGCTCGCGGCGTATCGTCAGCTAACACGCGGCGATTGATCAACAGCAGGCGATCATAGCGATTGAGCGCTTCACCCCACTCATGACTGCAAACCAGCAGCGTTTTACCTTGCTGGCTGAGGTCCGCGAAAATGTTCAGCATGGTGGCTTCCGTTTTTTTATCGATGCCGCTAAACGGCTCGTCTAGTAAAAATAAATTGGGCTGCTGGGCCAACGCCCGAGCTAGAAAAACGCGCTGCTGCTGACCGCCCGAAAGCTGACCAATCGGCCGGTTTTTGAGAGACAACATCTCCACCCGATCAAGTGCTGCACTGACTAACCTGTTGGCGTTGCGATCGGGCGATCGCCCCCAACTGAGAGCCCTAGTCTGTGCCATCATCACTACATTCCAAGCTGTGATCGGATAGTCCCAATCAATTTGCGATCGCTGCGGCACATAGGCAACCTGCGATCGCTGCCGTTTCAGCGCAGCCCCGTTTAATAAAATCCTCCCCCGATAGGGCGTTAGGCCCAGAATCGCTTTGACGAGAGTGCTTTTTCCCGCCCCGTTAGGACCAATCAGCCCGACCCATTCGCCGGGTTGCAATGTCAGCGAAACCGCCGTAAGGGCTTCAATCCCTCGATAGTTAACCGACAAATTCTGAACCGTTAGCATGCTGGGAATAATAATTGGCTGGCAAGTTTGTGTAGCGTTTTTCACTTGGCTTGAACCCATAGTTTCTGGCTGAAAGCCTTGATATATAGCAGGCCAAGTGAGGCACAAGTTTCAATTCAATGGGAACTTGCTATATCTGCGGCTTTTAGGATTCAAGTCCCGGCAAAGACTCACTGAGTATAAGAAAACTGCCGCTACCTTCGTCAAGCTTCACGATGATCAGGTAGCGAAGAATTTCCCCTTGTAAAAGTTGATAAGCCAGCCCAGCCGGAAAGTTTTCTTGGAGTTGGGGATCAAACCCCGTGTTGCTGCTCAGTTCGGGCATGACCATGTCTCGAACCTGTTCAGGTGTTTGCTTGGGAAAGAGGTAAAAGGAGAGAATGTTGAACTTGGGCTGATCGTTTTCATCGAAGAATTGATTAACCTGCCCTGGCGCTCCGAAGAGATTAAAGATCTGAAATGGGGAGCTATTGTCCAATCCATTATCCTGGCTCTCAAGATAGCCGACTAAGTGCTCCCACTCCGCTGCTGCAATTTTGGCCTGCTCAGCGGGAGTCGTGACTGGCGTGGGGTTAGCATTGGGGGCTGTCTCGGGGGCAGGCCCACCGATAAGGCTATTACTCGTCTCAAGGATGAGGGCATCTGGTGTCAAGGCCACCTCGGGGGCAGGCTCATCGACAGGACTATCACTCGTCTCAGGAATGGGAGTATCTAGTGCGGGCGGGACGACAGGCAAAGGCTCAGGATCTGATGCTGGCAACGCTGGCAGCTGGCTGACATCAACGATCGGAGTGGGGTTGGATGGGGTTGAGGACACCGCTAGAGGACGGGACTTTTCTTGCCAGGGTAACAGTGCTAGCAAACCGTGGAGCAACACAGAAATGCAAACAAGTAGTGCACCGCGACTACGCTTTTTGTACATGGCAGGGGCAGTGCAGACTAAGCAAACCAAAGATTTAGTCGTTGACAGGTTAAGTTACTAGCCTTAGACTAACAGACCAACATGATAATGATTATCATCACTGTTCTCCTATTTTTACCATCCCTGAAACGATAAGCCCATGAAACTCTCCTCTCGCTTATTTACTGCGCTTGCCGTCCTTGGCGGAGCTTCCACGCTGCTTCTAGGCCATCCGTCTGCACGCAGCCAAACCAACCCTCAAGTTGTGGCGAGCTACAGCGTCCTGTGCGATCTCACTCAGCAAATCGCTCAAGATACCGTGGATGTAGCCTGTTTGATAGAAGCGGGTGAAGACCCCCATCTCTACAGCGCCACGCCTTCGGACAGACGGGCCATTGAAACTGCTGACTTGGTTCTGTATGGTGGCTACGAGTTCGAGCCAGACATTATTCAAATGGTCGAGTCAACAGATGGAGATACGCCTCAAATTGCCGTGTCTGAAGTTGCCGTTACCGATCCGCTTTTAGGGGCAGCTCACGATCATGGCAGCCATGGTGACAACCACGATGATCATGAGAAAGAAGACAATGATGATCATGATGACCACGGTGATCATGATGACCACGATGATCACGACCACGATGACCATGACGACCATGACGACCACGATGACCATGATGATCATGACCACGATGACCACGACGATCACGATGATCACGATGACCACGATGATCATGACCATAGTGAAGAAGAGAGTGTACCTGACCCTCATGTCTGGCACGATGCCGAAAATGGCATTGCGATGGTCCGCGTCATCCAAACGGAGCTGAGCGAAGTCTTTCCTGACAATGCCGACTTCTACCAAGCCAATGCAGAGACTCTAATCGCTCGTCTGACTCAACTCGATAGCTGGATTCAGCAACAGGTAGCCACGGTTCCCGCATCGCAGCGAGTCTTGGTGACGACCCACGATGCCCTGGGCTATTACGCTGATGCCTACGGCGTTCGCATTGAGGCAGCTTTGGAAAGCTTTAGTACTGAGGCGCGTCCGTCAGCCGCCGACTTACGAGACTTAATTGATCTTGTTGAAGACAGCAACATACCCACTGTCTTTATCGAGTCAACGAGCAACCCTGGGCTAATTGAAGCAGTTTCTCGGGAGACCAATATTGGCATTTCAGAAGAGCCGCTTTATGCCGACAGCTTAGGTGAAGTTGGCACACCCGCAGGGACCTATACAGGCATGTTGATGACCAACACCTGTACTATTGTCAGCGGCCTGGGTGGCAGATGCGACGAAGGTGCTGCACAAGCATTTCTCGACTAATCTGCAACGACTGCTCATTCAGGAGCGTTCTTTTCGGGCTGGACAGGCGCGATCAGTCACCATGAGCTGCTGCTGAAAACAGTAGTCCATTTGGGTTCTGTTGCTGAGTGCGATCGCCGTTAGCGTAGCCGCCCCACAAGGAGCTAGGTCGGCCTCCGGCCATCGCACCAGATTAAACCGCCTGTGGGTCAGTCTCATAGGCGGTTTAATCTGGGCCTAGCATCCGTACTGAGGAGATATCGCAGTCCGCAATTTGATTAGGCCACTTTAGATTGCTGAAACCTTCATTTGGTAAGGTTTTCAATTCTGCCTTCTGCCTTTGTCATATCGTCGGGGATTTCCAGAAAAGCACGTTGAGAAAACCCCTGTCCAGTATTTATTGGTTGATACATTTGCGCAAATATGCAAATATAAGTCATGAACAGAGAAGAGGCACAAGAATTGGCAGATTTGCTGAAGGCTTTGGGAGAGTTTAACCGGCTTTCTCTGGTTTATGAATTGTGTCAATGCAAAGCGCCTCAAAATGCGATGTGCTTGTGTGAATGCTGCAGTGTGGACGCTTCTGGCGTATCACGCCATCTTAAAGTTCTGTCTCAAGAGGGGATTGTCAGCTCCGAACGGAAAGGGCGTGAAATCCAATACTCTCTAAACAAGGCAGAAGTATTAAAGCGGCTGCGCAAGCTCATCGAGATTATTGAAGCAGCACCATCGCTTGAAACTTAGGAGAAACGTCATGGAAAATATCACTCAAAATAAGGGAAACACTACTTGCAATTGTGACTGTGGAAATGCTGAATGTTGTAAAGAAAAGACCTGTGAATGCTGTAAGGAAACTTGCTGCTGCAAGTAGATTGTGAGCCCTGTAAGCCATTTTCTAAACGATTTTTGGCGAATAAATGACGAAGCACAATTCACTGCTATTTTGAAATCCGACCAAAATCTCATATGGGATATATAGCGGTGCCCACTTAGGTTAAGTACAGATTCGTAATCAAGACAGCTCTGCAACGTATACCTGGTGTACTTAATTGATCTAGGCACCGCTATAAAGTCGGTGAATTAAGTGCTATTACACTCTATCCTTGACGGCTCTAATGGAGCCGTCAAGGATATGTTTAAAGACTTATGAAAACTGCCGCAAATAGGGGCTTTAGGGTTTGTAGCGAAACTTACTAAAGCCTAGTTGTATAGGTGTTTCAGCGATTTTCTCGCGATTTCACCGCAGATCTATTAAGTAGGTGGGTTGAATCTTTTATAGAACGAGCTTATGGTGACAAAACTCTTACAAGTGTTTGGTTTCGTTCCTCAACCGCAACCTACATTATTTGAAATTTAATAACGCCTGCCTACTTAGTATTCTGTAAACTAAGTTTCTTGAGGATCACAGAGGTCGTAGTTCGATCCCCCGCTGCCGCCGCCCCCTTAAAAAAGGGGCTACTCAATCCCTGGATGGGGATGCCCCCTTTTTAAGGGGGTTGGGGGATCAAAGCTCCGTCAATAAAGGTGAAAACTTAATTTACGCTGTACTTAGCGCTTTTTCTTCTTTTTTCCTTGCGCTGCTTTAAAGCGAGGGTTTGACTTACAAATTACATAAGTCCGCCCTCTGCGCCTAACAACCTGGCAATCTGGATGACGATTTTTTGCACTTCCTAAAGAACTCAATACTTTCATTAGTAATCAAAAAATGAGAATGATTGTCGTTATCGTAGTCGAAATAGAGCCAGGTTGTCTACCCATGCCTAGGTGCCTATCTGATGAAGGCTAAGGTTAGGTTAGATATTGCGAGCAAACAGCTTTAGAGTTGCAAGGCAATTTTGGGAGCATTTAAGGGACACTGCTGCCCCTTCCGTGACTCAACTCTAGAGCGCGATCGCCTGCAATACGGCTAAATCAGTCTTGATCATCCGTTACGTCAAGAAAGAACAGTTCAGCTTTCTCCTCATTGATGGGCAGCCGGTTTTGGTAATAATCAGCCAATTCTTGGGACGCAATTGGATGCTGAACTGGGTCATCAAAAAACGCCTTGACTCGGAGGTAGCGGCGTAGTCCAGCCGCGCCGGCATCTTCACGGGTAGCTGCCAGAAAATCCTCCGGTAAGGTGTTGCTAACTTTGAGCCAAGCCGTCAGTAAAATTTCTTCAATGTCGTCCGAAGGGGATTGATCCATCAAGGATTCCAGCCCTTCTAAGATTTCAATAATGGGAATAAGTTGAGTCTTATCAACCATCGTCCTCGCTTTACATGATAATGATTGTCATTATCATACTCTTGCATGTCAAATAGTTGCCCAAAGCAAAAGCATATTCAGTAGAGAGCTCGCAATCCATTCACTGATGAGGCTTTGAACTTCCGTTGCTATCCTGGAAAGGATTTGGGCAATGCCTAACAAGAACGCGCTCACAGCGATCGCTGATTGAGAATTTTATCCATCGAGGATTGTGATGCCAACACTGAAGACTTTTTTGAAGAGAAGTTGAGGACACTTAAAAGCGTATGTGTTTGCCCTGAATCGTTTGACCAAAGTTAATCAGGCGCGGTTCAAGTAAGATCACCGCCTGCAAAAGCCAATGAGCGAATATATCTGTGACCTCTTCGCCACTTTACTTGGGTCGCTTTGACCCTATGCCTAAAGTGCTCCTCCACTGTCATCAGCGATCGCATAATCTCCCGAATAGTTGGCGCTGAGTGCCCAGGTAGAGAGTCAACACCATGAGTCTGTCCGGGCAACCGTGACCCAACAGCCTCTAGACTGGCACTATGAAAATGATTATCATTATTGATAGCCATAGTTATTCGGATAAACTAGCGTGAGCCAACCCCAAACGAATCAGTCTTATGACGTTGTAATTGTTGGTGCGGGAGCCGCCGGCATCGGCTGTGGCGTCGTGCTCAAAGAACTGGGTCTAGAACGCTTTACGCTTTTAGAGCGACACCAGGTAGGAGCCTCCTTTAGCCGCTGGCCTGACGAAATGAACTTCATCACGCCGTCATTTCCCAGTCACGGGTTTGGTCTGCTCGACCTGAATGCAGTGACCTTAAAGACCTCGCCTGCGGTCGCCTTTCGACGAGAACACGTTAGCGGTAAGCAGTACGCGCTGTACCTGCAAACCGTGGCTGATCACTTTGCTCTGCCAATCCAGACTGAGGTGGATGTACAGCGCGTTGAGCCCTTGCCACAGGGCGGTTTTGCCCTAAACACCAGTAGCGGTGAAATTTCTACTCAGTTTGTGATTTGGGCCGCCGGGGAGTATCAATATCCCTACCTCAATCCTTTTCCAGGGGCGGAGCACTGTCTCCATAACAGTCAGGTGCGGTCGTGGACAAATCTAGAGGGCGATGAATTCCTCATTATCGGCGGCTACGAAAGCGGCATGGATGCAGCGGCCAATTTAGTGGCACTAGGCAAAAAGGTCGGTGTGCTCGATCGCACTGGAGCCTGGGCCGATCCTGACACGGACCCTAGCGTATCTTTATCGCCCTACACCTTGCAGCGTCTGGAATTTATCTACCGTACCGGTCGCTTAGATATGGTGGGTGATGCGCCCGTTGAATCGGTTGAACCCATTCCCGGTGGCTATGCAGTTTATGGCGAATACCAGAAGTGGACGACTCCCCAACCACCCATTCTCTGCACCGGTTTCGACACCAGTTTAAGACAGATTGCGCCCCTATTTGATTGGTCTGAGGGCTACGCTGCGCTCACGGAAAATGACGAATCTACCCTTACCCCAGGCCTCTTTGTGAGTGGTCCCTCTGTCCGTCATGGCGACCTGATTTTTTGCTTTATCTACAAATTTCGCCAGCGCTTTGCTGTCATCGCTAACGCGATCGCTGATCGCCTCGGTCTCGATTCCACACCTCTTGAAGCATACCGTCAGGCTGGGCTCTTCCTCGACGACCTGTCCTGCTGCGGTAACGACTGTATCTGCTAAATGGGTACAGGGAACAGGGAATAGGGGACAGGGAACAGGGGATAGGGGACAGGGGACAGGGGACAGGGAACAGGGAATAGGGGACAGGGAATAGGTGAAATCCAGAACCCAGAACTCAGAACCTAATACCCGGTACCTGATGCCCGATACCCATCCACCCTCACTCTCCCCACCTTCCCCACTCCCTATCTCCCCACTCCCTATCTCCACCTTCCCCACTCCCTATCTCCACCTTCCCCACTCCCTATCTCCACCTTCCCCACTCCCCACCTCCCCTCCCTCTCCCCATGCCCCATGCTCCGCCGACCCAACGCACTACCGTAATTGTCGGCAAAGAAAGTACCGGCAAATCTGAACTGGCCGCAGCCCTCACAGGGCGATCGCCTGCTAGCACCAATATTCAGGGCTCGACGATCGCCTGCGAGACCTATCAGACCCGAGACGATGCTTTGATTGACACTCCAGGCATTCTCTTGCGCTCCGACACCCTCACCACCCGCACCGCCTTAGCGCAACTGCAGGTCCATGACAGGATTTTGCTAGTCGTTAAAGCCACCCATGTGGATGATGACCTGGCGGATTTGCTGCCGCTAGTAGCCGGGAAACAAGGGCTGGTGGTCGTCACCTTCTGGGATAAGGTATTGCCTTCTGACTTCACTCAGCAGGTTATGGGCCGTTGGGAGCAAGCCTCCCAGGTGAAGTTTATGCCTGTGGATGCCCGCCATTTAAGCGCGAATCAGCGCCAGCAGATTTTAGAGGGATTGCAGACGCCAGCCGCCTTTCCCCAGCAATGGCAGCCGATGCCGGTGGGGTGGCGGATCGAGCCCACACCCACTTGGTTGGAGCATCCCCGCTGGGGTGGGTGGCTGGCCATCCTACTGTTGTTGTTGCCTGCCATCCTTGCCGTTGGTATAGCCAATGGGGTGGCCGGGGTGCTGGATCCCCTTGTGCAAGCTGGATTAGCTCCTCTGATTACGGTTCTGTCTCAGACTCCATCATGGCTACGAGAAATTTTGATTGGCCGCTATGGCTTAGTCACTATGGGGCCGCTGTTATTTGTCTGGGCGGTACCGACGGTGATTTTGTATGCCTTATTTTTAGGCGCATACAAGGCTAGCGGCTTGGTGGAACGCATTACCGTGGCGCTGCATCCACTCCTAAGACCGTTTGGCCTCTCCGGGCGAGATTTGGTGCGGGTAATTATGGGGTTTGGCTGCAATGTGCCCGCCGTGATTAGCGCTCGTGCCTGTTCCAGTTGTTCCCGGCAGACCTGTGTGAGTGCGATCGCGTTTGGTGCGGCCTGTTCCTACCAGTTTGGGGCCACTTTGGGGGTCTTCAGTGCCGCCAATTCGCCCGGCTTAGTGGTGCCCTATCTGGGCTACTTAACCTTAACTACTCTGATCTACACCCGCCTAGTGACACCCAAAGCCGCTCGCTCTCCTCACAATACGCTGATGATCGAACGGCGCACGTTTTTGGAAATGCCCCGCTGGTCGGCTATCTGGCGCGAAACCCAGGGCACCCTCCACCAGTTTCTTACCAATGCGATTCCCATCTTTGTGGTGATTACGGTGATTGCTTCGGTGTTGGACTGGCTCGGCCTCATCAACACGCTGGCGGGATGGATTAATCCTCTGATGGGACTGTTTGGTTTGCCTCCCGAAGCCGCCCTACCCGTTATTTTGGCTTCGATTCGTAAAGACGGACTGCTGCTCTTTGCCGAACCGGATACCCTGGCCCTACTCACGCCCCTACAAATCTTGACGGGTGTTTACTTGGCCGGGGTGTTGCTGCCCTGCCTGGTCACCGCACTCACCATTGCCCGTGAACAGTCGATGCAATTTGCGGTGAGACTGATGGCTCGGCAGGCGATCGCGGCGATGGTTTTTTCAATGCTTTTGGCCTGGGGAGGCAACTGGTTATAAATGCTGTCGCTGCAGGATGGACTCAGATGCTAAGCGGAATTCTGAATACCCTTCGAGAAGAGCAAAGCCCTACGGAGTTCGGAATCAGCATACTGGCTGTGTGGTGCTTTCAGAAATTACAATTGTTCTAATCTATGGCGGCTTGCCATATTTGTGGTTAGGGAGTTGCGCTTAAATAACATCCCACCGCCCCTGCTACCCATCCACCCTGCCACAGTCTTGTCCGGGTACCTTATTTTCAAGCCGATCCCTAAAATAGCTGGCCTCAAAAGCACGGGTTGATTTCCCCGGCAGCATGCGGCGTTAGCTGTCGCGCTCGATCACGATGACATTGTCAGTCACTTTTTCAAACGTGTCGTCATGGCTGATGACAAAGAGCTGATTAAAGCTACGAATGCGGGCGATCG
>JBCDAJ010000181.1:0-10534 GCA_039185935.1 Cyanobacteria bacterium P01_F01_bin.56 | reverse complement strand
GCCCATCGCGTCTGAATTGAGCGATGCAAATGACCGCAGGCAATTCGTTGAATGTTGGAATATTGGACGAGCAGTTTACCCAGTGACTCATTGCCGCGGCAGCGTAACTGATCCATGCCGTAGAGCCCCGTTTTAAAAGGGGGATGATGCATGAAGACGATAGTGGGTTTAGTCGGTGCTTCAGCGAGCCGAGCCTCTAGCCAAGCCAGACGCTCGGCGTCCAGATTGCCATAGCCTTCACCATCGACCAAGGTATCGAGCACGATGACTCGCAAAGGAAACTCATCCAGCACATAGTGAACGAAGCCGCTGGTCGGCAAGTAGGACAATTCTGGAAAGACCTGGCGAAAGGCCGTGCGATTATCATGGTTGCCCATGACGAAATACAACGGTGCTCGCAGCGGTGCAAGCAGTTCTTTGAGCATGCGGTACTCAGTTTCGGTGCGATCGTCTACGAGGTCACCCGTTGCGACGACGATATCGGGCTGCGGATCAAGGCGATTCAACTGCTGCACCGCTGCCTTTAAGTATTGATTGGTATCGACAATGCCGTAGGCTTGCTCGCCTGCTGGTTGCACATGCAGGTCAGAGATTTGCGCGATGAGCATGCGGTTCAGGTCTCCTAAAAGTAGCCTTTGTCAGGCTAACCTTTGCCCTCGGAGACAAACAATCGTCTGGCATACCTTTCAGCTGCGATCGCCCAAACTCCGGCCAAGCTCTGCCCTGGTTATCGCAATCCGCGGTTAGGTTCGAATGCCTGGAAAAGCCAGAGGCTTTAGCCTGCAGTGATTTTACTTGTGAACTTTGAATTTTGAATTTTGAATTTTGCTGTATTTGACACCACGAACCAGTGGCAACAATGTCGTGCGACGTAAATTTGCCTACTGTTCTCTAGTGCGGGGGAGCAGTGGTGCCAGGAAAGCTAGAAACTGAAACGAGAGGGCGACTGCTGCCACCGAGGACTAATCAGAAGCGGCTTCAATCACAGTTTCTTGATGACCGACGGCCATCTGTAACACCATGGGACGGCCCCCTGCTTGGTGGTATTTGTCGGCCCAAGCCCGAATTTTGTCATCGAGTTCTGCGATCGCCTCTGTGAGCTGTTCAGGCGGAATGTCGAGTTCTTCTAAGATCCGGACAGTGTCGCTTTCGCGCTCGGCCCACTCTCGCATCATGCGAAAATAGCGAGCCGTATCTTCCAGCATGATAAAAGTCCGCTCTTCCTGATCCGCTGGGGAGTAAGAGGGGCGCATCAGAGCATAAAATGACATGCCCCACGGTGAGTCGATACGGCTCACCGTGCCGGAATACATGAGGCGACGGCGAATGTGCTCAGCCAAGGCTTCACTCAGTGGGCTACGACGATCAAGGGGAAAGTCCTCTTGGGAGCGCTCATGCAAAAATTCAATGAGCTCCATCAACTGAAAAGAATTTATCAGCTGAGCATCAGGAATCTCTTCTGGGAGTTTGCGCTCAAGGAAACGTTTTTCGTCAGACGTCAAACTAGTACTCGGAATCCGAAAACTACCTGGTTGCCAGGCATACCTTTCTAACCAAACATAGGGAAACTGAATCAAGTAGCGCGGTTCTTGAGAACCCAACATCTTGAGCAAGCGGCCTTCGGTTAAGGCTTCTTGCAATTCACCCACGATGGCTTTCACCCGTTTGGGTTCGATGTGATGTAAGTGCCCGGTCATTCGCAGGTTTTCGCCCTGCTCAAGGTAAGTCATATAAATGGCACACTTAGCTGCCGTTGCCGCCGCATCTAAAAAAGCCCCATGTCGATGGCCACCAGTTCGCATCGCGCTAAACGCTAAATACAATAAAATTTGGTCAATCGCACTCGGGCCAAGCTGACGAACTAAATCCATGTCGTTGGTAACAGACTCACACTCATTAAACATAACTCGAAACCCAACACTGACAATCGATTCAAAGAACAGAAACGGACTACACCCGTCTGCTGGCAGAGACGAGGTGGTTGAGATGACACAGACTTTGAATAGAATTCAGCAGGCAGCAGCCACTCAGTGACTCCCTAACTTATGCTGTTAACTCTCCTAAGGGCAAGCGCTGCCAAGACCGTTCGACATCGCTTTCTGTTCCCTAGAGGGCTCTATCCTCAACGTCTGTAACAAGTGGTGACCGACATATGCACCTTTTCCTCAGGCTGTCCTCTGTCAACAGGCGAATGGCCAGAGGCGCTGCGTGGCCTAACTTCGTTCAACTTGATGAGCGAGATGGCCGTTCAACGATGGCAGTGCGCCTTGATGTGAAACTTTCTAGAGGCAACGGTGGCCTTTAGAAGCCATCCCCAAATTAGGCTCAAACGGACACTGCATCGCGTTTACCGGAGGCAAGCGGCGGAGTGAACACCCATCACTCGTCGCGATTAGGCCCACTCTTGCCAAGACACCGGGCTAGGCGTAACTCGGCCACTGCCGCGATAGGCAGTTAGGTCGGGTTGCCCCATCATCGGTCCCCGACCACTACCGCGATGAACCTGTAGCGACTCACTCTCTAGGAACAGACGTTGTGATGCCTGATCAGTGTCATCCACCGCATTCGGGATAAACTGTGAGGGCACCTGAGTGATGACCCGCCCACTGCCCCGATGACTGGACGGTGTTTGGGGGTCAGTATCAGCCTTGTAAAAACTAGAATCTGATGGTAGAACCGCCATACCAACACAGCTTAAGGTCAATGCGGCCAGGCAATGTGGCGACCATTTAATCGGAAATTTCATTATCTTGGAGACCCCTCTGTGGCTTCTGTTCCATGTTTCAGAGGTGCCTCAGGGTCTTCAGGAAGAATTACATGCGTAAATATCCGGATTTTTGTGGCGAAACGGAAATTATTTTCAGGACTCGAATCCACCCGGCATGCCAGTTAGGAATCCCGTCGATCGCGATTTTGCAGGGCGTTTTTAGTTGTCGGCAAAGGGCATCAACGCGGGGACATAGAGTGAC
The DNA here is from genome assembly GCA_039185935.1 of Cyanobacteria bacterium P01_F01_bin.56. Classification (GTDB taxonomy): domain Bacteria; phylum Cyanobacteriota; class Cyanobacteriia; order Phormidesmidales; family Phormidesmidaceae; genus Halomicronema. Next base: position 7,565 of record JBCDAJ010000181.1, on the reverse strand, counting down.
TAGCTTGAGTTTGCGACCATCGCTAAAGTGCAGTTCTCCGGACCATTTTTGACCGGTTTGAGTCAGTTTTAAAACACCTTGATAAAGTGTCTCTAAGCCGTTTTCTGGCATCGCATCGAGAGGCCAATTATCGACAGACAAATCCGATAAGTTAGAAGGGAAATCAGCAGCAGACTGAGAATAAAGCGGTAAAGATGATTGTCGCCGCCACGTTGGATGCTCTGGCAGATGCTCTGGCACCGGACCCACGAGGGGCACAACTGCGGCTGGAGCCGTGGGCTCATCTATCAAAGCCGCTTGCAACCGGCGCACGGATAAAGCCCTGGGTTCACACTGCTGTTCTACACATAAAGCCGCTGCCATGCCCGCCGCTTGACCAATGCCCAAAACCACGGGCTGCAGTCTAGTTGCGCCATTGGCAATGTGGGAAACGGAAATATTTTTCTCACATGTCAATAGGCCATCCACCGTCTCGGGTATCAGCGCTTCGTAAGGAATGGCGAAGCCAGTGCCCGTCCAGCGCCCCCCCCAATGTCTCGATTTGGGGGCCAGGGGCAGGTCAAACCCAGGGTAGTGATGATCGTTGGGATAGTTGCCGATCGCGATCGCGCTCATCTCACCCCGTTCATTCATCGGCAAGGCTGCGACGGACTCCCCTGATAACGGCAAAATGTCGGACTCCGTGACGGTTGTGAGTCCGACTAGGCGACGGCTTTCGCGATAGTAGGGCATCATGGCAAAAGCGCCGCCCCCCAAGCTACCGGGAATTTGAGGAAAGGCATCGGTGGCCAAGCCATAGCGTGGCCCCAGCTCAGATTGAATGAAATGAGCGAAGTTTTGGCTGTGGGCGATCGCTTCTGCGGCCCAGGTCTGCCAAGCCTCATGGCCTTGCACCAGGCGATTGAGGTCGTGCCCATAATCATTCCCTTGCTGCGGCCAATTCAACATGAACTGGTTTTGCGGTAGTCGACCATAGTTCAAAAACGTCTCTGGCTCGTAACCGTCCCAAGCTTGCTGAAATTGGCTCGGGTCGTAGTCATTAGTCGGGCTAATCGTCGGGGCCGTGTGACCGGCACCCCAATCTCGTAGCAGTACGACCCACGTCGGTGACTGCACAGGATATCGCTGTACGATGGGCCGCAGCGGCTCTTGTTGGTCAGTCAGAGAGCGGGGCGCACTGGCTTCCTCAAACTGGGTGTGGGCTTCCCATCCCCAGCGATGGGGGACGCCGCCTAGAGCCAGTAGATCTCCTAGCTCTGTGCCATCGAGCGTGACTTGAGCGTGAACGGTCACCTCATCAAAGCAGACTCCCAGAATGCGATCGCCCTCGCGCAATACTTGCCGGGGCACCTGACCGGCAATCCAGTGCAAATTGGGTAACGCCTGAACCCAATCGGCAAAAATGGCAGCGCCGACTTTGGGCTCATAGGTAAAAAAGCTGACCCAGGCATTGTCTAGCCCACCGGGTTGACGTTGCTGCAGTGCTTGTAAAAATGCGCCCCAGATGCCCGTTTGAAACGCACTGAGTTCGTTGCCATCCGGAGCCGCCACACCGGCTGCCGTCAGCATGCCACCTAACCAAGGCAACTCGCTGACTAAGACTGTATTGGCACCGCGTCGGGCCGCTTGAATCGCCGCTGCTGTCCCCCCGGTGCCGCCTCCAACAACTAAAACATCGGTAGTTAGCGTGACTGAAGCCATCAATGTCGACTCTTAATACTGGTAAAAGCGGCTGATCCGATTCACCGCGACAGGTTGATTTTCTTTTCATCTTAGGACTTCTGCAACAGCCCTCAAAGCCCCCAATTGGGAGAATGTTGCGTCCGATTCCCTCAGGATTGCGGATGCCGCAGTCAATATTGGCTGCGACGATCCAAGCTCTGTATCTGTGGCTTTTCGACCTTTTGCCATCACATCAACTATCGGTGCCTAGAGCAGTGACCAGATTAACCCCGCATGGACCGGCATACTAGCCTGGCTGATGGGTTGCGATCGCGCGATTCGGCAGCGTCGCAACCCATCAGCCAAGAATATCCAGAAATCTCTAACAAAAAGTAAAACTTATGGGTCGCATTTGACATCAGCTTAGGAAATACCTGCTGAGCACCGAAACCCGTACAAGTTTTTAGGATAGACTTGTTACGATAGATTTCTAATTTTCAATAGATCTAAATCTATGAATAGTAATGCTAGACAGCGATCGCCTTTCAACACCCTTCAGAGGGTGGCTACTCTCTGGGCAACCCTGTCGGCAGGTTCTCACGTAACACCTGCGCGGTAAGGGTGAAGCGCTTCACCCTTACTTTCTTAAGCTCATTAAGGTCATTCGTCATATAGTTACCCCTCCTGACGGGAGGCGGAAGGAGGTTTGCGTGGATTTTTTATCCGAGTTTTTGACGCTCTTCATTGGCAAGTTGCAGTCTCCAACCCTCGGCTTTCTGGTGGGGGGGATGGTCGTTGCCGCTCTCGGTAGCCGCCTGACGATTCCCGACGCCATCTATAGATTCATCGTTTTCATGCTGCTCCTCAAGGTTGGTCTAAGTGGTGGCGTTGCCATCCGCGAAGCCAATCTGGCCGAGATGCTGTTGCCCGCTGTATTCGCTGTCGCCATCGGCATCGCGGCTGTATTCATCGCGCGCTATACGTTGGCTCAACTGCCAGGCATCAAAACCTTGGATGCCATTGCCACCGGCGGCCTGTTTGGAGCGGTGAGTGGCTCGACTCTCGCTGCTGGCATCACCATGCTCGAAGCGGAAGGCGTGCCATACGAGGCTTGGTCTGCGGCCCTCTATCCCTTTATGGATATTCCAGCACTGGTGATGGCGATCGTCTTAGCGAGCATTTATGCCAGTAAGCAGAAGCGCGAAAAGTATCTCAAAAATGAGGAGTCCCTTAGGAAGGAAGAATACCGTGGCATGCAGCCCGCTGCCGCAGGTGGCTACTCTACTGTTGACTCGCGGAGTGCGACAAGCGGACACTCCGGTGAAGCGAGCGGTTCTGGCGGCGGAGCTGCCAGACCGTCAGGTGGGGCCCCAAGCCAGTGGGTCGAGATCTGGCCCATCGTTAAGGAAAGCCTCCAGGGATCGGCTCTATCAGCACTGCTGCTTGGTCTCGCGCTCGGCATTCTAACTCGACCCGACAGCGTCTATGAAGGCTTCTACAATCCCCCCTTCCGCGGTCTGCTGTCGATCCTGATGCTGATTATGGGGATGGAAGCTTGGTCCAGGCTGGGGGAATTGCGCAAGGTGGGCCAGTGGTATGCCCTATATGCTGTAGCAGCACCGTTGATCCACGGGTTTATGGGCTTTGGTCTCGGTTGGATTGCCCACCTTATCACGGGTTTCAGCCCTGGCGGCGTTGTACTCTTGTCCGTTATTGCCGCTTCTAGTTCTGATATCTCCGGACCGCCCACGTTACGGGCTGGCATTCCCAAGGCTAATCCTTCTGCTTATATTGGCGCTTCTACCGCCGTGGGCACACCGATCGCGCTGGCTGTCGGCATCCCGCTCTTTATCGGGCTGGCCCAGACCTTGATGGGAGGCAGCTAAGGCAAAACGGGTTGTGGTCTGCCGATATTTTCTCAGGCTGGCGATCAACGCGGCCGCGAGACCAATGCCCGATCGCTCGGTGTTGCCACTTCCCCAAGGTTCCAGATCATTCAACGAATACACCTGTAAGGAGTTAACCGAAATGGCTAAGCCAGCCAAAAAACTTGTGATCGTTACGGAAAAGTTGCTGCTGAAAAAGATTGCCAAGATCATTGATGCCGCCGGAGCAACCGGTTATACGGTGTTGGAGACCGGCGGTAAAGGCAGTCGCAACATGCGCTCGTCGGGACAACCCAATGTCTCTGATACGACCTCAAATATTAAGTTTGAGGTGCTTACCGCCACGCGGGAAATGGCGCTGGCAATTTCGGCTCAGATCGCAGCGGAGTTTTTCGAAGATTATTCAGGCATCGCCTATATCTGTGACGCCGAGGTACTGTATGCCCACAAATTCTGTGGAGTAGACGGCTGCTGAATCAAGATGATACAGACTTGAAAAAGCTGGGGATATGCCCTCGGCTTCTTTTGTTTGAGCGAGCCCCTTGCGCGGCAAAGAAAATGTGAATAAGGATTACTCCACCCGGTCTGATTTATAAACGACATTGCGGGATGTCATCGGTCTATCGATAAGGAAGAAACTGTAGAGTATGACCACTGGTGGTGGGACTAATTTTTGCCCCAAGATGATGTGTGCGGATGACGATCGCGCTGAACAAACTACCCGAATTTGCTGGGCGAATGGCGGTTATTGCCACCATGCACCACAAAGAGCACGCGATCGCCCCCCGTTTAGCAGCGGCCTTGGGGGTCACCACTCACGTCCCCCCCGATTTCAATACCGATCGCTTTGGCACGTTTACCCGTGATGTTGAGCGTCCCGCTGACCAACTGGTGACGGCCCGCGGCAAAGCCCAAGCCGCCCTGCAACAAACCGGTGAGTCTTTAGCGATCACCAGTGAAGGTAGCTTTGGTCCTCATCCCGACATTCCGTTTGTGCCTTGCGATCGCGAACTCGTTTTACTGCTTGATTTAGAGCACAATTTAGAAATTGTGGGCCAGGTAGTCAGCACCCACACCAACTACCGTTCCCAGACTATTCACTCGGTTGACGAGGCGCTTGCTTTCGCTGAAACTGTGGGTCTGCCGGAACATGGCCTGGTCGTCATGCCCTCTGCAAAGGGCGTGACCACATCCCAGATTACCAAAGAGCTGATCACCGACTTTGAACTCACCACAGCAGTCAAAACGGCCCTGGCTGAATCTGCAACTGGCACAGTCCACATCGAGACGGACATGCGAGCACATCTCAACCCGACTCGGATGCAGATTATTGGTGAAGCTGCTGATAAACCCCGTCTAGGTTGAGAACCGTAGTTTTTCTTCTTCTGAATCCAAGTGAGATTTGACCCATAACCGCTCCGCGATCGCCAACGGTGTGGCGTTGATCCGCTGCTGAAACTGCGTCACTTGCGCCTTCAAATCAGCCTTGGTGTCATAGCAAGTGTGATAAGTGACATCTTCCCGCAACCACTGCCAGAGATGCTCCACCGGCATGAAGTCAGGACTGTAGGCCGGTAAAGGTTCCAGGGTGATGTCGAAAACCTCAGCGGCGATGTGGACCGTTTTGGCTCGATGATAGGAAGCCCCATCCCAGATGACTTTCATCGGAAGTTCGGGAAATTCCACCCACAGTTGCTTGAGCATATCGATGGTGTTGAACTGATTGGCGCAATCGTAGGGAAACATCCTGACTTGGGCGAGGTTGTAAAGGTAGACCCCATAAAAAGACACCTTCGCTAGACCGGGCGAACTCGAAGACACCCAGAAACGTTCACCGCAAATCGACCAGCCATAGCCCTCATCGGTATCGAGATGGATATGGGCCTCATCGATATAAACAAGCAAACACTGCTCGTGGAGCGCTTCATTGAGTAGCGTTTGCAAGGTCTCCAGAAAGGCTGCGCGTTTCTGGGGATTCGCTTTGTTGAGCAGTTTACGGGCTTTCTTCCAGGAAAACCCGAGGTGTTTGAGGGTGCGGCGTAGCGTTTCGCGACTGCAATCAATCGCAAAGGTGGCTTTGACCCATTGCACCAATCATTTCAACGTCCATCGCGGTAACGGTCCCAGCGACCGCTCTTGAGGCGGGGTCGCGGCCGCTACCAGTGTGGCGCGAAGGGTTTCATCTAGACCTTGTGCAACGACCTCAGACAAAGGGGGGGACGCCCGCCCGTGTGGCGAAAAATCAATGCCTCAGGCCCCTCGGCATTGTAGCGATGAACCCACTCCATCAGGGTTTGAGGGTTCCGCTCGGTTTGATGGGCGACTTGGGTCGCGGGCGTTCCTTGAGCAATGTCGTGTAGTGCTAAGAAGCGTTCACGAGTGCGGGGATGAGACGATTGAAGAGCCTGCTCACGAAGGTCTTCAGGCGTTTGTTGCCAAGTTTCCAGATTGACTTTTAGCATTGAGCGCAAGCGGTAGATGGGAATACCACCAGCCTAGAAGTTTTGCCTGGAAAACTCCAGTTCCCAAAGTGGATAAGGTTTAGCTGATTTTAGCCCATACTATTAGCTGAGAGATGGAAATTTTTCTCTGGCGTTGATTTTAAGTAGACCTGAATTTCCACCTTGTTCACTACAGCTATGTCCTGCGAAGAAAAAGATGTCCCACCTCTGCTCATCCCATAAGTGATGGTTCAGCTCAGATCTATCTGGTTCAGATAAAACAACAGTCTCTACATCTGTCAATTGTTTAAGCATATCTCGGTCTCTATCAACTTCGATATAAGTGGTATCTCCCAATACTGATAAAACCCGTACTTTGGAGCGAGCCTGTTTAGGCAGAAGCTTAACCTTCATATGCTCGAGCGAGCTAATAGCAACTTCGGCTTGAGGGTAGTCTTCCAAAAAAAAACACAGATGCCAGGGAAAACGTTGAACAGAAGCATCTTCAGCAGCAATGATGAGCTGAATACTGTTTGATATACTTAGATATGTGCGGAGCCCGCGATCAACATTGATAAAGGAACTGACGCCGAGCCAATTATTAAACTGATTTTTGAGTTCATGACACAGGTTATCAAACTCATTTCTTGAAACGTGAGTAATATCGCCTTTTTCAATTTCGATAGAGGTTTCTACAGGAGATTGTCGTATTCTTAAGCTGGAGTTCAGGACTCGAAAATAGGCTTGCCACTGTTCAAAAAGCTGTAACAACTCAGGGGCTGCTGGTAACCGTCCAACAAATTGCATAGGCACAGCCTCCTGATCTTCCCAAAGCTGCACAATTACAGTAGGGAAGCCAGTTTGCCAGCTGCCTTGACCTAGATTGATAACAACACGCTGCTCCATAGCAATTTTGTTCTGTATGACATACTGCCCTGTATATTTAAGCTTCGGACTATCTAGTAAAGTGATGTATTTTTAAGTTCTGTTTGAGAAATGAGAGAGCTTTTATAGGATAGCCTGCTGGTAAATGAGTACTTGGCAAGTTCGTAGCTGTCACCTACAAGTCTTATCTGAGTGAACTGAATCAAGCCCATTGAATTCTGGCGGTTCTCTATTGGCCTATTACGATAGCTTTCCAAATTGATTCCTAAAGTGATATTAACCCACAGCCTCTGCAAGATAGCCGCCTTAGTTCTGCAAATCTAAGGGACTTCTTACTTGTGCCAACTTGAGTACGATATTCAATATAAAGAAATATTTTGCTGTGATTTGTCTGAAGTGCATAAACAGTTGAACTGCTTTCTATCAGTAGATGTACCAAACGAAAGCAATGAATACTGGCTTCTTTTGGGAGAACTCACTGGTCAGTCACTTTTATGCTTTTAGACTTGCTTAGAATACTTGGAGATTTTTCATGAAAAGATTACTCGCATCTAGGGCGTGTCATCAATTAAGCCAGACGACCGTAGCCGCTAGATAAATCGCGCCCAAAAAGCTCTCTGCCAGCTTATCGTAACGAGTCGCAATGGCTCGATACTGCTTGAGTCGAGCGAAAAAGTTCTCAATCAGATGC
>JBCDAJ010000180.1:0-10574 GCA_039185935.1 Cyanobacteria bacterium P01_F01_bin.56 | reverse complement strand
TGAAATGCCACGAAGTGCGCGGTGACGAAAACATTGTGAACGAAGTCGGGCGCAATATTATTCGGTCAAATCAGCCAACTTGCCAGCTTTATACGGGGCATCGCGGGGGTGGAAAGTCGACTGAACTGCGACGGCTACGTCGTTATTTGCAAGGGCAGCAGCGCAAGGTCATTTACTTTGAAGCGACTAAAGACTTGGATGATACCGACACCCGGTACACCGACATCTTACTTGCCTGTACCCGACATCTGTTGGATGAACTCAATCAACAGGCCAACCCTGGCCCGCTAGTGAGTTGGCTGCAGTCGCGCTGGCAGTCGTTGAAAGACCTGGCTTTGACGGAAATTGAATTTGAAAATTTAGCGCTAGAGGCTCAGATTGCTCAATTTACGACGCTGACAGCAACCCTGCGTCAAGTGCCCAGCAAGCGCAGCGTCATTCGTCAGCAAGTTGATAATCACTCGGTTTCGCTCATTGAGGCGCTGAATGGATTTATTGCGGAAGCGCAACGTAATCTAGGTGCGACCGAACTCGTCGTGATTGCTGATGAGCTGGATCGGATTGCTCTGATTCAGGAAGATGACGGCCACACTAATTACGATGAAATTTACATCTACAACAGCGAACAGATGTCTAACCTGGCGTGCAATGTGGTCTACACCGTCCCCATTTCTCAGGTGTATTCTGATCAATCGGCAGAGATGAGAAATATCTACGGTGATATTCACGTGTTGCCGATGGTGATGGTGCGGATGCGAGATGGCACGATCTATCCGCCAGGGTTGGCGAAAATGAAAGAATTGGTGCGAAAACGCGTCGAGCACTACACGCAAATGGCGATGGTGCCAGACGTGTTTGAAAGTGAGACCGTGCTGGATAGTCTGTGTTTGATTAGCGGCGGCCACATGCGAGAGTTAATGCAGCTGGTGCAGACCGCGCTGAACTGGACGGATGAGCTACCGATCCGGCGGCAGGCGATGCTGCGGGCCATTGCCAAAGGACGCGAAGCGTATCAAGACACGGTGAACGAAGTAGACTGGGCAAAATTGGCAGAGGTGGCCGAGACCAAGCGCGTGCCGAATGATGATTCGTATCGCAAGCTGCTGTTTAACCGCTGCGTGCTGGAATATCGCTTGGTCAAGGAAACTGAGGATGACTTTCAGACGGTGCGGTGGCATGACGTGCATCCGCTGATTCAAAAGCTGGAGCCGTATGTGCAAGCCGTAGCAGACCGTCAAGCTAATGAAGGGGACTAGATATCAATTCCCTATAATGGCGCTATGAACCGAGGATCCCCCGCTATCGCCGCCCCCTTAAAAAAGGGGCTATGTCTGGGTTTCCCCCTTAAAAAGGGGGATTAAGGGGGATCACTCCGCTTGGTAATGTGTAATCCAGTTTCTAGGAATTGCTGGGAGAAATGGCACTTGACCCCCTAGAAGAACTCGACCTATCGGAACTGCCTGACTACGACGCCGATGCCGAATATCGAGCGCTGCTACGGGCATTGCAGCGGCAGCAGGGCTTCGGCATTCTCTTTGTGCGGTGCTCGCCCGAGCGGGGCAGCAAGCTGATTGAGGAACTACGGCAAGACTTACCGCAAAGACACTGCGAGCGGTTAACCCTGACCGAGTCTTTGCCAGAGGGTGACTTTTTCGGTCGGGCAGCGGCGTTTTTGAAAGAACACCCGGCAGACATTGTATTCGTCGAGGGCCTGCGGCACTCGCTGCTGGAGTATGAAGACATCAAGCGGGCCAGCGGCTGGAGTGAGGCAGAAATCCTCAACTATAGCTGGCGAGATGTGCCGCTGATTTTGCGGAATTTGAATCAGCAGCGCGACGAGTTTCGCAATCAACTGCCTACCTGTTTTGTATTTTTAGTGTCACCGTTTTTGGTGAAATATTTAGCGCGACGGGCTCCTGACTTTTTTGACTGGCGCTCGGGCGTCTTTGAGTTTAAAACCTCGCAGGAGGAAATCGCTCGCAGTCTAGAAACAGATCTGTTTGAAGACTTTGACCATTTGCAGCAGATGACGCCGCAAGAACGGCGTGAGCAGATCATTCGCTTGTTGGGCTACTTAGAAGATTCTGACCTCTCCGCAGACGAACGATTTAAGGCGCTGTTTGATTTGGGGCTGTATCAATTTGCGGATGACTCATACCAAGACGGCCGGTTGAGCTGGAACCAAGCCTTAGACACCGAGGTCTCTACCGCTGAGAATCTCACTCATCAGGGGCAGATTCTAGCTTGGCAACGGCGCTATGAGGAGGCCATTGCTAGCTACGATCGCGCCGTCGACATTAAACCCGACAAACACGAAGCCTGGAAAAACCGGGGCAATGCTCTCAAGAACTTAGGGCGCTATGAGGACGCGATTGCTAGCTACGATCGCGCCGTGAACATCCAACCCAATAAACACGGGGCATGGAACAACCGGGGTGCTGCTCTCCATAACTTAGCGCGTTATGAGGAAGCGATTGCTAACTATAACCAAGCTGTTGCTATTAAGCCCGACTTTCGCGAAGCGTGGAACAACCGGGGCTCTGCTCTTTACAACTTAGGGCGCTACGAGGAAGCGATTGCTAACTATGACCAAGCTGTTGCTATTAAGCACGACTATCACGAAGCGTGGAACAGCCGAGGCTCTGCTCTCTACAACTTAGGGCGCTATGAGGAGGCCATTACCAGCTATGAGAAAGCGCTCGCCATTAAGCCCGACGATCATGGCGCGTGGTATGGTCGGGGAATAGCTCTCTACAACTTAGGGTGCCATGAGGACGCGATCGCCAGCTATGACCAGGCTGTTGAGATTAAACCCGACCATTATGAAGCATGGAACAGACGGGGCGTTGCTCTTAGTCATTCAGGACGCAATGAAGAAGCCATTGCTAGTTATGACCAGGCTGTGGCGGTTAAACCCGATTTTCACACAGGCTGGTTAAACCGTAGTTTAGCCCTTTCAAAACAGAGACGCTTCCAAGCATCTTCTACTTCTTTTAGCAAAGCTTTGGAATCAAATCCAGAAAAGACGATTAATTTTTTCTTTGATAAGCTAGTTTATCAAACTCCTTGGCTCGAAGGCTTCTTGAAGTTTGCCAAAAAGGTTGTTCTGAAATTCCATTCGCCTGAAGACTCACAGCGGGATGATTGCTGAAGCGCCGATCATCGCTGAGAAGTCAGCTAAGAGCGGCGAATATTCAACACGCACCACTCCTGCCGTCGCCAGAGCGTGGCTACCACCCAACCGTGCTGCTCTAGCGTATCGGCCACTAGCTTCGACTGCTCCAGCAAGATGCCGCTGAGAATGCCCCAACTCTGGGGATGGGAAATTTCGCTGAGCTGGGGAATCAGATCCACAATTACCTCAGCGAGAATATTACAGAGAATGCCATCAACGGGCTCAGCGAGGGTCGCCATCAGGGTGTCTAAACTGCCCTGTTGGGCCTTGATTTGGCTGGCCGTGAGGCCATTCAGCGCGGCATTTTCCTGCGTGGCGCGGACGGCGAGGGGGTCAATATCGACCGCATGGGATTGCTTGGCCCCCAACAGGAGGGCCGCGATAGAGAGAATGCCGGACCCGCAGCCGATATCAGCGACAGTCAGCTCGGGCAGTTCGGGGTCAACGCGCATTTCGAGCGATTCCAGACAGAGCTGCGTGGTCGGGTGAGTGCCCGTGCCAAAGGCCGCGCCAGGGTCGAGTTGGAGGATGAGGCGATCGCTGTCCTTGGGCTTGTCCATCCAGGCCGGGTTGATGAGGAAGCGATCGCCAATTTCCTGGGGTGACCAGTGGTCTTTCCAACTCTTTGACCAGTCTTCTTCATCAATTAGCCGCCAAGTCGTTTGAGGAATCGCCAATTTCGCGCAGATAGCGTCCTGCTTTAAGCGCAGCGCCACCGCCGCTAAATCTAGCAGCTCAAACTTTTCCTGTGGGAAGTAAGCCTGGACTTGCCGGTATTGGGTGCGGCGCTGGCTGGCGGTGCCGTGGCCCCCAAAGGTTTCAAACCGCCAGAAGACCGTATCTTCTAGGGCGGGATCACACAAAACCTGAATTTCCCACCAGCTATTGACCAAGGTCATGGATTCTCTCTCAAGCGCAGCGCTGACGCGATTTAAAGGCTAACCGTGTAAGCGTCGCGAATACCGGGCGCCTTCATAATCTCATCTAAGATACCCTCTGGCAGCGGATCATCAATACTCAGCACCATGACCGCATCACCGCGCACGATTTTACGGCCCACCTGCATGCTGGCGATATTCACATTAAAGCTGCCCAACAGCGACCCGATTTTGCCGATAATGCCCGGCATGTCGCGGTGGAGCGTAAACAGCATGTGTTTAGTCGGCGGCACGTTGATGGGGAACTCATCAATATCGGTGATGCGGATTTCGCTACCGCCCAGCAGCACCCCACTGACCGAATGTTCGCCCAATGACCCTGTCGCCGTCAGCCGCAGCGAGCTGGTATAGCCTTTGATATTGGTATCCCGCGTTTCAATCACGTGAATGCCGCGTTCTTTCGCTTCAATATTGGCGTTCACATAGTTCACCCGCTCTTGCAAGGCGTGCGACAGCAAACCTTTGAGGGCCGCAATTACCACCGGCTGGCTATCTTTTTCTGCCAATTCGCCTTGCATTTGCACATTGAGTGACTCGATGCGTCCGCCTGCCAACTGACTCACCAGATTCCCCAGGGTTTCTGCCAGTTGCAGGTAGGGCCGCATTTGCTCCATCACATCGGCCCGCAAACCCGGAATATTTACCGCCGATCGCGCCGGTAATCCCAACAACACATCCCGAATTTGCTCCGCTACATCCGTGGCGACGTTGATTTGGGCTTCTTCCGTCGAGGCACCCAAGTGTGGCGTCAGAATCACCTTGCGATCGAGCACGCGCAGGGGAGAGTCAGCGCCCAAAGGCTCCTCAGCGTAGACATCCAGGGCGGCACCGGCAATTTCCCCTTTGGTCAACGCATCGGCTAACGCCACCTCATCGATGATGCCGCCCCGAGCACAGTTGACTAACCGGGCGGTGGGTTTCATCGACGCCAGCGTCTTGGCATTGATGAGATTAGCCGTTTCCGGCGTCTTGGGCAGGTGCAGCGTAATGTAGTCCGCTTCCCGAAAGAGCAGATTCAGCTCGACCAAACGACAGCCGAGCTTGTCAGCACGCTCAGCTGAAATGAAGGGATCGTAGGCCAATAGCTTCATGCCCATCGCCCGAGCGACCGTGGCCACGTGGGAGCCAATTTTGCCCAAGCCCACGACGCCCAGCGTTTTTTTGTACACCTCGACCCCAGTAAAGGCTTTCCGATTCCAGTTGCCGTCTTTAAGGGATTTATCCGCGACTGGAATGTAGCGAGACAGCGACAGCATCATGGCGAGAGCATGTTCGGCAGCGGCAATGGTGTTGCCTTCGGGCGAGTTGACCACCACAATGCCGCGCCGGGTGGCCGCCGGAACGTCAACGTTATCCACCCCGACCCCTGCACGGCCAATGATCTTGAGGTTTTGCCCGGCTTCGATCACCGCTTGAGTGACTTTGGTCCCCGAACGGATCATTAGCGCATCGTAGTCCCCCACAATTTTGACGAGTTCTTCGGGGGGGAGTTTGGTCTGCACGTCTACCTGGGCGACTTGGGACAGGATATCGATGCCTGCTTGATCAATCGGGTCGGATACTAAAACCTTGGGCATAGTGAATCGGAGGTTAAGAAAAGGGCCATGACAGTGGAAATCGGGAACTTGAGGGGGGCACCAAGCCGACTCCCCAAGAAATTTCCAGGAGCCATTTTACTGCATGACTGCAGCCTGCTTGTGGCCAATGCTAAGAAGCGTCAAAGGTTTCAAAAAGCTTCACCAACACTACATTAGAGAATAAAAATCCTTCGGGATCGGTGAATCTGACCACGGTTGATTGCTCCTCGTCATCAGCAACCCACCCCGGTTGCCGATACGGGTGTAAGCATTTCTGCAGCTGTGCGACCCATTCTGCGGGAAATTCCTCTACCAATTGTTTTAAGGAAACGCCTTCGGCTAATCGCAGGCCCATCATCAATCGATCGAGCCAGCGATCGCCCTCCGTGACGGGCTCCACGTCTAATTGGCCGCTCGCCGCTTGGTAAGTCTGCAGCCAATCGGTGTAATCGTGGGTCGTGCGGGGGCGCTGAAACCGCTGGCCCTGAGTGTAGCTCGCCGCCCCCATGCCAAAACCATAAAACGGCTGGTTTTGCCAATAGACGCGATTGTGCTGGCACTGAGAACCGGGTTGAGCGTAGTTCGATACTTCGTAATGGTCGTAACCGGCTTGGGTCAATACGGCTTGGGCCAGACGATACATAGTCGCCGTTTGCTCATCGGTCGGTAGCGGTGACTCGCCCGCCGTGTAACGCCGATGAAAAACCGTACTAGGCTCAACCGTCAGGTCGTAGATGGAAAGATGCTGCGGGGCAAACGCGATCGCCGTCTCTAGCGCGATTTGCCAATTGGCGATCGTCTGGTGGGGCAGGCCGGAAATTAAATCCAAACTCCAGGCGGGCATCCCCACCGCTTGCAAAGCGGCAATAGCTTGATGTACATCCACGAGCCGATGCGTTCGCCCACAGGCTTCGAGTTGGGCATCGGTAAATGACTGCACACCCAGACTGACGCGGTTGATGCCGAGCCGTCGTAGCGATGCCAGAGCCCTGCGGTCAAAGGTGCCGGGGTCCATTTCTATGGAAATCTCCGCAGCGGCTTCAATCCCGAAGCAGGCATCCAGGGTTGTCAAAATTTGCTCAACTTGAGCCACGGACAACAGCGAGGGCGTGCCGCCGCCAAAGAAGATCGTTCGCAACGGCGCGCCCAACTTAGGCGTTGCCTGAATTTCTTGACAGAGAGCTTCAACATAGGACTGCATGCGCGGCGAGGTTTCCCCCCGCGCGAGATCGCCCGCCACCGCGATCGGAAAGTCACAATAAAAACAGCGTCGCCGACAAAAGGGAATGTGAATATAAGCGGCACGAGGAGCCGTCAGCTCCGGAGCAGACGACACGTCAATATTTGTTGGCTGCAAAGTGGAATTAGATGGCATCCTAAATCACGGACGAAGGCGCATATTTTGATGGTATCGCTTCCTCATCATCCAGAATGGCGGCGGATGCCTCGAATCCGCCATAACGCTCAACGTTTTATGGGCGAGGCATTCTCGGCATAACCTATCGGTAATATCTGCAACGGTTTGGCGAGCATGCCTCGCCCCGGCACCCCCTTACACGCTATGACCTTAATTATCTGCCCTGGCATTCATAATGTGGCGTTGAGCGATCGCTTCCTCACCGCCCTCAATCAGCAACTGGCAGACAGGGGCAACGTCTTACTGGTTACCCCAGAGCAAATACTCCCCACGCAGCGCTACGCCCCCTTCAACGGCTTTGCCGTGTGGTCATTTTTGCAAGAGGCGGCGGCACCGCAAGAGCCGCTATTACTGATTGGGTTTAGTGCTGGCGTGGTGGGGGCGGTTGTCGCAGCACAGTTGTGGCAGGCTCAGCGACGCGGCGTCGCTGTGCTGATCGCGGTGGATGGTTGGGGCGTGCCGAAAGTTAACGACTTTCCTCTACACCGAGTGAGTCACGACTATTTCACCCATTGGAGTTCGGCCGTGCTGGGGGCTGGAGAGGCCAGTTTTTATGCCGATCCGTCAGTGACGCATCTCGATTTGTGGCAATTTCCTGAACGGGCTCAGGGCTGGCGAGTACAGCCACCGAAACATGGCGCACCGATAACGACCGCCATGAGCGCGATCGCGTTTATCACGGAACTCGTGGTTCATTATTCGCCCCAGCCTCCAGAGCCTCAGCAGCTAGATGTCAGGGATGCGTCGCCGGTTGATTAACATTTGTGGAACGCGGTTGGAGAACATCGCGTTCCACCACTTGGATGTAGTTCGCGATCGCATGATCGATCGTCGTCTTGGGCTTCCGCATTCTCAGCGTCATAAAAAACAGCAGCGCATCTAAATGCAGCAGCAGCATTACCAAAAGGTCATTTTTCATATTTCCTCGCGCCGAGACGCGGCCTTTAGTCGCGTCAAAATAGACCAAAGTATCGACATGGGTGTAATTCAGCAGGGGCGGCACGCGAGGCACAATGTCATTGCCGTGAACACAGCGAAAAGAGCGCCCCGCCAGCGTCTTGGTGATTTTTTGGCTCAGCCGTCGATTCACCACGCGGGGGCTACCAAACGTGTAGAGATAGATCGCGTCGTGGTAAGTCGTAGCGTGATAGGCCGCTAGGGTCGCGATCGCCCCACCCAGACTATGCCCCGTCACAAATAAGGGACTCCACTCACCGCGAACGTCGTCATGAATAATGTTGCTAATGCCTCGCGCCCCGACCCATTCACTCTTCGGGATTTGATGATGCACCGTGTCTGGCAACGCCGACCCCCACACATGCTGAAACGCCTGCAAAAAGCCCGCATGGGCAAACAGCGGTCCTTCCCCGTATTCCTTGTCTTCTACATCGGGCAGTTTGTTTCGAAAAATAATGATGTCAGTGAGAATGTCGATGTAGTTTTTCTCAGTGCCGCGAAAGGCTAGAACGGCAAACGGTTGCGGGGCTCCAGGATGTAACGCTAGATAGCCCTGAGTGCCATCAGTGTCAAAAAAGTAAATGCCGTCAAAGCCCACCTGGTTTAAGTTGCTGGCAATGTTGAGCTTAGAGTCATAAGCTAGGCGAGAGCAGTGAGCCAGCCACCAAGCAGTATGGGGCTGATAGTCAGTGCCGCCCGTCGGGAGAGCAATATTTTCGGCATTGGCAAAATAGCGCGGAGAAAAGACCGTCGTCATGGCTGTAGAGCGCCCGATAGATGCATCGTCAACATAGCCCACAGCATTTGCCTGAGGATAGATTTACCGACCGGTATTTAGAAAAATTCGTCTGGCGAGGAGTCTGACCGCATGGCTCACTTATGTTCACCTTTCCGCATGGCCCGTCACCCGCGATCGCGACTGTGGATTTTGGCAGGGCTGCTGGTCGCGCTGCTGTTGTCTCTACCCCGCCCCGCGATAGCCAATATGGCTAACCCTGAGCGACCGGGCGATTTGTTGACAGAACCGTGGGCTGACGTTGCCAACCTAGAGATTCAGCACGAAGATTTAGTCTTAGATTTGCGGCCAGTAGAGACGACCCTGTTGGCTGATATCCAAGCCACTTACACCATCAACAATCCGGGAGAGGCAACTACCGTAGCGCTGTTATTTGTGGCCCCGGGCCTCGCGACCGGCACCGTCACGTTGGATGGCACCCAAGCGATCGCAGCCACCCAAACTGATGCTCCCGACGTGCCAGCAGACTGGGGCAACCGAAACTTTCGTCAGGCCCTGCAAGGGCTACAGTTCGAGGTCCTGCTTAGCCCCGGAGAGCACGCGATCGCGGTGGCATATCAAGGTGTTCCCAGCAGCGACGATGGTGATTTTTACCGCCAATACACGCTGGAATACTGGCTCGCACCAGCACGACAGTGGCAGGCCTTTGGCACCCTCACCGTGGACGTGTTTGCACCGGTCGGTTGGGTCACGACCCTCACCCCCGACCTGCCCGCAGTGGCCTCTGAGCATTGGCAAAATACGTTTGAAGGGTTGCCCGCCAATGCGTTAACAGTCACGACTCATCCCGTAGTGCCGCCTTTCGTCAGCTTCCTGCGAGTTGTATTACCGGTAATAGGCATTGCGATCGCCTTTGCCCTCACCTTCTGGCTCTATCGCTGGTTGGGGCAACTGTCGCAACGACAAGACTGGTCGGGGGGCTGGCTAGTACTCACCTTTTTGTTGGTTATCCCCCTCAGCATTCCGCTATTTTGGGCCGTGGGCGGCACCGGCATCTGGGCCGCAGAAGCCCTGCTAAAGTCAGCTCATTTGGGGGTGGGATACAGCTATTCTCGCGTGATCCTGTTGGCAATGGGGGGCTTAGTCGCCGTCCCGACCGGACTCCTCGTGGCCATTTTTAGCTTTGTCATGGGACGGGTGAGTCGTCGGAAACGCCAGCCGGCGATCGCCCCAAAACTCGAATGATTCGCTAGCTGTTTTGTCGGTGAGTCATCCTGCCCGACGGCCAATCATAACGCATGATTCTGACGAGAACTCAACGTAAACATCACGTATTTAGCAACGCGATCGGGTACCGGCCTGAAAAGCCTCAAACAGCCTTCGTCCTTCGACCCATTCTTATTGTTGATATGTCCGCGATCGTTCCACTCTCTAGCGCGGGGGAGCAGTGGGGCAAAGGGAGCTAGAAACTGAAACGGTCGGGTGACTGCGGCCACCGAATACTAGTTGAACACTGCCCTTTTCCCAATCTGAATCTCACCGCTGAACAAGTGCGGCAGGCTGGTCGATAGCGCGTCGTTAAAGATCTCTAACTAAACCGCGTCTATGTTGAAAAGTGGAGTTATGTTTGGCCATCAAAACCTCATCTAACCGCTCCTTGCAAAGGAGCGAAAGCAGACTGTCATTAAGCCTCTTCTAAGAAACTTCTTTCGAAGCGGTCACAGGGGTTAGCTGAAAGCCCAGTTGACTCGCTCGCTTTTCCAAGTGCTTCAGC
>JBCDAJ010000179.1:0-10620 GCA_039185935.1 Cyanobacteria bacterium P01_F01_bin.56 | reverse complement strand
CTGGCCTCACGCGCCTGGCTCCGATACGGTCATGAGGCTTAGGGATGAGGATTAAATAAATTACTGAGGCCAAGCCGGATAACCTTTCTCCTCCTGGGAGGGGCAGCGGGGTGGGTTGCCCCTGAGTGCGAGGGTTCGAACCCACCCCGCCTACGGCACCCCTCCCGAGAGGGGAAAACCGGCACATTATTAAATTCCCGCTCCTTAAACATTGAGAGAACCGTCATAAAGCGGGTACTGAGCGGCTTGACAGTAGCGAGTTTAGCCGCCGTGGGGTCCATGACTGAGGCCACAGTGGCCGAGACGCCAATCGCGATCGCCGATCCTGATACGGCGGCAAAGATTGTACTGCCTGACCGCCGGGTCTGTCGTTATGTCGCACAGTGGGTGAATTTGCCGGAGAAGGGGCCACTCTGGCATTTGATGGCAAGCGTCTCAACTACACTTGCGGTAATCCCTCTGTGGGCCTTATCGGTGATATTGAAAGTCAGGCCGGTGGCGGCTTTCGGATTGCCCAGGCGAAGCTTGATGGCACCGAGCTAGCCGCTAGCGAAATGATGACGATTCGCCGGTTTGGAGCGATGCAATAGTCCCACAGCGATCGGTTGAGTTGAATGGAAAATTAAAGCGTTCAGGCCCTGGTGGTCACTTTTTTCGTAGACCCCAAGGCCGATTTCTGTTGCCAGTTTGCTGACACAAAACGACCGACATTGGTGGCACAGTTGTCGGAAGTTTATACCTGAGAGGAGATCTGAATTAACGCCTAAGATGGGATAATCGAGGTTTAACATTTGTAAGGTTGCGGCTATTAACCTATGGCACGTATTGAATTTGCTCGTGGTACCGCTGAAGAAGTGATTCCTGATGTCCGGTTGACGCGATCGCCGGATGGTAGCGACGGCACCGCTACCTTCTACTTTGATAACCCCAAAGCCCTTTCGGAAGACGAGGGAGTGGAGATCACTGGCATGTACATGGTGGATGAAGAAGGGGAGTTGACCACTCGTGAAGTAAAAGGCAAATTTATCGACGGTAAGCCTGCCGGTATTGAAGTCCTCTACGTTATGAAAGACAAGCTCGAGTGGGAGCGGTTTATGCGATTTATGAATCGCTATGCCGAGCAAAATGGTTTGGGCTTTACCAAGAGTTAGACAACCTGTCACCGCCCCATGCTGATGCTGTTGTCGTGCCATGTTGTGCTGGGTTGAAAGTCAGTGATACTCGAACTCCGGACACTGACAAAAGCGGGAACCTGATGCGATCGCGACTGGCAAAAGCACAGCATCAGGTCATTGCCGATGCCTTGGTCAAACGACTGTTTCAGTCTCTAGCTCTCTTTGCCCCAATCCTCCCCCAAGCTAGAAAATGCTGGGCAAATTCAGATTTAAATCGCCCCGTGCCAGGGAAACCGAGCCTTGAGCATGTTCTGCAGTCAAAACTTAGCCACCACCCACAATCGTGACAATCTCTAAGCGATCGCCCGCCTGCAAATAGGTTGTTTCCCAAAATTGGCGATGCAAAATTTCGCCGTTATATTCCACCGCAACCAGTCTGGGGTTCAGGCCAATTTGCTGCAGATAGTCAGGCAATCGGGTTTGTGCCTCGCACTGGGTGGCTTCACCATTCACCTGTAATTGAATCGACTGAGACATTGCAAATACACCGAAATTAGATCAGGTAGAAAAATTTGAGTCAAGGCTGCGATCAGGTTGCCCTCACCTGGGCTTGCAAACGCGCGACCAGTTTTTGGCTCGTCGCAGTGGGATCGGCAGCCTGCATCAAGGCCCGCACAATTGCCACCCGCTCGCCCCCAGCCGCCATCACCTCATCCAGATTTTGGGAGTCGATGCCGCCAATGGCAAAAAACGGGACTGGGGAATGCGTCGCTGCATAGCGCACGTAGTCCAGCCCTGCCGCTGCTTTGTCCGGTTTCGTCGGCGTGGCATAGACCGGACCAACGCCGATGTAATCAGCGCCCTCCGCTAGCGCTTTGGCCATCTCTGCCGGATTGGTGGTTGAGCGTCCGATGATGCGATCGCTGCCCAAGAGTTGACGTGCGGTCTCAATGGGTAGATCCTGCTGTCCGAGATGCACTCCGTCAGCCTCAACAGCCAGAGCCAAATCCACGCGATCGTTGATGAGGAACAGCGCTCCGTATTGGTGACATAACGCTTTGAGCTGGCGGGCAATAATGATGCGATCGCAATCATTGCCTGTTTTCTCGCGATATTGCACCAGGGGCAGTCCCCCTTGTAAAGCCGCCTCCACCACCGCTAGCAAATCAGGAGCCGGTGATGTCACAAGATAAAGCTGCGCCTTGAGCAACTGCTGAAACCGCTGGTGTCCCATGATTTCGCTTTCTAGACTGTAGATTTGGTAACGCCACTGTTTGCAAGCAGTGGCTAACTCTGACTGATAAATTTTGCCGAACTCTTCCAGCGATCGCAGGGCTTCTTCGACCCGGCAAAAGTTGGCCTGCAATACCTGAGTAATGCCCGTACGGCTCTGCTCTTGCGGGTGGGTAATCGAGGTGCCGGTGTCGTTCGGTGTATCGCGCGCCGCTCGCAAATCAGCAGTGTGCCACTGCCCTAAACTTTGTCGCAAATGCTTAAATTTGTCCGTCAGCTCATGGTGATTAAGCCCAAAGCGACACCAGTCTTCTAAAACGCGCAGTCCCTCACGGGCGCGATCTAAGTTCGCATCCAAGATCCGGCGAACGGTGAGGTCTGTCGTAAGTGCTTGCAAAGCAGAATGATCCATACCAACTGATGACAACGATACTTTTAGGCTAGAGAACCTCAACATCTGGTTGCATGGCCAGCCGTATAGCCGGTTCTCTCGTAGCGGGTTGCGGCCAACTCCAGACGGCTTCAGCAGGTTACCGGGGGGTTCGCTTGAGTCCCAAACGTTTGTGTAGACATTAGGGACAAAAGAGCGTTTCGCGAGTGGCTCGCCCCGTCACCGGATTGATGCCCCGCGCCACGTCACATAATCGGGCATTCGTCCGGGGGTCGAGTAAAACATCGGTGAAATCAGCCCCGTCAATGACGGCATCGCGAAAGTCCGTATCAAACGCGTAGGCCCCTTCGAGAATGGCGTTGGTCAAATTAGCGCGAATAAAGCGAGCGCCATCAAGGGTGGCACCAGTCATATCGGCCCCGGTGAGGTCGGCCTGACTCAAGGTGGTGTCAAATAGCCGCGAGCCTCGCAAAATTGCTCCGTGGAGATCGGCATTGGCCATATCGGCTCGGATGAAATCATCACCACTCAGGTCTTGATTAGAAAAGTCGGAATAGCGGAGGCTCTGGCGATCGTAGCTTTCTGCAGAAGCTGGGGTCATACTCACCATGACGACTGCGATCGCTAACACAACACTCAAGAGCACGCGATGGGCGATCGCTTTGATAGGCAGAGTTTTCATGACGCCAATTGTCGATTTGTGACTCAACAATTGTGATCCTACAGGGCAAAAGTCACCGACGGAAGGGCCAGGAAACGAAACGAGTCGAGGCTAAGAGCCGCTATTCACCGGGCAGAAACCAGCTGGGAGAGGCGGTTAAGGCCTGCACTTAATCATCTATACCTTCTGTCGCGGCGACTTGCAGCACTTGCACTAACCAGGCCGACATCCGCTCGGCTGACTCGGGGGTACTCCAAGAAGCTTCTGCGACTAAGCAAGGAAAGACTGAAATGTTTTTGATGGCATGGGCTGCCTGGGTGGCGGCCATCGTCAACGTAATCAGGGGCAAGGAGGTTAATTCTGCACGTTGGCCAAAGGTCTGTAGATAGGTTTGAGGATCGGCGATCGCGGGGTCGAGCACAGCCACATCGGGTTGCCAAACCCGCCTCAGCAAACTCGCCTGTTGTAAATCATCGACTTCTAAAACCCGACAGCCAAAATCGTGAAAAATATGGGGGAACTGTTGCTTGGGAGATGGCGGTTGCTCATTTGCGCGCAAGTACAAAATGGTTAAGCGACTTGGCGATGGCATTGAGGTCGGGGGTTGCAGCAACACACTACCCAGACCATCCGTGGGCCACAGCAACTCTCGATCAACAGGGAGTTCACCTAAGTAAGCCGACAGGTGAGGCGGCACCAGTGCGACTAATAACCGATTATTAGCGGTCAACGCTGTGCGCAGCACCTGCAAGTCTTCTCGCAGGTGCTGCGATTGCAACAACACCAACACCGCCGCCACCGGCAGATGCGTTGCAACCTCCAAAGCATCTTGAATGTGTGAGGTAATCAGTAATTGATAGTTCAGTTGATTCGCTTGGTGCCGCAGGGTGGCGAGTGACTCAGTATCAAAGGGCGCAACGACTAACAAAAAGCGGCTGCTTCTGGTGGCAGCAGGTAAGGGCGAGATCGGCAAAAGCAAAGTGGGGCAAATGACCGCTGACGGCTGTACGGTCATGACAAGGTCGCCTTGGTGGAGTTGGGCGAGCTTTCTGACAAGCAGCCACTCTAGCCAATGCCCCATTTCTGCGGATAAGGGTGTTGCCGCCGCCGGCGCCTCATCAAAAGGGTGCATAATCATGGCTTGGGCCAGATGCTCCAAAGAAAATCGATCTGCCACATCCGGGATGGAAAATCCAATCCAGTTTTTCCACAGCAGTATGTCTAAGGGCAACGTTGCTGTCGTCATGGCGGTTTCGCTGCTGGCAAGAGCAGTTTGCATCAGACAACTGAGCATTTGCCGCAGCCGTACTTGGTCAGCCACTAGGGTGAGCGGTGACGATGTTGGCAAGCGGGGAGGAGCGGCGGCGGGGGCTGACGATTCTACCCCAGTTCTGAGGGCAGCTTGCTCATAGGCTTCCAGCCACAGGGTGTCTAAGTCAATCACCTGGGGTACGAGCCGTAACAAGCCACTTTCGATACGGCCTAAGTCGACAAGCGTATTGACCCAAGCCGCTAAGCGACGACAGTGTTGTTGAATGAGGCTGGTATATCGCACCTGGCGCGCAGTCAGGTTTTCGCTACTCATTTTGAGTAGGCTTGACAACCCCAGTAAAGACGTGAGCGGGGTTTTGAGTTCGTGCCCTAAATACGTCAAGAGGGCCGTATTGCTCTGAGCGTTCAGGTCCTCTTGAGGATGGCTGCCCGCGATCGCGATCGGTGGCTCCTTAGTTGAGAGGGTTTGAACGGCCTTAGCCAAAAAGCTCGGGATATCTAACATCCCTTGATAGCGTTGCTGTTGATCAATCACCACCCAATGTTCTTCTGGGGCGGCAACAACCTGTTGGATCACCGTTTCAACTGGAGTCTGAAGTTCGATCAGGGTCAACACATCAGCGGTTTCCTCCAAGGCAGCTGACAAAGTGGCTGGCCCAGGCCGAGCCTCAAGATGAGAAGCCAAGGGGGCGACGTGCGAAATATCCACCAAACTGAGCAACTGGTTCAGAGATAGGCCATGTAATGGAAATCCATCCTGATCAAGGAGGACAAGATAATCAGCCTGACTCCCGACGCAGTCTGCCAACCAGCGACTTGGAGACGCCAAGACGGGGCTAGCAGGAGTCAATCGGATAAATTCAGCCAGAGACGGCAGGGGCATGTCCGATGTAGCCTTGATTGACAAAAACCAGGGAAATTTAGAGAGGGTGCAAGTAAGATCCTTGAGTAATGGCGGCAAGTTAGAACACGGGTAAACTTGTAGGCCGCTAAGACCAAAAAACTCATTGACTGAAGCTGTACTACACGGCAACACCGGGAAAGCGCATCAACCCAGCATCAACCAAAAGTAATAGCGACTATTCAGATTACGTTTATGAAAGCTTACAGTACGATGAAATTAAAGAAATATAAATGCAGCAGTTCGTACAGGGCGCTATTTTGTGCGGTGTAACTGCGCTTACCACAGTATAAGACTGATATCTCCAATAAGCATGAGTCTCACCACTTCAGCAGCATAACCAAGATTAAAGTGCCTTGAGCAAGCCTGTGGTTCAGGCAGCTTGCCGGGGCAGCTTTGGTCATAGCTTCTTCTTACAGCCAAGTTCGCGATATCTGAGAGAGTTGAAACCCTTGCATGCACATTTCCTAATCGGCGGTTTTACCCCTCAATCTTTGCTACAGCAAGCTTTAGAGACTGAGCTCGATCAACATGCTTATCAAATTCATACCGACACAGTTATTGATGGTTTATTTGAGTGGGTATGGCAGAATCGGCATCGGATTGATTGTCTCGTGTTGGCGTTTTCGTCTGCCGTGCCAGCCTTGTTAGCGCAGCTCAAGGGTCAGGATGTCTTGCTGCCAGTGTTGTTAGTCGATCTCGCTGATACCGATACTAGCGGCTCAGATAGCGACGGCGATCAGGCGACCTGCGCTTCACAAGTCTCGCCCAGTTGCCAAACCCTCGCAGTCAGCTATCACGAAAAAGTGATTTGCATTGCCGCCTCTGATCTACGACAGCTAGATAACTATATTCAACAGGCGATCAATCAATTTTTGACGCTGCCTTGCTTTCAGCCCCTAGCAGAGGATATCGTGCCGCCAGCGGCTGAGCATCCACAATTTACCCTGAGCTTGCAGCAGCAGCGCTTGGCTAACAAGTTACGTGAACGATTAGGGTATATTGGCGTCTTCTATAAACGCGACCCCAGTAACTTTGTGCGCCATTTAGAGCCAGAGCAGCGGGCCGCGCTCTTTCATCAACTTCGCAAAGACTATCGCTTGTTGGTGTTGAGCTACTTTAAGAATGACGACAGACTCAACGAACAGATTGACAACTTAGTGAATACGGCTTTCTTTGCCGATGTTTCAGTTTCTAAAATTGTTGAAATTCATATGGAGCTGATGGAAACATTTGCCAAGCAACTGAAGCTGGAAGGCCGGAGCGAAGAAATATTGCTGGATTACCGTCTAACTTTAATTGATGTCGTGGCTCATTTGTGCGAGATGTATCGCCGCTCAATTCCTCGCGAATCTAGGAGTTGACAACCAGAGTTAACAACCATCGACCGTGATTGCAAATAGACTCACTTTCGAGCGGCATCACTCGCGTACCTCCAGGTCAGGTTTTGTCTGCAACCCCAGGGCAATGAGTTAGCCCAGAGAGGCTCCCAGCTAATTAGCTGACCTGAACTCTAAAGAAAAACAGGGAGATGAGTAACCTTTGAAGTTGTCTTGATAGCTTTGACTAGGTTCCTCAAACCGTGGAAAGGGGAGTCGTCAAGCTGGAGTGCTGGCTAGGTCTACAGCTAAGACAAATTTACACATGAGGTTTTGAATTGAACCTGATGAGCCGGATGGGGAACTGCCTACTGCCCTCGCGGCGGAGAAAAGCGGGTATGCAGTTCCTGCCAGGTAAGCGGCTGACGATGTTAGCTGATACTCGTTAATCAGTAGGTTTCTACGTCCTAGCATCTTGATTTTGGTTGATTGATCAATGACCCCTGCCAAAAAAACTTACGTTCTCAAGTTATATGTTGCCGGTAATACACCTAACTCGGTAAGAGCGCTCAAAACGCTCAATCAGATCTTGGAACAGGAATTTCAGGGGGTTTATGCACTGAAAGTGATTGATGTGCTGAAAAATCCGCAGCTAGCCGAAGAAGACAAGATTCTCGCAACGCCGACGCTGGCTAAGATTTTGCCGCCCCCCGTCCGGAAAATTATTGGCGACTTATCCGATCGCGAGCGGGTACTGATTGGGCTCGACTTACTCTACGAAGAGCTTCGAGAAGACGACCTCTATAACTAACGTTGCTTGCCCTGGTCAACGGTGAGCGTATCGGACAATACTGAGATTGCCTGTAGCAGTTTCCAATGTGGCGCGATCGCGTTACTCTTATGTCCTAAGTCTAGGCTTCTTTAGTGCTGGCGACTTGAATAACAAGGCTGTTTCATAAACTCCATGAGTCAACCTGCCGATATTGATATTTATTCGATTACCCGTTCCAACAGCATTGCTAAAATTCGCACCCTAATTGAAGGGTTTGACGATATTAGTCATGGCGGGCTGCCCGTCGGCCGAACCACTCTGGTCAGTGGCACTTCGGGAACCGGTAAGACTCTGCTGGCGGTGCAGTTTTTGTACCTGGGCATCGTTCATTTTGATGAACCTGGGGTCTTTGTCACCTTTGAAGAGTCGCCAGCCGATATTGTCAAAAATGCCTTGAGCTTTGGCTGGGATCTGCAGCAGCTCATTGACGATGGCAAGCTGTTTATTCTCGACGCTTCACCTGATCCAGAAGGGCAAGATGTTGTCGGCAACTTTGATTTATCAGCGCTGATTGAGCGCATCCAATACGCTATCCGCAAATATAAGGCGCAGCGGGTATCGATTGATTCGGTAACGGCAATTTTTCAGCAATATGATGCGGCATCGGTGGTGCGGCGGGAAATCTTTCGGCTATCGGCCCGCCTCAAGCAAATGGGCGTTACCAGTATTATGACGACAGAGCGGGTTGACGAATATGGCCCAGTTGCTCGCTACGGCGTCGAGGAGTTTGTCTCAGACAATGTCGTCATCGTGCGAAATGTCTTGGAGGGAGAACGACGGCGGCGCACCATCGAAATTTTGAAGCTGCGGGGCACCACGCATATGAAGGGAGAATATCCCTTCACGATCATTGATAGTGGGGTCAACATTTTCCCCTTGGGAGCGATGCGCCTCACGCAGCGATCGTCCAACGTGCGGGTTTCATCAGGGGTGGAAACGCTGGATGAAATGTGCGGCGGCGGCTTTTTCCGCGATTCGATTATTTTGGCAACCGGGGCAACCGGGACTGGCAAAACCTTGTTGGTCAGCAAATTTTTGGAAAATGGCTGTGCCAATGGCGAAAAAGTCATTCTGTTCGCTTATGAAGAATCTCGGGCTCAACTCCTGCGGAATGCGACCTCTTGGGGCATCGATTTCGAAGATCTTGAGCAGCGGGGCCTGCTCAAAATTCTCTGTGCCTATCCTGAATCAGCAGGCTTAGAGGATCACCTGCAAATCATCAAGTCGCAAATCTCGCAGTTCAAGCCTTCGCGGATTGCGATTGATTCGCTCTCTGCCCTTGATCGAGGCGTCAGCAACAGCTCGTTTCGACAGTTTGTTATTGGCGTCACGGGATATGCCAAACAAGAAGAAATCACGGGCTTCTTTACGAATACAACGGAGCAGTTTATGGGGCTCCACTCCATCACGGAGTCGCACATCTCGACCATTACAGACACTATCTTGATGCTGCAGTATGTGGAAGTTCGGGGTGAAATGTCGCGGGCACTTAACGTCTTTAAGATGCGGGGATCTTGGCATGACAAGGGTATCCGTGAATATCAGATTACGGATGGCGGGCCTGACATTCAGGATTCATTCCGCAATATGGAGCGCGTAATCAGTGGTTCACCGACGCGCATCACAGTGGACGAAAAAAGCGAACTTTCCCGCATTGTGCAGGGCGTACAGGATGACGAAAGTTAAAGGGACTAGTACCGCTCGGCGTAAGTTTGCCTGCTGTTTTCTAGCGCTGCGGGCCAGTGGGGCGGGGCGTCAGCAATTAGAAGGATAGCGAAGCTGCGGCTACCGAGGTCTAGGGCGCGTCATCGTTGATGGAGGACTTGCTGATTCACCGTTTATGCAGGCTTTGAATGGTTGCAGAGAGCTCTATGCTGCGTCATTGGGGCTCAAGCACCTTGGCAATCAAGGGTCGAAGACTGTTTGCCCTTCGCGGTAAACTAGGCCTCTATACGAATGCGTTGGGCATGTTAAGAGGTCAATGAGATGGGATGGCTAATTGGATTAATTTTAGGATTATTGCTGGGCGCGGCGATCGCGTACTTTCTCACTGCTCAAAAAGCCGCAAAGTTATCGGCCTCTGTGCAAGACTTAAAGCGGCAATTGGCCCTGGCAGAGTCAGAACATGAACGCCGCCTGCGAGAAACGACTGAACAGTTGCGTCGAGACTACGCGGCTCAGCCTCCCACTGCGGCCTCATCGGCAGTAGCGGCGGCCCCTGCCACTCATTCACCGGTCACCAGTGCAACGCCGCCAACCGCTACGAGTGTCGCTAACGCCGTTGCTGAACGGCCGGTAGCGGTGACACCGACCAAACCGTTACCAACTCCAACGCCCAAATCGGTGGAGGTTAAGCCTCCGGTCACGCCCACGGCAGTGGCTAAACCACCATCAACCGTCCAGATTGCGCAGCCCAATGATTTGCTGGCAGCGAGCTATGCTAGCGATGTGGCAACCCGGCAGGCAGTGGTGCAGGCGATTGCGGCAACCCTGCCGACCTCAGGGGCTCCGGCCCAAGCCCGGTGGTTGCCCATCTTAGGACGGTTAGCCCGCGATGCCGCCCCGACGGTAAGACTGTCGGCCATTCAGGCGCTAAAGCATGTGAAACCATCAAAACGGTTGCCGCTGCTTCGGCGGGCTTTACAAGACCCTGACCCGGCGGTGGTTAGGGCAGCGAGTACCCTGATCAATCAAACAAAAGGGTACACTCAACCTGCTCAAGCCCCTAAAAAGCGCCGCTTGCCCAAAAACAAGTAGCAGGGTGGTTTCATACTAAGAAAGAAAAAACCATTGAGAATTGGTTCGCCCAGACTCTCAAGGCCTGGGGGACGGTTCGCCAGCCTTGCCGTCGTGCCAAGGTAATGGCAAAGGAGTTTAAAATGCCCCAGGTCACTGG
>JBCDAJ010000178.1:0-10911 GCA_039185935.1 Cyanobacteria bacterium P01_F01_bin.56 | reverse complement strand
GCCAGTGAAGATGGGACGGTGCGGCTGTGGCAGCGCGATGGCACCCCCCTCGCCACCCTCGAAGGCCATACGGCTAGTGTCTTGGACGTGCGCTTTAGCCCCGATGGCCAAACCCTCGCCAGTGCCAGTGACGATGGGACGGTGCGGCTGTGGCAGCGCGATGGCACCCCCCTCGCCACCCTCGAAGGCCATACGGCTAGTGTCTGGGACGTGCGCTTTAGCCCCGATGGCCAGACCCTAGCGAGCGCCAGCGACGATGGCACCGTCATTCTTTGGAACTTCGACCTCGACGACCTGATCGCCAAGAGCTGCGACTGGCTCCGCGACTATATGGCTAACCCCACCACTCCTCAAGCAGAAAGAGACCTCTGCGCCAATGAACTACGGCAATCTCAGACCGTTCCCCCTTCAGGCCACATCAACTGGGTGGCGGCGGTGCGCTCCTTTGGTTCACGCCTGTTGGGTTCCCGATAGCGTTGCTAAGAATCGGGAGTTTAATCATGTGTCAATTTCTCCCCTCTCGGGAGGGGTGCCCGCAGGGCGGGGTGGGTTCGATCTTAAGCACTTGCGGTTAACCCACCCCGTAAGCCCCTCCCAGAAGGGGAATCGTGGTCGGCTTTGCCTCAGACCAAATTGAGGAGTTTATTTAATCCTTGTTCCTCAGCTAATCACGAGGTAGTGCTCATCACCAATAGCCGCTCCTAGTCCCTCGATTCAGGCTGCCCTAACTTTTAGTCACCATCTGGGCATTGTGAACCTGTACAGATGTCGGAGTTTCAGAATCATGAATTCCCTACGCGTTGCGACCCTGGTGGGTAGCCTTTTATCCGCCCTGATGACCACAGGTTGTTTTGGCCTATTGGTGCCCCCCGGCGGCGATCGCGACCTGTCTGTCACTCCCCCCGCTGCCGAAACCTCGCAAATCCGCACCAATTTGGCGGCTTTAACCCGAGGGCAACAAGCCTATTACTTAGAGAATGGTGAATTTGCCAGCACCATCGAAGATATTGGACTTGGGATATCGCCCGGAGAGGGCGGCTATCAGGTGGCGATCGCTGACCGGCAGCTCAACCAGGTCATTTTCACCGCCCAACCTGAGGTGCCCGGCAACCCTAATTTTTCCGCTGGGGTTTTCATCATTGATATCGCCGGTAGCCCCACTACCGTGACGGTGCAATGTGAGTCCGCCACGGTCATGCCAGTACCCCGCCTAGAGGGCGAAGAAGCCGTCTGTGATGAAGCCCAATAGTCCGCACCGGGGTCATGGCCGCGCCAGCCGGTCGTCAAGTTTCCAGCCCACCCTTTATCCTTAAATAAATATAAAAAACAACCAAACCCATGACGGATATTGCCACCCTTAACGCTCCGCTGCAAATTGCTGTGATTGGGGATGTGCATAACCAGTGGGATGAGCAAGACATCGTTGCCCTGCAGCACTTAGACGTTGATCTGGTGCTGTTTGTTGGGGACTTCGGCAACGAAGCGGTCGAGGTGGTGCGTTCAATTGCCTCGTTGCCCTTGCCCAAAGCGGCGATTTTTGGCAACCACGATGCTTGGTATACGGCCACGCCCTGGGGCCGCAAAAAATGCCCCTACGATCGCCAAACCGAAGACTGGGTACAACTGCAAATGGACCTGCTCGGGCCAGCGGATGTGGGGTACAGCAAGCGCGACTTTCCAGCATTGGGGGTCACAGTCATTGGCGGGCGACCCTTTAGCTGGGGCGGATCTGAGTGGAAGTATGAGGCGTTTTATCGCGATCGCTACCGTGTCCACAGCTTTGATGAATCTCTAGAGCGGATGCAGGCGGCGATCGATAGCGCCGCCTTTGACACCCTGATTTTTATCGGTCACTGCGGCCCTACCGGCTTGGGCGACGCCCCAGAATCTCCCTGTGGTCGTGACTGGCAACCCCTCGGTGGCGACTTCGGTGATCCGGATTTTGCAGCGGCGATCGCCTACGCCCAACAAATTGGCAAATCAGTGCCGTTAGTGACGTTTGGGCACATGCACCACAGCCTGCGTCACCGCCAGGATATTCAACGTCAGCGCGTCAGTCGGGATGCGGCTGAGACGCTGTATCTCAATGCCGCCTGTGTCCCCCGCATTGTCAACACCGGCACCACCTGCCAGCGCAATTTTTCCCTCGTGACCTTGGCCCATCAACACGTGCAGCAATCGAAACTGATTTGGATTGATCAAACCCACACCATCACCATCACTGAAAATCTGCTGGCAGAACTGCCCATAACCAAACCGTTGCAACCGTTGGGCTAATCAGGATGGCAACGGGCGTAAATTCCAGACGCAGCAAGGATTTCTTGTGAAGAATTAGGTAAATACCGTCGTTAGAGGAAAAGGGGCTCAGGGCAGATTAGGACTACAGAGCCTGAGTGTTCGTGGTCCCAGCTGGGCTAATGGCTCGGGGCTGCCATGCTTTCCTTATCGCCATTAATTAACTGTGCAATCTCCAACTGTCTCAAACCCACAACCCCAGCCAATGGTGCCGTCTCTGCAGCCCGTTAAGCTGCTGTCTCAGCGCGAAGATTACACCACCTGTCATATCTTCATTCCCGAAGTTGGGGCCCCCGGTGGGGGGCAGCGATCGGCGGCGATCGCCCTTGATGGCTGCTTCTACAGCTTTTTTCATTCGTCGCATGAACCCACCAAAGTTTTCCGCATTTTACAGAAGCTCACTGCCAAAGGAGACGGCATCGCCATCACCTTCACTCGCCGGGGCTATGTGGTTTGGGTACATGAGCCCGAGGCCCAGCTATCTACCCCCAAAGGCCGACCACCACGAACGCTAACCCTCTCTTTGGGCCCCGCTAACTGTTGGGTGATTGGCGATCGCCAACCCGGCTATCGCATCTGTACCTTAGATGTGCCCGACCTGCCGGAGCCAATTCCTGGTTTAGCGAACGGCCAAAAATTGTTTAGCCTATACCGACGTGAACCCAATGCTGACATGGCCTTAGTATTAGGGTCACGGCTTTCGCAACGAGGCGATGAAACTGTGATTGTCACCTCTGAGCAAGGTTACGCCATCTGTATCTATGAACCGGGTGCCACGATTAGCGTATAGGCGATCGACACGCCTGAAATGTTTAGGCAATGAAAACTGACGGGCAGCAGTCATCAGACAGGGATAAATTAAAATAACACTTGCTATGTCGCTATCATGATGGGCGGCATTTACCTGTGGCATAGCGTGAATATTACCAACACGTTGTTGAACAGTTGGGTCGTGATTCCTTTGTTTGCGACCTCTTTGGTCGCCATGACGCTGATTTTTGAGCGGCTGTGGTTTTGGCAGCGCATTTCCAAACGCCAGCGCCAACTGGCCCGTACTGTATTAGAGACTTACCCTCAACAATCGCAAACGGTACGGGCTCTACTTAAGAAAAATACGGATTTACCACTGGCTCGAATCTTTTTGGCCGCCATCACTTTACCCGATGCGACTCCAGAAGAGTTTCGCCTCGCTTTAGAAAGTGCGGCGCAAGGAGAGATGCCGCTCTTACAAAGATTTGCCACCGCTTTTAATACGATCGTGGGCATCGCGCCCCTGTTGGGATTGCTAGGCACGATATTGGGCTTGGTGCAGGCATTATCATCTTTGGATTTGGGCCGGGCGGGTGGGAATAGCTCGCTAGAAGTCATTGCGGGGATTGGTGAAGCCCTCTTTACGACCGCCTTGGGGTTGGTAATTGCCATTACGACTCTGGTATTTGCGAACTATTTTCAAAGTCGATATCGGCGTCAGCGCGCCTTTATTCAAGAGGCTGGGGGCCAGTTGGAACTCCTTTATCGCCGCTACTTGCGCCAAACCATGGGCCCTGCCCGCGATCGCCCCCACCCCAATCATCCCCCCTATCCTTATCCCTAAGGCGGCGTTTGCGGTAGAGACGTTTGTTAACTTCTTGTCGAGGTTTCAGCCTCCTCTCATCTCTATGCAAGATGCTCACATTGAATGACTCATTCAGGAGATTGTTATGGTGAATCAGACTTCTGCCAGCGGCCGAGTCCCTTTAGTTTTACTGCTGCTGCGCCTGGGAATTTTTGTCGTGATGTTGATCTGGGTGTTAGACAAGTTTTTAAAGCCAGCGCATGCCAGCCAAGTCTTTGCCGCCTTTTATGGGTTACAAGGTTTGGGAAATGGGGTGATCTATATCATCGGGGGTATTCAGCTCATTCTAGTTTTAGGATTTGTCGCGGGCATTCAAAAGAAATGGACATACGGTGCCGTTTTCCTAATGCATGCAGCATCTACGCTGATCTCATTTCCCCGATATTTAGACCCATTCACGGCGCCCAACATTCTCTTTTTCACATCCTGGCCGATGCTAGCAGCCTGCTTTGGCGTGTTTTACTTACGTGACTTAGATACGCTGTGGACGGTAGAAAAATCTCGTCCTCACAAACAGCTCAACGTCTAGACACTGTTTTGATGAGTAAGCGCCAGGTCCGGCGGGGCCATTGTGTGTTGGCAGCAAAGCGCTGATCCAACTTGAGCAGGCCATAGATGACGTGAATTCGCTTGAGATGGGGGAGCCTTCCGAGGACTCCCGATTTTTTTGTCTAATCCTTGTCTTAAAGCGTTGTCCTGAGACGATATAGCAGAAGGCAGAAGGCGAAAGGCAGAAGGCGAAAGGCAGAAGGCGAAAGGCAGAAGGCGAAAGGCGAAAGGCAGAAGGCAGAAGGCAGAATTGAAAACCTGGCCAAATAAAAGTTTCAGTAATTTAAAATAGCCTAATCAAACTGCGGACTGCTATACCTTCTCTTCTTGTTCAAACAGCAGTGATCCTGGCCCAGGCTGTTTCAAATTGCGGGAAGGCTGATTTAGTCAGGGGGTCTTGCTGGTCGTTTAGCTTTTATCGCAATCCGCTGTTAGGTTCGAATGCCTGGAAAAGCCAGAGGCTTTATCCGGCAGTGGTTTCACTTGTGAACTTTGAATTTTGCCCCTTGCCATAGCGGAAACTCTGACTTGGTGCGAGTCTCATTTCTGCCCTTTGCACCCTGCACCCTGCCATATCCTGCAGCCAGTGAGTCAGCTGCTCGACAACCCAGCGCTATCAGGGAGTTTGTGGTAGTGGCACCTGATCTCCAAAGGGATAGGCGGTTGCTAGTAGAGGTTCTAGTTCCAATACGGGTAGAGGCTTGCTGAAGTAGAAGCCCTGACTATATTCACAACCAACCTGACGCAAATGCTCTAGTTGCTCTAAGGTCTCGCCGCCTTCCGCGATCGCCACCATGCCTAAGCGATCGCTCAACGCCACAATGGTTTCGACAATCTCTCGATTCACGCTGGCAAGCCGCATATTGGAAGTAAAAATCTGGTCAATTTTTAATGCTCCCAGGGGAAAGCGATGTAAGTAACTGAGAGACGAATACCCCGTACCAAAATCATCGATGGCTAGTTGCACTGATAACGCTTGAATCTGGGCCACCAGTTGCGAGAGCTGTGGGGTATCACTGACCAATAGACTTTCAGTGATTTCTAAAACGAGATGTTGGCCTGCTAGCTCTGACGTCGCCAGTGCTTGGCTGATGTTGTCTGCGATGTTGGGAACTTGCAAATCTTGGGCTGATAGATTCACACTGACCTTTAGATTGGCAACGGCTGGGTAGCGCCTCTGCCACTGTTTGACTTGGTGACAAGCGGTTTGAATTGCCCACTGGTCAATCTCTACAATCAGACCCGTCTCTTCGGCAATAGGGATAAAGTCATTGGGAGCGATGAGCCCTTTTTCGGGATGTCGCCAACGAGTTAATGCTTCTAGACCCAGAATTGAGCCATTGCACAAATTGACGATGGGCTGGTAGTAAAGCTCTAGCTGCTGATCGGCGATCGCCCGCCGCAGATCTTGCTCCAATTGCAGTCGGTTTGTCACTTGGGCATGCAAAATGGGGTCAAATAGGGCGTAGCTATCTTTTCCTTTGGCCTTGGCGCGATACATCGCAATGTCAGCATCGCGCAAAAGTTCGGTCGCATTTTGGTAGGTCAGCGACCCCATGACGATGCCAATACTCGCAGTCGCAAAGACCTCACGCTGCGCCACCTGAAAGGGATGCCGCAGGGCCTTTAACAAGCGCTCAGCAATGGCTAATATCTCTGATGTGCCATTAACCGCCTCTAGCAAGATGACAAATTCGTCGCCCCCCAAACGAGCCACCAAATCACCCGGACGGACTATCCGACTGAGCGTTTGAGCCACCATTGTGAGGAGTTGGTCGCCGACTACATGCCCGAGAGAGTCGTTGACTAACTTAAATCGATCAAGGTCAAGAAAGAGGACGGCAAATTCCTGATGGGGTGGGCGTTTGACCCGCTCTAGCGCCCGCTCTAGCTGGGTCATTAAGAAGTTACGGTTAGGCAACTGGGTTAAATCGTCATGCAACGCATTGTGGCGGAGCTGGGTTTCTGCCTGCTGTCGCTCAGACTCCAACTGCTTGCGATCGCTGATATCTTGAATGATGGCTGCTAGCATCTCAAAATTACCGTGCTCATCGCGAATGACGGATGCCGTTGAATGCACCCAAAGAAACGTCTTATTTCGGCGCATATAGCGTTCGTCCACGCTAAAAGCCGACTGCTCAGAACGATTGATCTGTAACAGTAGCTCTTGGTGCAAGCCCCGATCATCCGGATGAATGAGCTGCTTAAGCGTCATTGATTTGAGTTCTTGCTCGCTGTAGCCAGTAATCGCACAGTACTTCGCATTGGCCTGCAAAATCTGGCCGTCAGACTGACAAAAGGCGATGCCTAAGGTAGCTTGCTCGTACAGCGATCGAAAGAAGGACTCTTGCTCTCTCAAGATCTGTTCAGTTTCTTGGCGTTTCTGGATTTCTGCTTGAGCGGCTTGCAATAGTTCTGATTGATGAATGCCAATGGCAAATTGATGGGCAATGCGTAAGCTGAGCCCCACCGCCTCTGGAGGCCAAGTCGGCTTGAGTTTTTTTAAGGTCAAGCTACCCCAGAGCCGGCCATTGATCTGCAGGGGCACCACTAGCCACGCCCCTGGAAAGAGTTTGGCGAGTTGTCGATGGGTTTGATCGGTCAGAGCCGTACTGTCATCAATACAAATCACTTGACCTTGTTTGAGGGTATCAGCCACCGGATTTTCAGCATCTAACAGCGGCAAGCCCAAACAAGTCGGCAAAGAATCGTTCACTCGATGTTCTGCAATGTGAAGCCAGCTCTGAATTTCGGCTTCATACCGAGCGATGGCTCCATGGTCAGCCTCTAGCAAGAGACTGATATCTTTCAAGGCAAGGGGCAAGGTCGACTCCATCTCAAACGGCTGCATCAGTTTGATCATGTTGTTGACCGCGCGTTCTTGGTTGGCTTGATGACGCAACATCTCTTGAGCCAATTGCAGGTCAGTAATATCTCGTGATGTCGCTACGACGCCACAAATTTCGCCGTCATCATCCACAAAAGGAGCATAGGTAACATTCAGGTAGCGACGACTGCCCCCTGGGAAAGTAAACCACTCACTGTAGATGATGACGTTGTCTCGCAGGCACTGATCCAATCGCGGTTTAACCAACTTGTGAAAAGTTTCTTGGCCCAAGAGGTCAGCGACTGAGTGGCCCACGATGTCAGCCCGGTTTTTTTGATGCCAGTCAAGATAGACCTGGTTGACGACTCGGTAGATGTAGTCGTCGTTCAACAAGGCGATGCTATCTCGAGTCGCTGAAACAATATGCTCATATTGGCGTAGACGTTCTTCGTTGGCCTGTCGAGTGCTCAACTCTTGCTGGAGTTGTTGATAGGTTTCAGCTTTGTCGATCGCGATCGCTAGCTGTGCCGCGACTTGCTTGGCTAAGCCAATATCTTCTGTTTGCCAGGCTAAGTGCTGATCTGAACGTCCCAACGTCAGACTACCCCAAACTTCTCCCCCCAGGCTGATCGGCGTTAACAACCAAGCGCCTGGAAACGTTTGAGCGAACTGCTCGTTGACGGGGCCTTGGATGGCGCCTGTGTCATTGATTTCGACCACCTCTAAGCGTTTTAGTTGCTCAGCAAAAGGATTGTCCTGGTCAGGAATTAAGTCATGCAATTGGGTGACCGGTTCCTGATCGGCATTGAACACGATGCGCGGCATCCAAAACTGATGCTCAGGCAAGTACTGAACGATGCTGACCTCTGCATGCAGAAGCTCCGCAATGTGTGATGCCGACACCGAAAAGATGCTGTCTAGCTCCAACGATTGATGAATCGCATCAATCACCCGACTGAGTGCCTGCGCTTGTTGAGTTTGATAAACGAGCTGAGCCTGAGTTGCCTTTGACGCACTCGTGTCTGATGAGATGCGCACGACCCCTGCGAAACAGCCTTCCACATCGTACACGGGGGTAGCATGAACCAAGGCCGTAAATTCTCGACCATAGCGATCGCGATCGTGAATCTCTCCCGACCAGATTTGGCCCTTTTGCAGCTCTGCCAAAACCTCTGGAGATTGCTGGTAAACCTCTAAAGTCAAGGCGACTTCTGCAACTGGCCGACCGATGACTTCATGCTGAGACCAGCCATAAAGATTTTCAGCAGCTTCATTCCAAAATCGAATTTGGCCTTTTGTATCGGTAGCCACCACAGCCTGATTGATGGCATTCAATAACAAGGGTTGTGATGGACTCAAATACACTTGGTTCCAGCGATCAACCTCTTGCTCAGTAAAGGATTGGTGACCAGACATAGACTTAATTTATGCAGCAACTAAACGCGTTTAGTTGTCAGCCAACGCGGTTGTGGGATCAGAAGAGACGGCAAATGCTACCCAGAAGTTGCCAACTTTTAAAGCAGAGTTGTGATTAAAAGACCTGCTAAAGAGTACCCAGCTAAACTTGGGTATCCCTATCGGCCCAGACGAATTGCACCAATTAACTTTAATATGAATGGCTTTTGGTACTAGAGAAACTGCGGCACTGATAGGAATTGTTGCCACATTATTGATCTAAATTTTGATGCCGTGCATGGGCATTTTGCCCGCATTGAGACGCTGCCAATAGTCTTTGAGGGCAGCAGCGACTTGGTTAGAGAGCAACAGACAACCCAGCAAATTGGGAATGGCGATCGCAAATAGCATCATGTCGCTAAACGCGAGTACGGCGCCGGGTTGAGTCACGGTGCCCACAAAAGTTGCCGCCACGTAAATCAGCCGATATGCCAGCAACCAGCGATCGCCCGTGAGATAACGCCAGCATTGCTCCCCGTAGTAAGCCCAGGAAATAATCGTGGAGAAAGCGAACAGGCATACAGCAACGGTCAACATTAAGGAAAAGCCAGATACGGCTTGGCCAAACGCGAGCGCGACGAGTTCGACCCCCAAAGCGGTATCCGGAGCGGTTTGATACGCATTGGTGACGACGCAAACTAATGCCGTAATGTTACAAATTACGATGGTGTCGATAAAAGGTTCCAAAGACGCTACTAGGCCCTCGCGTATCGGTTCTTGAGTGCGAGTAGCCGCATGGGCAATCGCGGCTGACCCCACCCCCGCAGCGTTAGAAAACAGTCCTCGCCGGATGCCCTGAACCAACACCGCCACTAGGCCACCCTCAATCGCTTGGGGATGAAAGGCTTCTTGGGTAATCAGAAC
Organism: Cyanobacteria bacterium P01_F01_bin.56; assembly: GCA_039185935.1. Lineage (GTDB taxonomy): Bacteria > Cyanobacteriota > Cyanobacteriia > Phormidesmidales > Phormidesmidaceae > Halomicronema. The sequence continues at coordinate 1,306 of JBCDAJ010000178.1, read as the reverse complement.
AATCGCGTCTGGTACCGCCGGTAAATGGCACACAATCACCCACAGCCCCGACATGACATATAACCCTGCCATCGTCGGCACGATCGTGCCGGCCACCGTCCCAATCCGCTGAATGCCGCCGATGATCACCAAACTGACAAGCCCTGTCAAGATCAAGCCATAGCCCCAGGGATATCGGTCAAACAGGGGCAGCACTTGAGCGATCGCCGCTTGCGTTTGGCTCGCTTGAAACATATTGCCGCCCCCGAGGGCACCGATGGCACAGAGCAGGGCAAAGCCCCCCGCGAGGACTCGTCCCAGGGGTCGCAGCCCCAACTTGGCGAGGCCTTGAGACAGGTAATACATGGGCCCCCCCGCGATCGAGCCATCCTCTCGCACAATGCGATACTGCTGCGCTAGGGTGCATTCCACAAACTTGCTCGACATGCCCAAAAAGCCTGCCAGCGTCATCCACACGACCGCTCCTGGCCCCCCGAGTTGAAGGCCAATCGCAACTCCGGCAATGTTGCCCAAGCCGACCGTCGCCGAGAGAGCCGTCGCGATCGCTTGAAAATGATTGACCTCTCCTGGTTCATTAGGATCGTCATAGCGTCCTAGCGTTACCTCAATCGCATGCTTAAAGGCCCGAACATTGATAAATCCCATCCGTAGGGTGAAATAGGTGGCACCCACTAGAAGCCACAGAATAATGATGGGCAAGCCGCCAAGGCTAAAAAATAGAGTGCCTTCTAAAAGATCGACACTGGCGTTGAGTGCCTGGTTTAGTTGATCAATGATGGCCTCTGGTTCCAAGGCAAAATCCAACAGCGACGAATTGAACAAGAATATCTCCGCAACAGCGACGTCAATTATATAGCCAGTCGCAGTCAGGTTTGAACCGGGTAGATCGCTGGAGCCTTGATTTGGCAAGACTTCCAGTTCTGCCTTCTGCCTTTCGCCTTCTGCCTTTCGCCTTCTGCCTTCTGCCTTCTGCCTTCTGCCTTCTGCTTTTCGCCTTTTGCTTTCTGCCTTTGCCTTCTGCCTTTCGCTATACAGAGTTTGCCTGGTCACGCTCTGAGAAAACAGCCCCCACCAGCTAAGGGAGCTTGCTGTACCTGCGTCCATCAGTGAGCCGGTAGCAGAGCCCGTAATCCGTAGTTTTATCAGGCATCTTAAACGGTTAAAACTTGTATGTTGAGAGCAGTAGCGCTAGGCCGACAATTCTGGGCATGTGGTGAATCCATAATCCTTAGTGCAGCGTGGCTCAGCGCTATGATTCATCCTCTGAGAACTCGAAAAATCGCCTGGTTCCATTGGGAGACCGTAT
>JBCDAJ010000177.1:0-11116 GCA_039185935.1 Cyanobacteria bacterium P01_F01_bin.56 | reverse complement strand
TAGCCGTTCTGAGTGGCATTTATATGCAAGGCAAATTCGCTGAAAGTCCCATTCTCTCGTCAACAAACCTTGCACTTCATCTGTCATTTGTTGGCTGAAATGGCTGAATATCAACGAATCTGACTTTTTCAGTAAGCCCTAAGTAGGCAGGCGTTATTAAATTGCCAATGATGTAGGTTGCGGTTGAGGAACGAAACCCAACGCCCAAAAGGGTTTCGTCATCATCGATTCGTTCTACAAAAGATTCAACCCACCTACTTACACTAGTCCCCCATGCTAGTCTGCTGACTCATCCTCACCCATAACTTGTGTGTCAGGTAGTTCCCAGAAAGGCACTCACTTAACGCTGACAAAGCGCTCTTGGGCCATTGCCCTCAAAGTATGCAAGTCTTCGCGACGGCTGATGGAAAGGGGCACAGTTGATTTCACTTCGTTGATGATGAGCTCGGTATCGACGGGGCGCTTTTCGTGGATGGCTCGGTAAAGTGATGTGATAATCACCTGCTCGATCTCTGCTCCGCTAAAGCCATTGGTTGCCTGCACCAACTCTGCCAGTTGAAACCGTCGAGGATCTTGTCGTCGTCGCATCAGGTGAATTTGCAAAATGCCGGTGCGCTCTGTTTCATCCGGCAAATCAACAAAGAAAATCTCGTCAAACCGACCTTTTCGCAAAAGTTCTGGAGGAATACGGGAAAGATCGTTGGCGGTTGCCACGACAAACACATCTCCAGATTTTTCCTGCAGCCAAGTCAAAAAATAGCCAAACAGGCGACGACTGAGGCCACCGTCGGCGTCACTATCTGACTGCCCCATGCTTTTCTCAATTTCGTCAATCCATAGAATAGCGGGCGCCATCGTCTCTGCCAGTGCTACAGCCCGACGAAAATTCTTCTCTGATTCTCCAATGAATTTGTCATATAGCCGTCCAGCATCCAGTTTGAGCAAAGGCATCTGCCACTCACGGGCAATGGTTTTCGCTGCCAAAGATTTACCACAGCCCTGAATGCCCACGATGAGAATGCCCCGAGGCGTGGGTAGATTAAAGGCTTTAGCTTGGGCACTAAATCCGACCTGGGCGCGTTCTAACCATCGCTTGAGACCTTCAAAACCACCAAGCTGAGCGGGGTTCATTTCCGGCGGAATATAGTCTAAAAGTCCCTCTTCATGCAGGACTTGCATCTTACGCTGCAGCACCCGTTTCACATCTTCTTCCGTAAGTTTGCCGTCATCTAAAGCGGCAAAAGCAATCACCTTGCGCGCTTGCTGCAACGTCATGCCGCGCATGGCCTGCACCAGTTCATTAATGCCTTCAGGTTTAATCTCCACACTGATGCGGCCCTTAAGCGATCGCACCACCTCCGAAATGGCTCGATACAGTTCGTCTGGCTCTGGTAGCTTAAGGTCGAAGTAAACCACATCTTGAGCAATATCCGGCTGCAGGGTAATGCTATGCCCTGTAATCACCAGCGTGGAACGGTTTTGCGAAAATTGCTGAATAACCTCTCGCAGTTGCCGCCGCACAACTTCATCGTCCAAATGCGGTCCCAAGTCTTTCATCCAGTAAATAGCTTGGAACTGCAGTTCAGCAATGTGCTTTAGCGCGTCAACAGGCTCTGAGGTTTGTTCCAGGGCTTGTGGCATTTGGGAACCTGGGGGCGCATATTCGTTGGTCCAGCGATTGTGGCAGTTCCCCTGAGATCGCGTCAATCCCTGTGCCACGCTCCATTCAAACACCGCCATTTGCAAGTCGTTGATGGCCGTGTTGATGAGTGTTCGTACTCGCTCTTCTTCGACCGTTTCAATCACAATGGCGGAATGAAACGACATCACCAAAGTTTGAAACAACCGAACGCTGTTGGCAAAGGTCATGATGAAGTCTGGAGAATCCTACATAGGTTCAGCGTTCCCCCAAACGTGCCGTCATGTAAACGCTAAGCCAGACAAACAGAACTTTCAGGGGCGGCACCCCAAAGCCGAACTGATAATAGCCGCTTGCATGATCACCCGGCATAAAAGGGAGTTGCGCTTAAATAACATCCCACCGACCCTGCTACCCATCCACCCTGCCACAGTCTTGTCCGGGTACTTTATTTTCAAGCCGATCCCTTAGCTGTCGTGCAGAGCTACTTAAGCAAGCTACAGATAGCTTAGATGGAACCGAACGTCTGCAACCTTGATCGCACCGACACCTTAGTGCTGTAATCTTCGGGAAACTCACGCACAGCTTAAAAATACGATGCGGCAGATGCAAGTTTGTTGCCGTTGAGCGGATTGAGGGAATCGCGCGCCAACAATATCCTATCTACCCGCTGACTCATTCACCCTTGCACAGTCATAAACGGGTACCTGATTGCTTTGCGGAGTCTTATTGCGGTTGGGAAGCAACGGTTGCTGGTCGGCAGCCAGAGGGCTTGACGTCAAGTTTGATAAGGTCAGCCAGTTCTTGAAGCTGATTGATAGCTTCAGCCCCCTCCAACTTCATGAGTTCGCGATCATCTCGCATCTCAGTCCAGGTAATGCCATAGTCGGAGACCAAAAAGCGAATGAGGTGGTTGTCTCCTAGGCTCACCATAAACGAGGCACTGTTCATCTTCCCACCGCAGGTGTAGCAGGAAGCTAAATAACCCCGATTCTCAAGAACAAGGGATAAAGCCTGCAAATTCATGACTAGGTCTTGCACAAAACTTCTATGCTGTTCTGCCAGGCGGACAAACATGGCATATCTCCTTCCACTGTTGAATTCCTATTTTAGCGGCAAATCTTTAGATTGTCTTAACAAGTGCAGGTGATGAATTGATGGCTGCCGATGCTGCCCTGAGCAAACTAATGTTCAAGTTGCATCTCACGGACAGTGTTGTCACCATCAAGTTTCAGAATGAATTCGAGGCGACATCACCATATCGTTGACGCTTTTGGAGCTCTGTATCTTTTTAGACGATTCACTATTTATTATCACGCTTGTTCTAGCGCATTCTGAGTGAAATTGCTTGTAACACCTATAGGTTGTTATCAAGTTTCAAATAAGAACTTTTTATTTCGTAAGGGAGTAACTGTTGATACTGCTCAATTTGAGGAGCTGATTGGCTTAGAGGATGATTTTAAAACTTCCTGAAAGTCAGGTGAGTAAAGGCTTTTAGCCTATCTCTTAAATCAAGATGAAAACAATGAAACTTTTGTTGGGATTGGCGTGTAGGGTTCTTTAGAGAGCTTCTTTACAAATTAGCCATGAGAAATTAGACGGAGTGTCGTGGGTTTGTTAACAATTAATGACCCGCTAAACAGCTTAGGCGTTAATGCCAGGGCGGAAGCATTGTCCAGGATATCGCAACTCAGTTACGAGTGGTTACAGATTGATTGGATTGAATGAAGCCCAACCTTAGATCAAGGTTGGGCTTGCCCACCTTAGTAATATCCAATTGATCAAATTAGGCTTGATGCTGCCCTAATCAACTGCGGTGTGAGGGACTCAACTAATGCTATGTGCTTCCAAATATCAGTGCTTGGCCGCAAAGGGATAGACGTCTAAAATCTTGGCTATACTTGCGCCCTGCCGAACCTAACTTGATATTGTTGCCATCCGCTGAGTTTTCAGTCCAAAGTAGCCATGCGGGCGACTCACCTCAACGATGACGGTTAGCTGCGGACACTTTGATAGCGATCGCTGCGGATATTATTCAACACCTGCTGAATGCCGTTAGCATCTTCGCCGAGGGTGCGGAGCAAGTGGGCTCCGAGTTCCATCGCGGCTTCAAATTCGGGTTGCACTACTTCTCGTGCCCCAATTTGAGTTAATAGATCAATTTCTCGATCGGTGTGAGAGCGGGCAATAATGTCTAGGCTGGGCGATCGCGATAGTGCCCGCTGCAGCAACAGTCGGGTACTCGCTGGGTCAGGTAAGGCGATCGCCATGGCCTTGGCTTGAGCCAGGTGGGTTTTGGCCAATACCTGTTCCGCATCGGCATCTCCATAGATGTAAGGAATATGGCGATGGCGCAACTTTTGAATCGCCGCTTCACTATTCTCGATCACCAGTACTTCATAACCGCGATTGAGCAAAATATTCACTAGCACTTGGCCGACACGGCCATAGCCCGCCACAATCACATGGTCAGCCAAGGTATCGGGCACGTCCAGATGTTTGGGTTCGGCCATTTTGCTAAGCCAGCGAGCCAGCATCGGAATTCGCTGTAGCGATCGTGTCAGCCAGGGAGCACTATTAAGCCAGGCCGGTGTCAGCACTAGGGTGATAGCCGTCGTGCCAAGCAGCAATAGGTACTGCTGCTCACTGATCAGTCCTAAATCTAATCCTTGCAAAGACAGCACAAAGGAAAATTCCCCAATTTGGTTGAGGCCCACACTCACCAACAAGGCCGTCTTGAAGGAATAGCCAAAACGCAGAATGATCGGCAAAATAATTAGCGCTTTGCCCACCATCACCACGGTAACCAGCTCAAAAATAATCACCCAGTTGTCTAACAACACTTGGGGATCAATCAACATTCCCACCGAGGCAAAAAAGATGCAGGCAAAGGTGTCTCGCAGCGGTAAGACCCGTCCTAGAGCTTGTTCAGAATAATCAACTTCGGCCACCATCAGTCCGGCGACAAAGGCTCCCAGTTCAATCGAGAGGCCGAGGATGGAGGTCAGCCACGCAATGCCCAGACACAGGGCAATGGTTGTGAGCAAAAAGAGTTCCTGACTTTCGGTCGCCGCGACTGTGCGCATCAGACTGGGGATGCACCACCGCCCCACGGCGATCGCTCCCCCGAGAAATAGGGCGAACTTCAACACCGCAGCAATGAATACCTGCCAAAACTGATCAGGCTGATCTAACGCGGGCAAAAAAGCCAGCATCAGCCCTAATGCCAGGTCTTGGGCAATCAGCAAGGCCAGCATCAGTTGTCCGTGCAGTGCCCCGGTGTCGCCGCGCTCGGTCAAAATTTTGAGCACCACAGCAGTGGATGAAAGCGCCAGCACAAAACCGAGAAAAATTCCCTGTAGTGGCGAAGTTGCCCACCCAAAGAGGAGAGAGATGACGGACACCAGTAGGGTCGTCAAACCGATTTGCAATAAGCTGCCCTGAATCGCAATTTTTTGCACTCGCCGGAGTTCGGCAAGCGAAAACTCAACGCCTAAGGCAAACAACAAAAAGGCGACGCCAATTTCTGCCAGTTCCTCAATTTGTTGCACGTCATTGAGTAGGCGAAATCCTGACGGGCCAATTAACAGGCCAGCCGCCAAATAACCCAGCAGTGCCGGTTGTCGGAGCCGGGTAGCCACATACCCGCTCAGGGCCGAAGCGCCTAATGCGACCGTTAAGTCCAATACAAACTGATGTTCAGTGGCCACTCATGACTCCTTCAATACATGGGCAGGTAGCTGTCAGCAGTGTTCCCCAGGGCATTGCTGTCGCAATGACGGTCGATTTAGTGACCGAGCGACCCGCTGTAATTTTCTACTGCAATGGCTTCAGGGATAAGGGACCGTGCGGTTTTCTAAAGATCTTCTATAATCGCGGCAGTTTGTAGCGCCTGTCGCTGATCCTCCGATCGCGATCGCTGCTGACTTTGGCCAAAGCTCTACGCTCTCCCCATGACGCCGTTGCGATATCAATTGTCGAAGCGAACATTCTGGTTAGACCTGCCGCTTACCGGGTTGTTAGTGGGTGGATTAGTGGCTGCAGGCAGACTGTGGGGCGCCATGGGGGCCACCAACACCCTGTCATTCGTCGACACGACCTTCTGCGATTTGGCAATCGCGGCGATCGTCGCTGAGGTGACGGTCGACCTCGCCATCGGGTGTGATGTTACGGCAGTTGCCTTAGCGTCATCGCCGGTCACAACAACGGCTGATACCCTGCAGGAGGGCTTAGCGGTTTTTCCGGCAGTCGCGTACTATGACTATCTTCGCTATCCGGTGGCGGTGCCGCCTCCGTTTCAAACGCGGGCGGTGATCACTGATTCCGCCAGCCTGATGCAAATCATTGATGGAGCCGTGGATTTAATCACTGCCCAAGGCCTGCCGACGGCATCGGTGTCGATGAGCCTCGTTGATTTGACTGGCGACTGCTGTGACTATGCCGCTTACCAAGATCAACAGCCCCGCTACCCCGCCAGCATCGTGAAATTGTTTTGGCTCGTAGCGTTATACGGCCATTACGATGCGGGTCAACTGCAGCCAGCGATCGACATCTACCCAGAGGACGAAATCCTGATGTCTCACTATTCCAACAATGGGGCATCGAGTCGGGTGGTGGATGCGTTGACCCAGACTGTCTCGGGTGAAAATTTGTCGCCCGCAGAGCTGCAAGCCTGGATTGATGCCCGCACCCGCCTCAATGACTACTTTTTACTGGCTCAGTATCCCGATCTCAACATTGCCCACAAGACCTTCCCCATTCCAGATTTGGACATGCCAGCCCGCACCGGACGCGAACTCCAGTTTGCCCATGGAGAACCAGATACCGTCTCCTCGGCTCGCCAGCGGAATTATCTGACCACTGCCGCTGTAGCGCGGTTGCTGTATGAAATTGATGCTGGTCAAGCGATTTCACCTGAGTTTAGCGATCGCATCAAGCAGCACTTGTCTCACAGCACCAATCCAGCCGTTTGGCAGTGGGAAGAGCCCAACGCGATCGCCGGATTTTTTGGCGAGTATCTGCCACCAGATGCCGAACTTTACACCAAACTAGGATTTACCTTTGATGACGGTCGACAAGAAGCCGCAATTATTGCTTCCCCCGATCAGCAAGTTCGCTTTGCGCTTGTCATCTTTGCGAACGATCCCGCCTTCTCCGGCGACGCCACGATTTTGCCCACTGTGGCCCGTTACATCTATGACCAAATGCACCAACGACAAACCGTACAGCCGTAGCAAACTCTTACGAGAGAAGCATCCTGACGATTTAGACACCATATGTCTAGCGACAAAAAATCATGACAGCCTTCTGTCGGGCTCTGTCCTTCCCACAGGGTACTCCGCATCCTCTTGAGCTTGAGTGCATTCCAGTTTTGCATGATTGCATTTAACACTGTTGCCCGCACCCTAAATCCCTCTCCCAACTTGGGAAGAGGGACTTTGAAATCTTGCTCCCTTTCTCCCAACCTTGGGGTATTTGTTTAGCGTGCCGTAGAATCCCCCGCTGTCGCTGCCCCCTTCAAAAGCTGACTTTTCCCGTTATCTTTTGGTGAGAAAAACATTGTTGGACATGACCGCCCTAGAGGCTAGAAGACTCGTTGACAATTCTCAATAGAGACCTCTTGTTGCGAGTCACCTTCCATCCTGGAACCCTTGATAATTGGTGCTCCTAGGACTTGGCGGGAAAAGTCAGCTTCAAAAGGGGGCTAATATCTCATAGGTTTGGAAGTCCCCCTTTTGAAGGGGGATTGAGGGGGATCGGCAGTAGCTGAACGCTAAACACATATACCTTGGGAGCAGGGGCTGGGGGATGAGGGCCTTCTAAACTCCGAATTCCGAACTCCGAGCTGGCCATCAATGCCGTGCGACCCAATCCCTCAAGGCGGGATTCACCAACTCTGGCGCTTCATCTTGGGGACAATGGCCAACCCCTTCTAACTCGATAAAGTTTTCAACAGCGGGGTAATCAGCGTAGGCACGACCCAGGTCAATTGGCTCCCAGGGATCAGCGTTGCCCCAAATCACCAATACCGGACACTGCATTTGCGGCAACAAATCTTCCGCCAGCGGCCCTTGAGAATAGCGGACAAAGGCGAGAAACACATCCGCCGCGCCTTCATCTTTAGACGGTTCAATCAAAATATCTACGAGTTCGTCTGTCACGGCCTCTTTACGACCGTAGGCCTGCTTCAGCACATTGCGCACAAACTTAGGGCGCGCCAGTCGCGAAAAGAAGAAATGGCCAAAAGGGCGAAATCCCAACAGCGCTTGAAATAGCGGCGTCGGTGCACTGCGGTACCAGGGTAAGGTGGCCCGTTTGCGATCGTGCAGTAGCCGCAGCGAACAGTCGAGCATCGCTACGCCTCGGGCTTGTTCTGGCGCGATAACTGCCGCTTGCAACGCGACGACGCAGCCAATGGAGTTACCGATTAAGAATGCCGATTCACCAATGACATCGCGACAAAAATCGACGATCAGCTCGCCCCAGGTTTCAAACGTGTAAGGCACAGGATCACCGGGATAAGGTTTCACCGATTTGCCAAAGCCAATCAGGTCGATCGCGTAGACGCGATTGGTTTCTGCCAGCACCGGCAGGTTTTTGCGCCAGTGATCGCTAGAGGCGCCAAAGCCGTGAATCAACACCAGCGGTGCCCCAGCGGTGCCCGCCTTTTGATAACGGATGGGAAAGCCTTGCCAGGGCCAAGTGCAATCCACCACGGTAACAGCAGTCGCAACAGACATGAACAGCAGCCTCTTTGAGGAATTTTGAGCGCTAAAATGCGCCTTTATATAAGTTTACAGTGACTCTCTACAGGCAGTAAGCTCAGCTATCCTAACGAGCTTATCCGCTATGAAAGTTGTTCATGGGCAGTATGTTTGTTTTTGCTAGATGTTGTGGTGAGCGCTGCGATACTGTGCAAGGGCGATTTACCTTGGGGAGGGCTGTATGACTCAACTGACGACACAACAAAATTGGCGATCGCCCATTCTGCTTTTGTTCTTGTCGATGGCCTCGATTCACTCAGGGGCCGCGATCGCGAAAGGGTTGTTCAGCCAGGTGAGCCCGTTTGGCATGGTGAGTCTGCGGTTGGGGCTCGGCGCTTTGGTTTTGCTGGTGCTGGTGCGCCCCCGGTGGCAACACCATACCTGGCGTGACTATCGGCTGCTGGCCCTGCTGGGTCTTTCTATGGGCGTCATGAACGCTTGTCTTTATCATGCGATCGCCTATATTCCCATTGGAGTGGCCGTCACGCTGGAGTTCGTCGGGCCGTTAGGCGTAGCGCTGTTTTATTCACAGCGAGGGGCTGATTGGGTGTGGGTGGCGATGGCAGCGGCGGGGGTGGCGTTGCTGGCTCCGATTGGCGGGTCGTTACATCCACTCGGGGTGATATTAGCCTTGATCGCAGGTAGTTGCTGGGCCGCTTACATTACCTTGTCAGCCCAAGTGGGCAAGGTATTTCCCGGTAGTGAAGGGGTAGCCATGGCAATGACGGCAGGGGCGATCGCGATCGTTCCCTTTGGCATCGCGGCGGAAGGCCCCAATCTGCTCAATCCCTATATTTTGATGATGGGGTTGTTGGTCGCCATTTTGTCGTCGGCCCTGCCCTACTCTCTCGAAATGGCCGCGCTACGTCAGCTTCCAGTCAAGGTGTTTGGGGTTCTGATGAGCGTCGAACCTGGCGTGGCCTCCTGTATCGGCTTGATTATTTTGGGCGAGCAGCTAAGCTTACGGATGGTGATCGCGATCGTGCTCGTCAGTGCAGCAAGCATTGGTTCAACCTTAAAGTCCAGAGTTGAGCAATAGAGGCTGCAGCCAAATTTTCAGCGTCCTCTCATTTGGCGTTAACCGTCTCAAAATCTCTGCCCGTCAAAGTGAATACGTTGCTCTCACCCGTGAACCGATGAAGCGCTTGAGAAGGTTCGTTTTAGTGGTCCTCGCTGCTATCGCTGTGGCGATCGGGGTCGGCATTCTACAGGCCGGTGGTTGGGATAACTTTAAACTCCGCCATTTCGCCCTGGCGCAAATCTTTCATGCCCAAAACCAGGAACTGGATGATCTACGCCAGCAAGACATTGATCTAGAGGCGACCAGCCGCATTGAGTTGGCGGAACTGTTGAATGGTGGGCCTCCCAAAGATGGCATTCCGAGCATTGATGCACCAGAGTTCGACGTCGCTGCCACCACCCCGTTTCAAGAGGATGAGTTAGTGATTGGCATGGTCCTCAATGGTGAGGCCAAAGCGTATCCTTACAACGTGATGAACTGGCATGAAATTGTGAACGACACGGTGGGCGGCGTAAATGTCACAGTCACTTACTGCCCACTGTGTGACACCATCGTGGCCTTTGAGCGTGGCGACACGAAGTTTGGCGTCTCTGGCAAGCTTTACCAGAGCTGTTTAGTGATGTTCGATCGCGCCGACGATTCTCTCTATGCCCAACCTTGGGCCTTGGGCATCATGGGGACCCAAGTTAACCAATCTCTCAAACGCCTGCCGGCGGTGAAAACCACTTTGGGAGCCTGGATGGCGCAGCATCCTGACAGTAAAATTCTCTCCATGCGCACAGGCCACGATCGCGATTACACCCGCTATCCCTACGGCACTTACTACACCGACGAGAACATCATCTTCCCCGTCCGCAACCAGCATCGGCTAGCCCACCATCCGAAAGAAATCGTCAGCTATATCTGGTCAGCGGACGATGCTACCCCCTTTAATGAATTCTCGGGGGCGAGCCACGCCTTTGTTCACGAAGACGTCAAACAAGTCGGAGTTCAAGCAGTGCAGTTTGCCGGACAAACCGTCCGCGCTCGCTGGGATGAAGTGCTATCAACAGTGATAGTGGAACAGATGGACGGCACCGTGATTCCTAACACGACGGCGTTTGCCTTTGTGTATCCGGCTTACTTCAACGAATAATCACCGCAGAGAAACGCACATAAAACAAATAAGTTCATCATTGCAGACTCACAATGCCCTGCACGAGTTAAATGAAGCCGATGATTGCGGTAATGCAACCGATGATCGCCGTGGCTGCTCCTGACAAGCGCTGCAAGCACTGGCAAAAGTCATTTGTCTGCATGGCCAGGCGTGAATAATCACATGTAATTTGCGATAGCGGCCGAATCGCGCCGACAATTCGCGCTACGGAATCCCCGCGCGATCGCGGTACAAGACCGTCTCCACAAAGCAGCGACTTCGTGCCCATTGAGCGTCGCCAAGGGCATAGTGGCGCGACATCTGGGCACTCATAAATTCACCTAATTGAGTGAACGATTGGATTCTAAGCCAACGAGAAACCTATCTGATGACACGCCCTTGACAATAATTAGAGGCTGCTGAAAAAGTCTAGAATCCCCAATATACAAGAGACATAGCCGTTCTGAGTGGCATTTATATGCAAGGCAAATTCGCTGAAAGTCCCATTCTCTCGTCAACAAACCTTGCACTTCATCTGTCATTTGTTGGCTGAAATG
>JBCDAJ010000176.1:0-11638 GCA_039185935.1 Cyanobacteria bacterium P01_F01_bin.56 | reverse complement strand
GTCCGACCTCACCGCCTGCGGCACCTCTCCTTCTCAAGGAGAGGCTTAATGACAGTCTGCTTCCGCTCCTTTGCAAGGAGCGGTTAGGTGAGGTTTTGATGGCCAAACATAACTCCACTTTTCAACTTAGACGCGGTTTAAGTAACGGTTCTCGGTTAGTCGTCGTTGGCTAAATCTTTGGCAGCGGCAACGAGTTTGTCTAACGTGGCGTCAAGATCGTTGGGGCGCAGGTTTTGGATCGTGACTTCGCGATCGCCTGCCTTCACGGTAAAGCTAATGGGCTTACCCGGTAGCCGCTCTTGAACTTCCTTGCCGAAGCGCTTTAAATTTGCCACCGTGACCTCAGCCGTGAGGATGCTCCACAACCATGCTGCCCCCATGCCGCTTTCTGGCGCGGCTGGATCGGCCACTCGCTCGACCCGTTCCACTTCATCAAAGCCATTCATCTCGCGAAACAGCAATTCCGTTACGGCCTCTTGCTGAGCCTCGGGCATGGCGTCGTCCGCATCGCGCCAATCAAGGGTGAGCCATACAGTTCCAGACATGTCTTGTTGCTCCTTATTGCTCATCAGTGCGTTTGCTATTTCAAAGATACGCTGCTACTCACAGCGTCAATCCGAACTTTCTTTACTGGCCAAGTTGAAAGACGACACCGAGATATTCGCGGTAGGAAGTGATTTTGCCATCGTGTACCTCAAAGGCGATCGCGGCTTGATTTTTGTAGGGTTCACTGCCCATCATGCCCGCTGACCGCACTTCAAACACGACGGTCGTGGCATTGCTGGTCATTTGCAACACGGTCAACTTCAAGCCGCCCGGAAAGACCTTGGGTACTGCCGCGAGAAAAGTCGCTACTTGATTCTTATCCCGGTTCAGACCTTTGAAAGGGCCAGCCGGAAACCAGAAGGTAAAATCATCACTCAGGTGAGCCAAAAGGGCTGCCATTCGCCAGTCGCGAGCCCTGAGGCGTAGTCCTGAAAAGCGGCTTGGGCCACTTGCAGCGTTTCCGAGGGGGTGGCTGTCATCGTGATTAGCGGCTGTCGTGGTGTTGATGATCAGGAATTGGATCACCCTTGAGGCGATCGCGTCAGCAACCGAAAGTAGAGCGACTGGGCCGTTTCTTTGATAGGAAAGGCGATGAAAGTCAGAGGATTGATGGTGACAATGATATTGCGGCGATCGCGCTGCGCCCGAGCAATCACCCCTTTGGCTACGCGCTCTGCCGACATGATACCGACCGGATTCAAGTTACTTTTGAACGGGCCGAGGATGATTTTGCGAATGGTACAGCGGGCGTCTTGGCGCTTGAGGGTAATCAAATCCCCAATCAGCCGCTTCGAAATTTCGTATAGGGGGCTAAAGGCCGGGCCGACTTCTGCTTCCGATGTGTTGATCCAAATTTCTTTATCCGCAGCGTCCCCATGGGCGGCGAGAAAGGTATCCATCAGGGCCAGCACCGAGAGACTGTTAACCTGGAGCGATTGGGCGATCGCTCCAGCGGTGCGCTCTCCATGGACGTTGATGCCGTGGTTGATAATCAAAATATCCACATCTGGGAAGATATCTTGCAGGGCTGCCGCTTGTCCCAATTGCCAAGGCACCACGCGAATCGCTGCTGGAAAATTAGCTTGGGGGGAAGTCGTCAGCGCCATCAGCTTGGCACCCTGACTTAACAGTTCCGCCAGCAGGGCTCGCCCCATCGTGCCAGAAGCGCCGGTCACAGCGACCACCTTGTTCTCAAATGACAGCGGTTTACCCATCAATTCATGGTCACAGTCGACGACCTGGTAACGTCAGCATGCAGATGCCTCCCAATAGTAGCCGTGATTTATCCCCGACTCTGACGAAATAGCATGGTGGCAATGTCGGGAAGGAATGAGTGTGAGGCGCACTGAGGGGAAAGCCATGATTGATACGGTTTGGACGGCAACGGCACTGAAACCCTGTTGTTGGCGGCTCTCGCCGGGGGCCGATTTGCAGCAAAGTCTACAAGCATTTGCCGAATCGCATGCCGTTACGGCGGGCTGTATCTTAACCACAGTCGGCAGTTTGCAACAGGCCAGTCTGCGATTTGCCGGTCAAGACAGCGCGACCGTATTGACCGATCGCTTCGAGATTGTGTCGCTGGTGGGCACGTTGTCTCGCTCTGGAATGCACTTGCACCTGGCGATCGCCGATAGCCAAGGACAGACATTAGGCGGACATGTGATGCCCGGCTGTCTAATTTACACAACGGCTGAAATTGTTGTCGGCATTTTGCCAGAATTGACCTTTCAACGGCAACTGGATGACCAGACCGGATATCGGGAACTGGCGATCACGGATTTGGGCGAGCAATGAATCCATCAACATCCCGGCAGGGGCGAGGCATTTTCTGAGCAACATTTCGGGTTAGTCAAAACCTAACAACGAAAATGCCGCGCCCCTACGGTCGGTAAATCCTGTCACCCAAATTACGCGGACAACGCTGCCCGAATGGCCTCAATGCGTTTCCGATTTACCCCCAGATCCGACTGTCCCAACCGGGAGGCCGATCGCACGTGAATGGTACCTTGCTCTGTGGGTGAAAAGTAAAATTCCACATCATCCACAAAGCCCATCAGCTTGCTAGTGAATTCGGCATAGAGGTATGTGTCAGTTTGCTCAATGACCTCACTACCCTCCTGCGCTTCCACAACTTGACGTAGTTTCGTAACCGCCGCCGCCATATCGCTGTCATAGGTGAGGGGTGCGATCGCGTGTTCAGCATCTTCTTCCCCTTGACTCACAACGCAGTTGGGGCTGCCAGGGCAAGCGGCCAAGCGATCGTCTTTAACCCCAATGTTGGTCGGGCGAGAACCACTAAAAAGAGCTTTGAATCCAGGTAGTGCAGCGATCATAGTTGAAGTTTCAGCGTGAGCAGTAGAGGGCAAGCCAAATAACAAAAGCGCTCCGAGCAGACTCGTGAGCAACCAGGTTTTAAAGACCTTAACCATAAGATGGAAATAAGACCCATGAATGACAATACTTATTCAGCAGTTTAACGGACTGGGGAGGGAGAAATATGGCAATCGCGCTAGATTATGAACCGATTATAGAAACCCTGCGAGCAGACCTGCCGACCCTATTTGAGCAAGATATTGACTACGACATCTACACCCGCGACATTTTCTTCAAAGATCCGGTCAACCAGTTCAAAGGCAAACGCAACTACCGCATCATTTTTTGGACGCTGCGATTCCACGGACGGCTCTTTTTCACCAATCTCCACTTTGACTTGCACGACATTCGAGTCGAGGATGACCTCACCATTCGCGCTGATTGGACGGTGCGCGGCACCTTGAGACTGCCTTGGCAGCCGCGTCTATTCTTCAACGGCTACTCCATATATTCGCTGAATGAGACAGGCCAAATCTACGACCACCGCGATACCTGGGATCGATCTCCGGGGGCAATTCTCAAACAATTTTGGCGCGGCTCAGACGAAACAACTCCTATGTAAGTTCCAAAAGGGCAGCAATATTAATTACTCATAACACTGATCCAAAAATTGGAACTCCTGCCAATTTTTGGAGTCAATACCCTCGAAGGCAGGGCGCGCTGCTAAAAATCATTGTCAGAGCAACTATTTCCATCGTTATCTCGAAAAGCTTGCGCTAGTGAAAGCTTTTGACAGATTTTGCTGAAAATTTGCTAATTAACACGTGGGTAATTTAATTATGAGTCAGGTTTTTTATCGTTTGCTGCTCAATGGGACATCTCTAGCGACCCTTCTCGCCCTTCTCACCCCGCTACTTGCTTCTCTGACGGCGTTGTCTCTGCTTGCCGAGCACAGTGCTGCCTCTACCCTTGAGGCCAATACTTCTGAGGCCAATGCGACCTCAACGCAAGTGGCAGAACTGCCGGAAGATCAACTTAAAGATGATGACGACGACGACGATGATGATGACGACGATGACGATGGCGAGGAGTACAATCGCGTAGAGACTGAAGTCATTCGCGAAACCAGGACCACCACCGTCACTGAGGTCACTTACACCGATATTTCAACGGACTATTGGGCCAGCGATTTTATCTATCGACTGGCGGCTATTGATATCGTTTCGGGATATCCCGATGGTGAGTTTTTCCCCAATACATATTTGACCAAGGCCCACTATGCGGCCATGATCACGAAGGCATTTAATAAAACTGCGGTTCGCGAAGTGGTCAATATCCGTAACGTTTCCCGGAACTACTGGGCCTACAGTGCCCTTGAAGAAGCCTACGCTAAGGGCTTTATTGACCTGGCCGATGACGATACCTTTGATCCTGAATCAACGCTGACTAAGCTAGAAATGTGGGTCATGCTGGCGCGATCGCTCGGCTATACAGAGGTCACATCCACCACTAAGACAGTCTCAGAAATCCTGAGCGTCTTTACGGATGCCGACGAGATTCCAACGCAATATCGCGAGATTGTGGCGGCGTTGGTAGAACGGGGCATTTTGGTGAGCTATCCCACTGTGACGGAACTCAAGTTATTTGAACGGGTCACACGGGCAGAAGCGTGCTCCTACATTTACCAGGCCATGGCCAGTATGAACTTGGTAGAAACGTTCTATTCCGAGTACATCGTGGATGTTGTGGGGCTCTTTGACGCGGTTGAAACCACGACAACGACAGAAACCATCACCGAAACGACGACGGAAACTAATACCGTGTCGGTGGACGACGACGATGACGATGACGACGACGACGATGATGACGATGACGACGGCGATTAATGTCGCAACTGTCATCCGAGAGTTCAGAAGGGTGTGACCCTGGTAACTCACGGCCTCACGACAGTAGCAATGACGGTCATTAATCGCCACTCAGGCAATTAGTCTTTGTCAATATTTGTAGTGTTCAAGCTCCTCAATCTGAAGCTTTATGGGTGCAATGCTCTAAAGGGTTTCAGGTTGGGGAGTTTGCGATCGCGTTAGCGCTCGTCCCGCCTGGCAACCAACCGAACCGTATGACGAGATCTACAGTCCTGGCAACGGTGGATCAGCCTTATGGTCAGGCGTCACCAGTGACGTCAAATCAAAGGTTAAGACTCCAGAGGCTCGCTCACCCTGGCGGCTGAACGCCGGGGCGCTCCAGCGATGCAGCTACCCGCCAATACCAAAGCCACAATGCCCATCAGACTGGGGAACCCCAACGGTAGCGTCTGCAATGATGCTGCCACCGTGCCAAACAAAGAAGCTGCCGCCGCCCCGCCGCTAAAAAACATCCCCGTGCCCAAACCCGCCTTGGATGAAGGCACCAATGACAACGCAAACGGAATCGTGCCGTTGGAAACCAAACTAAAAGCGGCCCCAAAAAGGATGGCCAGCGCGATCGCCACCCCATTTTGCTGCACTGCGGCGATCGCCGCACACACAAAGGCTAATGCTGCCAGCCCCGTTACCATTGCCCGACGGTTGCCTAAGCGCACAGCCAGCGCCCCTGCTGGAATCGCCGTCACCGCTAAAGCTACGAAAACCGTGCCCAACACTAATTTTGGATTGCCATTTGGCACCTGATTGGTCAGTACGCGGCTAAACAACAGCATCAGCGATCGAAACCCCAAGGTGACGCCCACCCCAGCACCAAAAATCATGGCCAAAGCGGCAATTGAAATCCCCTCCAAGCCAGGATCGGTATCGTTACCAGCAGTCGCAGCCTCTGCTTCAGCAGCTTCCGGTGCCGTCAGTCTGAGCACTAAAGCTGCTACCAGCAACACCCCAGACCCCAAAGCAAACGCTAAGACTGGCCCTCTACCTAAAATTTGTTCGCTAGCGAGGGGCCCCATGGCTCCGGCCACCCCACCGACTAACGTCAAAATGCTCGCAGCCTGAGGCAGTTGCGTCCCAAAGGCATAACGGCCCAAGAGAGACATCGCCGGGCTGCGAAACACCGTCATCGTCAGCGCCCACAACACCAACATCAAAGGCAATACCCAGCGCCCGGCAGCGGCGATGCCCCCAACCACCGTGATCGGAATCGCGATAAAGGCGCCAGCGGCCAAAATCACGCCCAAACTAATAAGGGGAAACCGTGTGCCGAGCTGCTGCTGCAGGCGATCGCTCAAACTGCCCATCAGCGGTTCCATCACCATGGCCAGTAAATTTTCTACTACCAGCAAACCCGTCGCCAGGGAACGCGCCAACCCCACTTGAGTCAATAACTCCACCAGATACAGGTTGTAAATCACCCACATCAGAGCGATCGCCCCCTGCACCAGCGCTAAGCCACTCACCTTAGCCCAAAGAATTTGGGAGTTGTTTTGTCGTGTCGCACTAGCAGACATGATGACAATGAACCTCAAGGGATTAGGAAGCGGATCAAAATCCTAAATTCTGATCCGCTTAATGCATGCCTGCGTCAGGACAAAGCTTTGCCTCATACCCGCACAGCACAAAATTATTGATGTCCACTCACCCGCTCAAATCTGTTGAGTAACCGCTGAGAGTCAACTTTTTTACCAGCAGTCGGGTGAGCAGGAACGGCTGACTTTATGCTGCTGACTCATAAAGTATGAACAGCAGCTCAAAGTCTTGGCCTTTCGAGCCTTTTGCACATTATAGTCAGTCAGAAATCCTGTAGACCCAAACATTAAAACCGGTCAAACACGAGGCGAGAATATCAGACAGCACCGTACATTCCTGCTCAACTAGTCAATTTAAGCCACAAAGTCAAACAACGTATCAAGGTAGATGCGGTTAACGCGGCGATCGCCGCTACCGTTCTGCATCAGGAAAAGAGACAACGCAGCGCAAAATGCACGCTGCTGATTCCAGGCCGTATGAGAATCGAGATAACACTGAAGAGATTCGTGGAGTTCCTCAGGCACTTCCACTAACAAGCTAACCATGGGGCTGCTCATCCATTCCTCCTTTGACACCATAACCAATCGATAAACATCCAAAAACCGCATCTCCATGACCCTAGCAAACTCTCTGATCCACCCTCAGAAGGGGAATCCCAGCTACTACAGTCAAAGGCGCAACGTCTTCCGGTCGCATCATTCTGCCTACTCCACAGAATCGTGTCAATGTTGAAGAAAAACGGTAGGCCTATTTAACCAGGGAAGGAGAAACGAAATAATCAGGCTTTCACAGAATCCATCGCAGCGATTCCCATTTTTCAAGGAATTCCCCATATTGTGGATTTATTTTTTTCGCTAATCCACAGACTTCTGAGAAGCCGCAAAACCTCGTTAACCTCTGTGGAAAATCCTGTGGAATTCCGCAGATAAACTGTGGATTACTTGTGAAATCCAAGATTTTTCAAAAAAAATGCGACTGAAGTTTTGTAAAACCTCATAGTATTCTCTTTGCCTGAATTCATTTTGAGGCTCAATCCCTTGCCACAAAAGAGTTTTCAGACTTGTTATGGAACTTTCTGATTCCAGACTAAATTCGTGTAAAAAGCAGCACCAAACGGGAGTAGTTCATTAGAGCTATAAGAGTTCAGGTTGGCTATTTAGATTCAATTTTGTCTCCTTTCGATAAATAAGCTGCTTTCTGATAAGACTTTCTAGCTTCTTGAAAAATGATTGAAGATGCTATGGAAATCGATAGTCGTCAGTATGTTAAGTGGTTAAAATATATTTTTTATTCGCATAAAATTAAGAGTGGCGAGGTTGTTTCTTCTTTTTGAAAATCACCAGCTTTATGTCTCTTTAGTATGCGCTAATCGACTCCTGATCGAGCATATTGCGCGGCCCCATGTACTTTAGGGATTAGCTTGAAAATAAAGTACTCGGACAAGATTGTGGCAGGGGGGATGGGTAGCAGGGTAGATGGGATATTATTTAAGCGCGACTCCCTTATTAAGTAGGCAGGCGTTATTAAATTACAAATGATGATAGGTTGCGGTTGAGGAACGAAACCCAACACTCGCAAGGATTTCGTCACCATAAGCTCGTTCTTCAAAAGATTCAACCCACCGACTTAGTGTCGTGGGGCGAAAATTGACATCCTGTTCTCCAGAGCCGGGGAGCAGCGGTGCAGGGAAGCGATAGGTTGAAATGGTAGGGTGACATCTGCCGTCGGGTACTAGCGTGAGTAACATGATCTCTAACTGCTAGTTGCAACCAGGTGCTTTTATTGGCAAGGACCCACAGCGAGCTATAGTTCCCCCTCTTGCTATACCCTCGATAGTTGAGTTATGCGCTCGTCCTTGTAGGCCGCTGCGTGACTGTCGCAAATCGTGCAAGAATCCATCAGCAACTGCTTGCCTACAGCTACAAATCTCTGACTCACGACGCTACAACAACCAAAGCCACCGACTCAAAATACGAGAATGAGGATTTAGTCGCCTGGCGTTCCTTGCATAGCCGAAATTTCATCTTGGCGATGACGGTCATCGAAGGCATGGAAGCCCGCAGTCGAGCGGATGATCATACCCTGGAGCGCCTTTGGGTTAACTGCGCATAGCTACTTAGAGAGAGAACGGATTGCTATGCATGGCCATAACAGTTAGCATCTGCCTCACTATAATCAAGAAGTATCAGTAACATTTCAAAGTTTAAACCGCGTGGCCTTTGTCTCTAAGTCGAAGCAGCTTTAAACATACTTAGCTGCATTCATTTTTGTGTTAGGGCCAATGTTTATGATTAATGTGAGTTTTTGTGGATAAGTTAACTAGACAGATAATTGAATTATTTCGTCTTTGAGGAAAAAATTGAGATATTCTCAGTACTTATCTTATGAGTGAATGAAGGAAACTAATGCGCCATTTATTTTCCAACATGCCTTTGAGACTAGTATTGATAATTTCTGGTATATCGCAAGTCACGGCGGCGGTTGGACTCACGGCATGGCTGTCAATTCGTAATGGTCAAAAGGCTGTCAGTCAAGTTGCCGGTCAGTTTAAGGAAGAGATTGCAGAACGTATCCATCACGAAGTCAATGACTGGCTATCGACTACTCGTATTATTAATGATCTCAGTGTAAAAACGATTCAACGCGAGAATCTTAACCTGTCAGATATTCGTTCTGTCGAAAAAATATATTGGGACTATATCAATACTTTTGAGATTATCCTTGGGGTCGGAGCAGGTAACACAAATGGTGATATTTTAGCTCTCTTTAGACGTATCGAAAATGGCAACTCAACTTATTTTCTGGAATATTCCAGCCCAGATACCCAAGGTAATTACCTTAGCTCACAGCTCAATAGTCAACGTCAAATCATTCAATCAAAAATGACTAATCGTCAAATTGATGCAAGGGAACGCCCTTGGTACAGGGCGGCGATTACAGCAGCAGGCCCAGTGTGGACCGATGTTTATACTTCTGTCAGTGAGTTGGAGGAGCATTCTCTAGCGGTTAATGCCTCCCAACCTGTTTATACACCTGATGGTAAATTGCAGGGGGTGGTAAGCGTTATTTTAGATTTAGGACAAGTTAGTCAACTTCTTGAGAAGATTGAGCTTAGCCCATCTGGCCAGGTTTTTATTGTCGAAGAAGACGGTAACTTAATTGGCAGTTCTGATGGTCAAAATCCCATTTTGGTTAATGAAAAAGGCGTGGATCGCTTGGCGGCTACTCAGAGTAAAAATCATTTGATTCGCGAATCGGCCACTCACTTAAACACTTTATCTGCGGGTAAACTGGCAGCTATTAATCAATCTTTACAGCTTGACTTTGATATCGAGGGTGAACGGCACTTTCTGCGAATAAAACCTCTTAAAGTTAGTGATAAGCTTCAATGGTTTATCGTAATCGTTACTCCAGAATCTGACTTTATGGAGCAGATTTATGCTAATACTCGCAACACAATTTGGTTGTGTATTGCAGCGCTATTAATAGCAATTTGCTCTAGTATATTGATGGCTAGCTGGGTAACTAGACCTTTGCAACAGCTTAACCAGTCAGCAAAAGCGATTGCCAAAGGTGACTTGAAATTTGAGAATTATCGAGCGGTTCTTGCTGTCTCTCGAATGCGAGAAGTGCGTGAACTGACTCATTCATTTGTGCAAATGGCTCAGCAATTAAACGCTTCATTTGCTGAGCTGAAAACTAGTGAATATAACTTCAGAAGCATTGCTGCTAATGTGCCTGGAGCCATCTTTCGCTATATTTTGTACCCTGACGGGACAGACGCAGTACTGTACATGAGCCCTGGCTGTTACCAGCTTTGGGAGATAGAAGCCTTCGCAGTTGAGCAAGATGCAAGTGTGCTTTGGGCAATGATAGAAGTCGAGGATTTGCCTGCTGTGCGAGCTTCTATGTGGGCATCTGCTCAGACTCTGGAAACGTGGTTCCACGAATGGCGAATTACGACTCCGTCAGGACAACGCAAGTGGTTGCAGGGCATTGGTAGCCCGACTCACCAGGCAGATGGGGCTGTGCTTTGGCATACTGTGATTTCAGATGTGAGTGACCGCAAACAGGCAGAAATCCAACTACAGGATTTGACCAATCGATTAGAGTTAGCAGTTCGGTCTGCAAGGATGGGTATCTGGGATTGGGATATCATCAGCGATCGCGTCATTTGGGACGATCGCATGTACGAACTCTACGGACGTACTCCGGAAGATTTCAGTGAAGCCCATAATGCCTGGGAAGCAGGCGTCCACCCTGAGGACCAAATCGCTTGCCGGAGAGCAATACAGCAAGCGTTGAGCGGTGACAAGGAATTTAACGCAGAATTTCGAGTTCTGTGGCCTGATGGTACCAGTCGTCACATCGAAGCTCACGCGATGGTACAGCGAGATGCGGAAGGCTACCCTCTTCGCATGATCGGCGTGAACTGGGATATTACGGACCGCAAGCAGGCAGAAGAGCAGCTAGTATACAGAGCTGTTCACGATGCGCTCACTGATTTACCCAACCGCACATTGCTTACTAGTCGACTGGAATTGGCTATTCAAAGAGTGCAGCAATCAAATGCTTATCATTTTGCTGTTTTATTTCTTGACCTTGATCAGTTCAAGCTTGTAAATGACAGCCTTGGTCATCTGATTGGCGATAGGCTGTTATTGTCGGTTGCTCAAAGGCTACAAAGAATTATCCGACCTCCAGATTTAGCCGCCCGTTTAGGTGGTGATGAGTTTGTTATCCTGCTAGAACATTTGCCCAACATTGAAGCCGTTATTCAAATTGCAGAACGCCTGCTTTCTGAGTTTGATAGTGCAATTGTCATTGACAATAATAGCGTTTTCATCACAACCAGTATTGGCATTGTTTGGGGCACAGATGATTACATTGAAGCGACTAATCTTCTGCGAGATGCTGACATCGCTCTCTATCGAGCTAAAGCTAAAGGTCGCGGGAGGTATGAAATTTTTGATATTGAGATGCACACTCAGGCGATGAAACGCATGATGCTGGAGCATGACCTACGCACGGCCATTTATCAGCAAGAATTCATCACGTACTATCAGCCTATCGTTGATCTCAATACACAACAATTGATTGGGTTTGAAGCTCTCATCCGCTGGCAACACCCGATGCAAGGCTTAATTTCCCCTGGAAACTTTATTTCAGTTGCTGAGGAAACTGGACTAGTACCGCATGGCAGAAATGGCGTTACCCTTTAGAACCCTCTCTGAGATTCCGATGATGCCCCGTCTTTCTGCTCCAGCGATTACTTTGAGCGAGTCAGAACAGGATGAGCTAGAGTCCCTAGCGAAGCGCCCCAG